>CASCUT010000007.1 GCA_949155365.1 uncultured Clostridia bacterium
GAAGATGATTCTATTTTTCCATTAATATAAGTATAAGAATCAATTGTTACTCCTGGAGTTTTTCCACAAGTTAAACGATAACGATTAATTTCACCTCTACATACTTGAGTAGCAGCATTACAAGGGCTTTTATGTCCTCCGGCATGTCCACAATTAGCACATGGGGTTATATCAGAGCCAGTATCACCAGAGATACATTCACAATAAACATAACAACCTCCATTATGCTCATGATATCCACTTGTATAGCAACCTCCATAAGAGCTAGAACTTCCACTATGGTAGTGATAATTTGCTCTAGCGTAGCTACCACCACCACCAGCAGCAACTAAAATACGATTATTAAGTTCATTCCCATTTAATCGAATATCAGTAGCGCCACCACCATTTCCTTGAATGGAATTACCAGCGCCACCACCGTTATATCCATTTTGTCCACCAACATAGATGGTTAAATTGGAGTTTTTGGCTAGCGTAATTGTTCCAACAACAGAACTTCCATCTCCTCCTACTACACTACTACTTGCTGTTCCACCTTTAGCTCCTCGTGCTTCTATTCGATAAATTCCCTTATATGGCAGAGTTAAAGTTTGAGCATTTCCATTAAATTGAAACTCCCATTCTGTGGTTACAGCATAACTAGTAAAGAGTTCTACCAATGCTTGCAGAGGCATCCAAAGTGTTAGGATAATAAGAAGTAAAATAATACTAATAATTTTCTTTAACATATTTCTCTTCCTCTTCTTTCATATTGTAATTTTTATCTAATATTATTAACTTTATTATAAGGGATTTCGTTTTCTTAGTAAATAGAAGTTTTTCCCAGTATTTCAATGTATTTCCTGATTTTATTTACGGAGTTTTGGCTTTTTTTCTCATCTTATATTATGTTACATTTTCTTTACATTTTCTTTACATTTCGACATTTTTCTTCTTGTTTTTTCTAATATTACGTATCTCCGTAAGGAAAGAGAGACAATACTCTTAAAGGAAAGGTTGCATTTTGAAATAAAGTATAGTAAAATAAAAAAGAAATAAGTGCCAATAGCTCAGCAGGATAGAGCGACAGTTTCCTAAACTGCAGGTCGGGGGTTCGAATCCCTTTTGGCACACCATAGAAAAAACCGCCATTTCAATACATGTGGCGGTTTTTGTATGGAAAATTATAGTGCTAATTTGTTCGCTTTTTATCACTTTTTTCGGCTAGTAGGATGTCAAAATGATGTCAAAAATTTAAACATATTTTTTAATAGAATCATTAATCTTATTATAAGTATTACCTTTAGTATTGTCTAAGTGAGTATATATATCATAAACCATATCAGCAGAAGAATGTCCCATTAATTCTTGTGCTTCTTTAATACCTACTCCACAGTAATATAACATTGTACAAAAACTATGTCTTAATCTATGTAATGTAAATTCGATTTCTTTTATATCTTCTTCATTTTTATGTTGCTTTTTATATTCTTGATTCATGTATAATAGAAAACTTTCTAACATTCTTTTTATAGCACTATCAGATAGTTTCTCATTAGGATTAGTTTGTTTTGTAAATAAATATTTTATATTATGTTCTTTACAATAAATTACTCTATCATATAACTGTTGCCTAAAAATATCTAAAATATAGACATTTCTACTTTTTCTGTTTTTAGTTGTTTTTATTTTACCTTGATTTTTTGTATATGAAACAGCACTATCGATAGAGATAATATTAGTTTCAAAGTCAATTTTATCAACTTCAACAGCAGACGCTTCTTCTTTTCGAACCCCTGTAAAACGTACAAAAAGAAAGAATAATCCATGTTTGTGAGTTTTTGCACATTCTATTAATAGTTTATCTTCTTCGTCTGTAAGAGGTTTTTTCTCTTGAGGCTTATAGGCGGGCAATTTAATAGAAATAGCTACATTTTTCAATAAAATATCATTAGCAACAGCATCTTGTAATATCCTTTTAATTAACATTAAAACCTTTTTGGCTGTTCTTAAGTGATTGTCTTCTATTAGCTCATTTAAAATTTCTTTTATATCGTATACTTTTATGTTTTTCATTTTCTTATAGCCTAAATTGGGTTTAATATATTTATTAATCAAATATTCATATTCTTTTATAGTTCCATCTTCTTTTCCGACTGAATTTATTTCTAACCATTTGTCTGAGAAATCATTCATTGTTATATTTTCATCATTTAAAGTAATTCCCTTATAGTTTAGATATTTTAGTTCAGTAATTTTTTTATCTAACTCTTCTATTGAATTAGCGTATATAAATTTTCTTTTTCCATTAATATTGACAGAAGTCTGATATCTACCATCACTTCTTTTAGTGTATTTTTTAGACATTGTAATCCTCCTAACAAAAAAGCATTAATAATTTAATGCTTCATTTGTAAAAATTCCATATTTATTTGTATAAAATTGAACTGCATTTCGCATGTATTCAATTGTAACTTCAAAATATTCTGCAAGACTATAAAGATTATCTATTCCGTTTTTTTATTGCTAATTTTAAATCCTCGAAAGGAATAAGTATATTATAACTCCATTTCCTAGCTCTGTATTCTTGTTTAGCCATCAAAACAGTATCAGTGCAGTAAAGTGGATATGTAGCATCATAATAATAGTGTCCAAGTTCCTCCGCTAAAGTTTCTTTTTCTTTTATACTTGCACCTAACTCGTCATAATTTAAAGCAATAGCGTTTATTTTATCTATATTAATAAAAGCACCATAGGCATTTTCTATATGCCAATCGTAAATTTTTATTTTTTCTTTTTCTGCTATATTATATAAATCATTTAATTTCATTTATTTATCCTTCTTATTATCTTTTAAAATTACTTCAATTAGACTTTTTATTTGTTCTTTTTGTGTGTCGCTTGGTGGATTATAGTCTTTCATATTAAAACCAATTTTAGCTAAGCCAAGAGGGTCTTCTTGTTGTACCGCATTTCTAATATCAGATTTTCCTAAAATATAATCGATAGAAACGTTAAAAAAATCAGATAGTATAGATAAAGTCTCAGTTCCCATATCTCTTTCTCCTGTTTCATAAAAACCTACTGTTCTTTCGCTTTTATTTATAATTTTTGCTATATCAGATTGAAGAAGTCCTCTTTCAATTCTCAATTCTTTTAATTTATTCAAAACAATCATCCTTTCTAGTTAGTTATATGTATTATATAACAAATTGTTCGACAAGTAAAGTTTAAGAGAACATTTTGTACAATTTTATTTCTTAGAGCGACAACGTATCTGCAAGTTTGATAAAAAAAATTAAAAAAAAAGTATTGACAAAGAACATATTGTACTATATAATTCGAATCAACGAAGAACAATATGTACGAAAGGAGATGCGGAAATGAAAGAAATAACTATAAAAGAATTAAGACTAAAAAAGAAAATGACACAAGAGCAAGTGGCTGAAAAGTCTGGATATTCAAAAGATTATATATCTATGATAGAGCGAGGAGAAAGAAATCCTAGCGATAAAGCGAAAGCAATATTAGCAGATATATATGGAGTTACAATAGTACAAATTTTTTTGGCAATACAACGAACAATAAGTACGACAAAATAAAATTTATAAAATACTTGACAAACTTAAAAACTACGTTTTTAGAAACTTTAAAAATAACATTACAATAAAGACAAAAAGAACAAAACGAAACGAAAGGAGGTAGTAATATGGCAACAAATACATGTAGTAGGACAAGAACACAATACGTAAAGCCAGCCGAATTAAGGGAACGATTGCAACTAGGAAAAACTAGACTTTATGAAATACTAAAAATGCCAGAAATGAAAGAAGCTATAAGAAAAACAGGAGAAAAAGGAATTAGAGTAGATGAAAAGAAATTTTTTGAAATATTAGACAAACTATATTCAAATTAGGAGGTAAAACAAATGAAAAAACTTAAACAATTTGTATTAGGTACAAGCTATCTATGGCTACCGTTATTAGGTGCTTACATAGCAGAATTGCTAGTAAATATATTAACTAAAATTTTATAGAGAGGAGATGAAAATATGTTAGGGAGCAATAGAGAATATTTAAAACTACAAGAAGAGAAAAGGAAAATACAAAGAGATAGCATACAAGCAATGAAAATTATCTTAGAAGAAGCAATAATGACGATTAATGAAATACAAGATATTCAAGCTATAAAAATAGCAGAAGAAGAAAAAGACAAAATGAGAAATAGCATTGTAAATTGTAAAAGAAAAGAATTTACAGACAAAATAATAGAACTAGACCGTCTTAGCAAACAATTCTAGTTCAAGATTCAAAATATAAACATAAGCTCATATCTACTTTTATTTTAACATGATTTAAGTAGATATGCAAGAGGAGGAAAGCTAAAAAGTGAAATTAGCAGGTACAGTAAAAGAAATAGCGACAAAAATAATGAAATTAGACTTAAATAAAATATATATCGTAGAGATAAATGAACAAAAATCTCATAGAACTTTAAAACAAAATAAAATGTTATGGAAAATAATACATTTAATTGCTAAACAACAAAAACAAAGTGATATGGAAATTTATTGTACTTTATTAGAAAGAGCAGATGCAAAATCAGATTATATTTTAGCAAAAGCTGAAACAGAAGATAGCTTAAGAAAAATATTTCGAGGAGTTAAATTCATTAGACAACAAGAGATAGATAATGAAATATTTAATGTTTATAAAGTTTTTTTAGGAAGTTCAAAAATGACTTCGAAAGAAATGAATGAATTATTAGAAATAACAATTCAATTATGTAGTGAACTAAGAATCGCTACATGGTAGGAGTAAGAAATGATAGTAACAGATTTAAGTAAATCATATAATCCAGTACCCAAAAAAGAAGATAAGAAATTGAAGAAAAACAGGGTACAAATAAAGGGAAAAAAACACAAGCAAACTAAAGAAAAGGAAATATCTAAGAAAGTGAAAGAAGCGGTATGGAAAAGAGACAAACATAAATGTATTTTTTGTGGAAAGCAAGTAGATATGTTTTATGCAAATGCTCATTTTATTCCACGTTCACAAGGACGGACTAGGAATAAAAGAAAATATATTTACTGCTTGCGAGGATTGTCATAGAGAACAAGATAATGGCAAATATACAAAAGAATATGAAAGAAAGGTAAAAAGATATTTGAAACGTATTTATGGTAAAAATTGGACAATAGAAAAATTAATTTATAAAAAATATTAGGAGGAAAAGAAAATGAAAAAAGTGTTTACAAATATTAATAGTAATAGCAAGTATAATTTTAGGACTATACGTAGGTATATGGGTAATGTTTATAGGTGGAATCATACAAATAATAAACGGAATAAATCCACTTAATGGGATAGAAATTGCAATTGGTATATGCAAGATAGTATTTTGCGAAATAGCAGTATTAATGCCGATGGCAGGTTTTTTTATAGCAGGAATATTAGAAGATTAAACAACAAAGGGCTAGCATAATAAAAAGTTAGCTCTTTATTTTACGAAAGGAGAAAAAATGAAAGACAGTTTTATATTGTATACAGAACAAAAAGCAGTCATCGATAAGTTAACGGATGAACAAGCAGGAAAATTAATAAAAGCAATATATGAATATGTAGAAACAGATAAAATGCCTCAACTAGATACAGTTTTAGATTTAGTTATAACTCCTTTCAAACTTGCTTTAGATAGAAACAAAACTAAGTACGAAGCGGTAAGTAAAAAAAGAGCAGAAGCGGGAGCAAAAGGTGGAAAGCAAAAAAAGCAAATGCAAACAAAAGATAACAAACATAGCGATAATGATAATGTAAATGATAGTGATAGTGATAATGTAAATGATAATGACAACAATAGCAATGATGTTGTAAGCGACAGTTGTGTTGACGGCTTACAGAAAGTTATTGATTTTTATAATAACAACATTGGATTACTCACTCCATATGGATTAGAGTTATTACAAGATTTCTTAAATGAAATGGATTACGATGTTATTATCTTTGCTATGAAAAAAGCAGTAGAAGCTAATGTTCGAACTATACAATACATAAAAGGCACTTTAAATAACTGGAGCAAAAAAGGAATAAAAACATTAATAGAGGCAGAAGAAGAAAATCAAAGATTCAAAAGTAATAAACAAGATGTCTTAATAGAAGAAACGGAAGAAGAAAGAAAAGCACGAAAAATAAAAGAACTGGAGGGATTATCTAGTGACTGAAAAGGAATTTATCGAAGAGACAAGTAACATAGAAAAATTTTATGGAAAAGAATTAAATCAATTTGAAAATTCAAGATGGTTTCAAGAATTAAAGAATATAGATACTACTAGATATAGACAGATTATTAGACAAGTATTTAGAAAATGCAAATTTATGCCAAAATTGGCAGACATCATATCAATTCAAGACGAATTACCATATGGACAAGCAAAAACAAATTTATTCGAAAAAGTAGAATGCAGCAAATGCAAAGGTTTTGGAATACTTTTTTACACAAAAATAGTAGACAACGGAGATAGAAAGTTAAGATATGAATATGTTGCAAGATGTGATTGCCAAAACGGATTAAATTATATCTATGATGGTACAAAAATAGCAGATAAAGAACATAGAACTAAATTTTATGTTCCAACTGCTCAACAAATAGGAATTTAGGAGGAAACAAAAATGAAATTTAAAGTAGGAGATAAAGTAAGAGTTAGAAAAGATTTAGAAACGAATAAAAAATATGGAAGTATGACGTATGTAGAAGGTATGGGAAAAATGAAGGGGAAAACAGTAACTATTAAAGAAGTTTGCTGGAATAGCTACTGGATTGAAGAATTTGATTATAATTGGACAGATGAAATGTTTGAAGAAAAAGCAAATTTCACAAAAAGTGACTTAAAAGACGGAGATATAGTTGCATATGGAAACGGAGAAAAAAGGATAAAAATAGCTGGTAAATTATATGACGAAAATGGAAGTGCAACAATGTGGTTACATAGCTATAAGGAAGATTTAACAAGAGAATATAAAGAACGTGCAGAAACAGACATCATAAAAGTAGAACGTCCAACTGGTTATGAAACAGTATTTGAAAGAAAAGAAGAAATACTAGATGAAGTAGAAAAGAGATATTTAAGAGATGTTATTAGACCGTTTAGTGAAGATATTGAAAACATAAGAAAAATTACAGTGGGTAAAAAGGAATGTTTAATGATTCTTTTTAAAGATGGTGATACTATGAGTTTTAAAAACTTTAAAAAAGGTGCGATGTATAAAAATATGGAAGCAGATAGAAGTTACACACTTGAAGAATTAGGATTATAGGAGAGCGATAACAAATGAAAATAACTCAAAAGGATAGAATTATAAATTACATAAGAAAATTTGGAAGTATAACAAGCAAAGAAGCATATGACGACTTAGGAATAACACAATTAGCAATAAGAATAAAAGAACTAAAAGAAGACGGACATGAGTTCAGAACAGAATGGGAAAACAGTAAAAATAGATTTGGAGAAAAAGTAGAATTTAAAAGATATTATTTAGCAGATATAGTAAGTGAAAACTTAGAACATATAACAATTTAGGAGGAAACTATGCAAGAAAAATGTAGTAAATGTAATAACACTGATTTATTTGTAGAAATACAAGGAAGTAGAAGAGGTTTGTTTTGCGGGAATTGTGGGAAATGGCAAAAATGGATTACAAAACAAGAACTACAAGTGGCAAAATTTAAAGGCTACAAAATTTTAGGAGATAAAGCATGAGCTATCCACAATTGATAGAAAAATGTGCAAAAGCAATAGCAGAAAATCACTGCACTGGGTGTCAAGCATTAGAAGATTTAAGCTTTAGAGGAAATCCAAATTGCGAATTTAATAAAATACAAAAAGAAGAACAAATAAAAATAAATTTGCGGAGGCAAAAGATGAAATATAAATTTACAATAAAAGAAAAAGCGATAGGCAAGGAAAGACCTCGATATAGTGCTAAAACTCATAGAATGTATACCCCAAAAAGGACAAGCACATTCGAAGAAAAAGTAAAAAATGCTTTTTTTAGAAAAATATAACATAGCAACAGAAGTAAGTGCAAAAGCATTTAAAGCAAAGATAATAGCAGTATTTGAACCGCCTAAAAGTTTAAGTAAGAAGAAAAAAGAAGAACTGCTATATCAGATAAATTACACAAAGAAACCCGATGCGGACAACATAGCAAAAGCAATATTAGACGCTTTAAATGGTTTAGCTTATAAAGATGATAGCCAAGTAAGTGCATTATTAGTATTAAAAGATTATGGGGAAGAAAATAAAATAGAAGTAGAATTGGAGGAGATTTAAAATGATAGATTTTATTTTTGAATACATATTACCTGTTATTTTAGTAATTTTTTTATTGATATTAATTTTTACCTTAGTGGAAGTTATATTTATAGGATTTAAAAAGGAGTTTAAGAGCTTAGATTACATACAAAACATAGAAACAAAACTAAACATATATGAGCAAGAATATAACAATTTTGTATTAGAAGATAGTTTAAGTCAATAGAGGAGGAATAACTTATGACAGAGGAAGATAAGAAAGCAATAGAATATTTTGAAAAAGATATTGAAAAAAGAAAACAAGGAAAAAATTATTTTGTAGATTATGAAGAAGTAATACTACATGAACAAACAATTTTAAATCTAATACAATCACGACAAGAAAAGATAGAAAAGAATAAAAGACTATTTAGTATTCAAGAAAAAAGAAAATTACAGTTATTGCAACGAAAAGATAAAGAAATAGAAAAGAAAGATAAAATAATAGATTTAATACTTGAAGAGATAGCTTTTGATTATGAAATTAATAGTAGTGAAGATGTAGTGACAATAAAAAGACAATTAAAAGAAAAATTTGAGAAGAAAGTAGAGGATAAGCAATGTTAAGTAAAGAAGAAATAGAAAATAAAATACTAAGGTTTCTATCTGCAAATGATGTAAGTTGTTTTAATTGTGGCTATGCTATACATTCTAAAAATATATCAGAATATTTGAAAATCAGTTATGAAAAAGTAAAAAAAATAATGAGAGAAATGAAAAAAGAAGGCTTAGTAGTATATGAAAATAAATCATACACAATATGCGAAGATTATGAAATGCAAGAATATTCAAGTTTTAGAAATGTTGGATGGCTTTTAACAGATAAAGCAAGAGAAACAGAAATATGGAAAGAAGAAAATGAAAAAGAAAAGAAAATTTTTAAAGAATGTTTTGGAGAGTGATAAAAGTGTTAAATGAACAAAAAATATACAAAGCAAATTACATGCAAGAAATAATTATAATGCCAACAAAAGAAAACTTAGATAGATTAGAAGAACATTGTAGAAGAAGTATAAAATATGACATAGGAAAAAGATTTAGAGAACATGAAATAACATTAAGTTTAATATACAAATATAGACAACTAGAATCAAACAATCAAAAGCTAATAGAGAAATTAGAAGAAAGAATAAAACAAATAACTAGCAGTAAAACTTTTGATTACGCAGGAACTGAATGGCAAGAAAGTTGGGTTGTTGAAGAATTACAAGAAATTTTAAAAATAGCGAAAGGAGAAAAGGAATGAGTGTTAAATCAAAAGTAAAAAGATGCAACAAAGAAATAGAAATATTAAAACTTAAAATCAAAGATTTAGAATGTCGAAATAGAAATTTAAGAAAAAATATACTTAAAAATGATAGCAATTCAGAAAAAACGAAGTTGTATGAAAATATAATAAAATTTGCAATAACAAATCACATAGGAAATCTACGAGGTGGAATGATGGTAGATTGTAATGGAATAGATAAAATGAATAATTTAAAACTTGATATAGAAAAATAATCATTTTGAACATTCTTATATTATGAGAGTGAGATATTAAGGAGGAGATATGAGCAAAGCAGATGAAATAAAAAAGAAAAATAAAGTATATTGTGTTGAAGGCGACCCAGATTATGGTTGCATATATATTGCAGCTAAAAATGGAAGAGAGGCTAGAATGACTGCATTAGGGACTTGGGTAGCAGACCACTTAGACAATCCTTTTATAGAATTAAGAGTTTTAAGGTGTTGGTCTGTAAAGGAAACAGATTATGAAGGAGAACTTGATACATTTCAAATAAATGAACTAGGACTTACTTGGTGGGTTTGCCCTGAATGTGATAAAGAAGAATTTGAAATTATAAGTGAATGTGAATATCAATGTAAAAATTGCAAAGGAGTATTCGGTATTCCATATGTAAATTAGGAGGTTAAAAATGGTAGTCGATATTAGTAAAATTAACTTAGAAAATTTATATATGTATCAATGTAATTATAGAAAAAGCAAAAAAAAGAACAGGACTAACTAAAAAGGAATGTCAACATAGATACTACATAGAAGTTACTAAACCAAAAAGAAAACAAAAAAGAGGTGTTTTAGATGAATAAAAAATATGAAGAACTACAACATAGCAATTTTGATACATACCCTCATTATGTTTTTGCAACGGCTTTTTTAGTAAATGGGAAATTAGCAGATTATAAAATACAAAATAGTGAAAGATGTTGGGGACTAAGAACATTCAGAGGGCAATCTTGGGAAAATGAAGTATGGCAACATGGTTTTATAGATAAAGATTGGAATTTAACATGTAAATACAATAAAATATTAGTCAATAATGACGAAGAACATAATGAAGCATTTAATAAATTAGAAGATTGGCTATTTGATAACTTTGAAATATATGAAAAAGTTAATTTAACTAGATGGGAGAAGTAATTATGGATAAAAAATTAGAAGAAGCTATAAAATTTTTGAAAAATTTTGTAAGTCTTTTTTATGAATTTCCAAATCCTCAAAGTGTTTCGATAAAGGATAGTGAAATTAAAAATGTAGAAACAGTATTAAACTACATAGATAATTCTATATCTAAAGAAAAGATAGAAAAAATATTCGAAACAAAAATATACAATAGAAATTATTTAGCATCTACAGACTGGACAGAACATCAAAGAGAAGTAGATTTAGAAGTAGCAAATTTATTAAAAATTATTAAAGAAGAATTACTGGAGGGGAAATAAGATGTGCAAATGTTGTGAAGAAATAAAATTTATAAAAGAAGATTTAATAGTAGCAACAAATATAAGACGAAAAATACAAGTTCAAGTAATTACAAAGAGTTACAGGAAAAATGAAAAGAAACCAGCAGGAATAATACATTTTAGTTCATATGACTTAAAATATTGTCCAGTTTGTGGAAGAAAACAATAAAATAAGCCATACTACACTTAAAGAGGTGTAGTATGACAGACAAAGAAATTCTAAAATTATGGCATGAAGGCTATACAAGATTAACATTAGCAAAAATATATATGAGAAGATATAATGAGCAAGTAAAAATAATAAGACTAGATATGAAGAATAGACATGTAAGATTTATAACGTATAAAGAAGCGTTGAATAGAGTTGAGAGAATATTATTAAAAAATATAAAAGAAAGAAGGTAAATAATATGAAAAAAATATTAATAAGTTTAGGAATTATATTAGGAATAATTTTAATGATAACAGGAATATTTGTAGGAGCAAATAATACAGCAATTAATTTAGAGGAACAGATAAAAGAAAGTAAATCGTGTATAAATATTCAAGAAAAGAGGAGAGAAGATTTAATATACAATTTAGTAGATACAGTAGAAAGTTATAATAAATATGAGCAAGATACAATGTCAAAAATAATAGAAGCTAGAACAAAAGCAAGTAGTGGAAATGTAGAAGAAGCGGAGATATTAATAAATGCAGTTGCAGAACAATACCCAGAATTAAAGTCTAATGAAAATTATAAAACATTAATGACAGAATTAGCAGTAACAGAAAACATAATAGCAGAACATAGAAATAATTACAATATTCAAGTAAAACAATATAACAAGCACATAAAGAAATTTCCAAATAGTGCAATTTTAAACATAATGGGATATGAAAAATTAGATAATACATATTTAGAGTATAAAGCTTCAGAAGATGCACCAAAAAATCTATTTAAAGAATAGAGGTGTGAATATATGGAGTTTAGAGATTTCACAATTACTAAAAGAGAAATATTAGTAAGTATAGCAATAACATTTATATTAATAGGAATAGGCTTTTTAATAAATTCAGCTATACAAAATGCAATATATGAAAAAAATGAGAAATATTATAAAGCACTAAAAATAGAAAATAATGAAGAACAATTTAAGTATGCAATAAAAACTAATATAGGAAATACTTTAGCACAAGGAAAAGTACAAGCAGTAAACAGGGTAAGTATCAGTGATATAGAAGGTAATTACTTTAAAATAAAAAAAGTAAAAGAAAAGTACACTAAACATACAAGGCAAGTAGCACATACAAGAAAAGTAGGAAACACAACTCAAACATATTACACAACAGAAGAATACTGGACATGGGATTATGCAGGAGAAGAAGAATGGCATACTGAGAAATTTGACTTTCTAGGAGTAAATTTTGATTATGGAACAATAAAGTTTAACAATGAAAGTTACAAACATACAAAACAAGTAGATTATTATACTAGATATAAATATTATACAATACCAGAAGAATTTGAAGGGACTTTATTTACATATATAAATAATAATACAATAAATGTAAATGAATTTTATTTACAAGATGCTATAAACGATATTATAGATAATAAACAAGGAGAAGCGGATGTTTGGGATATAGGATTTTGGATAATATGGATTATCTTAATAGGATTTATAGATTTTGGATATATGTATTTAGATAATAATTATTTAGAAGATTAAATACATAAGAAAGAAGATGATAATATGACAAAAGAAGCGAAATCAATAATATTAAAAGATTATAAAAAATATCAAACATTAGCAGAATATGCGAGTGAAGAAAATAGAGATATATTCTTAAAAGTTGCTAATTGTTTGCAAGAGATTTTAGAAAGATGAAAGGAGAACAAATGACTAAAGAACAATTAATTTTATTATTAAAGAATTACAAAGAAAATAAAGCGAAATTAAAATTAAAACTAAGAGAAAAGGAAAGTATATTACGAAAAATAGAAAGTCTTAAAAATGTATCCTTGTCCGTTACAAGCTATGAAGAAAATAGTAATATACATAGTAAAAATATAATAACTGATAAAGTAGGAAATAAGGTTAGTGATAATTTAGATACTGAACTAGATCTAAAAGCAGAACTAGAAAGAGTAGAAAATGATATTAAAGAGCTAAATACAAAATTAGAAGAAGTAGATATAAGATTAGAGGCATTAAAATATAAAGAAAAAGAAATATTGGTAGCTTATTATGTAGAAGGACATACATATGAAGACATAGGAGAAAATGTATACTATAAATTATTTAATCAAAAAAGAAGTACTAGAAATATACAAGATATAGTTGATAAAGCTACACAAAAAATACTAAAAATATAGTTTTTCATAGAAATTTCATAAAAGCTTCATACACATTTCGTAGTTTTATTATTTTATATATATTATAATTATAATAGACAAGAAATTAATTAAAAGGTGCTTAACTAATTTCTTATTCTTCTATAGCACACTTATTTCTTAGTAAGTAAGTTTAAACCGAGTGCAAATCTTTTACCATAAAAAACAAATCCAAGAGTTAGATATATTCTAGCTCTTTTATAATGCAAAAGAAAGGAAAGATGAAAAATGGGAAGTAAAGAGTTTATTGAAAAATGTAAAGAAGAAGTAAGAAAATATACAGAAGAGCATTTAGACAAAAGCGATATAATGCCAAATTTCGAAGTGTTTGTAGTATGGTATAGTAAAACATTACAAAATCATAAAGCATTATTAAGTACAACATTATTTGACGGAATGTATTATGAACTTACATATAACGGAGATAAAAAAGAGTTGTATTTTGATGCTTACAAAAAATTCGAAAACAAATGTATTAAAATCGAAGAATAGAGCTTATCACAAATGATAGCTCTTTTATAATGCTTATTAATGATACTAGATAAATTAATATATATGTCCTATGTAAAATAGTATCTCCTTTAGTTTTATTACAAAGACAATTCTAGTTAAGTCTTTATAAAATTGTATGAAGTATATAAACATAGATAGCAGAATGGAGTATCTTCCGTTTAGTTCTAGGGTGCAATTATCTATAATTTATATATTTCATAGAGTCTTATAAGTAGTATGTAGTGATATATAGTTGCTTTTACTTTGTTTGCTCTAGACGTAGAGCTGGTAAGTGTACATATAACCAAGCAAAGTGCCTTTGTAGAGATTGTGCTGGACGCCGTTGTGAGCATAGCGACCATTTTATATATCATTACATAGTGCTTATAAATAAAACAAAAGAGGTAAAAGTATGAAAGGTAGTAGAATAGCAGATGAAATAATACAAGATTGGAAAAGAGAATACTATTTTAAGAAAAAAGCGATAAGAAATGAATGTATAGTAAATAAAAAGAAACAATGTAACGAATGTAGATATCAAGATATCTGTCTAGAAAGGGAAGAAAAATGTTGAGTTTAATAATGATGATTTTATCACCAATATTAGCGATTGCTATAACAATAATTTCATTTGTTATAACAGCAATGATTACATGTTTAATAATAAAAATATTAATGAAGATATTTATGCTGATAGTAGAAGTACCAGAAAAAATAAGCAAATTGGTAAATAAAAAGACTAACAAAAGCTAGTCTAAAATTTCTTCATAGTATCTACAATAGCATAACTAAAAAGTTCTACATCCTCATCTGCATTAATATCAAAAGCAGATAAACCAGATTCGATATCTTTGTAGATACAAATTGATATAGTACCGATTTCTTGACCGACTTTTTCATGATTTGTCATATTCAACATCCTAATTCTCCTTTCTAAAGTGAATTACTTAAAAGAATATCACAAATAAAAAGAGAAGTTTGTCGAATGATGTCAGAAAATTAAATTGTGTAGTAACTTATTTACATAAATGGAGTATGAAATGAAAAAAAGAAGAGCAAGAAGAAAATATCATAATTGGGAAATAGAAATAGCAAAAGGAAATACAAATGCTTTTTATAATTCGACGGATTGGGATATTGTTAGAGAAGCGGTTTTAAATAGAGATAAAAACAAATGTCAATTTTTTCTGGGAAAATGGAATGATGGAAAGCATTTTCCCAATAAGATTAAAATAGTAAATGCAGATACAGTACATCATATAATACCGATTAAACAAAGACCAGATTTGGCATTAAATAAAGATAATTGTATAAGTTTAAGTTTCGAGGCTCACGAAATAATAGAAGATAGGCATAGATGGACTTGGAGAAAAAAGAAAAAGAAATTTACAACAGAGGAGAAATGGTAAATGGAGAAATTATATAAGACAATAATAAAAGAAGAAGATGGACTAATAAAAAGCATTGCTTATAAATGTAATCAAAAAGATAGATGCTGTAATAGTAGAATATGTGGTACAGAATGTCAATATACACTAAACAAAGAATATGCAATAGATTTTGCAAATGAAGAAAGCAAACAAACAATAGAAACAAAGATTTATGCAGATGGAAAATTAATAAAAGAAATTATAGAATATAAGTAGGTGATAACTATGAAATTAGAACATTTAATACAAGCATATAAAGTAAATAACATAGAAGCGGAACTAAAAGATATGAGTAATGAGAATGAAAAAGCAGGAGTAATAACATTTGCAAATGGTATATCTGCAAGTTATTTATTAGATGATGAAGATATAGTAATAGCAATGAAGATATTCTTTAACTGTTTAACAAGAGATACTTTAAACATGACGAATCAATTGAGGCATACAATAAAGATATTAAACATAATGCAGAATACAATAATGCTACTAAGTAATATACCACAAACAGAATGCAATATGATATTAGACAAGCTAGGACTATTTAATAACACATTCAATGAAGGAAAGAAAATAAAACATTTAGAACATAGTTATCAAATAGAAGTGATAGATGGTTTGTTGTGTTTAAGCATAAATGAAATAGAAGAGAGGTAAAGCATGAAGAATAAAGAAGAGAAAAATATAACACAAATTATAAATATAAAAGATAATTCAGTATTGATATTTAAAATTAAAGGAATTATTAGCAAAGAAAATTATATAGAATTAAGAAATAGAATAGAGGAACAGACTAAATGCAAATGCTTATTATTAAGCGAAGATATAGATTTAATTAGTGTATTAAACATTGAAAAGAACACCCCCATCAAAATCTCGAACTAAAAAGAGCTTAAGGAGAGCGGGTGTGAGGTCTTAACCGTTCAACTTTTTTAATTTTCTCACGTGAAAGGGGGTATAGTATGAAAAAGACACAAGAAGATGAAGAAATAAATCAAATAAGGCAAGATTTACTAGAACAATTATTAGAACAAGGTAAATATGGGAAGCATTTTGAAAGTTTAGTTGAAGATTACATAAATTTAGAAAAACTAAAAAGAGACATACAAAAAGATATAGATAAAAACGGACTAAGAATTAAGGTGATGACAGGAAATGGATTCAAGTCGGAAAAACCAAACGAGAGTGTTCAAAATATTCTTAAAGTTAATGGACAACAGTTAAAAATTCTTCAAGATTTAGACTTGAAAACTCCATCGCAAACACCGAAAGTGGGTGATGGAGACGACTTATTGTAAAGAAATTGAAGAATACATAAAATTTGTTGAAGAAAATCCAGACGAGACAGATGATGAAATTAAATTATTGATCAAAAATATAGTAAAGCCGACATTGTCAAGAGACGATGTCTTTTTTGATGAAGATAAATACTATAAGTGCATTAGATATTGTGAAAAATGGTACTACAAATTATTTCCATATCAGAAATTTATCTATGCTTTTGTTTTTATGTATGAAGATAAAAATAGAGATGTAGTAATATTTCCAGACATCTTCATATTAATGGGCAGAGGTAATGGAAAAGATGGAATGATAATGCCATTAGCAAACTTTCTTCAAACTCATTATTATGGAGTTAAGAATTATCACATAGATATAGTTGCTACATCAGAAGAACAAGCCTTAAATTCATTCAATGTTGTTTATAATATGTTAGAAGACAATAAAGAAATAATGAGGAAATATTTTTATTGGAATAAAACAGAAGTTATAAATAAAATTACACATTCAATCTTAAGATACAATACAGCAAATGCAAAAACAAAAGATGGAAAGCAAACTGGTATGATTATTTTTAACGAATTACATGCTTACGAAGATTATAAACAATTAAATGTTTATTCCTCTGGACTAGGAAAGATAGTTCATTCAAGAACTGTAACTATTACAACAAACGGAACAGTAAGAGAAGGTCCACTAGACGAAAAAATATCTTTATCTATGCCTATTCTACATGGAGAAAATAATCTTTTAGGGTTATTACCTATTATCTATAAAATAAGTAATAAAAAATTTGTAGATATACCAATGGAAAAATACTTAGAAACAGGGAATAAAGAAGATATAGATATAACATTTTGGGTACAAGCAAATCCAAGTTTAAGATACAGACCTACATTGCTAAATGAAATAATTAGAGACTATACAAAAATGCAAAAACAAAAATCATATAGAGTAGAATTTTATGCGAAAAGAATGAATTTA
The DNA here is from genome assembly GCA_949155365.1 of uncultured Clostridia bacterium. Taxonomy (GTDB): domain Bacteria; phylum Bacillota; class Clostridia; order TANB77; family CAG-508; genus UMGS1663. The sequence continues at coordinate 17,636 of CASCUT010000007.1, forward strand.
CCGCAACAAGACGAAGAACAAGCTGTAACAGACTGGAACAATATATTAAGAGCATCCTATAGTGATGTAGAAAAGGAAATTTCAAGACAGACAGGAGATATAGAAGGGAAAAAAGCAATAATTGGAATAGACTATGCTTCCTTAAATGACTTTGCAAGTGCAGGATTCCTATTTAAAATAAATGGAGAATATATTTGGAGACAAAGGACATGGATTTGTTCAAAAAGTAAATTTTTTGGAGATATTAAGTTTCCGTTTGATAATATGGGACAAGAAGGTTTCGAAGATTTTATTGTAGTAAATACAGAGACAATAGATGCAGAAGAAATAGTAGTTTGGTTAATGAGTGAAATGTTAAAATACAACATTCAAAAATGGGTGATGGATACATACAGATTTCTATTACTAAAAAGTATATTTGAAAAGTATGGAATTTCCATTGAAACAAAAGAAAATCCATACGGACAAATAAGAATGATAAGGAGATTCGATAGTATTATGGCAATAGTAGCACCGAGAATAGAAGTAGGATTTGCAGAAGGAAAAATAAATATTGGAAATAGTGCAATTATGAGATGGGCAATTAACAATACAGCCATAAAGATTGGAAAAGATGGTAATAAAAAGTATGAAAAGATAGAAGCGAAATTAAGAAAAAATGACCCTTTTATGGCTTTTGTAGCTGCAATGAGTGCACAAGAGCTATTAGATGAAGAGGTCATTTATGTTTAGGAGGTGATAACGTGTTTTTCGACAAAAAGAATGATAAACGGTGAGTATATATTTGATATATTACTAGGAAATAAAAAGAAAACGGATTATATATACACATTAGCAGAAGCACATGCTATTGACTTAATAGCAAAAACAATTGCTAAGTGCGAAATACAAATTTTTGCTCAAAACAAAAAAACACAAAAAATCGAAGAAACTAAAGACGATACGTATTGGAGATTGAATTTACAACCAAACCATAACGAAAATGGAACTATGTTTTTGTATAAATTAGCAACGAAACTATTAACAAATCAATCATCACTAATTGTAATTAATAAAGATATTAATAATTCAAAGTTGTTATATGTAGCAGATGATTTCAAATGTAGCGATACTATACTATATGGAAAAATATTTTCAAATGTCATAATATCGGACAATGAAGGTAATTCGTTACAATTACATAAAAATTATAGTTTAGAAAATTCAATATATTATTCTTTAAAGAATAGTAACTTAACAACTGCTAAGGAAAACTTTAAAACTAATAGTGCTAAAATATTAAATACTATTTCTAAAAATTTCTTAAAAGCAAATACTCCAAAGTGGAGATTAAAATTTCCTCGGAAATCAACCAACAATGATAGATATAAAAACTAGGCAACCAGTTTCTTATGACGAATATAAAGAAAAAGTAACAGAAGGATTACTTAGTGAAGATGAAGCAATTGTGATGTTATCGGAGACTTTTGATTTAATAAATCTAAATAAAGACAGTAATAAAAATTTAAGTGATTATAAAGAAGAAATAAAGCAAATAGGAGATACTGTAGCAAGTAATTGGAATATACCATTAAACATTTTTTATGGAAATAAAACAGAAAAATCAACAGGAAATGAAGATTTTATAACATTTGCAGTAGATCCATATTTTGAATTGTTAGAAGATGGATTTAACATTAGTCTAGTAGGTAAAAAAGATTACTTAAAAGGTGAATATATAAAATTTAATAGAACAAATCTAAATCATAGGGATATTATTGATTCTGCAAATGGAATAGATAAACTGACAGCTGATGGATTCAGTAGAAATGAAATAAACAAGTTATTAAGATTGCCAAGAATTGATGAAGCTTGGGCAGATGAACATAATTTGACTAAGAACTATGCAAACGTAAAGGGAGGTGAAAAGGAAAATGGAGAATAATTTCTTAAACTTTAAAAAGAAAAGTGAAACAGAAACTGAACTATATATCTATGGAAATATTGAACAAAAAACATGGATAGATGACTGGCTAGGAATTGGAAAAGAAAAAACAGATGCATTTACATTAAAAGATGCATTAATGCAAGTAGATACTCCAAATTTAACAGTTCGCATAAATTCATATGGTGGAGATGTCTCAGAAGGACTTGCTATTTATAGTTTGCTATCTGAATTTAAAGGACACTTAAAAACAATTGTAGACGGATTTGCTTGTAGTGCAGCATCCGTTATTTTTATGGCAGGAAAAGAAAGAGTTGTTCCCGAAAATGGACTTTTAATGATACATAATGCATGGACAGAAGCGAGAGGAGACTCCAATAAAATGAAGAAAATAGCAGAGGATTTAGAAAAAATTACTCAACCATCTTTAAACATCTATACAGCTAAGACTAATTTATCAGAAGAAGAAATAAAAGAAAAAATGGATAGAGAGGAATGGATAACTTCTCAAGAAGCTTATGAATGGGGATTTTCTACTACTCAAGAAAGAAAGAATGCAGTTATGCAAGCAGTAGAAGCTGATTTTGTTTATAATTTAGTAATGAAAAACAAAGAATTGCAAAATACAATTGAACAAAAAGCAAAAGAAACAGCTGAAGAAATTCTTAAAGAACAATGCAAAGGTTCTGCAATCAAAGAGCCAATGGGATTATTAAATCCAAATCAAAACAAGATTAAAGAAGACGCATGGACGTCTTTTTTTAATACAAAAAATAAGAAAAGGTAGGTAAAAAATATGAAATTTAACGAAAAGAAAATTGAAGATTTAGTAAAAGAACTAAACGAAGCTCCAGCAGAGCAAAAATCAGAAAAAATTATTGAAACTATACAAAGTATAGTAGATGAAAATTACGCAGAAGTAATTTCTCAATATCAAAAAGAATTTGAAGAATATTCTGCAACAAAAGAAAACGATGCAAAATTTGGGTTACGTTCATTAACAGAAAAAGAAAAACAATGGATTGATAGAGCGATTAAACAAGAAGATGCAACAAGTTTAACAGGTAAAGAAATTGACTATTTACCAGAAACAACCGTAAGCTATATTTTTGAAGATTTAAAAACAGCTCATCCATTATTTCAATATATTGATTGGGCTCCAGCAGGCGTGCAAAAATGGTTTTTGTCTGAAAGAAGTGGAAAAGCTACTTGGGGTAAATTAACTAGAGCTATTATTGACAAAATTGAAGCAGGAATTAGTACATTAGATTTAGAAGTAAATTCTTTATCAGCATTTATGTTTGTACCAAAAGCTATTATCAATATGGGATATAAATGGATTGATAGATTTGTAAGAACTGTTCTATTAGAAGTAAATGAAGAAGGAATTGAAGAAGGAATTGTAATCGGAAATGGTAAAGATGCTCCAATAGGATTATTAAAAGACTTAAATGGTGCAGTAGTTGATGGAGTTTATCCAGACAAAGAAGCGGTAGAAATTACAGACTTAGGACCAGATAGTTTTGGAGAAAAAGTTTTATCAACTTTAAATAGAAAAGGTAAAAGAAATGTAGATACAATAGTTATTATTGCTAATCAAAATGAACTTGATACAAAAATATATAAAGCAACTCACGTATTAAGTTTTAATGGCTATGTAAAAGCAGACAACTATAAAAACTTTGTATATGTTGCATGTCCACATGTGCCAGAAAATAAAGCGATTGCATTGTTACCTAAAAAATATACTTGTGGAATTTCAAGAATGGGAATTGACTTTAGTGATCACTATAAATTTTTAGAACAATTAAGAACTTATACAATTTTAACTTATGGCAATGGAAGACTAAAATCAAATGATGATGCAGTAGTCTTAGATATTACAAACTTAAAAGAGTTAAAGCCAATTGTTCAAACAGAAGGAGAAGTAACAACAAAAACTGCAATGCAAGGAGCTTAGAAATAAGCTCCTTCAAACTAATAGGGAGGAATTAAAATGGAAAAATACATAGTCATCTATGAAAGATTTAAAGACTTAGAGGATAATGAGTATATTTATGAAAAAGGAGATACTTATCCACGTGAAGGCTTAGAACCTTCAAAGGAACGAATTAAAGAATTATCTACTAAGAAAAATAAAATTGGAGAAATTCTAATTAAAAAACAGAACAAAGAATAGAGGTGTATTTTATGACAGATACACAAATAGAAAAACTTTTGCAAGAAATAAAAAGAGAGCAACACACATCATCATTTAAAGAAGATGAGGAATTTATAAGTTATATAAAAGATGGCGAATATGACATCAATAAAAATTGTGGTACAGAAATTGATTATAATAAAGATTTAAAAGCAAGAAGTCTACTCAAAAACTATGTCTTATATGCTGATTATAAAAGATTAGCAGAATTTAAGCAGTTATATGGAGCGGAATATGCTTTATTACAAGCAGAATATTACAAACCTTCCGACCTATAACGATGGTAAATTTAGACTTTTTGAAATAAAACAAACTAAAGATACTTATCCAGTAGAGTATTTACACGACACTGGAAATGATATTTGGTTTGAAGAATTATCAATTTCAGATATATTAAGATTTGATACAGAAGAAAGAAAAAAGAAAATAACTTATAAATTAAGAATATCACAAACAAAAGAAGTAAATTCGTTATGTGTTGTAAAAATTGGCAATGAATATCACAAAGTTTTCAATGCTTATCATTTTACAAATAAAGATGGATATAAGCAAACAGATCTAACATTAGAAGAATATCCACGAGTGAAATTGGAGGGAGATATATGACAAAAGAAGAGTTAGTAGAATTACTAAAAGAGTTAAATGTTCCGCTAAGTGAGTGTAGTCCGAAGGATACTGATATAGAAGAAGAAATAAGAATCCATTTTTGGGACTACGTTTGGGAAGATATAACTGCAAGCGGTTCTAATTACAATACAAATGTTACATATCAAATATCTGTAATAGCAGATAAGCCAAGACACTTAAAACTTTTAGAACTAAAACGAAAATTAAACAATAAAGGTTTATTTCCGATTATTCAACATGAGCATAATGCAGAAACAAGAAGAGTTCATTCGTTCTTTTCTTTAGAAGTATTAGAAAATATTGGAGAAATAGTAAATGAGTAACGAAGTTTATGGATATGATGGATTTCAAGAACTATCAAAGATGCTAGAAGAATGCATAGATAAAGTTGAAAATGTTGTAGATGTTTTAGAAATAGGAGCAAAAGAATTTGTAAATGCTTTGTTAAAACTAACAAAGCCAATGTCACAAATAAGAAAAAGTGGATATACACATTTAATTAGAACTTTTTCTTATAGAAAAAAAGAAAAAGAAATAGAAGTTGGTTGGGGAAAATACTATGGTCCAATGCTTGAAAATGGAACTAAAAATATAAATGCTCAACCACACGTTTTTCCTTTGTGGGAGAAAAACAAAGAAAAATATTATAAAACAATGATTGCTAAGTTAGGTTTAACTTAGTATTTTTTTAAAATTAAAAAGAAAGAAGGTATTAATAATGTCAATTCAAACAAAAAAACCTATGGTAAAAGAAACAGTTGGAGGACTATATTATGCTTTTAATACACCAAGCGAAAATGGAGATTTTAATCCAAAAGCATATGAAGCAACAGTAGTTAAAAGTGATGTAGTAAAAAATATTGGAACTACTGAAAATGCAGAAACAGTACCAGTTAGAGCAAGTGGACAAGATTATATAACAGTAAATCAAAGTGAAAGTATAGAAATGGCAATAGAAGTAGTTGCCTTTGACCCAGCTGATTTAGCAAAAATGAGAGGGGACGTAATTGCAACAGGAGGATTAAATCGCTCTGGAAGAACAGCGGTAAGACCGTTTTTTGCATTTGGTAAAGTTGTAAGGAAAGTTGGGGGAGGCGTTGAATACGCATGGTATCCAAAATGTCAATTAGTAGAAAATACAGACGACATAGCAACTAAAGAAGAATCCTTTAGCGAACAAAATGATACAGTAACTATAAAAGCATATTCATATAATGATTTAGCTGATAAAAAAGTATATGTAAATAGCGAAATGGATAATTTCCCAGAAGGCTTGACAGAAGAAAAATTCTTCGCAAAGCCAATTTTAGAAGATACAGACTTAGCAACTGCAATTACACCAGGTACTTAATAAAAAAAGCGAGGCTCTAGAATCAATTTAGAGCCTTTTTAAATTTTATCTAATATAATTTAAAGGAGAAAAATAATGGAAATAGAATTAAAAAATGGGGAAAAACTAGTTTTAGAAGTGACACCACTTTTATTAGAATATGTAGAAGATTACAAAGGTGGAATCGAACAATTGAAAAAAGATGCACAAGGACAAAAAGACGTAAACGGTTATACAAAGACAATGTATGCAATTAATCAATTATTATATGCACTAATAGCGTCTAATTACGATACGCCTTTAACATATAGACAAGCGGTGCGACTTGTGAGGCTAGAAGATGTAGATAGAATTATAAAGTTTGCAAGTGAAAATATTCCTAATGCGAATGCATCAACTAATCAAATAGAAACGCATAGAATATAAAAAAAGTTACATTCTATTCCAAATTTCGACAGCATTTGACATTCGATGTGTGTTATCCTCTTTTTAGGGGGGAAGATTATGAAAGATTTAATAAAAAAATGGTGGTTTTGGATAATTACTATATTAGTAATAATTATTGCAACATTAATAACGTTAACTATTAATAAAAATCAAGGTGTTGGAACGGCTGGAATAAGTTTACAAGAATTTGAAGAAATTGACTTAGGAATGTCAAACTTAACAGTAAATAAAATAATAGATAAACTTGATGAGTGGAATGATAATAACATATACCAAAAATGCTGTAAAGAAGTCAGTAAATCAAGTCAAAATAGCATATATACATATTCATATAAATATTATGGCGAAAAGAGTGGTTATGCAATAATAACTTTTGAAGCAGATTATAGTAAAGGGGATTTATTTGTATTACCAAGTGTTGTCAAAAAAGAAAATTTTAACTTAAAATAGGAAAAAATAATAAAAACATCAGCGTTAACTGGTGTTTTTATTATTTCTAAAAAGAGGTGAAAAGAATGGCAGATGATTTAAAACGTGTTGGATTAGTATTTAAAGAAGATGGAGCAGCAGATTTTAGGAAAACTTTACAAGAAGTTAATCTTGCATTAAATAAAAATTATAATCAATTTAAATTGACGCAAGCACAGTGGGACAAGTCTACTAAAAGCACAGAAAAACTAAGAGCAGAACAAGAATATTTAAAAAATGCCTATGAAATTCAAACAGATAAAATAAATACTCTAAAAATGCAACTTAGCGACTTAGAAAATGCAGAAAATAAGAATACTACAGCAATAAAAAAGAAAAGAAATGAGTTAACATCAGCAGAAATAAAATTAGAGACATACAATAAAAGAATAAAAGAGATAGAAAATCAATTAAAAAATACTGGAAAAGAAATAGAAGAATTTGGAACTAAAGTACAAAATAGTGGTAAAAAAATAGAGGAAGCAGGCAAAAAAATGTCTGCTTTTTCTTTTGCGACTGGAACCGCTTTATTAACATGTGCAAAAAGTGCAATTGATTTTCAAGATGATTTTACTGGCGTTGAGAAAACAGTAGATGGTACAGCAGAGCAAATAGAAGAATTAAAACAAGGCATAAGAAATATGGCAAAAGAGATTCCATCTACGACAAAAGAAATATCGGCAGTAGCAGAGTCGGCAGGACAACTTGGAATACAAACAGAAAATGTATTAGAGTTTACTAGAACTATGATAGATATGGGAAATGCGACAAATTTATCAGCGGAAGAAGCGGCGACAACACTTGCAAGATTTGCAAATGTTACAAGAATGAAGCAATCAGACTTTAATAAATTAGGTTCTGTTATTGTTGCACTAGGAAATAATTTTGCTACAACAGAAGCAGAAATTGCACAAATGGGAATGAATTTAGCGTCGGCTGGAACACAAGTAGGTATGTCGCAAGCACAAATAATGGCTTTAGCAACAGCTTTAAGCTCTGTAGGATTAGAAGCACAGGCAGGTGGTACAGCATTTTCAAAAGTAATGGTAAACATGCAATTAGCAGTTGAAAAAGGTGGAGAAAGTCTAAAAGATTTTGCTAGTGTTGCTGGAATGAGTAGCAAAGATTTCAAAAAAGCATTTAAAGAAGATGCTACAAGTGCAATAATGAAATTCGTTGAAGGGCTATCGAAAAGCGATGAAAGAGGCAAAAGTGCAATTAAAGTTCTAGACGATATGGAAATAAAAGAGACAAGATTACGAGATGCTTTATTGCGTTCTGCAAATGCAAGTGATATATTTTCTAAAGCAATAGATTTAGGAAATGAAGCTTGGGAAGATAATACGGCTTTAACAAATGAAGCAAATAAAAGATATGACACTCTAAAAAGTAAAATAACAATGGCAGTAAATAAATTAAAAGATCAAGCAATAACATTAGGAAATAAATTAATGCCATCTTTAGAAAAAGTAATAGATGGATTTGGAAAATGGATTGAAAAATTTGAAAGTTTATCAGATGAACAAGTAGATATGATAGTAAAAATAGGATTAATAGTAACAGCAGTAGGTCCACTACTAACTATTTTAGGAAAACTGACTTCTACAATAGGTGGAGTAACTAAAGGAATTGGAACAGTAGTTCAATCTATAGGAGTAATGAAAGGAACAATAACATCTACTTCAACAGTAGTAAATGGTTTGGCAGGAGTATTTAGTGCAGTAACAAGTCCAATAGGATTGGCTTGTGGTGGTATTGCGTTAGCGGTAACTGGGATAGCGATAGCAGCAAATAATGCGGAAAAAAGTACTAGAGAAGCATTCTCTAATATGGGAAATTCTGCAACGGATTTTATAACAGGAATAGACAAAGCACAAACACATTTAAATGCTTTTAATTCAGAATTATTTGTATCTTCTAAAGAACAACAAAAATTACAAGAAGAAATGAATAAAATTCAAAAAGGAATAACCAATATTTGTAAAACTGCGTCTGATGAGAGAAGAGGATATACACAGAAAGAAATTACACAATTAGACGAATATTTTACAAAATTAAGAGAATTAAATCAAAGAGAAATTGAAATTCAACAACAAATTGCAGGCGCTATAACGAAACAAGCAGTGACAAATTCTGAAAAATTTAAAGGAAGTCTAGAAGAATATAAAGTACAATCACAAGAGTGGTTAAAAACAGCAGAAGAACAAAAAAACAAAACTATAGAATTAATAAACAATCAAACAATAGAAGAAGTGGCTCTATTAAATACTAGATATAAGACAGAAGAGGAACAGAAAAGTGAAGCATATCAAAAAGAGTACAATAGCATTATGGAACAAAAACAAGCTAAGATAGATATGGCGAATGAAGAAGTTTCAAAAATTAGCGAAGTATATGCAAATGGATATTTAGAGAGAAGTACACAAGAAAATAGTTGGTATGCAAAATTACAAGAATATAACAAAAAAATAGAAAATGAAAACAGTAGACACAATGAACAAATAGAAAGATATAATACTAATTCTAATATGAAAGAAGCAAATAGAAAAGCAGCTATAATAACAGCAAACAAACAACATCAAAACTATATGAATGAAATATGGGATGAAATGTATAAAAATATGTCCGATGAACAAGAAAAGGAACTTGGTGTTTGGCTAGCTCAAGTTGCGCAAACAGAATTATATGGTGGAAAAATAGATGATAAAACTCAAACAATCGTTAATTCTATATTAGATAGTTATGATAGTATGCCTAAAAAGACTAAGGAAGCCATGAAAAATGCAATGTCTCCAATGTTAACAGAAATGGAAAATAAAGAGCCTTCTTTGTATGCTAAAGCTACAGGAATTGCAAATGGTATTTTATCAAGATTAAAAAAATCATTTGACATACATTCTCCTTCGAGAAAAACAAAAGAAATCTTTAAAAATGTAATGAAGCGGAATGGAAAAAGGAATTGAAGCAGAAGAAAAAGATTTATATAAACAAACAGAAAATGTAGCTGATAATGTACTAGATTCTTTTGATGGGATTAATCCCAAAATGAGCTTAAATAGTAATTATAGCAATTTAGGAACATTAAATAATATAGACTATAATAAATTGTTCAATATTCTATATGAATCATTTTTGAAAGCTTTAAATTCTTGTAAAATGCAATTAGATGAAGAAGGCTTTATAAGAATAGTAAAAGACGAATTATACAAGGTGGTGTAATATGTTTAAATTTAAAGGAATATCAAGTCAAGATATGCAAGTAATAATTGAAGAAGAAGAACATTTTATAGCAAGAGCAAGTCAAAGATACGAAATGACGGAAATAGAAGGACGAGATGGTGCAATATTTGAGACATCGGGTTATTCTTGTGTAGAAAGACCCATCTATGTTCAATGTCTTAATACAGAAAAAATAGATGATATTCTTGCTTGGCTAGACGGAGAAGGTGAGTTCGAATATAAAGGAAGAAAAACTACAGCGAGGTTCTATAGTCAATTAGAACCTCAAAGGAATGCTTGCATTAGAATAATAGACACTACATTTATAAGAGATCCATTTTGGACTAAAGCAGTTGATGAATATCAAACTATTAACGAAACAAGATACAAAGAAGCACAAGGAGAAGAAATTACATTAAAAGATAGTGCAAAATACAAGTTTAAAGATGTAAAAGTTAGTGGAAATAGTGTACAAGAAACAAGAGAAGGATATAACTTATTAAATTATGATACATTAACATCAAGAACAACAAATGGTATAACTTATACAATAAATGATGACATGAGCATAACTGCAAGCGGAACAGCTACTGCAAATGCAACTTTAAATTTAATAGGAGCAGGAAGTGTCTATCCTTTGAGCTTAGAAGCGGGAGATTACTTGTTGAGTGGTTGTGATGGTGGTTCTAAAGATACTTATATGATTGAAATATACGATGGTACTAGGTATCTAAGATGTATAAATGGAAGTACATTAATTAATTTTTTAGAAAATACAGCTATTAGAGCTTATATAACTGTAAAAAGTGGTATTACATTAGACAATGTAACATTTTATCCGATGTTACATAGAGGAACCGAAGAGAAAGAATATGAACAGTGTGGAGCAATGCCAAGTCCGTTATACTCTTCTGCGATTAAAAATTGTAAAAACAATATAAATTTAAAAGTACAAAACAAGAACTATGCATCAACAAAAATTTTAAAAGATATGAAATTATCTGCAATTACGAATGTTTCAGAAAATAGTTTTACAATAGATTTATCAAAACGGAGCAATCTCGATATTAAGTGATAATAGAGATATATTATTTGGTAATCTTAATGGAAATAAACAATATGCTTTAAGTTATCATATAACTCAATCAAATGATAAATTTAGACCACTGTTAAATTTTTGGCATTCAGATGGAAGTAGAACAACAGCAGGAAATAATGGAACTCTAGATTATGACTTAGAAGTAAAGTCTATTAAAGGGAAAAACGTTATTGGAATAGGAATTACATGGTCTACACAAACACAAGGTGGAATAGCAACTTTTTCAAATATCATGCTAAGAGAAGTAGATACAGAAGATACTTATGTAGAACACGAAGAACAAACATTAACATTTCCGCTCGAGCAAAATCAAGCACTACACAGACGGCGATTATCTAGCAGACGATGGAATACATCATAAGAGGAAAGCAATCGTGTTTAATGGAACAGAACAATGGCAATATATGAATGGCGTATTTAGACTATTAAATAATGATTTGATTTTTGAAAATAGTAGTGCAGAAACATTAATGTGTACTCATTATAAAGCGAGAAGTCCATACGAGACAATTAATTTAAACACAGATAATTCAATATGTACAAGCATAAGTCATTGGGGAAGTGCATATAAATCATTTGCTATAAATGATAAAAGATTTACAAACGCAAATGATTTTAAAGCTTATTTAATTGAGCAAAAGGTAGCTAATACACCTGTTGCAGTAGAATTAAACATAAAAGACGAAGAAATCGAAGCATACACAGAAGAACAACAAGAAGCATACAACAAACTAAAAGAACTTTATAGCTATCAAGAAGTAACTCATATTACTTGTGAAGATGAAATAAAGACAACACAAAAAGTAACATACTCAATAGAACCAAAAATAGAAGTAGAAAATAAAGGAAATATAGCAAGTAGACCGATTCTAAAATTAATAAAAACACTTGATGACTATGTTGACATGACGATAAATCAAGTAAGATTAAAATATAATTTTCTCGAAAATGAAGATTATGTAGAAATCAATTGTGAAAATAAAGAAGTGAAATATGATAATTTAAACAGAAACAGGCAAATAGAGATAGGATACGAATTTCCAAAATTAAATGTAGGAAATAATAAAATAACATTAAATTCAGGTGATTGTATTATAGAGACTAAAAGAAAGGATAGATGGCTATGATGAAAATCTTTAATGCTAATGATAGAGATTTTTCTACAGCAGGAAATGTAATTATAGAAGCAACAAAATGTAGAGAATTTAAGAAAAAATCTTTAAATGGTTGGTATATTGAAGTAGAAATGCCAATCAAGTATAAAGAATATATAGAAAAAGATAAGTTATGCGTAATAAAAACAAAATCAAAGCTAAATCCGCAAGCTTTTAGAATTTCTGATGATATAAAATGCACAAATAGAAAAATAAGTTTTACTGCAAATCATGTAATGTTTGATTCAATGAACTATTTACTGTTAGATGTAAGACCAACAAATTTAAATGGAATAAATGCTTTAAATTATATAAATGAGAGGACTGACAATATCAGTCCTTTTATTATGTTTTCAAATATTGAAAATATTAATACAGCTTATTTTATAAGAAAGAGTTTGTTCGAAGCATGGGAAACTATTGAAGAAAGATGGAATGGTGTATTTGATGCAGACAACTGGAATATAAGCTTTCTGCAAAATATAGGACATGATAATGGGGAAACTATTATTTATGGTAAAAATATGCAGTCTATGGAAATATACGAGGATTGGTCAAATGTAGTAACAAAGATTTGTCCAGTTCGGATATGATGGCATAATGTTGCCAGAGACTTATATAGAAAGTGATATTCAGTATGAAATTCCATATACAAAAAAGATAGATTTTGAGACAGATATAGAGTATGAAGAGCAAACAGAAGAAGCCTTAATAGAAGAACTTAGAGAAAAAGCAACAAAATACATAGAAGAAAATAAATATCCAAAGGTGAGCTATACTACAGTTTCAAATATAAATGATAACATGGAAATAGGAGATACAATTCAAGCGTTGCATCCTCTGATTTCAATAAAGACAGAAGTCTTAGAATATGAATACGATGTTATTTCTAAAAAAATAAAAAGTTTAACGTTTGGAAATTTTTCAAGAGATGTAAAAACAAAATTCAACAATATAAAAGAGTCAATAAATAAAATCGGACAAACACTATCTAAACAAGAAACAGTAATTCAAAACCAAACAAGTTTAATAAACATGTTAAATAAAACAGGATATGTATACATCGATGAAAATGAAATTTTAATTTTAGATAAATTACCAAAAGAGGTTGCAAAAAATGTTTGGAGATTTGGGCTAGGTGGAATTGGATTTAGTTCAAATGGTTATGAAGGGCCGTTCGAGACTGCAATTACAATGGATGGACAAATAGATGCGAAATTCATCACAACAGGAACAATGTCAGTATCAAGAATAGAAGGACTTGTTGACGAATTAGAGGGAATAAGAAGTTCAATACAATTAAGTATGGATGGAGTTACAACAGAGATAAGAGATACTACAAAAGAACTTGAAGAGAAAATTAATACTATAAGAGAGACTGTGGAAGGAACTCAACAAACATTAAGCCACAAAGGCGGTAACAATATATTCTATTATGCAAAAGAATTTTGGGATGATAGAACAGATAACGGAATAGCAAATTTAGAAGAGTATACAGATACAGAAATACAACAAAAATCGATTTTTGGGAATGGTTACATTATAAAAAAAGGAACATCAGAACAAAAACAAGTTGTAAAAAATGATAGTTATACAATAAGTTTTACATATAAAAAAATAATTGATTTAGCAACAGGATATGTAGAAATCAATAATACTAGATACGATTTGACAAGCATGGAGTGGCAAGAACAAATTATAACAGAAAAGATTGATACAAATACAATAGATTTTAAAATTGTATCAGATACAGATAATGCTTTCATAATATTCGATTTAATGGGAAACATTGGAGAAGAAAAACAAGTATGGACACAAAATCCAAATGAGACACGAACCGATACAGTAACAATTGGAAAGGGGATAGAAGTTAATTCTAGCAGTAAGAATACATATGCAAGATTTGATGCAGATGGAAACAGAATATTCAATAAAGCAACAGGAGAGGTAGTAACAGAATTAACAGATAAGGGAGTAGACACAGATAAAGTTGCTGCAGATGTAGGGCAAATAGGCGGAATATTAATTCAAGAAATAGATGGTCAAACTTGGATTTCTAGTCTGATTTAGGAGGTGAAACGATGGCTGTAAATGGAAGTATAAATTCAGGACGGATATCAAGGCAGAATATTACAATTTGCTTGGGAAACTCAAAGTACAAGTGCAGATAATAATACAAGAACGATATATTATGAAGTAAGAGCGGTTGGAGGAAGTTCATCTCAAATATATCATCATAACGATTATGTAGATGTAAATGGAACTAGAGTGTACACAGGTTCTTCTAGTCATTCCGTAGCACAAGGTATTTTAGCATCAGGAACACTTACAATTAATCAAAGTTCAACAATGCAATTAAAAGTGGAAATGCATGGTGGTATATATCAATATTCAGATAATATTAATACAACGTACACATGGAATTTAGATGAAATACCTCGTTATGCTAATTTGACATCATTATCAGTTAAAAGCAAGACTTGTAATAGTATTACATTAAAATTTACTACAGATAAAACAGCGAGAATATTTGCAAGATTTACAAACGGAGGAGATAGTACAGGATGGTTAAATAATGGAGGATGTTTTGTAGATAATACTACTGGAGGAGAATTTACAATTTATTATAGAAATAGAGCAAATAGTAATAGATTAGAGCCGAATAAATCATATACTATTGAAGTTCTATGTCGTTCTACAATAAGTAGTCTAGATACTACAAAAAGCATATCAGTATCAACTTATGATATAGCGAAGCTTGTATCTGTGCCAAATGTGAATATAGGTTCTGCTCAGACAATTACGTGGAATAATCCAAGCGGGGCAAATGTAAGTTTAAAATTATGCAAAACAGATAATTCACAAATTATAGGTTATGGGGCAGTTACAGGAACAAGTAAGTCAATAACACCGACTGCAAATACAATCTATAATTTAACGCCTAATAGTAACTCATATAAAGCAAGATATATTATAACTACAACAGTAAATAGTACAAGTTATACAAACTATAAAGACTTTACATTTACAGTTACTAACAGCAATCCGACATTTTCTAATTTTACATATCAAGACACGAATACAACAATAACAAATTTGACAGGGAATAATCAAATTTTAGTAAAAGGTTATTCGAATCCGAAAGTGTTTATTACTACAGCAAATAAAGCAACTGCTAAAAATAGTGCTACAATGAAAAATTATAAAGTAGTACAACGGAAGCAAAAGTGCAACAGTCGATTATTCTAGTAATGCAGATGTATCAATGCAATTGAATGCGGTAGACAGTTCGACTATGACAGTTTATGCAACAGATAGCAGAGGGAACAGTACACAAGTATCTAAAAATGTATCATATAAAGATTATTCAGAAGTATCAATAAAAGCTGTAACTGCAGTGAGAAGCAATAATGGTGTAGGACAAGAAGTATTATTGTCTTTAAACGGAACATTTTGGAATCAGAGTTTCGGGAAGGAAACTAATAATATTACAAAAGTAAGTTACAATTTTAAAGAAACGACTGTAAACAATTATGATAGCGAAAATGAAACAGATTTAACTGCCACTATTTCTAATAATAATTTTGCTTGTACAAATATAAATATAAAAGGAGACTTAGAAGCAGAAGGATTTGAAGTGTCAAAATCATTTAATATCATAGTTACTGTAAAAGATAAGCTTTCAACTAAAACTTATGAAATCGTCCTAGGAAGCGGAACTCCAGCTATAGCTATTTATAAAGATAGAATAGCAATAGGACAAAAATATGATACTACTTTAGGAAAAAGACTTCAAATAAATGGCGAAACTTATGCTCATTCAAGTTCAGGAGACATGATGTATTATGCAAAAAGAACAGATACAGATGTTGAAATTGGATTTGGTGTTGGAGCAGGTGGAATAAATCATGGATTGTACAGTAAAGTATTAGAAAAATGGCTAGTTTATGGAGATAAAAATAATGTATATCTTAATGGAAGCTCAGAACGAGTATTAAGCAGAGGAAAAATAGAAGCAGAGAGTGGCACAACAAAAACAGCATTCGAAGGAATTAGTATGCAAGAAGCATACAACAATGGTTATCCTAGTAATTTTGGAAACATTTTAAATTTAAGAGGAAAAGATGCAACAGGTTGTTCTCAATTGTTTTTGGGCTGGGAAGGAAGTAGTGCAAGAGGTTCAATTCGTTATAGAAGCATGCGAGATAATGGAAATAACTGGTCATCTTGGGGACGAATATATACAGAAACAGGGCTGTATATAAATGATGCTGGAACAAATGGAACTGTAACACTATCAGAAAGTGCGGCTAATTTTGCATATATAGAAATATACGGGCACACAAATTCAGGACAAAGTACATATACAAAGCTTTTTAATGCAAATAATAAAACTTTCAACCTTGTAGGTGGATATTTGGCTGCTAGCACTATTTGGCAAGATATTGAAGCAAGGTACAAAATAAATGGAACAACAATAAGCAAAGAATATGAATACTATATTAATACTACTTCAAATGGAAGTACTAACATTGGTCAGCAAGGAAACAATGTTTTTATTGATAGAGTCATAGGATTAAGATAGGAGGAAAAAATATGGCATTACAAAAACAAATAGAGCTAGAAAATGGTATAGTAACAAACTATCATAGAATAGTAAGTGTTAATAAAATAATAAACAATTCAATTATTATAGAAGTAGCTTCTTATACTTCAAAAGAAAAAAGGCAAGAAGAAATTAAGTATTATAATTCAATAGATGAAGAGAAATCAATGAATGTGTTTATAGAAACTACATATATAAGCACAGAATACGATGAAAGCAAAACAATCAGAGAATTATATGAATATTTAAAAACTACAGAGAAATTTGAAAATGCGGAGGATATTTAACGATGCAAGAAAAAGAATTGATAGAAAGATTAGTAGAAGCAGAACAAAGAAGTAAGTCTAATACAAAGAGAATTGATGAAGTAGAAGCAGAAGTAAAAGAAAATAGAGAACTTACTGTAGCAGTTAAAGAAATTGCAACGGAAATGAAACATTTAAGAGAAGAACAAACAGATATGAATAAAAGATTAAAAAAAATAGAAGAAAAACCGTCAAAAAATTGGGACAATTTGAAATGGATAATAGTAACTCGGAATTGCAACTACAGTTTTGGGTTTTTTTCTTGGAAAATTGGGGTTGTAGAAAGGAAGTGAGAAGTATGGAAATAACAGTAGCAATTATTATTACTGCATTAACATTAATAGCGGGAGAAATTACAAAACTAACTAAGTTAGATAATAAGTATATTCCGTTACAAAACTTAATTATTGCAGTATTAGCAAGTATTATTTGTATTGTATTTAAAGTACAAGAAATGTCTGTATTAGAAACTATAGTAACTTGTATTTTTGGAACAATGTCAGCAGGTGGAATCGCAGACTTAAGAAAAATTAAGGAGGGAAAATAAATGGAAATTAGAGAAAAAATAGTAAATAAAGCAAAAGAGCATCTAGGATATATTGAAGGTCCTAATAATGATACGATGTTTGGAGATTGGTCAGGTTCTCCAAAACAACCTTGGTGCGCAAGTTTTGTATCTTATGTATTAAGAAATGCAGGAGTAAGTAAAGAAACCGTACCGTTATTTGTTAGTTGTACAAAAGGTTTTAATAAATTTGTTGAAATGGGACGAGCTACAAGAGAACATATAACACCAAAGGCAGGAGATATAATCTTTTTCATTTGGAAACAAGGCGAATTTACACCCGACCATGTTGGTTTAGTAGAAAAAGTAGAAGATGGCGTAGTACATACAATCGAAGGAAATCGTTCTGATAAAGTACAAAGATTTGAATATGCATTAAATTCTTGGCAAATTTATGGATATGCTACACCCGATTATGAAAATACATCTGCAGAGAATGTAGAAAATAAAAAAGCAGATACAGCAATAAAAACAGTTACTGTAAAAGTAAATTCAGTTTTAAGAATTAGACAAGGAGCAAGTACATCTACAAACAAAGTCGGTGAATATCATAATAATGACAAAGTAGATATCTACGAAATTCTAGGAAACTGGGGAAGAACTAGCAAAGGCTGGATTTGTTTAGATTATACAGAAGAATATAAAACACAAGCAGTAAAAGGTGGTTATGTGTTAGGCTTATATCAAGTAAATACACCAAGCGGATTAAATGTAAGAAAAAAAGCCATAAATGGAGATATAGTTAGAGCATATCCTAACGGAACTAGATTTGATACATACGAATTACAAGAAAATTGGGCAAGAACACCAAGTGGATGGGTATGTTTAGACTATTGTAAATTAATTAGAGCATATTAAAAATACAAGAGCAGATACATAAGTATCTGCTCTATAAATCGTTCAATGCTAATAAAAACAAGACGATTATAATAATGTTTGCGGAACAATTATTATAATCCTATTATATTACATTAATTATTATAAGTCAATTATATTTTTCTAAAATTGGTTTGAAATATTTTTCTTCCCATTCTTCTCTACATTTTATTGCATCTTCTTTTTTATCAAAAGATTTACTATATGTTTTGCCCTGAAAACTAATTTTGGCAATCCATTTTTTTGTTGAAGTACGCTGATATACTCCTCTTCTACCACTTGAATTATTTTTAAATAAAGTTTGCGATTTTATATTTGATAAGCTAGTATTTTCTTTGAAATTCTCTTTTCTATAATTATTTAATATTTTATTAGCATTGTTTTTTATGAAATCTTTGTTTAAACAACCACAACTCTGAGTGTGACCATTTATTAAACTAGCCGTTGTAACCCAAACTTCATTGCCACAATCACATTTGCATAGCCATGAATATCTTTTATTAATACTTTTAGAATATAAGGCAGTTAATCTACCAAATTTTTGCCCAGTTATATTTTTTTGTTTGGAAGATAATACTTTCTTCACTTGTTCTAATCTACATTCATTAGAACAATAAACTGCATCTTTTTTATAATTTTTAAATTGTTTTTCACAATTTTTACATATATGTGCGTACATAGAAACCTCCTAAAACGGAAATCATTCTACTATATTTATATTAATCTCATTATATTATTTTTTAATAGCTACAACTGTATCTGCTTCAACATTTTTAAATTGTCCATCTTCTACATAAATACCACCATGTTGATACACATCATAACCGTTTTCTTCAAATAAGTCAATTAACATTTGGTTTAATTCAAAAGTTAGTTCAATGTCTAATTCTCCTTCTTCGTTTTTACATTCGTCTAAGTAATCAAATCCGTTTAAATCAATAACAATTTTGTTTTCATTTTCTGCCATTTCAATATGTCCTTCGTAAGCTTGTTTTACTAATAATTCTTTATTCATAACTAATCTCCTTTATCGAGTGCGTTGCTCTTGCTAACGTCTTATCTCTTAACTTAAATATAGTATATCATACGTATATACGTAAGTCAATACTTTTTTATTATTTTTTTAAATATTTTTTAATTTGTTCTATTACAAAGCCGTTTATATTTTTATCTTCTTCATCCAGCTTACTTTTAAATTCTACAAATAGATCTTTATCAATTTTTATAAGTCTAGTAACTTTAGTTTCTTTTTCTTTTTCCCACTCTTTTTTATAATCTCTTTTATTGTTTCCCATAAAAATTCCTCCTCTTGATTTTTTTTATAGTATCATATATAATATTTATATACAAGAGAGAGGAGACCTCTCTCAAGTTATTGCAAGTCTTGTAAGATTAATTTAATCTGTTCACGATTATGTTGTCGTCTTAACAAGTCTTGTCTTTGTGCTTGTCTATGTGCGAAATAGATAAGCACTTTTTTTATTAACCACATATGCCTCACCTCACTTTCTATATTTATTATAACATACGTATATACGTAAGTCAATACTTTTTTGAAAAATAATTGAAAACTTTAAAAATATTGAAATTAAGCTATTTTTGAGACATAAAAGCATATTGATTAAAAATAAAAATGGCTTAAAATTGATTGTAAAAGGTCAGTTTTTTTAAAATTGTAAAATAATATTGAAATTATGTTACTGATATGATATAAATGTGATACAAGAAAGGAGTAATCATTAAATGTCTAGTCAAGATGAAAATAATACAACAGATGAAAGAGTAAAAAGTTTTGAATGGAAATTCTGGATATTCGCAGTAATAATAATTGCATTAGTACTATTATTACCATTTATATATCCTATTTTTGCTAAAGTATTAATAAAAATAGGAGCTTTTAAAGAAATAGATGAAATATCGAAATCTATAAGTATATTTAAAGAATTTTATTGGATAATAATATCAGGAATAGTAGTTGCAATCATATTATATTTTACACATAACAAAGAATTTTTGCAAAAGATATTGTCGAGTGTAAGTAGTATAGCAGTAAAAAATGGAGACAATGAATTATTGCTTAAATTTATGCAAGATGGATATAAAAAAGAGGTAAAAGATAATATAGAAGATTCAAAAAAACAAGCGAAAGAACTATTGAGCAATTTGTCAAAATATGGAGAACAGTTAAGTCTAGTGACAAAGATAGAAAGTACAGAAAACAAAGAAAATAGAGAAATTGAAAAAATAAAAGAAGAACGAGATAATATGAGGATATTTGTAGTAGATAGAATTACGAACAAATGTTGTAAGAATATATTGAAAAAAATATCAAGTAATGGTAAAATAGAAGTAGAAAAATTTAGAGAAGAGTTAGAAAATTATTATAAAAAAAGTATAAAAAATATACACGGAAAAAAGAAAGAAACATATATTATAAATAAAGTGAATGAGTTGTTAAGTAATTTAAAATATTTAAATATAATAGAATACTCAGAAGATGATAACTATATAATATTAACAAAAGACGGAATGGAGTTTGTTAATAGTTGTTTGGAAGGAGTTGGTTAAAATGGAAAACATATATGAAATAGCAAGATATTTTTTAAGCAAAAACCCTTTTCTAACTGTTAAGCAAGTTCAAAAATTAGTATATTATGCATATAGTTGGTATATTGTTAATAACAATACAGATAGGAACAGTATAATCAACAGGTTATGTGCTGAGCATCCCGAAGCATGGGTGCATGGGCCAGTTTTTTATGATTTATATGAAGAAATGACATATCGTAGACAATATTTTGAACAAGATAGAAAAATTGATTTAAATATAAATACAAAAAGTTTCTTAGATATTATATATAATGTATACGGGAAATATACAGGAAATCAACTTGAGGATATGACACATAATGAAGCACCGTGGATAATAGCACGAAGCGGATTAGCACCAAATGAGAGAAGTAGAAGACAATTAGATGATGCACAAATATATGAATATTTTGCAAATTAAAGAAAGACTAGCAATAGTCTTTTTTTTATCTGTCAAATTTCGACACACAAAACAATAAAAACATGCTATAATACAAATAAGACAGTAAGAATAGAAATGATAGAAAAGGGGAAGAAGAGCTAGTACGATCTAGTTCTTCTTTTTTTTATGCAAATTTTACGATATCCACCATAGTGGACGATATGTATGATTTAATGATTAAAGTACATACTAAATTTTGTGGTGGTAAAATGAAAGTAAAACTATGTATAAAAGAAGTTCGAGAGCGATTCGGCTATACTTTAAAAGAGATGTCAAAAATAACGGGAATTTCAAGTTCTCATCTTAACTATTTAGAGAAAGGCGAAAGAAGGGCTACAATAGATGTACTATGTCAAATTGCAGAAAAATTGTATATTGACGAAAAAGAATTATATACAAAAGAAGGGAATAAAAGATGATATATTTAGATGTAGCAAAAGAAATAGAAAGAAAAAGAAAGAAATTACATGAAAGTATAAAAGAGAATGGAATCGACTCAGAAAAAACAAGAAAAATAAGTGTAGAAATTGATAATTTATTAAATGAGTATTATAAAAAAGAAAAGCAATATGATGAAGAGAATACAATGTTAGCTTTTTATAGAGAATCGTTACAAGAGCTAAGAAATTTGACGATAGATTTAGGAAGTTTTCCAACCACGCAAGTCTGGAACAATTATGCAATGAAAAATAATTGTTTAAATAACGTTTCAATCGAATACATATCAGGACTAAATTGGCATAAATTAAGAACAAGAATATTATCAGAAATTTCATAAAAAAAATTTTAAAAAATTTTTCGTAGTGTTTTCAAGCATTACGAGATTTTTTTGTCGAAAGCGGGTTTGACAGGGGTTTGAGGGCTATATATAATATTTTTATAAAAAATGTCGAAAGACGCAGAAGGATATTGACAAAAGCAAAAATAAACAATATAGTTAATATTGACTAAAAAAGAAAAACTTTTCGACATCGACGAACTTCGACTTAATGAAGTAAAAAAATATGTTATAGTACAAAAAGAGAGATAGCTCGACGGCAATCGAAACTATCTCAAAAGAGTATATACTAAGCACATATATACAATTAAAGTATATACTCTCAAGACTAAAATGTCAAATTTGGGAGGTATTAAAATGAAAAATGAAGAAATTATTGAGGAAATTGTAAAGGAAAGAATTAGAGAAAATGAAAAAATATTTGATATAGAAGAATTAAAATTAATTAATAATAATTTTAATGTAGTAATAAAGATATATTTGCTAGGAATTTTAGATAATTACGATGTCAATAATGATGTCAATAATAATATACAATCAATAAAACTGTTGGAAACAAAGGAATATAAGTGTTAGAAATGGTAGTTTCCTAAACTGCAGGTCGGGGGTTCGAATCCCTTTTGGCACACCAAAAGAAAAGCCGTCATATCAATGTATATGACAGTTTTTTTATTAGAATTTTAAAGTAAATATTTTTAATATTTTAAACATTTTTAATAGTTTGGTGTGTCAAAAAGTGTGTCAGAAATGTGTCAAGATTTCAAGTAAGAATTTAATGAATTTAAAGAATTTTCTTTTTGTGCATCTAAGTGGGTATAAATATCATAGACCATATCTGCAGAAGAATGTCCCATTAAATTTTGAGCTTCTTTAATACCGATTCCTGCATAATATAACATAGCACAAAATGTTATCATGGATTATTGCGTTGTCTTATAATAACATAAATAAACATTTACAAGGAAAGAACTGGTGAATGCCAATTCTTTTTGTTTTAACATGAAATGGGAAAAACGAAAAGAATAGGGAAGTTATATTGACTATGAAAAGGTATTATGTTATACTTGCGATGTTACTAAAAAGTCGAGTAGAAAGGAGAAAAAATATGGTATATTTTTTTAGAGCAAAGATACGGGAGATGCCAGTGGGCTTAGAAGGAGCAATCGAATGTGAGCCAATAAAAAGTTGTGATATGTTTGAAAAAATAATGCAGGATTTAAAACAAAATATAATGGAATACGTAGAGGAAAAATATCCACAGGAAATATTTCAAGAAGATGAAATTTCAATTCAAGCATTCAATCGTTTATAATAGAAATCCCCAGATGACATATGTTCTCTGGGGATTTTAGGAGTAAAATAGATAGAAAACAATAAATTTAAAGTAGAATTACTTGAAAATAATTCAAGAAAATGTTAATATGATTAAGATAGTATGTTTTAAAATTTTACAATCAATAAAAAAATACAGATGGGTAGAGGAAAAATGAAAGAAGCATGGATGAAAGAGGCACTAAAAGAAGCGAAAAAGGCCTATGAAAAAGAAGAAGTTCCAGTAGGAGCTGTTATTGTAAAAGAGGGAAAAATAATAGCAAGAGCACACAATTTAAAAGAAGGTAAACATGACACAACATGCCATGCAGAACTATTAGCCATCCAAAAAGCAAGTAAAAAATTAAATGCATGGCGATTGGAAAATTGTGAAATGTATGTTACACTAGAACCTTGTTCCATGTGTGCAGGAGCATTAATTCAATCTAGAATGAAAAAAGTATATATAGGAACCATGGACTATAAAACAGGAGCCTGTGGAAGTGTATACAACTTGCTAGAAGATTATACTTTTAATCATAAAGTAGAATACGAAACAGGAATTTTAAAAGAAGAATGCGAAACGATATTACAAGACTTTTTTAAAGAATTAAGAAAAAAGAAAAAATAACATTAGGAATAAAAGGACAAAGTTAGAATATAAATAAATAAGGAGACGTATCGAAGTGGTCATAACGAGGCTGTCTCGAAAACAGTTAGCCGTGTAAAAACGGCCCGTGGGTTCGAATCCCACCGTCTCCGCCATAACAACAAAAGAAAAAGGGAGGTACGAAAAAGCCAAAATGGGAGAAACAAGAAAAAAAGAAAAAATAAAAGCATGTATTGCCATAGCGGTAATTGTACTTGCCATTATCCTAACGGGAATTATCAGTATGAAATACCAGGTAGAAGGGGAAACGAATATGCCATACACCCTTTCTAAAATTATGATTGTTAGTACCGCAGAAGGCGTGCATCAAGAAGGGGCACAAGAAAAATGGAATTTATCGGTATTTCAAAATAATGATATCTATTTTTCAATTGAAAAGGGAAAAAATAATAAAGAAGAACTATTAGAAAGCATTTCAATAGAAAATATAAAAATTACAAAACAACCTAGTCTAGGAGAAATAAAAACCTATATGCCAAATAGTTCAGAAGGAAGACTGTTTACGTATAGTGAAGAAACCATTTTACCAGAGCAAAAAATCACCTATAGAGGAGCAAATAAAAGCAATAGCAAAACACTAGAGATAGGAAACCAAGGAGGAACAGCAGTCCTTCGTTTTTCAAACACAGGAATTGGAAATTATATATCAAACGAAGAGGAAGAAATAAAACACGATGGAAGTTTAATAAAGAAAACAGGAGCCCAAATACAAGAGTTACAGTTTGAAGTAAATTTTGATTTTATCATACAGTTAAAACATAAAAGTTATGTTTCTAACATTTCTTTAACATTACCTTGTGGAGAGAATTTATTAGAAGAAGGCACTTGTAGTGAAGAGATAGCAAACGAATTTGTATTTAAAAGAGATACAAAATAAAGAAAAAACAGAACGACTAAGAGCTAGTAATTCTTTTTAGGTAGACAATTCTACAAAAGAGATAAAAGAAGTCACAGTAAAAATAAAAAAAATACTTGCCAAGCAAGTGAAATAAGTATATAATACGGAAGGTATAAGAAAGAGATTTATTTCTGTATGGAGGATAATTCAATATAAGCCTATGAACTTTGTCAGGTCCGGAAGGAAGCAGCAATAAGTAGTCCCTTATGTGTGAAGTATCTTCCATAGAGAAATAAAATCAAACTCTTATACCTTTTTCAAAAGAAAGAAAATAGTTCTACGGAGGTGAAAAAATGGCATATACCGCATTATATCGAAAATTTAGACCAGTTACTTTTGGGGAAATGGTAGGACAAGAACATATTACTAAAACCATTCGAAATCAAATCATGGCAGGAAGAGTAGGGCATGCATATTTGTTTAATGGAGGAAGAGGAACTGGAAAAACATCAGCAGCAAAAGTACTAGCTAGAGCCATTAATTGCATAAATCCAAAAGAAGGAGAACCTTGCAACGAATGCGAAATATGCAAATCTGCCTTAAATGGAAGTTTAACAGATATTGTAGAAATGGACGCGGCTTCCAATAATAGTGTAGAAGATATCAGACAAATTCGTGATGAAGTCAATTTTTTACCAACCAAAGCAAAATATAGAGTGTATATCATCGATGAGGTTCATATGCTTTCAACAGGAGCTTTTAATGCCTTGTTAAAAACGCTAGAAGAACCACCAGAACATGTTAAATTTATATTGGCTACCACAGAGCCACAAAAATTACCAGCAACCATTCTTTCTAGATGTCAACGCTTTGATTTTAAAAAAATAGGAGAGGCCGATATTGCCAAAAGACTAGAAATCGTATGTAAAGAAAGCGAAATAGAAATCACCAAAGAAGCATTAAACTTAATTTCTAATTTAGCAGAAGGGGCAATGAGAGATGCCTTAAGTATCTTAGAAAGATGTATCCAAGATGGTGTTTCTAAAATTGATGAAGAAAAAGTAAAAGAATTAGTAGGAATACCAAAATTTACTTATATTCATAACATTACAAAAGCAATCATAGCCTATCAACCAGAAAATGCTTTGCAAGCAATTGATGAAGTATTAAAAGAAGGAAAAGAGGTAAGCAATATATTATGGGAAATGATAAAATATGTAAGAGATATCTTAGTATATAAGACGAGCCAATATCCTTCTATCTATAACCAAGAAGAAATAAAACAAATAGAAGAACTAGCAAACGGTGCAGAAAAAGCTAGATTATTATCGATTATCTATGAACTATCCAATCTTGAGAATGAAATGAAATGGTCTACTCAAAAAACAATTGTATTCCAAGTAGGAATTTTAAAATTATGTCAAGGAGAAGTAAGCGTTTCTAATGCAAGTGGAAATCAAGAAGAAATCGTAGCATTAAAAAACAGAATTGCTAATCTAGAAAGTCAAATAAGGCAAATTTCAACAGGAGTTATCCACAAACAAGCACAAAATGTGGAAAACAAACCAGTTCAAACATCAAACATGGTATCCAATCGTAAGAATGGAGCAGAAGCAAAACCAATGCAAACACCAAAAGCAGGAAGTGGAAATGGTGTAAAAGCTTGGCCAAACATTGTAGCAAATTTAAAACAAGAAGGCAAAATCATGCTATATACCAACTTAATGAATACAAATCTAACAGAATTAAATGATATGACAGTAGGAATTTCTTTTCCAAAAGGGTTAACTCCTTTTGGGAAAACAATCTTAGAAAAAAATGAAAATGTAGCAGAATTAGAAAAACGAATTTCCATGGAATTTGGAAAACCAATGCGAATAAAATATATAGAAGAAAATCAACAAGAAGAAACAAAACAAGAAGAAGCAAATCCAATTGAAACATTAGCACAAGATTTGAGCTTACCGTTTCATATTATAGAAGAATAGAAAGGAGACAGAAAAAATGGCAAAAAGAGGAGGATTCCCAGGAGGAATGGGAGGATTTGGAGGAATGAATCTAAATCAATTAATGAAAGAAGCAAAAAAGATGCAAGCTGATATGGAAAAGAGCCAAGAAGAATTAGGACAAAAAGAATTTGAAGCAAGCTGTGGAGGAGGAGCAATTTCTGTAAAAGTATCAGGAATGAAAGAAGTAAAAGAAATTAAAATAAAAAAAGAAGTGGTTGACCCAGAAGATGTAGAAATGTTAGAAGATTTAATCCTAACTTGTATCAATGAAGCATTAAGAAAAGTAGACAGTGCACAATCTGCAAGTCTTGGAAAATATAACATACCAGGGTTAATGTAAGGAGAAAGCAATGTCATACTATTCACCATCGATAGAAAAACTAATTGAAGCCTTTGAAAAATTACCAAGTATTCGGAAACAAAACAGCAGCAAGACTCGCTTTTTACATGCTAGATAGATCAGAAGAAGAAGTACAAGAATTTGTATCAGCGATTGTAAATGCAAAGAAAAATTTAAAATATTGTTCAAAATGTTATAACATTTCTGATACAGACCCATGCAATATTTGTGACAATCCGAAAAGAGATAATAGCATTCTTTGTGTTGTAGAAGATGTAAAAGACGTAGTAGCAATGGAAAGAACACATGAATTTAAAGGTTTGTATCATGTACTACATGGTTCTATTTCTCCTATGAATGGCGTAGGACCAGATGATATAAAAATAAAAGAACTACTTGCTCGTTTAATGGAAGGAGAAGTAAAAGAGATTATACTAGCAACCAATCCAAGAGTAGAAGGAGAGGCAACGGCGATGTATATTTCAAAACTAGTAAAACCATTAGGCATAAAAGCAACCAGAATAGCTCATGGAATTCCAGTAGGGGGAGACTTGGAATACACAGATGAAGTAACATTAAGTAAAGCATTAGAAGGACGAAGAGAACTATAAACGATAAAATACAAAATACCAAAAGACAACATTCTTTTGGTATTTTTTGTATTTTTAATCAGACGAAAAAATTCCTAAATTATCACCAAGAGCAGAGAAAAAATTATTAAGCACACCCGCTTCTTCAGGAGAGACTTGATTGCCAATTGAAATAGCAAGGCTACTAGCAAGGGCAATTAATTCACAAGGACTTAATTTTGTAATATCACACATAGAACCACCTAAAATACTATATGCAGGGAAGATAGAAATGTGAATAGGAAAAAGAGGTGTTAGTAAACAAAATTAGATAATTACTTTGTAATACGAGATATTATATTTAAAAATGTAGTGGGGAATTTTTTATTGTCTAAGATATTTTTTTCGAACGATAAGGTTGTTTTATTTCGGTACGATATAATAAGTAATCAATACTAGTATGATAGAAATCTGCTAACTTTATTAAAACTTCAATTGGAATGTTTCGTCGATTTAGTTCATAATAAGAATAAGCAACCTGAGAAATATTTAACAGTTTACTAACATCAGTCTGGGTTAAATCATGGTCTTCTCTCAAATCTTTAATTCTAGTTTTCATAAGGACTCCTTTCATTAATTTCCAAATAAAGTATAATTTATACAAGGAGATTTTGTTGACTTTTAAAACGATATGTTTTAAAATGAAATTAAGAAAACCACATAGAAAAGAGGAGTGAAAGTTTTTCAATTAAAAGAGGTATAATGTATTGTATTTTGATAGTAAATTGCCTATTATGTAAAATGTTTGATACAATAATTATCTTATTTTATTGCACCCTAAAACTTAAGGAAGATATAATAAAATAAAAAAGGAGACAAAAGAAAAAATGAAAAAAGAAAATGGAATTACACTAATAGCACTTGTAATTACTATCATAGTATTAATTATACTAGCAGGTGTGAGTATTAATTTAGTACTAGGAGACAATGGAATTATAACCAAAGCAAAATGGGCTAAAAAGACATATGGAGAGGAGGCTGTAAGAGAAAAAGTAACGTTAATTTTGGGAGAATATATAACAGAAGAGAATGAAACTAACCAAAATTTACATACATATTTAGAACAACAAGCAACTGCAGGTAAAATAGAGAGTACAGAAGAAAATCAAGATGGAACACAAAGTGTAGTTGTAGATGATTATATTGTAACAATTGACGAAAATACCTTAGAAATTATAGATGTTAGTAAATTGGGTCCAAGACCAATGATAAGTAATATAAAAATCACGGTAGTAAATGAAGTAGAGGGAACAGAAATAGAAGCAAAAGAAAATGAAGTAGAACCTGGAACACCTCTAAAAATAACATTTGATGTAAGTTTTGAAGAAGGAACCATAGTAGGAGTAAACAAAGGAACCTTAAATAATGGCAAAGTAGAGTATACGACAGATGGAAAAGAAACAGAGGCAATATTTATTGTAACAGGAAAAATAGAAGAAGAATGCAGAAAAGTACAAAAAGTAGCATTAAAGAAATTCTATAAAAAAATAGAGTTAAATGCAGAAGATATTGCCCAAAATCCAATGAGCTATTATGGGGAATTAGTAACAAATTATACTTGTCCGTCCGAAGGCGTAGAGGCATGGAGAATCTTTTATGCGGATGAAATGAATATTTACTTAATAGCAGATAACTATTTAGAAGCAAGTAATGTGCCAAATTCTCCAAATGGTACAGAAATAACACAAAATTCAGAGAATAATTTGTCTTTTAATAATATAGTAAATGACGAAACATATGCTACAGGAAGCGATTGGATAATAAAAAATAGTAAGGCAAAACAATGGTTAAATCAATACCTAACAGATTTTCCAGAGGCTAATAATCCGAGTGTAAAAGCAACTGCTTATATGTTAGATACTAATATATGGAGTAACTATTATGCAGGTGACTTTGCTGAATATGCTATTGGAGGCACAACGATTGAAATGTGGTGTGAATCATATCGTGATACACATCCGAATAGATATAAAAACTGCTATGTCTATAATACAATGGGATATAGAGTAAACGAAATTAATGAAGGAGAATATTCAAAAGGAGAGTATAATGGAATATATTCTGAGCCAGTAAGCCAACAAGGTACATGGATAGCATCTCCTAATGCAACAGACAATGCACAACGATTATTTGTAGCAGGGGAACGGACTTATATTAGTAGGAAGAGTGTATACTTACAATAAAGATGGATTTCGACCAGTGGTTTGTTTAAAATCAGATGTAACATTAGAGAAAACAACAGAAGGATATCAAATTAAAAGTGCAACCTAAGTAAAATAAATAAATTAAGTGAAAAGCCATCTATTTAAAGATAAAATATAAAATTTAATTAAAATATCAAAAATTACCATTAACTTGATAATGTACCCAAAAGCCAATTGGTTTTTGGGTACATTATCAAGTTAATGGTAATATTATTTTGTGCGATACATACATTCAATATCCGATATAGAAAAACTGACAGTACTTTTCAAAGCATTAGCATTTGTAGTTCTTACCCATAATTCTGCTTCGAATTTTAAATAAATAGAGTCTGTTGCAATACTATCAAACTCAGACATTGAAAATTTAGAAGGATTAGAATTAAAAATTTCACCAATCTGCTTATCATTTGCATCCATAAGATATACTCTTACATGAGAATGTCCAAAACTATTCGATTCAATACGAGTAACTGGTACTGAAATATTGGTTAGTATAGAGTTATTTTGGACAATTGGAATTTTGGAAGTTTTACCAGAATATCGAACGGTTCTGGTATTATAAATTTTTTCATTACTTAACTCTCCAGAAGTGGCTTCTGAAATCCATTTGTAAGATAACATGTTTTTAGGTCCATTATATAAGAATTGTTTAATAGAATTTAGTTCGTCTTTCGTACCAGTTATTTTGATTCCATTTACCCAAGCCGTTTTTCCCTTTTCAATACTTTCCGCAGTTGCTGTTCCTGGCGTCTGACTTGCTAAACTTGTTGCTGTTACTTTCCCTGAGCCATTGTGATAACCAGGTAATATCGTATAGCTTTGTCCTGCATTTAACGTCTTATTTACTGCTCCATTATTCGTCATCGTTCCTACAATATATTTTTCATTTACATATGCTGTATAATCTTTTAATATTTTATCTGGTGTTGCGGTTGCATCTTTTGTTACTTCTTTTACAATTCCTAATATACTTTCTCCAAAGGTCTCTATACTGGCTGTATATTCTGGCTTTATTCCTCCTGCTTCCTCTATATATTCTCCATTTTTTTCTTGAATTCAGTTAATTTTTCTAGAAAATCAATATTCGTATTTCCTAATATTTCATCGTCTTTTCCTATTTGTATATATAACTCATTTAATCTACTTTGCTCTTCTATTTGTGCTAATTCCATATTTTCTTTTGCTTTTTTTGCAATTGTGATTAGTCCATTGTCTCCTAACGTCAAATTGATACTAACTCCTGCTAAGATAATTAAAATGATAATTGTTACAACCAAGGATACCATAGTTATTCCATAATTATTTTTCATTTCCTTACTCTCTTTTCACTACATTTTACTTTAATCTTCTTACTTTATTGCACCTCGTAGATCATATTTAGGGATTGTATTAAAAATTTATTAAGTATAAGAAAGATATTTTATAACATCGTAATAAAACCAATGCTTCCAAAAATCAAAAACAAAACTCCAGAAAGTTTTTGCATAAGACTTTCTGAAATGTATTGATTTAATAATTTACCAAAAATAATGGCAATCGAATCGGAAACAACCATTCCTAAAATAGCACCTAAAATTAAAGAAATTTTATAACTAGGATAACTGATACCAAGGCCTAAAGAAGCTAGAAAGGTTTTATCACCAAGTTCTCCTACCATAATAGAAAAAGCAATCATAAATACATATCCAATACCCAAAGAAGAAAGTTTTGTTAAAAAACTTTCTTTTTTTGAATTTCCTTTTTCTTCTTTCTTAGGAAGGAAAGAAAAAATACCAAATAATAGAAAAGTCGAATAAGTAACAATTTCTAATAATTGGTGTAACCATTCATTTTGCAAAAGTCCAATAGAACTACCAAATAAAATGGCAATACCATGACTAAAAAAAGAACCAATGGTAACACCGAATAAAATAAAAAAAGGTTTTATCTTACTAGAAAAGGATAGAACAAGTAATTGTGTCTTATCACCAAGTTCTGAAATAAAAACGAATAAAAAAGCAATCAAAAAAGGATACAATAACTCCATATAAATTCAACACTCCTTGTCACATATATATGAGAAAAAGGAAAAGATATGAATACAAAAATGAGATTGTTTTCTAAGGATTGCACTTCATTCTTCTACTGCATAAGTTGGCAGTAACTCCTTTTCGTCGAACAACTAACTTGATTTGTGAATTCTCTGTGAAATACTTGCATAATGGAAAAAGTAATGGTAATATGATGGAGTGAAAAACGAAAAAGTCTACGGAAATCATGCTTTGAAGAATAATGTCGAATATTATTTTTCAGCATAAAAAGGAGGAATCAAATTGATACAAGTCAAAAATGTGACAAAAAAGTATGGAAATGTAACAGCGGTAGATAACATTAGTTTTACCGTAAAAGATGGCGAAGTGGTAGGTTTCTTAGGACCAAACGGAGCAGGAAAAAGTACTACCATGAATATGATAACAGGATTTATTGAGCCAACAAAAGGAAGCATTGAAGTAAATGGCTACGATATTAGTAAAAAAGCGAAAAAAGCGAAAAAACAAATTGGTTATATGCCAGAAAATATTCCTTTATATATGGACTTAACCGTAAAAGAATTTGTTTCTTATATGGCAGAAATAAAATTAGTAGAACGAGCAAAAAGAAAAGAAGAAATAGAAAAGGTAATCAAAGAAACAGGATTAAAAGAAGTAGAAAATAAATTAATTCGTAATCTATCAAGAGGATATAAACAAAGAGTTAGTATGGCAGGAGCATTAGTTGGAAATCCAGATGTTCTCATTTTAGACGAACCAACAGTAGGACTAGATCCAAAACAAATTATAGAAATTAGAAATTTAATTAAAAACTTAGGAAAAAAACATACCGTCATTTTAAGTTCTCATATTTTGTCTGAAATAAGTCAGATTTGTGAAAGAGTAATTATTTTAAACAAAGGGAAAATTGTAGCAATCGACACACCAAAAAATCTAGAAGAAAAGACAAAAGAGCAAAATATTTTATATGTAACAGTAGAAGACAAAGAAGAAAATATGCCATCTATCAAAGATAAAATACCAGATATAAAAGAATTAGAGATGGTAAAAGATAATGAAGACGGAACGAAACAATATAAAATTGTATCTGATGCAGAAAAAGATATTAGAAAAGTATTATTTGAAAAACTACCAAAAGAAGGAATTACCATCTTTGAACTAAAAAAAGCAGAAACAAGCTTAGAAGATGCATTCATTAAATTAGTAGATAAAACAAGTAATCCAGAAAATAAATCATCCAAAGAAAAAACAAAACAGAAAAAACAATCAAAAGGAGGAAAACAATAATGTGGGCCATTATCAAAAAAGAATTTAAATCGTATTTCTTATCACCAATTGGTTATGTCGTAGTAGGAATTTTACTATCAGTATGTAGTATTTTCTTTTATTTAACAATTGTACAAACAGGTTCCATTGATTTAAGTGGATTGTATTATTATACCGCATTATATGGACTTATTATAGCAGGACCAATCTTAACGATGCGCATGTTTGCAGAGGAAAGAAAGAATGGAACAGAACAATTAATTTTAACAGCACCAATTAGTATTACCAAAGTAGTCCTAGGAAAATTAATAGCAGCATTAGGGGTTATTATCATTACCTTACTAATCTCTTTTGGTTATTTTGTTATTGTTTCCTTTTTTGCAAAAGTAAGTATCATTCCCGTTCTTACCTCTATGTTTGGATTTATTTTAGTAGCAATAGCAGCCATCTCTGTTCGGAATGTTAGCTTCTAGTATTACAGAGAACCAAGTAATTTCTGCTATTATTACAATTGCCTTTTTATTAATGTCGATTTTCTTAGAAAATATAAATTCGATATTTTCTAGTATATCGATTATGAACTTTTATGAGAAATTCCCATCTGGCGTAGTATCATTAACAGAAGTAACAGGGCTAGTATCTTTTTCTGTTGTGTTTATTGCATTAACTATACTTGTAATGCAAAGAAGAAAATCAGTAAAATAAAAGATATCCCAATCTAAGGAATCATAAAAAAGGAAAAGGAGTATGAAAAGTGAAAAAAATAATTGAAATAATAAAGAAAAAATGGTTAAAAGATACTTTCTTGACCATATTACTAATTGCTATTATTTTTGCTATTTATTTTGGAATGAACTATGGAGTAGAAAAATTAAATATAGAAGACTTAGACTTAACAACCGATAAAATTTATTCCATATCCGAAAGTACAAAAACAAAATTAGAACATTTGGAAAAAGAGGTTCAAATACAATTAATTAACCTAAAAGATTCCGTATATTTGTTGGATTTTGCCAATAAATATACACAACTAAACCCTCATATCACAAAAGAACAAATTGATGATTTAACAACAAGACCAGACCTTATGAGTGCCTATGAATTGCAATCAACAGATAGCTTAATTATCATAAAATCAGGAGAAAAAGAAAGAGCACTTTCACTATACGATTTATATACTTATGACTATACCACTTATGAGCAAATCGATGTGACAGAAGAAGCCATTACGAATGCAATCATAGAAGTAACCATAGAAGATAAGCCAAGAATTTATTTTTTAGAAGGACATAATTATTATGATGATTATTATTTCCAACTAATCAAACAAAGTATTAAAGCAGAAGCAAACGAAGTAGAAAATTTGAATATTTTAACAGCAGGAAGTATTCCAGAAAATTGTGATTGTTTAGTAATTACTACATTAAAAGAAGATATTACCGAAATGGAAAAAGACCAATTAATTTCCTATAGTAATCGAGGCGGAAAAATTTTATTACTAGCAGATACCAGTGTGCTAGGAAGTGAAACTCCTAATTTTAATGCTTTACTAGACTTATATGGATTTTCGATTTCAAGTGGAATTTTAATGGAGCAAGACCCAAATAAAATGATTTACGGGTCACCAGAATTTGTAATTTCGCAAATAGATAGTAATGTATTAGGTGCCAATACAAAAATGAATATGAATATTTGTGTTATAGCAAGTGGAAAAATTGATTTCAAAGATGAGGAAACAAGAAACAACTTAGGAGTAAGTTATCAACCAATTGCAACAACCAGTGATAATGCATTCTTAAGAACAAATTTAACTATTTCAAGTACAATTAAGACAAATCAAGATACAGACAGTCCAAACAGTATCATAGGAGCTTTAGTAACAAGAACATTAGAAGAAAATAAGAAAGCAGAAATGATCGTATATTCTAATGCGATGTTTGCAACAAATCAACAAATTAATATGAATAACACATATGCGATGTTTGCTAGTAAACTTTGCAATAATGAAGATGCAGTAATTAATTCCGTATCCTATCTAACCAAAAGAACAGATACGATTACCATTAGAAAAGATGCAGATAATGTTACTTATACTGTAACACAAAGTCAGCACAATATTATTATGGCAATTATTTTCTTAGTACCAGTACTTATCATTTTTATAGGAATCGTAGTATGGCAAATCCGTAGAAGAAAAAAATAGAATAAATAACCAAAACTCTCATACATTGTAATGAGAGTTTTTTTATATTGTAGGAATTTTCGACCGAAGAGAAAAAAGCACCGTACAAGATAATTATGTGAGTTTTAGAAATTGTTTGAGCAAAGTGAAATAGCATTTCTTAAATTCGTTTTTTATGAAAAATTAAAAAAGAAGTTAAAAATCAGATAAAAGGAGACACAAAGTGAAAAATAGTAATAAAGTGGTAATGGTTATTATAGGAACATTAATTGGGGCTGGTTTTGCCTCAGGAAGAGAAATTTTTCTGTTTTTTATGCAATATGGCTATTTAGGACAACTTGGGATTATCCTTTCGAGTCTAATAACAGGAATTATCATTTATTTAGTACTAAAAATAGAAAGAAAAGAGCAAATAAATCAATATGCAGAGTTACTAACAACCATAAACGCAAAACATAAACATCTTAATCGATGTCTTCATGGAATTGTAAATGCTTTTTTGGTTATTTCCTTTTTTATTATGATAGCAGGATTTAGTGCCTATATGAAACAAGTGTATCAACTACCCAATTATCTTTCAAGCACTTTGTTTGTCCTTTTTTGTTATCTCATCTTTCAAAAAAGTTTACAAGGAATGACCAAAATAAATCATTATTTAGTGCCATTGTTATTGTGTCTTATTCTCTATTTGGGAGTTAAAAATATCCCATACTTAATAGAAAGCAAAGCCATGATAGAAATCGAAACAAAACAAGCTGGTTTCTTTCTTAGCAGTTTGTTATATGCCAGTTATAATAGTATTATCTTAATTCCTGTTTTAATTACAATGAAACCATACATTCAAACAGAAAAACAAAGCAAAGCAATTGCTATCCAAAGTAGTATCATTATGATGTTATTATCTTTTTGTATTTATGGATTGCTATTAAAAGGACAATTTTATATTCAGGAATTAGAATTACCTTTATTAGAAGTAACACTTCAGTTCGGAAAAGGATATCAATATTTATATGGATTTGTAATTGTTATTTCAATCTTTACATCTGCTATTTCAGCAGGATATAGTTTTTTGGAAAATGTTAGTAAAGATAAAAAACAATATAAACGAAATTTACAACTAATTTGTCTATTTGGAATTATGATTTCCAATATTGGATTTTCAAGCTTAGTACAAATATTATATCCACTATTTGGAGGATTAGGATTGGTACAAATACTATGTATTTGCCATCACAACCAGGATAAAAAGAAGCGCATCGGATAACAAACTTTATTAGAAAATCTACTTACAAAACAATCTTCTTAATTATACCAAAATACTCTTGAAAAAAAGAAGAAAAACTGATATAAAAAAAGAGAAGAGAAAAAATAGGAGTAGAAGATGAAAATAATTGGAATTGATGACCAAGAAGAAAAGAAAAAGGAATTAAATCGAAAAAAGATAGCAATAACAACGATTGTTTGTATGGTAATCATTGCTTTTTTTATCTTAGTATGTATCTATATAGCAAATAAACCATTTCATGAATTTGTTGATAAATATGTATTAATGAAACATTTAAATGAAAACAATGTAACATCCATTTCATTAGAAGAATCCACTAGCAGTAATATTTATGCCTATGACAAATATATTAGTACATTAGAACAAAATACCTTAACAGGTTATAATGCTTCTGGAAAAAAAGAATATGAGTTAACAGTAGAAATAAGTAACCCATTAATCGATACCAACAATCGTTTCTTATTAATAGCAGAAAAAGAAAAGCAAAAAATATATTTAATTTCTGGTAATAGCATTGTTTGGGAAAAAGAATTAGAGGGAAATATTAGTCGAGTTAGTGTTAATAAAAACGGGTATGTATCTGTTATTTTAACAGGAACTACTTACAAATCGATTATCCAAACTTTTGATGCCACAGGCAATGAAATGTTTAAAACCTATCTAAGAAGTTCTATGGCAGTAGATAGTGATATTTCTTATGATAACAAATATTTAAGTTTTGCCCAAATCAGTACAGATGGAACCTTAGTGCAATCTATGATAAAAACAATTGATATTCCAAAAGAAACTATTATTTCAACAGTAACATCACCAAGTAATAGTGCTATCTTAAATTTAAAATATCAAGAAGGAAACCGACTAATCTGTATGTATGACAATAGTATTTATTGTATCCAAAACGAAAAAAGTGAAGAATTAGTAAACTTTAATCAAGAAAATAAAAAAATAGTATTTGCCGATATTGAACTTGCCAATTTTATTTTTCACATTACAGAAAAAAATGTGTTGTTAAGGACAGAAAGTACCATTGAACTAACTAATGTAGCAAATGGAAAAACCAATATTTACACAATTGATAGTGTAGTAAAAGAAGTTTATGGATATGACAATCATTTAGCCATAAATCTGGGTTCAGAAGTACATTTCATTGGAACCAATGGATGGCTTAAAAAGAAATACAATTCTAGTCAAGAAGTTAGAAAAATAGTAATGAACAGTAGCTTTGCAGGAATTGTGTATCGAGATAAAATAGAAATTGTAGAATTATAAGGAGGAGAAAAAATGTCAATTATCATTGATTTAATCATTGTAGGAATTTTAGGACTATCTATCTTTTTTGGATACAAAAAAGGTCTAACCAAATGTGTGATAAAAATATTATCTTTTGTAATAGCGTTAGTAGTAGCATTTATTTTATTTAAACCAGTTAGTAATTTTGTAATAAAAAATACACAGATTGACGATACCATAAAAGAAGCGGTAATGAATATTGTAAAAGAAGATGTACAAGAAAATGGAAAAGTAAAAGAAGATACCAATCTTCCAGACAGTATGGTAAATTATATCAACGAATCGATTGAAAAAGCAGTAGTAGAAGCAAAAACAAATGTAGTAGAAGTAGCAGCAGAAAATATTTCGATTATGACAGTCAATGTAGGGGTGGCCATTTTACTATTTATTCTAGTTCGAATTGCCTTAATCTTTGTAAGTGCATTATCAAGTATTATAACAGATTTACCTATCATTAAACAATTTGATAAAGCAGGAGGAATTTTGTATGGACTATTAAAAGCACTTGTTATTATCTTTGTTTTATTTGCTTTAATTTCACTAATTAGTCCAATGATAGAACAAACGGGAATTGTAATTGCTATTCATAAATCTTTCATCGGAAGTTTATTATATGACCATAATATTTTACTAAATATCCTATTCTAACAAAAAAGATTGCACGAAATAAAAGTGCAATCTTTTTTCTTAAGATTATCTTTAATCTAAGGAAAAAAGAAAAAAAATATTGCTATTTTTCATGTAATTTGCTATACTTTTACTAGGTTAAAAATAGGAGTGAAAAAAATTGAAAAAAGAAACAAATGCAAAAGAAAATAAAAGAAATAAGAAAAAAAGTAAAATAAAAGTTGTTTTAAGATTGATATTATTAATACTATTAGTTGCGTTAATAAGTTATGGTTGCTATTTTGCTTACCAATATTATAGACACACAAGTAAAATGGAAGGAAAAGTGTATGACCCATTATCTGCAACAGCATTAGGAATTGACCCAGAAAAATTAAAATCGATAGGAAGAATTAATATATTAGTCTTAGGAGAAAGTGGAATTGGAGACGGTTATAAACTAACAGATAGTATTATGGTTGCTTCTTATAATCCACAAACACAACAAGCATCTTTATTGTCTATTCCAAGAGATA
Organism: uncultured Clostridia bacterium; assembly: GCA_949155365.1. Lineage (GTDB taxonomy): Bacteria > Bacillota > Clostridia > TANB77 > CAG-508 > UMGS1663. The sequence goes on from CASCUT010000007.1 coordinate 57,461, forward strand.
CTTATGTAGGAAAAAGAGACAAAAACACAGCAACACCAAATTACTTAGCAAGTTATAAAATGAATGCAGTATATCGCAATGGGACAAACATCGATGAGACAGTAGAGTGTGTTAGTAATTTAACAGGATTAGACCTTGAAAACTATATTTTAATTGACACAGATGCGATTATTGAAATAGTAGATGCCATTGGGGGAGTAAGGTTTAATGTACCAATCGATATGGATTATGATGATTTAAATCAAGATTTACATATCCATTTAAAAGCAGGAGAGCAACTAATTGATGGTGCAAAAGCGGAACAACTACTTCGTTTCCGTCATAACCAAGATATGACAAGCTATCCAGAAGAGTATGGAGATAATGATATTGGAAGAATGAGAACCCAAAGAGAATTTCTTCAGGAAACAGCAAAACAATTATTAAAAATAGAGAATGTGCCAAAAGTATTAAATCTATTAGATATTGCATTTAATAATATAAAGACAAACTTAGATATGGAATCATTAAAATACTATATTCCATATATATTCAAATTTAATACTTCGAATATTGTTTCTGATGTATTACCAGGGGAAAATGAAAAATGTAATGGAATTTGGATATATACAGCGGACAAAACAAAAACAAAACAAGTGGTACAAGATTTATTTACAGATAAAGTATTAGTAGAAGAGGAAGATACCAATACCATTACAAGTAATACCATAACAAGCGAAGAACAAACAGAAAAAGAAATTACAATAGAATTATTAAATGGAACAGGAAATGATGAGATTTTAACAGAAGTAAAAGAAAAACTAAAAGAAGAAGGATATGTTATTTCTAAAAGTGGAACAACAACGACAACAGCAAAAACCACCATTATTAATAGAACTAGTCAATCTAACAGCATTGCAAAAGATTTAAAATCCATTTTAGAAGTAGGAACGATAACAAGTGGTTCCAATAACACAAAAGTAGATTTTACAGTTATTATAGGCAATGATTATAAATAAAAAACGAATTTCAGAAATTGTATTTTGCTTTGCACAAATAATTTCTGAAAATTTACAGAATTATCTTGTATGGAGCTTTTCTTCCCTTCGGTCGAAAAATCCTACAATATAAAAATAGGGCTTAGAAAATAAATTTCTAAGTCCTATTTTGTTTTTTATCTTATTTTAACGCTTTTTTCTCGTCTTTTTCTTTTTAGAATTTGAGGACAATAGGCGTGATAAAAAGAAAAGAACGAGTAACATGGAAGCAACAGTAAGTATCGTAGTAGAAGTATTTGCTTCTTTCATATCAGAACCAGCTAACAAATTAGAAGAGTATGTATTACCATCAATATCATAGGTAATTGTTCCAATAACCGTATTTTTGGCAATTGGTGCAACTAGATTAGAAGAGATAGAGACAGTAGGAGTAATGGTATTTATATCCGTATCTTTCTTTAATACTAAAGTGATATTGTCTTGGACGATAACATCTAATTTTTTAGAGAAAATACTAGTATTTGAAACCGTTACTTGTTTTAAAATAGAGTTTTCTTCTTGTATATCATGTAGTTTATAATTTGAAAAAGCATAGTCAAATAGATTTTTACAATCAAGATAACGACCGCTTAGCCCATTTTCTGTTCTATCTGCTCCTAAAATAACAACAATATATTCTATATCATCTTTTTTCGCACTTGCTACAATACAATCTTTAGCAGGATTGGTGTAACCAGTTTTAATTCCCGTAGTATAAGGATAATAATAGTTATCGACCCTATCACGGTCATCTGGTCTAATTAGTTCATTCGTGTTTTTGAAAAATCGATTTGCCTCTGGATATTTATTAGTAGCGGGAAGTGTATATTGTGTTGTGGAGACGATAGAACGGAAGGTTTCATTTTGCATGGCATAACGTCCCATCAAGGCTAAATCATAAGCAGTAGTAGTATGGTTTTGTGCATGAATTCCGTTTGGATTTACAAAATGAGTATGTAAACAACCAAGTTCAGAGGCTTTGGTATTCATCATGGTAGCAAAGCTACTAACAGAACCTGCAATATGTTCTGCTAGAACGTTAGCAGCATCATTGGCAGATGGAATTAAAAGAATATGTAGTAATTGGTCAATGGTAAGAACTTCTCCTTCTGATAAATAAGCATGAGAGTATCCAACAGGAACACTAAAAATGGCTTCACGGCTAACCGTTGCAGTATCGGATAAGGAGCAGTGTTCTAAAGTTAAAATAGCAGTCATTATTTTGGTGGTACTAGCTGGTGGAACAATATCATGAGCGCCTTTTTCATAGATAATTTTTCCTGTGGATGCTTCCATTACAATACAATGTGGTGAGTAGGTAGTAATCTCTGCAATTTCAGCAAAGGAGGTGGTGAAAGAGAGAGAGAATACAAAAGATAATAAGGTAGTAAATAGTAATAATAAAATTCGTTTTTTGTTCATTTTTTTCCTCGTTTCTATTAATTTTATAGGAATAGTTTATGCGTTATACATATTATTTATGTTAGTTATCATACCGTAATTTAAAAAAAAATTCAAGAGGAATGGAGAAGAAAGGATAAGAAAAATAAGGAGGTTGAATGATGTTAGAAGAAAAAAGAAAAATGTGGATTGTAGGTGCTATAGGGGTAGTGGTTTTGGTGTTAGGAATGGTGTATTTTTGGGTAACAGGAGAGAAAGAGGAGTATTTTGTGTTAGAAGGAGAAAATGAGATAAGAAGAGAGAATGGAAATGTGGTGCAAAATGAGATGGAAGAAGCGTTAGCAGAAATGGTAGTACATGTTTCAGGACAAGTGGTGAATCCTGGGGTGGTCAAGCTAGAGGAAGGAGCTAGAATAATAGATGCGATTGAAATGGCTGGTGGAGTAACAGAGGAGGCAGATCTAGAAAAGGTTAATTTAGCGTATTTGCTAGAAGATGCACAGAAGGTCTATATTCCAAGTAAGAAAGAAAAGATAGAGAGTGCATATGTATTAGAGGGAAGTGGAGAGGAAGCGGTTTTGTTAAATGAAGGGGGGAAATCGAGTAAAAAGGAAGAGAAATTGATGATTAATATAAATACAGCAAAAGAAGAGGAATTAGAGAAATTAGATGGAATTGGTAGTAGTATTGCTACTAGAATCGTGAATTATAGGAAAGAAAATGGGAAATTTAATTCGATTGAAGAGATAAAAAATGTGAGTGGAATAGGAGAGAGTAAGTTTAATAAGATTAAAAATTATATTTATGTAAAATAATTTAATTTGGACGACAAGCTTCGACAAATAAAAGTAACATAATATGATATACTATTGGCTAGAGGTGATAAATATGAAAGAAATGTATGAAGAATCTCTACAAATGATTAAAGATTTACAAAGGATTCCATCAGAAAGGGAATGGAATAGTATTGCAAAAGAAAAGTGCTTATTGAGTTGGATATCTTTGGAGTATATAGCAAATAGGAAGTTCTACTGGTTGTGTAGAAAGGTGAGAAGGGCTAGCTAGGGCTAGTCTTTTTTTATAAGAGGTTATAAAATAGGAATATTTTTGGAAATATTGCATATATTAGAAGGAGAGGAAGAATAAAAAATGGTGGAAATGTAAAAATATTTTAGGAAAGTGTTGACTTTTTTATTGTTTCGAGGTATACTAAGAAAGCAGTAAAAATTATGTAACACAATTTCATACATCGCGGGGTGGAGCAGTTGGCAGCTCGTCGGGCTCATAACCCGAAGGTCGTAAGTTCGAGTCTTACCCCCGCAACCAAACTTCAATCACTAGAACTATAACGGTTTTAGTGATTTTTTGTTGCCTTCAATTTGTTTACAATAATGCCATTTTTATACATTGTTATGTCAAATTGGGTAAAAGTTGGGTAAAATAAGTACCTCAAACTACTTAAAATCTAATAAAAAATCATTAAAATTTTATATTAAACTTACAATGCATAAATATTTATATTTTAAATTTTTAATACAAAAAGTTGAGCAAATTTAATATAAATAAGTATTGAAAAATATAATAATTTTTAAATTGACAGTAAAAAACTTTTGGGAAAGAGATATGTAATCTCAAAGTTTTCTACTTTTTTTATCGTGAAAATTGTAACAGCTTTTATTTCCGTTTGTGAAAATTAGAAAAAAGTTTAAATTAAGACCTTGTTGGTAATAACAAGTTTTCTAATGCATATCCAGCTTTTCTATTATGAGAAAGTAGTGGATGCACATAAAAATCTAATGTTGTACTAATTTGTGCATGACCAAGTCTTGCAGAAATAACAGCTATATCAACATTTTGTGCTACTAGTAAACTTGCATTTGTATGTCTTAATCCATGAAAATTAATTACAGGTAATCCGAGTGTGCTTACATATCTAACAAACCATTTGCTAATTGAAGAAGGATGCATAGGTTTGCCATCAGCTTGTACAAATAACCTATCAGAATTAGTCCATAATTCGCCATAAATGGATTTTTGCTCTTCATACCATAATTTATATTCCTCAAGTAAAGAAATAATAAATTCGGGTATTGCAATCTCTCTAACGGAACTTTCTGTTTTAGGCGTTTTTGTAAATACTCCCATATCAGATAGATACTGACTAGAACGATTAATACTAATGATTCCATTCTTTAAATCAACATCTTGCCATTCTAGTCCCATTAACTCGCCTAAACGAACACCAGTAAAAACAGTAAGAATGATAGCAACTTTATATTTAGTTTCTTCTATAGAAAGCTTTTCCAAATTTTCAAGAAGTATTTTAGTTTGCTCATCATCATAAGATTTTCTTTTTGGTTTTCTAGCTTTAGGTGCTTGAACACGTTCTGCAGGATTAGCCACTATAAGTTGCCAATAAACTGCTTTATGAAGCATTGCTCTTAATAATCTGTGATGCTCTAAAATTGTTTTGCCAGATAAGGGCTTTTTAGTTTTTTCGCCATTGTTACCACTTTTTCTAACTAACTGAGTATCTTTTTCAAGTAAATCATAAAACTTCATAATGTCAGTTGGTCTAATTTTGTTAATATAAAAATGTCCGAAGTATGGTAAAAGTCTTGTTTCTAACATTCTACAATAACGCTTGTATGTAGTAGGAGCAAGTTCTTTTGATCCATAATCTCTTTTCCATATTTCAGTAAATTCAGAAAATTTTAAAGATTTACCATCAATAACTAAACCATTTTGTACTTCAGTAACAAACTTTGCAAGTTCAACTTCTGCATCTTTTTTAGTTCCGTGAACTGTTTTTCTGTGTATCATAGGTTTTCCGTTTAAGTCGAATCCTTCAGCTACTGTTAGCCTGTAACTATTTTTTCCTCTTTTTTCTATACTCCCAGCCATTACTTAATTCACCTCCTTTCAAGTATGCCTATGGGTGGGAGGAGTATATATCTTTTTTTTTGTTAACAAAATTATTATACAATAATAGTTAACAAAATGCAATAGTTTTCAAAAATAAACTTAAAAATTTTAAGTATATAATAAAATGTAGAAAAATGTCGAAAGTTATAATATCAGTGAATTGCTAGACTTTTTACAGAAAATGTGATATGATTTGACAAAGTAAGAGGAGGGCAAGAATGAGCAAAAAAGATACAAAATCCAACAAAATATTAAAAGTAATTTATTATGATGAGAATGCAGCGATTGACTATGTTACGATAATGAATGAAGGGAATATAACTGTTGAAGAAATAAATAAGGCAATTAGTGGAAACAATGCAGAAGTTGGAATTGAAGGAAGTGCATCAGTAAAAACATCATTATTAAAAATGCTTAATTTATCTTTAGGTGTGAAAGCAGGAGCTTCAGGACATCAATCTAATGAAAAAATAGTAAATTCAACTATAACTACTAATATAATGACTGAATTTATAAAACTAGCTGATTTAGACTCTAATATAGAAAAATTGACTGGTTTAAGATTACGTATTGATGAAGATACTTTAACATATTTAAAAAGTGTTTTTCCTTATTTATCTTTATTGAAAGATCCAGAAAAGATTGATGAACTAAAAGAAATTAATATTGAGAAAGTGGATGAGGTTATTCTATCAACAAAAGGATACTTTGAATTTTTGGCATATAAAAATAATGTAGAAAAGGCAGTATTAAGATTCAATGTGGATTGTTTTAGAAATAACTATAAATTTGGAGATTTATTAAAAATGGATCTTTGCTATTATGGGATTAAAGTAGGAACAACCAAAAAGGAAGAATTAAAGTTAGAAAATGAAATAAATACAGCAAAGAAGGTATTATCGGAAGAAGATTTAAGTATTAACACACAAAGTTCGAATAATGAATTAGCAATATATGATATAATAATTGCAGGAGTAAAAAATGATTGAAAATGAAAAAGTAATAATTTATACAGGACCTACAAAGGCATTTAATGAATTTACAATGAAGTTTTATGAAAGAGACAAGAATAATTATAATTTAACTAAGCTAGTTAATTTGAGTGAAAACGAAAGAAATACATTATTAGTAAAGATTCAGGGGCAAGAACAGAAAAGAGATAGCAACTTTGAAGAAAATGTAATTGATTTATTAACTGTGTCTAGTAATGAATATTCAGGAGTTACAGAAGCTGTAACGAGTAATTTTGTAAATTATATTTCTAAATATAATATTAGCAAACTAATCATACAAAATCCACCAATTGAGATTATTAATGATTTAAAAAAACAATTTGATGAAAAAGATATTGGTGAATATAATCATGATTATGGAAAAATAGATAATAAACTAATTGTGAATTTTAAAAAAGATTGTAATTCGGTAATTTTGGGACAAGAAGATGCATTAGAGAAAGTAATACAATCTTTAATAATTCAACAAAAATTAAATAAAGAAGATAAACCAATTGTAATAATGTTATATGGACCATCAGGAGTAGGAAAAACGGAAACAGGGAGATTATTAGCAAAATTATTAGGAGAAGAAATGTTTTACAGTCAATTTTCTATGTTCCAAAATGAAGGTCATTTAAATTATTTATATGGAGATAAAATTCAAGCCCCATCATTTGCTAAAGATTTATTAAAAAGAACATCAAATATAATATTTTTAGATGAATTTGATAAAGCTAATAGATTTGTATATTCAGCTTTATATCAAATGTTCGATACAGGTGAGTTTGAGGATAATAATTTTCATGTAGATTTAAAGAATACACTTATAATTTGTACATCAAATTATGAAAATCCACAAAAGATATACGAGCATCTTGGAGAACCAATGTATTTTAGAATAAATTGCTTTATTAGATATCAGCAATTAAGTATAGATGTAAAGATAAAACTAATAGACAAATATTATAATAAATTAATAGAACAACTAGATACAGAAGAAAAACAAATAATTAATAATTCAAAAATAAAAGACAAATATATAAAGATTGCAAATGAATTAGACAATGCAAGACAAATAGAAAATTTCATTAGAAATGATATAGCTAAAGAATTAGTTAGAAATTTAAAATAATGTTAAAGCGAGAAAATGCTTTAACATTATTTATTTTCATCTAGCCATTTATCAAAATCTTCATAAGTTTTCTTATCACTTCTTATATCATCCATAAATTTTTTTGCTTCTTTTTTCCAATTCTCATAATCTTTTTTATAAACTTCTATATCAGGGTTACGTTTAACTAACATCGCTTTTTTGGAATACATTTTACGATATTTCCCATATACCTTATCATTTTCTTGCTTAATTCTTTGAGCAATTTGATTACCAATATCCCTGCAAGTTTGTTTACCTTTGAATAAATTATTACAATAATTAATGCGAGGATTATCTGTTATAAAGTATTTACCACAATTTTTACATTTTTTTATTATATAATTATTTTCTTCTACAAATTTAAATAATGTAATATAAAGTATGGTATAAACATTAGAACTTGTTGCATTAGTTTCAGCATATACATCAGCAAAATGTTGACCTGTTGTAAAAAATTCTAATAATTTATCTTCACTGGTTTCAAGATACTCAGGAAAAATTTTATAATTAAAAGCATCATCTATTTTAAAATCAGTAACATATGGCTTTAGTGTTTTAAAATGTGAGGTGTAGTAAATATAAAATCTCATCTGATTAGTCATTGTTCTTGAATTTTCAAGAGGATGTTTGCTGAAAATGTAGTCAACAAATTCAGAGTAAATCCTTTGAACTTTTATGACATCTTTTTTTATTAATTTGAAGTATTTTTGTCCTAAATTTTCAATTTCATCATAACTATAAGACTTATCAACCTTTAAATTCTCTATATCACTTTTTTCAAAATATTTTATATAAGAAGTAAAAAATTTAGTAAACCAAACAAAATATTCATCAAAATTAGAGAAATTTGTATTTAAAAAATCAATTAAATTTGTTCCTCTATCATAAATTGAGAAATGGTCTTTTATAAAAAAATGACAATTTGAGAGTTCGCCTAGTTCGTAGTAATGCAACTTTTTGGGTATATTTAAATGGTCAATTTTTCTTTTTATTTCATTTGTAAAAGGTTTGGTTTTTAAATGTTCAGTAAATAATTCTTCATATTCTTTATATTCATCTTCAGTTAAGCAATCTTTTATAATATCTAAAACTGAAATACCTTCAGGTAATTTACGATCTGGATCACCATACAATAAAGTTATATGTCTGATTTCTTCCCCATTATTAATAGAGATGTGTATATTACTATTTACTTTATTTTCTTTCATAATTCCTCCGTTAACAACCTATAAAATCATCAAAAGTTAACTTGCTATCAAAATAAACAATAAAGTATTTACAAAGTTAACTATACACAATATAATACAAATGTTAACAAAAGTCAATGCAAATTTGCTAAAAATCTGGAGGTGATACTATGGAATTACAAAAAGTTCAAAGAACAACACTAACGATGAAAGAAGCAGCGGAGTATTTAGGAATATCTTATTGGTTAGTCAATCAATTAGTGAGAAGAAAGCAAATACCATGCTCAAAAGTTGGTGGTAAATATTTATTTAGAGTACAAGCACTAGATGAATATTTAGAAAAAATGGAACAACAATCTATAAGTTAGATTGCAAGGAAAGCGGGGAAAGGAGGATATGTATAATTTACAATGGTTAAAGCTAGAAATTAAAATATTTTCTAACAGAAAAATGCAAATATTACTAAAAGAACAAGATGGAGATACATATTTTAGAGTATGGATTCAGTTAATAACTATTGCTATGGAATGTAATAGTGAAGGAAAGCTAGTAATAGGAAAAAATACACCAATGACAATAGAAAATTTTTCAAAGATTATGGGAAAGTCTAAGAAAAAAATAGAGAAAATTATTAAAAAATTTCAAGAATTAAATATGCTAATTGTAGAAGAAGGAGCATATAAAATTAAAAATTGGAGTAAATACCAAAGTATTGAAACAAGCGAAAAATATCAAGAACAAAATAGAATAAGACAACAAAGATATCGTGAAAAATTGAAAAGTGAAAAAGAAAAAAGTAACGTTACAATAACGGAAAATAACGAGGTAGAAGATAATACACAAGAAAAAAATATAAGAAAGGAGAATGAGAACAATAATGGATTTAGAGAATACAAAATATGAAAATTGTCAAAAGAATTTCCATAATAAATGTAAGTTTTGTGGAAAAGAGTTAAATCCAATAGGATTAGACTACTTATATACTAATGTATCTTCACAATTAATTGAATATGAAAGATGCACTTGTAAAGAATCCAAAAACTATTGGAAAGATGTAAACTTTAGAATTCAAGAAAAGAAAAAGAAAGAACATTATAGAGAAATGATTAATCAATTTTATTCTCAAAATTATATTAGTAAAAGGCTAAAGGATTATAATTTTAAGAATTTTAAAGTAACAGATGTTAATAAAAAAGAAGTAGAGATTGCAAAAGATTATGCTAAAAAATGTATCAATAATGAACAAGAAAATGGACTTATTATTACTGGAGATTCTAGAGTAGGAAAGACACATTTAGCAGCATCAATTTCAAATGAATTAATAGAAAAATATAAACTGGTTTTAATAGGAAGATTAACATCATTATTAGATATGATAAAGGAAACATTTAAAGATAATTCAAAGTCAGAAAATGAGTTAATAGAACTATTTTCTAATGTAGATATGGTTGTAATAGACGATTTAGGAACAGAAAAAATAAGCAGTTGGGCATTAGATAAGTTATATACAATTATAGAAAATAGAAATGAAAATAAGTTACCAATTATTATAACAACTAAGTTTGATAAAGAAGGCTTACTACATAGATTTAAGCAAAGTAATGACAAAGAATTATCGGATGCAATTATTCAAAAATTATATCAAATGTGTTATGGAATTGAACTAAAAAGATATGATGAAAATCAAAAAGAAAAGCTAGCACAAGCGACAAAACTAAATGCTAACTTAATCTAAAATCTAAATTTATTATAGTATATTTTGCTATAAAAGTAAAG
>CASCUT010000008.1 GCA_949155365.1 uncultured Clostridia bacterium
TATCTTCTCTTACATATTCTACCTTTTGCATATTCTGGATAGATTGTGGAATATATTTTTCTTTTTCTAATAATGCTTTCATTAAATTTTGATTTTCAATTAAGATATTTTCTTCTCTTTGCTTTATTTTCGATATTTCATCAAAGAGGATAAGAAATTCTTTTCCTAAATAATCCACAAATGTTTCTTGTTTTGTGTAAAAATAATTGAAATATTTGTCTACTTTGCTAATATAATCTCCTGCTTGTATTAATTCGATATCTTGCGCTTTTATTTCTTCTATTTTATTTTGATATTCCTGACTTTGTTTCTTCGTTATTTTTTCTTGTAATTCTTCTTTTATATCAAATGCATTGGTTTGTATTCTTTTTACGATTTGTGGTAATTCCTCTTCTAGTACAAATTCATGTGCTGGCATGATTTCTACTTTTTGAAGCATTTCTAAGGAACGTTGTGAAGAAAGATTGAATTTTCGAATAGAATCAATTTCCTCTCCCCAAAATTCGATACGAATTCCTTCTTTTTCGGAAAGTGCAATGTCTAGAATATCACCACGTACACTAAATTGTGCTTTGTTTTCTACTAAATCGTTTCTTTCATAGCCTAATAAAAGTAGTGTTTGTTTTATTCCTTCTAAGGAATAGCTTTTTCCTACTTGCACATCTAATTTATTTTGATACAGAGTTGATTTTGCCACCATTTTTTGCATCATGGCTTCTATGGTGGTAACAATGATTTTTGCTTTTTTCTTTTGAATCTTATTTAATACTTCTTGTCTGGCATAAGGTAAATCTTTGCTTTCTGCCACATAATCATATGTTACAATTTCTCTTTTTGGAAAGTATAAAATGGATTCAAAGTCTTTGGCAAAATATCGTAAATCTTCCATTAACTTTCTTGCTTGAATTTCATTATAGGTAATCACACAAATTGGCCTATTTGTGCTTTCTTTCGTGGCATAAATATATTGCGTTTTCCCAACGTCAGATAAGCCCGATATGGAAATCGGGCTATTTTTTTCTTCTATTTTAGAAATGTATTCTTGAAACTTTGGGAGGTTTTGCAATTTTGATATGATCGTATTCATGTTCTTAAGTTCTCCTCTTTTTGGTTTCTTTTATTATAGCGTATTTTTTTTGAATTTTAAAGTGGTTTTTGTAATTTTTAGATATTCTTCTAAATTTTTTATTTCAAAAGAAAAAAGAAAACACTATTAAATAATGTTTCCTTTTTATGACTAATTATTTTGAAAAAATATTATATTATTTTGTAATTTCCATCTATCTTCTTTTCTAGTTGAACATCACTGTTAAGGCAAACTACAGGACATAAGCCTTGTGTTGTTCTTGTATATAAATCTCCACTCAGATAGCCTGCATTATACATCGTTACTATATGATCTGTAGTGCGCCCATAGTAACTTGATGCTACCCACATAGATTTGGCTTTTGTTGAATTTATTAATGGATGTCCGCTAATGGCTGTAGTCCAAGTATATCCTACTGCACTAGGAGCTGTTGCAGTTAATGATTTACTATTTTTTTGATTATATGATTTATATAATAGTTCCACTGTTGGTCCCCCAATTGCATATTCTGCTTTCTCTCCTTTATATCCATTCCAAACTTCTGTATCCAGCATATAGGCTACTATCTTCATATTTATGTTTTGGCTTGTATACCCTTTTGAGAAATAATCACTATTTAAGTTTCTTATTGTTTCATCTATAATATCTGTTGTGCCAGTATAATCTGATACTATACTGTTAAATGACAAGCAATAATCTGTATTTTTGGTAACAGTGGTTCCTCTTTTTCCTGCTGGAACGTCTTGATAATGTATATAGTCATCTGCTATTAGATATATATTATTTTCATCTGCATATAGAATTTTCCAACCACAGGCATTTTGCTTATCACACTTATATCCTGTAACACTTTTTCCTATAAACTCCAATGGTACATTCATAATATCTTCTTTAGTAAAAACAGGTGGCTTTTTGTATTTATCATCTAATTTTATTGTTTTTTCTATCGTATGTATCTCTCCTTGTATCTTTCCTGTTATTTTAAATGTTACTTGTTTTTCTTCTCCATTAGTTATATAAGGTACACTTGGACTTATTTCTATAATTTCTCCCCCTTCTATACTTGCTGTAAAATTAATTTTTAATTTTGTTCCTATATCAACCCCTTCACTTGGTATTAATGAGTCATCTTCTTGTAATATGGTTATGCTATTTTCCTGTATAGTTGGTCTTGCCCCTAGTTTTTCTATTTCTATTATTTCCAAAGTTTTTTCTTGAATTGTTATTACATAATTATCTACTGTTATTGTATAAGTTCCATCTTCGTTATCCTGTACGCTTTCTATTTTGCCTATATTTGCTTGTTCTTGCAAATATTCTAATAAAGTTTTATCGTCTTCCTCTTTATTCGTTGCATATTCCCCTAATATTAAGGTAACTTTTTCTTTTATTGCCTCTTCCTCATATGTTTTTCTTGCTTCTTTTGCTTTTGTAACAATTCCATTATCTCCTAGTACTAGACTAATACTTACTCCTGCTAATATAATTAGTACAATAATGGTTACAACTAATGCAACTAAAGTAATTCCGTTTGTTTTCTACTAACTCTTTTTTCATTTTTCTTTTGTCTCCCTATTTTTATTTTCTTTTTGATAGTAAAGAAATGATATCATTAATTGGTTTTACTGTTAACTCGTTTACGTAATTTATATGTCTTTTACTCTATTTACACTCGCCTCTATTTTATTTAAGCAAAAAATTCATTTTTTATACGATATACTTTATTTCATTATTTGGAAAATATTGCTTCATTACTGCTCTTATTTCCTTTTCTGCTTCTTCTCTTACTTCATGTTTATACATATATTTTCCTTTCCCTCTTCCTGTCATTTGTTCTTTATCATACAGATTCGGACGATTGGGAAATGCTTCTGTATTGATGGCATTATGAACATAACTATAGGTCATAAAGATAAGTTCAAAAAAAGCTTCTTTTTTTACTTTTTCGCTTAGGTTTTCTGCTAAATATTGAATTAATTTTTCGTATTCCTCTTTCCAATTTTCTACCAATATAATGGGTGCTATTAAAATGCCAACTTTATAACCTGCCTCTTTTAATTTATTAATTGCCTCTACTCTATTTTTTAAAGGTGATGTTCCAATCTCAATTTCTCGAATAATTTGTTCTGGGTTTACACTCATTCTTACGATAATTCTTCCCTCATGTCTTAAATTTAAAATAGAGTCTACCATATTAAACTTGGTAGGAAATGTTAAATTTCCTTTCTCTGTCCTTTCAATAAATTGCTTTATGGTCCATTCTAAATTCCCCGTAATAGTGTTTTCTAATATTAAATCGCTATTACTTCCTATTTCAAAAGTTAATTCTTTTTCACTTTCATTGTTTATTTTTATGATTTTATCTAGCATTTGCTCTCGATTTACAAATAACCTTAAATATGCACACTTATTATAATTACACACTAAATAGCAGTATAAACACATCGCAATACACCCGAGAAGAGGTATAGGGTACTAAATAATCTGATGTTTTATGGTTTGGCACAAATTTATGTGTTTTTCTGACTCCGATAATTAAATTTTGCTTCATCTTAGAAAATTCTTTGTTTTCTTTTTTTCTCATTTCCTCTATATTATTGTGATTTTCTATTTCGATACAAGGTATTTCTTTTTCCCTATATCTTTTTAGTAATTCTTTTCCTAACGCATACTCTTCTATTCCTTTTTCGAAATAAACTTTGGTTGGTAAAAACATCTTTTTCCCTCCTTTTATTACTATAGTTTTTACGAAGAATAATTTTTTATTCGATATAAAGTCAGATATTATATTTTCTAATTTCTTTTATTTTTGATGATAGTGTTCTCTTGTAGTACTTATAAGTATCTTATTTATGAATTTCTTTTATATTAAAATTTTTAAATAGGAGGTGGTACTATTATCGATTTTAATATTGAAGAATTACTTAAGAAACAAAATAAATCTAAGTATTGGCTCTGTCAACAAATGAATATTACAACTAGAAACTTAAATCGAGTCATTCGAGGAGAGACTACTTCTATTTCCTTCAAGTATTTAGAGGATTTTTGTAAATATCTAGATTGCTCTTTAGATGAGCTAATCGATCTAAAAAAGGAAGCGTAAGCTTGAAAAAAAGACTTTTTACTCTCATATGTAAAAAGCCTTTTTCTATCTAATTTTATTCTTGTTTTATTTTTTAGCAATCAATGCTTTTATTTTAATTCCTTGTTCTTTAAACATCTTTTCATGTTCCGTTTCTATATTATCCCAAAAATCTGGTTCACTTGCTAAATCTTCAGTTTGTTTGCAGATTTTGAAACCACATTCTTTGAAATAAATAAGACTATCTTTAAATAAACTATCATCATCTGTCTTAAAGTAAATTTCTCCTTCTTCTGCTAAAAATTCTTTATATTTTTCTAATTGTCTTGTATGGGTTAGTCTTTTTTTATGATGTTTTCCTCTTGGCCAAGGATTACAAAAGTTGATATAAATTCGTTCTACTTTATCTTTTTTTCCTAATATTAAAAAAATTCGTTCTATATCAAATCTTGTTAAATATACATTGTTTATCTCTTTCTTCTCTTCTTGATAAGTTTGTTCTATCTTTCGCTTTGCAAGACCTAACATGGCATCTACTAAATCAACAGCAAGATAATTAATATTTTGATTCTTTACTGCTAATTGTGAAATAAAACTCCCTTTTCCACAGCCTAATTCTAAATGCATTACTGCTTGATTTGGATATAATGTTTTCCACTTATCTTTATACTCTTGTGGATTATCAATATAAAATTTACTTGCTTCTAATTCTGGTCTTGCCCATGGCTTAAAACGGATTCTCATGCTACTTTTCCTCTTCTTTCTATCTATTCTCCCTCTGCTTTCAAAAGATTTTCCCCTTACCAGGATTTTTCTCTGTTTTGAAAAGCAGACTACTGTTAGTCGTCTTTATCCATTTTACCATAGCTTTGTTTTTCTGACAAGAGAGAAAGAAAGTTTTGGATTTTTCCAAAACTTTCTTTTTTTTCTATTTTACATATTCGTTTAATGGTTTTACTCGATATTTTAATTCCTCTAATTTATCGGTTGATACATAGCCTGGTTTCCCATTAATTACATCTGGAATGCGGTTTACGATGGTAGCACAAGTAAGTTCTACGGTAGCTGGTCTTGCTACTACAATAGTAGTATCTGGTTCTCCTTGAATGGTCCATTCGTTTTTATCATAATCTTCTTTTGAATATACTTTTCCAATACATTCTGATTCAATGGTAATTCCTTCTGCTGTTGTTGTCGTAACGACTGCACTCATTCCTGTAGCATCTCCTGCTTTTACAGTCATTTCTAAGGTAGAAGAATAGATATCTTCTTTGTAGGTGTGTGGAATTGTTTTTTGTGTTTGAGAAGTTACTGTTAATCCTAATTTGGAACATAACCATCCATTTACATTCCACATATAAGATGGTAAGTACTCTCCTTTTTCAATCATGGCTTGTCTTTCTTCATCACTAATTCTATCCACAGAAGCAATTTGGCTATCAAATTCTTCTAATGTTAGACCAGAACCATGTGCTTTTGCTAGTGCAATTCCATAGTCTTCTACATTATAACTAGAACTTCCTTTTATTTTCTTAATTGTATGAGTGGATCCTGCTATTGCAGAAATTAGTTCTCCCCAATAAATATCTTGGTATCCACTTCCTGTAATCGTACATCCATTTTGTTTGGCAAGTTCATCGATTTTTTTGGTTAATTCTGGATTTGAATTAGCTGGATAAAATGCTTCTTCACAAGTGGTAATTGCGTTAATTCCTAATTTTGCACAAAGCATTAAGGCATCTTCTACATCGTTAAATAAACTCATCGTTGTTACAATAACAATATCTGGTTTTACCTCTTTTAACATTTCTTCTGCTTGTTCTTTTGCAGTAATCTTAGTGCCTCTTTCTTCTCCTCCCATTACTGTTGCAATATCTTTTCCAATTACGGATGGGTTTACATCTACTGCCCCTACAATTTCTGCTCCTTTTTCATACACATAACGCATTGTGTATACTGACATTTTTCCTGTACCATATTGTACAACTCTTACCTTTCTTTCCATCTTTTGCACCTTCCTTTTCTTTTTATTTCTATATAGATTTTTTACTATATATTCAAAATTATACTTTTCTTTTGTGTACTTTCCCTAGAAGATTTCTGCAAAAAAAGTTTTTATTCCTTCCCAAATACCTTGAACAACATGAATTAAGATATCAACAAATGTCTGTACAATCACATTATTTTCATAAAAATCTGTCAATAATTTATGTGTTGGCGGAAAAAACCATAATATAAGAATGATTACTGCCATGATAGTAAGTGCTTTTATTAAATTCAAAAATCGTTTCCATGTCCATGGTTCTTTTATTTTATATCCGCAAACTTCTTACATAATTACGATATGCTTGTGAGTATGCTTGATTCATTTCTTTTTGTATTTTACGTGCATTCTGATAAGATTCATTATTGGATTTTCTCTGCTTCTTTGTTTCTTGTTGCTCTTCTTGCGTTACATATGTTTGCTTATATGGAACTTCATTTTGTTGCATTCTTTGGCTTTCTCTTGCACTTATTCTTTCTCTTTCTTCTGCAAGCTTTGCATCGTATTCTTTTCTTTTTTCTTCATTACTTAAAATATCATATGCCTCATTAATCTGCTTCATTTTCTTTTCTGCTTCTTGCTTTTCCTCTTGTTTTTGTAAATCTGGATGATATTTTTTGGCAAGCACTCGATATGCTTTGTCAATCACTTCTTTCGATGCCTTTTCGCTTACTTCTAATCTTTCATATAAATTTGACATATTGGCCCCTTATTCTTTTCTTTGCTAAATTGTAGCATATCACTTTTTAAAAATCTATTATTTTCAGAATTCTCTATTTATTAAAAGCGATATCTTTTATTACTTCTCCTGCTATCAGCAATCCTGCTACTGATGGAACAAATGAAATGCTACCTATCACTTGTTTTTTATTTTTTTCTTCTTTTTCCTTTAATTTCATTGGTTCCTCTTTTGAATATAGCACTTTTAATTTTTTAATTTCTCTATTTCTCAATTCTTTTCTCATTACTTTTGCCAGAGGACACACACTCGTTTTATTAATATCGGTTATTTCAAATTTCGTTGCATCTAGTTTGTTTCCTGTTCCCATACTAGAAATAATTGGAATATTTTGTTTGTTGGCTCTTACTACCAATTCAATTTTTGCAGTTACTGTATCAATTGCATCTACAATATAAGCGATCTCATCATCAAACAATTCTTTACTGTCTGGCATAAAAAATTCTTGGCAAATTTCTACCTTTGCTTCTGGATTAATTTCTAAAATCCTTTGCTTTGCTACCTCCACTTTTAGCTTTCCCATCGTGTTTTCTGTTGCAATAATTTGTCTATTTACATTACTTAGTGCAACTCTATCATGATCCACCAATAAAAACTTGCCTATTCCTGCCCTTGCTAACGCTTCGACTACATAAGAACCAACACCACCAATTCCAAATACTGCCACTTTTGCCTCTTGTAATCTTTGCATTGCCTCTTTTCCTATTAGTTGTTCTGTTCTTGAAAATCGTTCTATCATGATTTTTTCCCCTTATTTCTCTTCTATCTTTCTATCAAATTATACTTGTTATGCCTTATTACTGTCAAGAGGTGTGAAAAAGGTTAAGACAAAATCTCCGTCCCTATGTCTTTTAAATCTTTTTTTGGAAAGTGTGGAATTTTTGGAAAGAGTGTGTTATAATCGGTTTGTAAATGTTTTAGGATAAGGAGTGATTTCATGAAATTAACATCAGATGATGAGACGTTAGCAGAAAATAAAGTATTGCTTTTATATATATTAAATAAGATTGGTAAGCCTATTTCTAATGATTCTTTGCTTAATTTAGTGCTTGCTGTTACAGATATGAATTATTTCTATTTTCAACAGTTTTTACTTGATTTGTTGGAAAATGGTTATATTATGAAGTTTGCGAAAGAAGATTGTAGTTTTTATGAGATTACTGCTTTTGGAAAGGAAACTTTGGATTTAACGCAAGATATTTTGCCTGGTATTATTAAGTTGCGAGTGGATAGTAATTTTAAAACGGAAATGGAAACATTTGAGAATGAACATTCTGTTATTGCAGAGTATACTCCTCGTAAAGAAAATTATTTTGATATTACTTGTAAAATTGTAGACCGAAATGAGACCATCTTTGAAGTTAAAACGTTTGCTGGTTCTCCTTCGCAAGCAAAAGAGATTGTTGATAATTGGAAAACTCATGCCAATGAAATGTATCCTGCTATTTTACAAATTTTAACGAATACACAAAAAGAAAGTAGTGCTTTGTAAGCTAATAGCACTACTTTCTTTTTTTTATTTTCTGGCAATTGCAATTTCCGTGTCTAACTGCCTTATTTGCTTTGCATATAGTTGAATTAGTTCTATTTTTTGAGGTTGTGTTAATGCTTCTGCGTTTCCCTCTTTTTCGTATTGGTCTTGTAGACTTATTGTTTCCTGTTTTTCTGTTTCTCTACGAAGTATTTTTAATTGCTCTTCTTTTTGTTTTCTTTCTTCTGAAAGTTCCTCTAGTCTTTCTAGTAAGCATTGGATTTCCATATGCATTTTCAATGATTTTTTATTTTTTTAGTATTGTCTTCCCCATACTACCATTTTGTCTGCCTTTTTTCCACAGCATACACAGGTATCAGAAATATGTTCTTGTTCAAATGGAATACATCTTGAATGTGCACCTGTTAACTCTTTTATTTTGTTTTCACATTCTTCATCGCCACACCACATTGTTTTTACATAGCCTTGATTTTCATTTATATTTTTTACAAATTCCTCTAAATTAGTAGCTGTGGTTGTTTTCTTGATCACTCTTTGTTTGCATTCTTCAAACATATTTTTTTGAATTTCATCTAAAATCTCTTGCAATTTTGTATGTAATTCATTCAATTCTACCTCTATTTTTTCTAGTGTATCACGTCTTACTACAACGCATTTTCCTGCCTCTATATCACGTGGTCCAAGTTCAATTCTTACAGGTACTCCTCTTAATTCCCAATCATTAAATTTAAAGCCTGGAGATACTTGTTCTCTTACATCGATTTCCATACGATAATTTTCTTTTAAACTAGCATATAATTCTTGTGCCTTTTCTTTTACTCCTTCTTTATGCATTGCCACAGGAACAATAACTGCTTGAATTGGAGCTACTTTTGGTGGTAATTTTAGTCCTCTATTGTCACCATGTGCCATAATAACAGCTCCAATTAGTCTCGTACTAATTCCCCAAGATGTTTGATATGGATATTCTTGCTTTCCTTCACGATTTTGGAAGGTAATATCAAATGGCTTTGTAAAATTTTGTCCAAAATAATGAGAGGTTCCTGCTTGCAAAGCTCTACCATCATGCATTAATGTCTCTACTGTGTACGTTGCTTCTGCCCCTGCAAATTGCTCTTTTGGTGTTTTTCTTCCCTTCAAAACTGGAATTGCTAATAAGTTTTCAATGACGTCACCATATACATTTAACATTTGAAGAGTTCTTTCTTTTGCTTCGCTTTCTGTTTCATGAATGGTATGCCCTTCTTGCCATAAAAATTCTCTTGAACGTAAGAAAGGTCTTGTTTCTTTTTCCCATCTTAATACATTACACCATTGATTATATACCATTGGTAAATCTCTCCAAGATTTTAACCATTTTGAATATAGGTTTGAAAACATTGTTTCTGAAGTTGGTCTGATGCAAAGTTTTTCCTCTAATTTTTCTTGTCCACCTATGGTAACCCATGCTACTTCTGGTGCAAACCCTTCTACATGGTCTTTTTCCTTTTGTAGTAAACTCTCTGGTATTAATACTGGTAAATATACATTTTTTACTCCTACTTTTTTAAATTTGTCATCTGTATATTTTTGAATATTTTCCCAGATTGCATAGCCATATGGTTTTATGGCTATACAACCTTTGGTATCCGTATAATCAGCTAAATCTGCTTTTAATACAATATCTGTATACCATTTTGCAAAATCTTCTTCTATATTTGTGACTTCTTTCACAAAATCTTTTTCATTACTCATTTTCTATCTTCTCCTCTTTTTCTTTCTCTTCTTTTATTTCTATGCTAGAATCTCTTTCCTCTTCCCTTTCGGGCATTGGAGCCTCAAGAATTTCGTCAATTACGATTTGTCTGTTTTCATCTAATTTGTATCTTGGAAGTTCTGGAAGTTCGTCTAACGATGTTAAGCCAAACATTTTCATGAATTCTTTTGTTACACTATACATCGTAGGCTTTCCTGGCAAATCTGCTTTTCCTACGTTTTCAATTAGATTGTATTCTAATAATTTATACATCGTTCCATCCGAATTAACTCCGGCGAATGGTTTCAATTTCTGCTCTTGTAATTCTTGGATTATAGGCAATAATCGATAAGGTTTCTAA
This sequence comes from uncultured Clostridia bacterium, assembly GCA_949155365.1. Taxonomy (GTDB): domain Bacteria; phylum Bacillota; class Clostridia; order TANB77; family CAG-508; genus UMGS1663. The sequence goes on from CASCUT010000008.1 coordinate 10,541, forward strand.
CGCAGCATTGGATAAATTAGGTTTACTTCTTTTATCTAAAATTGGATAGATATATTCGTAATAGTCTTTTTTCGTAGTTAATTGAAAGGCATCTTGCACTTTGATGATTTCAATTCCTCTTCCTTCTTTTTCGTAGTCTATCTTCATGCTTTGTATGATGGTAAAAAGTTCCTCACTACTTACTTCTAGTGCGGACATTAATTCTTTCACTTCTACTTCTCTTCCACAAGCAAATAAAATTGCTTCCACAATGGCTTTTGCTTTTTCTAGTTCCATACAAATTTCTCCTTTTAAATCTTTTCTATTATCGCATGGAAATACTAATATGTCAATAAAAATAGAAGAATTTTCCTCTTGCTCCTTGTTATTTTATGTCAAATATGCTATACTGTATTTGTATCATAAAACATTTACTTTAATGGAGGTAGTTATATGAAAAAACGGTTTATCGTTTTAGTTTTACTCGTACTTTGCATGTCTTTTATGAGTGGTTGTGGAGAAAAAAATGTTGCTCCCGACACACAGACAATCATTAAAGAATGTAATCTTCCAATGGCTCTTGTCCCTGGGTATGACAATCTGGCTTACGACTTGCAGACTGGCAATGTTTTCTATTTATTTGTCTACTATCCTTTCTATAGTAACTCTGGATATGGATTTATGTCTCCATATTTAGGCGAAAACGGTAAAACTTGTCAGTATATCGACGGGACTATCACAGAAGTTTCCGAGTAATATTACCTCAAAGCCACAGCTTTTGCTGTGGCTTTTTCTTATTATCCCCCTCTATTCTAACTGTATGGGAGACTACTAGTCTCCCGCTCTCCAAATCCATTTTGCTTTTATCCTATCGCTATTTTCTCCTCTTTTCCCTCCATCGTTTCCATTTTTTCATATATCTCTTGTTTCCTTTTTTGCTTCCTATTCTCTGTCATAACCAAATACCATAAATATCCTAAAATAACTAAAATCGCTACATTCTTCCAATACAAAATTGCGATACTACTAATGGCTGTTAATAGTGCAATCGTTAACATTGAAATTTTAGTACTAAACTCATATGCTTCTCTTCTTCCACAACAAATTTCTAAAATACATTTCGCAATTCTTCCACCATCTAATGGATAAATTGGAATTAGATTAAAGATACCAATTAAGACATTTGCATAAATTAATAATTCTCTTTTGATTCCAAACAGGGAAATTGGAAATAGTAAAAACAAAAGTACAAATATTAAATTTGTTAGAGGTCCACTTAAGGCAATCATTAATTTCTTTAAGGTTAATCGTGTTCCTTTTTTTATTTTTCTATTATAATTCTCGCTTTTCACTGCAAATCCAACAGATAAACCAAATGGCATAATTTCGAAACAATTTGGTTTAAATCCTAGTAGAATTCCACAAAGCATATGTCCTAATTCGTGGAATAACGCAAATAGCATTAGCACACCATAAATTTCAATTTGTCTTGTCAAAATAAAAATAGCAATAAAGATAAATATTTTTAAATGTAATCGAATTCTCACTTTTTTCTCCTTTTGTTTAAAACGCTAATATATATTCGGGGTTTACCACTCGATTAGACTTTCTTACCTCAAAATGCAAATGTGGTCCGTGTCGCATTTCCTGTTTGCCCCACTTCTCCTATTTGTTGACCTTGTACTATCGTGTCTCCTTCTTTCACATAAATGGTTTTACAATGAGCATATAGGGTTAATACATCATCTTTTTCAATATACACATGATTTCCATATCCCCCCTGTGAAGACACATAAGTAACGGTTCCTTCCATTGCCGCTGTAAATACAGTTCCTTCATTCACTCCAATATCAATTCCTGCATGATTTGCCGATACAATTTCCGTTGCTTCTCTTGGGCCAAATCGTGAAGTTGTAGTACCTTTTAGTGGCAGAATAAAGCTATAATTTGCCTTTATATCGTTAGCATCTATTTCCATTTGTGATAATGGCTTACTCTGCTCTTCATCTGCCGATGTTTGCAAAATTTCATTTTCTAGCAAATTACTTCCTTCTTCTCCTCCACCAATACCACCTTCAACCTCTGTATTATTTGTTTCCTCTTTCTTTTCCTCTCCTTGTATATTGGTATTTTCTTCCCCATTTCCTTGTTCGTTTAATTGCTCCTGACTTTCCTGTCCATTTTTTTCCTCTTCTTGCTTTTCTTTTCCCTCTAACAATCCTTTAATATGTTCATTATAATAGTTTCCTACCTGTTCATATACCGCTTGCAAATTAATATCATAAGATAAGAATTCCTTCGTTTTTTCAATCACATTTTCTGAAAATATGTAATTTGAGTTTTTCACTAAATAAAAAATAAAATAAATAAATAAACAAATTAAAATTTGTAATATCATTTTCTTAAACAAATAATAATCTGGTTTTGTTTTTGTATTTACATTACTTGTTGAAACACGAACTCCATTTTGCATCCTTCTTCGATAGTAAATTTCTTCTGCTCGTCTAATTCTTTCCTCACTACTTAAGCTTCTTTCCAAAATAGCACACCTCTTCCTTTGTAAGTTATTTGTTAATGTATATGTCCCCCCATTTTCCTTTATGACTTAAATTTTAGGGACGGGCTTAAAAATTTAAAAACAGGATATATAACAATAGCAAAAAATTTAAAAAAGGAGATTTTTTGGTGCGTCCCAAAAATCTCCTTTTTTTATTTTATACAAATTAGTGCTAAGCTTAGTAGGGAAAACATGGTTAAAAATAGTGTGATTGCTTTTAATTTTTTGTATTTTTCCTTTAATTTTTTATTTCCACTTCCTAATTCATATTCTCTTTTTTCTATTTTAGCAATATAGTCATTGATAATCATTTCTGCTTCTTTTACCATATAGTCTTTTGATTCTACTTTTTCTATTTTTTCTTCTTTTTTGTCTATTTTTCCTTTTTCTACTTTTTCTACTTTATGTATTTTTACATTGTTTTTAAATACAATATAGGCTTCTTCTACCATATTGGATGGTAAATTTCTTAGTATTATCATATTTTTCATTGCATTTGTCTCCATATAAACTTCTTCTTCCTCCTTTGATTTTGTTTATATAGATTTTTTCCACAAATATACTTTTTATACATATTTTATGACTTCTGTAATTGCTTCTGCTACGATATTGGCCATCGTATTTACGACATTTAAAGAAATATTTTGTAGATGTGAAAAATTATATTTTGGTAGTTTATAATTTTTTCCTACTACTGCTTTGATGGAAATATCTCCTATTTCTATTTTGGCTTTATTTAGCCCTTTTCCTAATGTCATTTTTTCTTTTCTTACTATGATATTTCCTATTTTTTCTTGTACTGCAAGTGCTGCATCTATGACGATTAAGCACGCGTTGGGATGTTTGATTTCGATTGTTTTTAATACTTCTTTTATATTGGTATAACATACATTTTCTTTTAGTGTTCCAAATATGTTAATGTTAAAGATATTGTAATGTTCTAATTTTTCTTCTAATTTTGACCCTACTAATGGTCCAAAACAGTCTCCTGTTATACGGTCTGTACCAATACATAAAAAAACAAGTTCTATATATCCTTTTTTTCTTTTCTCTTGATAAAGATAATTTCCTAATTCCTGTATTAATTGTTCTTTTTGCTCTTCTTCTTTTCTATTTTTTTCTTCTTGATTTAACTCCATATTTCCTCCAAAAGTATTTCTTTTCTTAGCATAAGACTATGTCTATTTTTTGCTTTTTATTCCTCTGTTTTTCTTGGACTGATTATGATATTAATATCTTTGCTTTTTTGATACTTCTTGATAATATCTTCTGAGAATCCTGCAATTTCATTTGATAATACAATCATATTATAGTGCTTATCGGCTAATTCTTGCATTGTTTTATCTACTTCTTCTGGATTGTTTAAACGATGTACCTCCATTCCTAATCTTTCTGCTACTTTAAAGTTTTCATTATCTTTTTCTTGTTTTATCCATGATATTTTCATTTTCTATCCTCTCCTTCTTTTTTATTTTCCCTTTTTCTAAGTGATTTTATACCTTTCTTTTTCGCTTTTTTTCTATGCCTCCTTGCTATTTTCGACTTTTTTCTTGACTTTCTTGTCTTTCTATTTTATGATTTTATCAATAAAAGAAAAGGAGAGTATGTTATGCTAAAAGAATTTAAGGATTTTGCTATGAAGGGGAATATTATGGATATGGCAATTGGTGTTATCATTGGTGGCGCTTTTCAGAAAATTGTAACTTCTTTAGTAAATGATATTATTATGCCAGCGATTGCTATTTTTACAGGAAAAGTAGATTTTTCAGATTTAGTTCTTACGATTGGTCATTCTTCTATTAAATATGGCGCTTTTATTACCACCATTGTAGATTTTCTAATTATCGCTTTTTCTATTTTTATTGCTATTCGCTCTATTAATAAATTGAATGATAAAACGAAAGAAAATATGGAAAAGATGGTGAAAAAGAATAAATTCCTAAGAGGTAAGAAAAAGAAAGAGGAAAAGAAACCAGAACCTACCACCAAAAACTGTCCTTATTGTTTTTCTGAAATTAACCGTAAAGCTACGAAATGTCCTCATTGTACCTCTGATTTATCTGTTGATAAAAAAAGTAAAAATAAAAAGAACTAATTTACTATTTGACATTTATGTAAATTCACTTTATAATAGAATGGATCTATTGTAACATAAATCTTTTATTCTAATTAGAGGAGGATTTGTATGAGTCTGTATTTTAAGAATGAACACTATAGGAGACAATCTTTAAAAGATGCCAAACGGGAATATCTTAATATGCATTCTGTAAAAGAGGCATTCTTTTTGTTAATTAAGAATGCGCAAGAGACCGATTTGTTTAACTTATGTAAGTTCGTTCAATCCCATTATCCGCAGTTATCTCTCCATGAGTGCTATCAATTAACACAAGGAGAAGGAAATGAAATATTACCATTGGATGAGGAAGTTCTATCTACTATCTATCATTGTGCCTATCAATGTTTAGAAAGTGGTAATTCCCTTGGCACTAGAACGATTATGGATGGTAAAATTAATACTAGTGATTGGATGGGACATTGCCTTTGGGAAGGAAAGTTAGCAGGACAACTTGCTTCTATCCTAAATTTGGATGTTTCTAGAGCTGAAAAATTAGGCATTTTACACGATTATGGAAGAAAAATATCACAAGATGTTAATCATATTACAAGAGGATATGAGGAATTAAGTGATGCTGGTTGGAACGAAGAAGCTCTTGGCTGTTTAACACATTCTTTTTTAGCAGGCGGTCGATGTTCTTGGAATGATTCTCCTGAAGATGGTTTCTATGTGAATGAAAAAGGAGAACCTTATTGGGAGTTAGGTGCAACAAAAGATGATATTACCATCTTTCTTGAACATTATTCTTATACGGAATATGACCATATTTTAAATATTGCTGATTTAATGGCAACCAGTAAAGCAATTGTTTCACCTGCTGAGAGAATTGCTGATATCGCAACAAGGAGAAAGGAGTTTGACCCAAGAAATCGTTTATATTTTTTAGCAGAACTCTCGAACAAACTGATTGAAATGTTAATTAAAATGGGTGGTGAAGTTCCAGAAGATATGTCACAAAAGGTTGTGGTCAAAAAAGGAGTCACCTTAGAAGCTATTACGCTTAAGTTTGAAAGAGCTTCTACCTTGTTTTTTGCAGAATATCAAAAACGAATCTATTGTTAAAGTATCAAAATACTTGTTATTTTAAATCACAAATAAAACCACTTTTTCGAAATGAAAGAGTGGTTTTCTGTTTCTTATATTAAATGGTAGCAATCTGTGTTAATTTCTACGCTGACTTTAGTTCTAGTCTTAATTTATCTGCAATCATTGCAATAAATTCTGAATTTGTTGGCTTGCCTTTGGCTGCCGATACGGTATATCCAAAGATATTTTCTACGGTATCGGTTTGACCTCTTCCCCATGCTACTTCAATTGCATGGCGAATGGCTCTTTCTACTCTGGATGGGGTTGTTTTATATTTTTCTGCTATTTCTGGATATAATTGTTTTGTGATTTGGTTGATGATATCAATATCGTTTACTACCATCATGATAGCTTCTCTTAAGTATTGATATCCTTTTATATGGGCAGGCACTCCTACTTCATGAATGACGTTGGTAACAAGTGCTTCTAAATTTCCTTCATCTTTTTTGCTTTCTGGTGCTATCTCAATGTATTGTGGTTTAATTTCTCTACTTGCAAAACTTCCTTTTATGCTTCCCACTTGATAATGTTTAAATTCTCTGATTCTTTTCATTAATAGAGAAATATCAAATGGTTTTACAATATAATATTCTGCTCCTAAATTAATGGCTTTTTGTGTTATCTTATCTTGCCCTACTGCGGAAAGCATGATGCATAGTGGCATTTTGCTAACTTGTGTATCTCTTAATTTTTCTAATACTCCTAATCCATCTAAATGTGGCATGATAACATCCAATAATACAACGTCTGGTTCTTTTTCTAAAATCATGTTATATGCTTCATTTCCGTCTTTCGCCATTCCGATAACTTCCATCTCTTCTTCTTTTTCTAGGTACCCATTTAATGTTATAGCAAATTCTATGTTGTCGTCTGCAATTAAAACTCTAATTTTTTCTTTCACTTTTGTTTCCCCCTACTTATATTTTTCTGTAAATTTTTTACATTTTGCATTATAATATGTTTTATTGCTTTTTGCAATACCTTTTTTGGAAATTTTTTCAAGTTTTTGTTTTTTTCGTCTATTTTTCAATATTTTTTCTTATATTTTTCATTTTTAACTTTGTTATATTTTCTATTTTTAAGGTGAATTCTTTTTTTAATTGCTCTATTTTCTCTTTTTCTTCTTCTGTCATTTCTAAAATGCATTTTACTTTTTCTTCATATTCTATTTTTAGGATGGTAATGGCATTTTTTTGACAATAGTATTGTATTTTTTCAAGTTCTTGGTATTGTATTATTATTTCGACCTCATATCCTATTTCTTCTATTACCATTTCTGTTTTTTCTATTGCTTGCAATGTTGCCTCAGAATATGCTCGAAGTAATCCTCCTGTTCCTAATAATATGCCCCCAAAGTATCTGGTAACGATTACTAATACGTTTACTAATTCTCTTTTTACTAAAATATTTAACATTGGCATTCCTGCTGTTCCACTTGGTTCTCCATCATCTGACATTTTATTTTTTATTCCGTTTTTTGTCATAATAGAGTAGGCATAGCAATGATGTTTTGCATCATGATATTGTTTTCTTATTTGCTTTATGATTTCTTCTGCTTCTTCCTCTGACTGAATGTAATAAACATTTGCTATAAATTTTGATTTTTTCTCTATGATTTCAGCGGAGGTATTTTCTTTAATGGTTTTTAACACTGACTATTTCCTTTCTTTTTTATTCTATCTTAACCTGTTTTTCGTAATAATTTGCCTTTTTCTCTTACTGCCTATTTTTAAATTTGTTTGCTATCTGTTACTAATCGTTTCAATTACCTTTTGTAAAGACATGATAAATTGTTCTAGATATTGCTTTTCTGTTCTAAATTTACTTGAAATTTCTAATTGAATGCTTGGAATATTGGAATTGTGCGATATATATTTTGAAATATTGCCATCTAAGCTAGCTTTAAAATAATTATCTATCTCTGTTTTTCCAATGGTGTTTAACGTATCCTTTAATATTTTTACTATCTTTTCCTGTCCATTTAAGTTTTTCTTGTCATTGGTTCCTATGTCAAAATCAAAATTATGCTGACTATTACACCCATGGATATCTAGCACCAATTTTATATTCTTCTCTTTTACTATTTTTAAAATTTGTTCTTTATATGCTAGTCCTACGCCAAAATTATCATAATTCGGATCGTCTAATTCATTATAGTTCCTAATAATTCCATAGCAATTACATTTTTTACACAAATATTCTGTTATTCCACCTGTGTGTATCTCTGCTTTTTTTATTTTGCCATCTCTTCCTTGATTAACTGCATGTGGTGCAGATAACAAGATTGGTATTTCTCCTGATATAACAGTATAATGATGGTTTGTATGGTTTATCTTGTTTCCATTATATTGATTGGCTTGGTACTTCTTATCTAGTAATTCTATTTCCTCTATCATACTCAATGTTAGTCTCCTATTTCCTAATTTCTAGCTAACAAAAAAAGAGTATCAAAAGTATTAAAACCATTGCTACTCTAATGAATTGGCTGGGCTGGCTAGATTCGAACTAGCGCATGCCAGAGTCAAAGTCTGGTGCCTTACCGCTTGGCTACAGCCCAATATTTTTGTCACGAATAAGTTTACTTACTTGTAACTTACTTGTGTAAAATATAATAAATGGGGTGGAATATGGGACTCGAACCCATGGTCTCCAGTGCCACAAACTGGCGCGTTAACCAACTACGCTAAATCCACCATTTGCTAAATGCATTTTATATTTTAACTTATTTTTGTTATATTGTCAACTAGTTTAAATCATTTTTTCTATATTTTTTAATGAATATTGGTAAATCTCTGTCTTACTAAACCCATTACTTCTTTTTTTGCATTACATTTTCTTTTTGATTTGTACGCAATTTTTATCTTACTTTTCATAAAACTTTCCTTATAGAATCCTATTTATACCAAAAATATATTAAAATAATAAAATTTTTCAATATTCTTGCAAATTTCGACAGACTTTTTATTTTATTTTTGTTATAGTGGTCCTCTATTCTCAAAAAGAAAAGAGGTGTTACCATTGATTTCCTGTCTAAATGAGATTCAACATACAGATATCCAAAATTGTATTATAGGAAACAAATGTGGAACTATTACCATTTCTGTATATCAAGAAGCCGAATCTGGCACTCATATTTTTCATGTTCAACCAGATAATGAAGATATTCTTCCTATTTGTTATGTAATAGAAGACGCATTATCTGTATATTAAATCTAATGCAGGACCTGTTGGTCTTTCTGTCAAAATTATTTATTGAAGGAAACAAAAGCACGAGTCTATTTGTTGTTTTATTGGCTCTACTACTTACTAGTAGAACCAAATCCTCCTTCTCTCTTTCCTTCTGCATTATCCTCATCTACCGTATAATATTTTTGGAATATTGCTTGTCCAATACAATCTCCTTTTTTTATTTCAATGTCCTCTTCTTTTATATTAAAAAAGGCAAACATGATATGTCCATCATTGTCTGGATTTCCATAATAGTCTTTGTCTACAACACCAATACTATTAGCTAAGATTAGTCCCTTTTTCCCTGGGTTTGAACTTCGATTTGCTAAAATTAGAACCTCGTCATCTTGCATATATGCTTTAATTCCTGTTTTTACTAAAGTTGGTTTCATTCCTTTTTTAAAAGATGGAATCGTGCAATCTTCTGCCGCTTCTACATCATATCCTGCAGAATATTTTGTTTTTCTAACTGGTAAATGAATTCCTTTTTCTTCAAATCCTTTTGCTATTTCAAATCCTCTTATTTTTTTCATTTTTTTACTCCTCTCATTTTGGTTCATTTCTTCCCTATTTTTACATGTTATAAGTGATTTGTCAATCCCTTATCTTTTTAATTTTTTTCTTTTTTACTTGACTTTTTCCATCTTTTTATAATATAACTACAAAAGCAACATAAGGATGATTCCTTATTGTTATTTTTTAGGAGGTATTATAATGGATTTAAAAGGATCAAAAACAGAAGCAAATTTAAAAGCCGCTTTTTCTGGTGAATCAGAAGCAAGAAACAAATATACTTATTTTGCAAGTGTAGCCAAAAAAGAAGGTTACGAACAAATTGCTAGTATTTTTTTAGAAACAGCAGAAAACGAGAAAGAGCATGCGAAACTTCATTTTAAATATTTAAATGGTATTGGAGATACTATGGCAAACTTAGCAGATGCTGCTGCTGGTGAAAATTATGAATGGACTGACATGTATGATACTTTTGCAAAAGAAGCAGAAGAAGAAGGATTTACTGAAATCGCTGCTACTTTTAGAGGTATCGCTGCCGTTGAAAAAGAACACGAAGAAAGATATCGTAAATTATTACAAAATATACAAGATGGCGAAGTTTTCAAAAAAGGAAGTATTGTTATATGGAAATGCAGAAACTGTGGACATATTGTAGTTGGAACAGAAGCTCCAAAAATTTGTCCTGTTTGTAAACATCCACAATCTTATTTCGAAATAAAAGCTGAAAATTATTAATATCATAGGGTCTATGATTGAGGACGGAGTATTTTGACAGTCAATTAAATATTGTCAAAATACTCCGTCCTTATTGGCATGGGATCGTCCACAAAAGCATTTTTCTATACTACAAATACATTCCAAAATAACGTAGTTATCATACACAATGCAATTCCACAAATCGTAGGAAGTAAGAATGCTACTACTGCCCACTTCCATCCTCCTGCTTCTTTTTTGATAGTAAGCAATGTTGTTCCACAAGGAAAATGAAGAAGTGTGAATATCATAACATTAATTCCTGTTAGAAGAGTCCATCCATTTTGAATTAAAATTTCTTTGATTGCCATGGTTTCTTCTAAATTAACCAAACTTCCTCTTCCAATATAGCTCATTAGAATAATAGGAAGTACAATTTCATTGGCTGGGAGTCCTAAAAGGAATGCGGTTAAAATATAGCCATCCAGTCCCATTAAGCTAGCAAATGGTTGCAAGAAATTCGCTACATAGGTTAAGATACTTGCTTCTCCTATTTGAATATTAGCAAATAACCATATAATAATTCCTGCTGGTGCCGCTACTGCAATTGCCCTTCCGAAGAACAAATAGAGTTCGGTCAAAAATAGATCTTACTAATATTTTTCCAATCTGTGGCTTTCGATATGGTGGAAGCTCTAAAATAAAGGAAGTTGGCATTCCCTTTAAAATGGTTTTGGATAGTATTTTTGAAATTAGTAATGTTAGCACTACTCCCAATAAAATAATAAATAAAACCGCCAATGTAGAAGCAATTGACTGCATTGCTCCTGTAAAATAACTTCCTATAAAAATAGTCGCAATGCAAATTAAAAATGGGAATCTTCCATTACAAGGCATGAAACTATTGGTTAAAATTGATACCAATTTTTCTCTTGGTGAATCAATAATACGACCGTCCTACTACTCCTGCGGCATTACATCCCAATCCCATGCACATGGTTAATGCTTGTTTTCCGTGAACTACATGCTTTTTTAAAATATTTATCTAAGTTAAAAGCAATACGTGGCAGATAGCCTAAATCTTCTAGTAAAGTAAACATTGGAAAAAAAATTGCCATTGGTGGTAACATGACAGAAATTACCCATGTTACTGTTTGGTACATCCCCTCAATGAAAACCCCTTTTAACCAATTTGGTAACCCTATAAAATAAAATAGCCATACTAACTTTTCTTGTATCCATCCAAAAAAATTAGACAATAATTCCGAAGGATAATTTGCCCCTACAATCGTAAGCCATAAGATGATTCCTAAAAATACAATCATAATCGGAATTCCCCATATTTTGGAAGTTACGATTTTATCGATTTTTCTATCTCGCTCTTGATAATTCTCATTTTCGTAGGTAGTACTCTCTTTTGCTACCTTTTCTGCATCAAACACAATACTAGAAACAATAACATCTCTAATATTCTCTTTCCTCATTCCATTCTTTCTTAATAATTCTTCTACCTGAACCATTTGTTTTTTTATCTCTTTATCTTTTAATAATTTTATTCCTAAGTTTTTTTGCAGAGAACTTAAGATTTTATCTTCTCTATCCATTAATTTTAGTGAAATCCATCTTGTTAGATATTGTTTTTCTTTTGGCAAAATGGTTTCTATTTTACTAGCTAGCATGTCAATTCCATCTTCTACCACTGGAACATAAGAAACTAAATTTGGCTTTTGCTTTTTTTCTCCACTTGCTACTTGCTGTACTTTTTCCATTAACTTATTTAAAGTCTTTTTCTTTCTTGCAATTGTGCCTACTACTGGAACCCCCAATTTTTTCTCTAATGTTTCTAAATTAATCTGTATCCCCTTTTTCTTAGCTTCATCTAATAAATTGACACACACTACAATATTCGGTGTTATCTCCATAATTTGATAAACTAAATTCAAATTTCTTTCTAGACAGGTACCATCTACAATTACTACAGTAGCATCTGGATTAGAAAAACAAATATAATCTCTTGCAATTTCCTCTTCTTCTGAATGGGACATAATAGAATAAGTACCTGGTATATCTACCAGTAAAAACTTTTTATTCTCATATTCACATATTCCACTACTATTTTCCACTGTTTTTCCTGGCCAATTTCCAGTATGCTGTTTCATTCCGTGTCAGTCCATTAAAAATCGTAGATTTTCCGCACATTTGGATTTCCTGCTATGGCAATGGTATAATCATATTCCTCTTTTTGCTCTTTTCTTTGATGCTGTAATAATTTTCCCCCTGTTGAATTCGCTGTTAACCCCATAACCTCACTCCCCTCTTTTTCCTATTCCATTCTTATTCATCCAAAACAAAAAAATTCCAACGTTAAATTTTAGGGACAGGTCTAAAAATTTAATTTTTCTTAAAAGGTTATCCCAAATTGGCAAAAAGGAACAATTTTAGATTATCCCTTTTGGTCCTTTTTAAATTTTTAGCCCCGTCCCTAAAATTTAATTAATGGGTTGACAAATATTTTAAATGTGTTATAATGTATATTATGTTAAGAGTGTGTATATGCTTAAAACTAAGCTAGCTACACAGCCAATTGTAAATTTGGTACACTTGTGAGTTAACCTCATAAAGGAGTCTTAAAAGATTCCTTTATGAGGTTTTTTGTATTAAAAAAAGGAGGAATGATATGAAAGAAAAAAGCATGTATCAAAAAAATTTAAACTTTATTATTCTGGAAACCATCCTTACTTCTATTGGTTGTGGATTCTCTGTTCCCATTATGAACGTTTTTTGGAATTCCATTGGAATGAACCAAACAGATATAGGATTTACACAAATGATGTTTACCATTTTTCTTGTTTGTCTTGATATCCCTATGGGGTATTTCGCAGACCGTTTCAATCGAAAAATCTTAAACATACTAGGCGATATTGGATGTGCCTTTACTTTTTTATACTATATGATTGCTCAAAATATCTATATGGCAATTATAGCCGAATGTTTACTTGGTATTTTTATCGCAATGACCAATGGCGTCGATCAATCTTTTATTAAATATAATGCTGATAAAATTGACCCTTCTGGTAGACTATTTAAAAAAGTAAATAGTAGAGTTTATACTTTGCGATATATTGCTACTTTTCTTGTCATGTTAATTGGTGGAATTATCGCAAAATATAATTTAAGATTAACCATTGGTATTTCGTTTTTACCTTATCTATTTGGTGGTATCTTTGCTATTTTTATCAAGGATTATGCCAAAAAAACAGAGAAAAAACATCACAATATTTTAAAAGATATGTATGGTAATACAAAAGAAATTCTAAAAAATAAGAATAGTCGAATTTACATTTTAGCTTATATGGTAGGAAAGGAAATAACACATCCTCATATTTGGATTTTTACTCCTTTAATGATGATGGTAGGCGTTCCTATTGAAATTGTTAGTATTGGTTGGATATTGAGTCAAATCTTTATTATTATTGGTTCTAAAATCGCTGAGAAATTAATTTCGATAAAGACCTCTATTAAGTTTATCCTGTCTTTTGGTATTACTATTTTATGGATGAGTGTATTAATTATTAATGCCAATATCTTTACCATATGGATATTTGTATTAAATGGACTTGTGCAAGGATTAATCTCTGCTAGTCTTGTTACACCACTTCAAGAAAGTGCAAAAGAAGAAAATCAAACAAGTATCATATCCATTGCATCAACTGGTGCACGATTATTGTATATTCCATTAGTATTTACGATTAATTACTTAGGAAATAACACATTACAATTGGCATTTGTAGGTATGATTGCTATCTTTACACCACTTTGCTTATACAGCTATTTTAAGTTAAATCAATGTGAACATACCTAATAAATTTTAGGGACGGGTCTAAAAATTTAATTCAACTTTTTTGTTGTTTTTTAAATTTTTAGGTCCGTCCCTAAAATTCAATTTCTATTTTTTTGCTTTCTTCTTCTCTTAGAGAGATTAGGCTTCCTCTTACTTCATAGGCTGTTGGGTCTCCTATCGGGCTTTTAAAGACTGGTTTTATCTTTGTGCCTTCTATCATACCTAAATCTAAAATTCTTCTTTTTATATTTCCAGCACAATTTATGTTTTTTATTTTTACTTCTTGATTTAACTCTACTTTGTCTAATGTATTGTTCTCTTCCATTTTCTGTTTTGCTACCTCCTTTTGTGAAACGATATTTTTTTACATCTTACTACATTATATGGCTTGTTTTTCTATTTTGTGTGTATTTTAAAAAAATGAGAAGAAATTTCTTTTATTTCTTCCCATTTTTTTGTTATCTTTCTTTGTTTTCTAATAAATACGGATATCCACCATTTATACTAGCTTCCTGTCCCCATATTTCTGAATTTATATAATTATTTAATGCATATGTTACTGAATTTTCATTTCGTGCATTTAGTTTAAATTCTGATAATTCTTTTTCTATTGCTGTATTTTTCTTTAAAGTATATCCATCTAAAAATACTATTTCTAAAGAAGTTCCTTTTTCATAATAGCAATTCTCTATACTTGTTTCATTATTTTGAATTACTCCCACGATTGACCCTTTATAGCTAGAAGATTCCTCTGATTGAATATTGTTTCCTATACTATAACAGTTTTTCACTAATAAGTTAATCTTACATGTAGCTGCAATTCCTCCTGCATTACCTACGCCTGCTTTTATATAGCTTTCTCCTAATGAAATATTATAACTATTTTCTATTGTACCACTTTCTATTCTACCTACGATTCCTCCTGCTGAATAATTTAATGTCTCTATCATTCCATTCTCATTGTAACATTTATCAATTTTTACATTTTCTCCTGCATGCCCTGTTATTCCTCCTGCCCAACTCCAATCTGCTTTTATCCATCCCCTATTGGAACAATTCACTATATTGGCTGTTGTTTCGCCTGCTATTCCCCCTGTTCCACTACCTGTCGTTGAAGTATCTAATTGTCCTTGTGTTTTTACTGTTCCTGTATTTTTACAATTTTCTATTTTTTCTGTATTCTTGCCTACTATTCCACCCGCAATGTAACCATCTGCAGTAATGTTGCCTTCATTTGTACATTCTATTATTTCAGGGGATCTAATAGTATTTGGAATATCATTCTGTATTACTTCCACTTTTTGATTACTGCTTGCTATCCCTCCTGCACAATATTTTCCATATATATTAGATTTATTAATACATTTCTTTACACTTCCATTGTTAAGGCCTGTTATCCCACCTGCTGTATTCTTTATACTATTTACTTCTACCATATTTACACAGTTTTCTATTATTCCATCATTTCTACCAACGATTCCTGCCACTGCTTTATTTTCTTCTTGTGAAGTTACTTCTCCTTGCACTGTCAAATTTTCTATTATTCCATTATATCCTAAAATTCCAAATAATCCTATTTGAATTTCTCTATTCTTTTCATTTATATATAAATTGTTTATTTGTCTTCCATTTCCATTATACTTTCCATCAAAGTAGTTTGCCTCCTCTAAATTACCTCCTACAATATATCCTATTGGTTCCCATGAACCCACGTTACTATTACATATCTCACTTAGATTAATGTTCTCAACTTGGTTTATTGTTTGTCCTTTAAATTTTTCTCCATTATTTACTAATGTGGCAAATCTTTTTAAGTCATTTGCTGTTCTTATTGTGTTTGTATTTTTTTCTATTTTCACTTTTTCACTCTCTAAAGTTGTTGCATTTCCTATTACTTTAATATAATACACTCTATCTATTTCTTCATAAAATGGTAATTCTATTGCTTTTTCTTTTTGTATTTTGCTCATTCCTGTGGGAATTACTAAGTTCTCTATTTTTCCCTTATCTTCTTCATATAATTCTATTTTTTGTATTATTTCCCCTGGCATTCCTGCCTTTATAGTTAAAGTTACTATTCCATCTGTTGTATTTGCTATCATTTTTGCTTCTTTTACAGTTGCTTCATCATTGCTATTTCCTATATATTCCACAGTATCTTGTGTTATAATAAAAATGTATCCTTCTTTTGTTAGCATTTTTGCACTTTTATTGTCCTCTAGTTTTGTTATATTTCCTTTTGGCACTATTTTATCTTTATATATTTGCTTTACTACATCCTCTAATGTTATATTACCTAAGTTCTCTATTGCTATTTCTCCTCTTGATAATTCTACTTTATCTATATATTCTGCTATTTTCATTTGTTTTTTGCTCTCTTTTGATTTTGTTACTATTCCATTTTCTCCTAATACTAATCGAATGCTTATTCCCGCTAGTATGATTAATATAACAATGGTTACTACCAATGCTACCAGTGTAATTCCTTCATTTTTTTTCATTTTTCTCTTTTCTCCTTTTTTCTTTTATTATATCTTTTTTCTTGTTTTATTCTCAATGAAATAGTAAGTTTTTGTTGTAAACTGTTATACATAAAATCTATTCTCTTAAAATCAAATAAAAAAGGGTTCCGTATCTCTGTGCGAATTAAGAAATTCGTGGAAATCCCCACAGATACTCTGACCCTTTTTGTTTTAATCCTCTATTTCGTTTTTTCCAATTAAGTCATATCCTTGTGTTTCTGTAATTTGACATGTTACAAATTTCCCTTGTAGTTCTTCTTCTGTCATTTCTACATATATTAGCCCATCAATATCTGGTACTTCTCTTGTACTTCTTCCTACATAGTATTGATTGTCAAATGTTTTTGTTTCGATTAATACTTCTAATTTTTTGCCTAGCATTTCTTCTTGCTTTTGTTCTACTATTTTTTGTTGCAGTTGCATGATTTTGTTATATCTGCTTTTCTTTGTCATAGGATGAATTTGGTTTGGTAATTTTTCAGCTGGTGTTCCTTCTTCTTTGGAATAGCTAAATGTTCCTAGTCTATCAAACTTTGCTTCTTTTACAAATTCATATAGTTCTTCAAAATCTTCTTTGGTTTCCCCTGGAAATCCTACCATAACGGTAGTTCGAATCACAACATCTGGAATTTCTTTTCTTAGCTTTTCTATTACTTTTCTAATACTGTCTCCATTACTTTTTCGATTCATTCTTTTTAGTACACTATCTGAGATATGTTGGATTGGAATATCAAAGTATTTGCATATCTTGTCTTCTTCTTTGACTACTTGAATTAGTTCTTCTGTAATGGTCTCTGGATACGCATATAGAAAACGAATCCATTTGATTCCTTCTACCTTACAAAGCTTTCTTAATAATTCTGCGAGTTTTGGCTCTTGGTATAAGTCGATGCCATATTTTGTGGTATCTTGTGCTATTACAATTAGTTCTTTGTACCCTTCCTTTGCTAACTTTTCAGCTTCTTCCAAGATTTCTTCCATTTTTCTACTAATGAATTTTCCTCTAATTTTAGGGATGGCACAATAAGTGCAAAAATTGCTACACCCTTCTGCAATTCTTAGGTAGGCATAGTTTTGTCCTGTTGTAATCACTCTATCTAAAAACGCTAAATTTCTTTTTTCTACTTTCTCTGGTTTTATTACCTCTTCGATTTGTTCCCAAATAGTATCATAAGAATCATATTTTATCCATAAATCTACTTCTGGAATCGCCTGTTTTAATTCTTCTTTATATCGTTGTACTAAGCACCCCATAGCAATTAAATATCGACATCGCTTCTTCTTATATTCTGCCATCTCTAAGATAGTATTAATTGCTTCTTCCTTGGCAGACTCAATAAAACCACAGGTGTTAATCACTAAAATATCTGCCTCTTCAGGGTTATTTACAATGTGATAGTCGTTTTGTTTAAATAGCCCAATTGTCATTTCTGTATCTACTAAATTTTTACTACATCCTAAATGGATAAATCCTACATTCATTTCTACTTTCTCCTTTATGGAAAGGAATATCTTATTTTGACATTCCTTTTTCTTCTATTTTTTCTTTTACACCCATATGTTCTTCTCTTTCTATTGGCTCTACATTTACTTTATACTTCTATTTAAAATCTTTACTGTTTTCTACATATTGTAGAATTTCATTGATACATTTTTCTAATTCATCATTGATAAAGGTTTCTTTTTCTGTTATTCCACATTGTTTTAAATTTTCTTCTGAAAAATCTATATTATCTGCTAACATTCTTCTTTTTACTTCCTCGTAATTTGGTTTCTCTTGTATTGCTTCTCTATTTAATGCCCTATGCATCCTTTCTTCTTCATCGATTGTAATATATACAGGTAACACTTGTGTTTCGCTTTTATCCTTATAATAGTCTTTTATTTTTTGATATGACTCTAATGTTCCTACCGTTATAATATCCCCACTTTGTGCTAATTGCTCATCTTGAATTGTTGCATAAGTCCACGGACCTTTTATCGTTTGATATGTTCTACTTTCTATTACCCTTCCTTCTTCTGCCAATTTTGCCATCTGCTCTTCTGAAACATAGTAATAGTCTACTCCATCTTGCTCCCCCTCTCTTATTGGCCTAGTGGTATATAGTATATATGTTTTTATTTTCATTTTCTCTTTTATTTTTTTGTATATGGTATCTTTTCCTGAAGCACTTTTTCCCATAATATAAATTATATTCGACATCTTTTTTCTCCCATTAATTTTTTATTATTATATCTTTTTTCTTTCGAATAGTCAATTTTATCTTGCAATATTTTCCTTTTTTATATACAATAAAGACATTCCTATTATTTAAGGAGATGATATTATTGGAAAAAAAGTTTAAACCACAAAAAAATAGAATTTATCCTGGTGTTTTTGTTGATAATTTTAGAGAGTATCTCGCTTATACAACAAAAGAGTTTGCTACTCGTGTTGCCTTTAGTTATAAAAAAGATGTGACAGCAAAACATCCAGAATTTGTCAATGTTACCTTTGAGAAGCATTATGAAGATATTGCTTCTTTTTCTACCCGATTACTTTCTATGGAATTACAAGGCAAACGTATTGCACTTATTAGTCATAACCAATATCAATGGCCTGTTAGCTATATGGCTATTAATACTGGCGATATGGTTTGTGTCCCTTTAGACTATTTGCTTCCTGAAAATGAAATTGAAACTTTACTTCTTCGCAGTGAAGCTGAAGTGATTATTTTTGATGGAAAATTTTTAGATATTTTTCAGCACATTAAGCAAAAAGGTAATACTCCATTAAAGTATTATATTAATATGAATGCCGAAGAACATACCGATGATGGTATCCTATCTTTTTGGAAATTATTAGAAGAAGGTACTATGCTAAGAAAACAAGGCGATACTTCCTATGACTCGATTGTAATCGATTCTGATAAAATGTCTGTTTTATTATTTACTTCTGGTACCACAGATACTTCAAAAGCGGTTATGCTTTCCCAACGAAATATTTGCTCAAATGTATCTGCTATGTCCACTTTAGTAAAGTATGAAGAAGGAGACCGCGTTCTTTCCTTTTTGCCATTGCATCATACGTTCGAATGTACTGCTACTTATCTTTGCTTCTTTTATGTGGGATGCAATATCTGCTTCTGTGATGGATTAAAGCATATTGCCAAAAATTTAGTCGAATATGAAATTCGTAATATGGTATGTGTGCCTGCCGTCTTGGATTTGATGTATCGTCAAATTTGGAAGACGATTAAACAAAAAAAGTTAGTAATCCCTGTTAAGATTATGATGGCAATTTCTAACTTTTTGTTATTCTTCCATATTGATATTAGAAGAACCTTATTTAAAAGCATTTTAGCTCCTCTTGGTGGGAAATTAAGAATGATTATCTTTGGTTCTGCTTCTGCTGATATTAAGGTGGTAAAATTCTTCCATAGTATTGGTATTCGCATGTTACAAGGTTATGGATTAACGGAAACATCCCCTGTTATCTCTTCGGATAGCGATAAATATCAAAAACATGGAAGTGCTGGTCGCCCTCTATTTTGTGAAGATGTTCAAATTATCAATCCAGATGAAAATGGCATTGGTGAAATTACTGTAAAAGGCCCTAATGTTATGCTTGGTTATTATCAAGAGGAAGAAAAAACAAAAGAAGTTTTAGTCGATGGATACTTTCATACTGGCGACTTAGGTTATTTAGATAAAGATGGTTGTCTCTATATTACTGGTCGTATCAAAGATATGATTGTATTAAAAAATGGGAAGAAAATTTTTCCTCAAGAGTTAGAACTTTTATTAAATGAATCTCCTTATATTGTAGATAGTTTCGTGTACGTTTCTCCTTCCGAACCAGATAAGTTATGCACAAAATTAGTCTATCGTGTGGATTGTGATGCATTAAAAGAAAAAACGGAAGAAGAAATTTATGAAATTTTAAAGCAAGAAGTAAAAAAAGTAAATAATCAAACTCCTTCTTATAAAAATATTCGTGGTGTTACTATTACCACCACTCCACTAATTAAAACAACAACGCAAAAAATTAAAAGACATGAAGAAATGAAGACCTTAATGTTCTAATAGCCAAAACCAGATAGCTTAGCTATCTGGTTTTAGTTTAAAGTATTGACATTACCAATTCCTGTTTCATTCTCTTATTAGATGTTCTCGAAATCAACCAGGAACAAATCCATTTATAAAACAAATCTTACATAACTCGACATTTTTCATTCTTGCAATTTTCTCTAATATAGGATACAATAAGGCTATCAATTTAGAAAAGAGGTCCTTATTTTGAACGATTTCAAAAGAAAATTATACGATGCCGATGAAATTCATAGTTTTAGAGAATTAGTAGCACGCTATGAAACCCTTTATGCCGATAAATTGGCCTTTACTTATAAATTAGAACCAAAATCAAAAGAATACATCCAAAAAACTTATTCTCATTTTGTTTCTGATATTAAAAGTTTAGGAACTGCTTTGCTTCATTTGGGTTTAATGAATAAGCGAATTGCTATCATTAGTCCTAATCGTTATGAATGGTGTGTCTCTTATTTAGCAGTTACCTGTTCCAATATGGTTGTAGTACCACTTGATAAATCTCTACCAGCCAATGAATTGGAAAGCCTGCTTATTAGAAGTAATGCGGAAGCTGTTATTTTTGATAAAGAATATGCAGATACTCTTGTAAAATTAAAAAAAGAAGGAACAAGCAACTTAGCTTACTATATTTGTATGGATAATACCCCTAATTCTGCCTTTTTGCGTTTTAAGGATTTATTAGCTGATGGTCAAAATCGAATCGAACATCAAGATAATAGGTATGAACAAATTACATTAGACCCACACCAGATGTCCATTATGCTATTTACTTCTGGTACCACTGCCATTTCGAAAGCAGTTAGTCTGTCTCAAGCCAATATTTGCGCAGATATTTATGCCCTTGCTCAAATGACAGATATTCGCAAAGAAGATACTTTCTTATCTTTCTTGCCACTTCATCATACCTTTGAGTCTACTTGTACCTTTTTGTATGGTACCTATTGTGGTATTACCATTGCCTTTTGTGATGGTCTTCGCCATGTAGCAAATAATTTAAAAGAATATCATATCACTGGCTTTGTTTGTGTTCCTTTAATGCTTGAAATTATGTATAAAAAAATAGAAAAGGCATTAAAAGATCAAAAGAAATTTACCTTAATCAAAATCATGTCTGGCTTTTGTAATTTATTACTGAAATTTGGCATTGATATTAGAAGAAAGGTAATGAAACCTGTTTTAGATAGTTTTGCTCCCGATTTACGTGTTTTAATCGCAGGTGGAGCCCCTATGAGCAAAGATGCTATCAAAGGATTTTTAAATTTAGGAATTAACTTATTACAAGGCTATGGTTTAACTGAGACTTCTCCTGTTCTTGCGGGAGAAAATGATAAATATAAAAGACTTGGCTCTGTTGGTTTTCCGTTGCCAGGAATTGAAATTGCAATTGATTCTCCAACGAAAGATGGAATTGGAGAAATTAAAGCTAAGGCACCAACTGTAATGCAGGGGTATTATCAAAATGAAGAAGCCACCAAAGAAGTACTAAAAGATGGATGGTTTTATACTGGCGATTTAGGTTATATCGATAAAGATGGATTTTTGTTTGTAACAGGAAGAAAAAAGGATGTAATTGTTCTAAAGAATGGTAAAAATATTTATCCAGAAGAATTAGAAATTTTAATTAACAAATTACCTTATGTAGAAGAAAGTATGGTGTTTGGAAAACCAGATAGTAAAAATGATGATTTAACATTGTGTGCTAAAATTGTTTATCACAAAGATGCTATGAAGGAACAGTATCCTACTAAGAAAAACGAAGATTATCACTCTACTATTTGGCAAGATATTCGAAATACGATTAATAAATCAATGCCTGCTTATAAATATATTCGTGAAATTATAGTAACAGAAGAGCCTTTGATTAAAACGACAACACAAAAAATCAAAAGACATGAAGAAATTAAGAAAATTTTAGGATAATAAAAAAGCTGAAGTTCTCACAAGAACTCCAGCTTTTTTATTACCAATTTTCGCTATTGGAAAATGTTCCTCTAAGCACGTATAATTCATATACTTCCTTTTTATCAAAAATGCCCAATGTCCAGATACTTATCTTTCCTTTCATTTCGTATCTTTTCAATGTTGGAACTGTAATGTCCTTCCTTTCCATTACATTAACGTCTTTCTGTTTTGCCTCAATTTCACGTAGCAATATAGCTCCTTCCTCTATTTCGGGATTTCCCAATTCCCAGTATTGAAATGTATAATCTCCACTTGAATAGCAATAGGAACTCACTTCAACTTCTTCTATAAGCTTTGCATCATGATATTTTGTCGCATTAAAAAATGAAATAACTATCATTGATATTCCCACTACAAGGAATATAATTGGCACAATCTGCTCATCTTTTATTGCCTCCTCTTTGTATGCACCATACTCTACCGCTTCTTTAATTACCAGTATCATAAAAACCGTTATTCCGACGCCTAATAGTGTTACTATCATAATATTTCTCCTTTTCTTTATTAAAAGCCTGTTTACAAGTGACATCTATGTTAATCTAACTTAACAGTTAGTCTAAAAAGGAATTTATAATTTCTAATATTTCTATATTAGCACCATTTCGAACATTTTCAAGTGTTTCCTTGCTATTTACATAAAAATATGATAAAATACCTCTATCTTAACTTGAAATATTCCTATTTCGTCTTATTTAAAATAGGAAACATTATTACCATTAAATAATTTTAAGGAGGATAACACCTATGAAAACGATTGAAGAAAGGCTTTTAACGTATTACAATGATTTAATTGAACATCATGTTATTGTTTTGGATGGTTCTGTTACATTGGACTGGCTAAAACGGCAGCGAATTGTAGAAGGAAGAAAGGAACTTGAACTTCGATTTGGAAAGGTAACAGTAGATAATATTTTAGGAGAGAAAACCTTCCTTGCTAAAGCAGAAGATATGCTACTAGAAGTTCAGGAAAAAGGTAGCTACAAATTCCTTCCTACGATTGCCTGTTTCCTTTCTTGGGAATGTGATACTGTATTAGACAGCGAAAATCCTATTAGAGAAAAATACGGCTCCTTTGATTTTCGAATTCCGCTTCCTATTCCTAAGATTCCTGGCAAAGAATTGAATTTTTCTACCTTAGATTTTATGGAAAAAGAAATTACTATTGATACCTTAAAGAGGATTTGTATTCTTTTCTCCAATGAAGAAGCACAAAATTTTCACTGCCATCCCTTTAAGCTTGCCTTTTTCCAATATCTTCAGCAATGCACTTTTTACGTTTTAAAAGATGCTTTTGAAGAAATTAAGAAAGAAGTACAATCTGTAACAAAATAAGAGTAAACAACAAAGAAAGAGCAACATTCCGCTCTTTCTTTGTTTATACTTCCTTACTAAATATATGTTTTCTTGTCATTTCTAATAAGTTTAGCTTTGTAAATTCCATAATTTGAGTTTTAGCTCTATCTTCTTTTAAACTTTGTTTCAATGTTTTTATAATCTCTTGTTTGCTTCCCTCTTCTAACATATCAATATAATCAATCACAATAATGCCACCAATATCACGAAGGCGTAATTGTTTTGCTATTTCCACACTTGCTTCCTTGTTTACTTTTAATACTGTTTTCTCTAAGTTTTCTTTTCCTGTAAATTTACCGTGAATTAACATCAATCGCAGTAAGTGCTTCTGTTTTATCAATCGTAATAAATCCTCCACATTTTAGCCATATTTTTCGATTTTCCATCTTTTCTAATTGTGTCTGGATATCATATTTATTTTCTAAACCTTGTGCTTGATATTCAATATTAACCTTTAAGTCTTCATGGATTTCTTTTAAAATCGCTGCTACTCTTTCCTGCATCTCTTTTGTATTTACCCAAATTCTCTCTAGTTTTTGATCGGCAATATCTAACAATATCTTTTCTAAAATAGTATTGCTCTTTTTGATTATCCTTGGACTTTTATTTTGTTTTTCAACTTCTGTCTGAACTTTCTCTAACCTTTCTATGGTAGTCTGTATATCCTTCTGAATTTTTTCTTCATCTACACCTTTTGCTGCAGTACGAATAATAATCCCTATTTTGCGTTTTCCTTTTTCTTTTTTTGCAATAGCAAGTAGCCTTTCTCTTTCTTCTTGTTCTTCTATTTTTTGCGATATCGTAATAAAATCATTTTCTGGAAGTAATACTACAAATCTTCCTGGAAGTTGAATATAAGTACTTACTCTTGCTCCTTTTATTTTGGTACTATCTTTTTTTACTTGAACCAAAAGCATATCATTTGGTTTTATATAATCTTTAATGTTATATTGTTCCAAATCTTCTTCTTTATTTCCTGTTACATTACTTCTTTTTGGTAAGACATCACGAATATGTAAAAAAGTATTTTTTCCCTCTCCAATATTAACAAATGCTGCTTGCATTCCTGGCAAAACATCCTCTACTTTTCCTATATAGATATTTCCTTCTAAACGTTGTTTGTCTTCTACCTCTTTATAATATTCTTTTACGATTCCCTCTTCCACATAAGCAATTTGTTTTTCTTCCCCTTTTTGGATAATTACTAATTCCTTCATTCTTTTCCTTTCTGATTAAATTTATTCATTGCCATATCCATTCCATTTTTCACGATTTCAATAATAGCTTCTTTTGCTTTTGTCGTTCCCTCTTCTAATTTCTTTCTTTCTTCTTCTGGAATAGCACCAATTACATAATTTATCGCATCCTCTTTAAACTGTGGCTTTCCTATTCCCACTCTAATTCTTGCAAACTCTTCGGTTTGTAATTCTTGTACGATTGATTTCATTCCATTATGAGACCCTGCTCCACCTTTTTTTCTAATCTTTATTTGACCAGGCTCAATATCCATATCATCATAAATAACACAAATATCTTCCATTGGAATTTTATAAAATTGAACCACTTGCAAAATTGCTTTTCCACTTAAATTCATGTAAGTCTGAGGTTTTAATAAAATCACTTTTTCCTTTTCAATTCTGCCTTCTCCATATAAACTATCAAACTTCTTTTTACTCATTTCGATTCCATATTGTTCTGCTATTTTATTAATGGTATCAAATCCCATATTGTGTCTTGTTCTGCTATAGTCTTCTTCTGGATTTCCTAATCCTACAATTAAATACATATCCCTCTCCTAATGCAATGTCTTCTTAGACATTGCAACATCTATTTTCTATTCATTTTTTGGCTCAATGTCACTTTTGGAAACATCTTCAATGAGACATTGTAAATCCTGTTCTGTAAATTCGTATTTTTGATTACAGAAATGACAAACGATTTCTGCTTTTTTGTCTTCTTTTAATATCACTTCTAGCTCGTCTTTTCCTATTGACACAAGTGCTTTTTCCATTTTTTCTCGGTTACAATTGCATTCGTATTTTGGTATTTTTTCTTCTTGTTCTAGTAGCTTAAGATTATTATCTCCTGTAATATCTTTTGCAATTTCTATTAAGCTCATATTTTCATCTAACATTTGTGAAATTGGTTTTGCTTCTTTCATTCGATTCTCTAGAATAAATAGTTCATCTTCTGTTGCATCTGGCATTGCACTTACAAGAAAACCACCACTTGCTTTTACACCATCTTTATTGACTAAAACCCCTAGTGCTACTGCTGTATTTTTTTGTTCTGACGTATAGTAATAGTTTGCAAAATCTTCTGCTATTTCGCCAGATACTAATTTTGCCATTCCTATGTAAGGGTCTTTTAATCCGATATCTTTTATGACATATAGAAATCCCTCTTTTCCCACAGCCTCTCCAACATTTAGTTTTCCATCTGCTCTTAGAGGTAGTTCTACTTGTGGGTTTGCCACATAGCCTCTGGTTCTTCCTTGACTATCTGCTGTAACAGTAATGCTTCCAATTGGACCATTTCCTTTTATTTGAAGTGTTAGGCTATCTTCTTTTCCTTTGAATCCACTTGCCATAAGAGCTCCTATTGTTAAACATCTTCCTAGTGTTGCTGTTGCAAGTGGGCTTAAGTCGTGAAGCTTTCTTGCCTTTTCTACTAATTCTGTAGATTCTATACATGTGATACTTATTTTTCCGTTATATGCTAAAAATCTTTGTATTTTATCCACTTTATTTCCTCCTCTTTGTGTTAGGAATTTCTAATTTTCAAATAATTCCTTTACATATAATTCTCTATTTTCTAATTCGTTTTTTTCTCCTTGTAATAAGTTTTTAAAAAAAGCAATTAAGTATTTATCAGTAGGATAAATTCCTTTGGGAATATTCCCATAATTACTTCTTACTAATGCATTTCTAAAATATAAACTTTTGTCTTTAAACATATCATTATTGATATGGAACCCCATATTATTCAAATATTTTTCTATAAACACCGCTGTTGTTCTAGTATTTCCTTCTCCAAATGGATGGACTTGCCAAATACTAGAAGTAAATTTTGCTATATGTTCAATCAGTTCATTTTTATTTGTTTTGGAATAATCAAATTCCTTTTCTTCTTTAAAATCATAAGCTAAATAACTTTCTATCTCTTGATAATTAACATATTTTACGGTATCTCCATTTAAAATTTCTTCTTTTTTTGTAATATTGTAATCTCTGTAATTACCTGCAAAATCATAAATGTTTTTAAACAAATATTGATGAATACTTTTAAGTGTAATGGGACTAAATCCAAAGCTTTTATCTTCTAATAACTGTGCAATTCTTAAAGATACTAAATCACATTCTTTTTCTCTTTGCACTTGTATATTTGTTAAATTTTGTGTTTCATAATAGTTTTCTAATAAACTTTCTACTTGTTTATAATTTAATTCCCCATTAATATTCTTTTTGGATAATTCAATCAAATAATTCGAAGGTTCTAAATTATCAACTTTATTTAAACCAATTCCAGTATTCCAATATTCTTGTTTTTTTCTACTATCTGTTGTTTCATTTTCAATGATATAATTTGGCTCTTCCATTTTCAAACCTCCTTTAATACTTTGCTATTATACCATAAAGTAGTTTAAATTACTATAGTTTTGTTTTTTTTCTAATAAAATATTGACAAAGCAATTACTTAGTATTATAATGTTACTATCATAAAGTTAATAAGTATACTTGATAAGGAGGAATTATCATGAATGATAAATTAGAATTAGTTGCAGATTTTTATGAATTTACTATGTCAAATGGTTATTTCGTAAAAAACATGAATCAAAAGATTGCTTATTTTGATGTATTTTTTAGAAGAATCCCAGATAGTGGTGGATATGTCATTGTCGCTGGTTTAGAACAAGTAATCCTTTACATTAAAAACTTAAAATTTACAGAAGAAGATATTGCTTATTTAAGAAGCCAAAATAAATTTTCAGAAGAGTTTTTAGAATATTTAAAGAATTTTACTTTTACAGGAGATATTTGGGCTATTCCAGAAGGAACCGTAGTCTTCCCTAATGAAGCCCTACTTACCGTTCGAGCTCCTATGATTGAAGCACAAATTTTAGAAACGATGTTACTACTTACGATTAATCATCAAAGTTTAATTGCTACCAAAACAAGCCGTATTGTGAATGCTTCTAAAGGTATTCCTGTTATGGAATTTGGTGCAAGACGTGCTCATGGAATTGATGCTGCTGTTTCTGGTGCTAGAGCTTCTATCATTGGTGGTGCGGTTGGTACTTCTTGCACGCTATCTGCCAAAGAATTTGATGTACCTGCTAGTGGGACTATGGCACATAGCTGGATACAAAGCTTTGACTCAGAATATGAGGCATTTAAAGCTTATGCTGAAATCTACCCAGATGATTGTACTCTTTTAATCGATACTTATAATACGATAGAAAGCGGACTTCCTAATGCTATTAAGGTATTTAACGAAGTATTAAAACCAAAGGGAATCCGTCCTAAAGCGGTTCGTCTAGATAGTGGAGATTTAGCTTATCTATCCAAAAAGGTAAGAAAAATCTTAGATGAAAATGGTTACCCAGATTGTAAAATTTGTGCTACCAACTCTTTAGACGAATACCTAATTAGTTCTCTTATTGAGCAAGAAGCTAAAATTGATAGCTTTGGTGTAGGGGAAAATCTAATCACTGCTAAAAGTGAACCTGTCTTTGGTGGTGTATATAAATTAGTAGCCATTGAAGAAAATGGTACTATCACCCCTAAAATAAAAGTAAGCGAAACTGCCATCAAAGTAACCAACCCAGGTTTCAAAAAACTATATCGTTTCTATGACAAAGAGACAAAAAAAGCCTTAGCCGATGTCATCACTTTACCAGATGAAGTGATTCCGAAAAACAACTATACTATCTTCGACCCACAAAATCCTTGGAAAAAGAAAACACTAACTAACTACACCGTAAGACCACTTCAAGAAAAAATATTCGAAAACGGAAAACTAATCTACCAAAATCCAACCCTAAAGGAAATTGCAAAATATGCGAAAAAAGAATTAAATACTTTATGGGAAGAAGTGAAAAGACTAGAAAAACCTCATGAATACTATGTTGATTTATCCAAAGATTTATGGACTCTTAAAAACAACATGTTAAATAATATTTATTTTTAGTAGAACAAGAGGTGTATTAAGTGTGTGACAAGAGGAACATCCCTTTTGTTACACGCTTGTCTCATTCTTATGTATTTTTGCTATTATTTAGGCTTTTGGTCCTGATTTTGCTACGATTTATTTACTTTTGCGCTAAAATAGTGTATGATAGATATGTGGATAGGATATACTATCTTTCTTTTATTTATTAAAATGTTTTATTACTATAATTCATTTTGTATTCGAATGATATGATATTTGTTACTTATTGGCTATGTTAGAAGATAAAAAGGAGGATTGTAGATGTTTCGATTAATTGCAAGCGACTTAGATGGTACCATGTTTAAAGAGCAGGATTCGATTCCCCAAGATAATTTAAAAGCAATTGATAATTTGCATAAAAAGCAGATTCCTTTTGTGGTTTGTACTGGGAAAACATATTCTGTTAGTAAGGATATTTGTCAGAATCTTCATGCTAATTTTGGTATCTTTGGCAATGGAAATCAAATTATTGATTTGACAACCGGAGAAGAAATTGCTAAAAGGACTTTGACTCTTGATGAGATAAGAACTTGCTTTTTGATGATTGAAAATCAGAATTTACATGTTCATGCTTATACAGAAAATAGTATTATTACTACTAAGTTACTGTATTTGGATTTACGTACTTCTATCCTTTCTAAGGATAAAATGGATTTTGTAATAGTTCCTTCTGTTTTGGACTATATTGAAAAACAAAATCCTACTATTTTAAAACTTGTCATTTCTTCTCCTTCTAGTCTTAGTAAGTTAAAAGAAGAGCTTGAGGAAAAGGCGAATTTTAGTATTATGTATGTTAAGAAAACAGGGATTTATCGAGATACTACAATTGATAAAGAATATGAGTATTTGGATATTTCTCCTTCTAATGTAACCAAAGGAAAAGCGTTGGAACAGTTAAAAAATCATTTAAATCTGCAAACAGAAGAAGTTTTATCCATTGGGGATAATCTTAATGATATCTCTATGTTTGAAGCTTCTGGTGTAGGGGTAGCTGTTCATAATGCTTATGATGAAGTCAAAGAAGTAGCAAATTTTACTACTTCACAATCTGCTGAAAATGGTGCTTTTGCAGAAGCTATTTATCAGTTTATTTAAAAAGAGTGCCCTGCTTACAGCTTTTTGTAAACAGGGCGTTCTTTTTTATTTCTTCTTTTGCTTTATTTCTCTAATGATATGATAGCATTTTACTATCATTTGATAAAAAAATCGATAGATATAAGTGATTATTCCTGCAGTAACTCCCCCTACCATTATTCCTAGCAAAGCACACTCTGCTTTTGGAACATACTTTTCCATTTTTGGATAGATGAGTGGTGTATTTCGATAACCCTCTTTATTGCATATCTCTTCTGCTTTTACCTTTTGTTTGTTTTGGTCAAAGGTTATCCTTAATTCATAATCACTGCTTTCATTTGAAACTAATGTTACTATGATTTCAGGATTTTGTACTTCAATTTTGGCACCTTTCATTTCGTATACTTTATCGAAATTTTTCTGCAATACCTCTTCTTGTTCGTGTAACCACTTATAATCTTCTACTGTTGGTCCATCAAATTTGTGTAATACTACTCCTACTTTTGAAAATAACCATATCCAAAAAATGCTACTTAGTATCCAAAAAATGATCATTCCAACATCATAACCTAATGCCCGAAAAAAGTTACTTAACCGTTTTTTCATGTGAGATATCCTCCTATTGTTTTTTGGACATTATAGCACATTATGTTTTCTTTTTCAAGAGTGAAATTTAAAATACATGTGGCTGAAAATGGGTGTTAAATTGATATAATTTGGATGGTCGATGTCCTGCATTTTCCTCGTATTCTTCCGTTTCGATTACCATGTCTGCTATTTTTCTTCTAAAGTTTGCTTTTAGAAGTGGTTTGTCTAACAATATTTCATATACTTGTTGTAGCTTTGTTAGCGTAAATTTCTCTGGCATTAAGTGAAAGGCAATTGTTGTGTATTCTACTTTGTTTTTTAGTCTTTCGATTGCATATACTAGCATTTTTGCATGATCAAATGCTAAGTCTGATTGTAAAATTTGCGTATAAATAATCAAATTTCCATTTACTAGTTCTTTTACGACTTCTACCTTACTTTTTAATACTATTTCTTTGTTTTCTAGTATAATTTCTATCTGTTCTGTTTTGTAATATCCATCTTTTCTATCGGTTCTTTTCTCTTGAATAGTTTTCAATTTAATATTAAACCATTCTATCTCTTCTACATTTTTTCCTGCTTTTATTTGAATATTATTACTATCTACTAAGCCCATATAAGAGGTACTAATTACTCTCTCTCTTGGGTCTCTTAATGGATTTCCCCAAGAATATAATTGTTCTAAGTAAATATCTTTTATATTGGCTTTCTCCTCTAAGCATCGATTTACCGCTTCTTCAAAACTTTCTTTTTCTCCTACAAAGGTACCTGGCAAAGACCACTTATCTTTATATGGTTCTCCTGCTCTTTTTACTAATAATACTTGAAATTTCTTTTCTGGCAGTTTTCTATAGTTATCTACATTTACATCTCTTACTGTAAATACAATACTGTCTATCGTAACAGATGGCCTAAAAAATACTTCTTTTTTCATCTTTCTTTTTTCCTCCAACTTTTATTATTTCCGCTTCTTTATTGGTACTTGTTTTGTATGATATTACTCTTTTCTTATAAACTTTGCATACAAATAGCAGTTAACATCATTTTAATAATAACATTAACTGCTGTTTTTGTCAATTTCTACTTTTTACAGTTCTAATTTCATATCTCCTTCTTTTATCATACCTCTTTTTCTCATGAACCAGCTAACTAACCATGCAATTATTCCTGGTAATAGGAAATGTAGTAATACTATTTTAATTATTAAAATTACTGCATTTTCTGTGCCTGCCATCGTTTGCCATGTCATAAATTGTCCTACAAAGCCTGCGGTTCCCATTCCTGCTCCTGAAGCATTGTTTGTCATATGAAATAGCAAGGTAGAAACTGGTCCTAGAATAGCACTTGCTATAATCGCTGGTAGCCATATTACTGGCTTTTTCATAATGTTTGGTACTTGAAGCATACTCGTTCCAATCCCTTGTGATAATAATCCTCCTACTTTGTTTTCTTTGTAACTTGCAATCGCAAATCCTATCATATTCGCACAACAGCCTACTGTTGCTGCTCCTCCTGCTAATCCATTTAAATTTAAAATAATAGCTAAGGCTGCAGAACTAATTGGCAATGTTAAAATCATCCCCATAATAACAGAAACTAAAATTCCCATAAAGAATGGTTCTTTCTCAACTGCCCAATTTATCATGTTTCCTAGTAATAGCATGAAGTTAGAAATGGTAGGTCCGATTACTAGGCCAATTGCACCACCGATTAAAATGGTAACAAGAGGAACTAAAATAATATCTACTTTCGTTTTTCCTGTTATTACTTTTCCTACTTCTATTCCAATATAACTTGCTATAAATGCTCCCATTGGTTCTCCTGGACCAGTTAATACAATGCTTCCCTCTACTAACACACTTCCTGCTATTATCTTACTTGCAAAAGCTCCTATTAGACCTGCAATTCCTGCTGAAACAGTAACAAATGGGGATGCTTTATATTTTACTGCTACGCCTACTCCAATTCCTGCTCCTGTTAGTGAAGCACATATCTTTCCTATTAGAATTAACATCGTTCCTATTTGATTGTTTCCTACTAATTTTCCTATTTGTTCTATGATTAAACCAATAATTAGTGTAGAAAATAATCCCCATGCCATTCCAGTTAATCCATCAATACAGATATGCTCAAATAGTTTTTTTCCTTTTTTCTTAATCACTTCTAATTTTCCTTTCATCTTTTTTACCTCCTTTTGAAGTTAGAAATGCTATATTCTAATCTTTCTTAAAATTTACTTATTTTACTTTTCTTTCTCTCAAATTTTTATTTTGCAATTTACGATTTCTCGCTTAGACATTCCATCTTTTATCTTTCTTATTATCTTTTTAATACTATCATTTTTTCTAAGATTAGAGCATATTGCTATGCTCTAATCTCTCTTTTATTCTTAAAGTCTGTGGTATACTGGTATTGGCTTCCTCTTGTGCTCTGCTATTTTTTCTTTTCTTACAATGATTTCCATTGCCTTTTCCTCGGTTTTACCTGTTTCAATGTATTCTGCGATTTGCTTGTAGGTAACCCCTAATTTTTCTTCGTCGGTGAGTCCGCCTAGCCCATCATTTGGTGCCTTCTTTATAATTTTATCTGGTACACCCAAATATTCTGCTATTTGCAAAACTTCTTCCACAGTAAACTCTGCAATTGGATTAAAATCGTGGGCATTATCTCCCCACTTTGTAGTATATCCTACGACTGCTTCGCACTTGTTTCCTGTTCCCATCACTAAATAGTTTCGGTTTTGTGCAATGTAGTATAAGGTGGTCATTCTTAGTCTTGGCTTGGTATTGATTTTTGCTTCTCTTCCTCGCCACTCTTCTTTTGGCATAATTACTTTATCGATTTGCTTTTCTAATGCCTGATAAGTTTCACTTATATCTACTTTTATTAGTGGTACATCAAATGCTTCTGCTATTAACTTTGCATCTTCCATATCGGCTTTAATGGAATTACATGGAATAGAAACGGTTAATACCTTATCGCTTCCTAATGCTTTTTGTGCTAATGCAATTACCGTTGCACAATCTTTTCCTCCACTGTTTCCAATGACTACGCCATCTGCTCTTGCCTCTTCTACATAGTTTTTAATCCATTTGGTTATCTCTTGTACTTCTTTTTGAATCTCTTTTATCATCGCTTTTCCTCCTTATATAAATGATATTGGTTAATATAATGGTACACTTCCTCTGGCAATAAATATCTTGCACTTTTCTGGCTTTTTATTAATTCTCTTATGTAAGTCGAACTAATGGTGTTCCCCATTCCATCTTTTACTATCTTTATATTCTGTTTATAGCGATTTAATAATTCATTTTCTTTTACAATTTCTTCTATTGTGTCCTCATTTCTTTCTCTTACTAAAATTTTATGCTTCGAGATTAATTCTTCTGGCCTTTTCCAAGTGGAAATTTCCTTTAGATTGTCACTTCCTATCAAAAGCCATACTTCTTTATCTGGAAATTGCTTTTGAATGGCTTCTAACACTTCTACTGTGTATAAAGAGCGGTCTCCATGCATATCCACATCAGATAGCATAAACTGGCTATTTTTCTCTATCACTGCCTTTAGCATTTGATAACGATGTGTATTTTCTTCTAGGCCTGCTTTGGCATAGGTTTTATTGACTGGAACAAACACTACTCTTTCTACCTCTTCAAATTCATTTAGTACCTGTTGTGCCATTGAAAAATGTGAACTGTGAGGTGGATTAAAAGAACCTCCAAATACAACAATGCTGTTTTTCGTTTTCATTCTGTTCACTCCTTTTCTTCGTTGTTATTATCATTTTATTAATAAGTATGTTATTATTATAATGATAATATGTGTTTTTGTCAATACTTTTCCCACAATTTGTTGTTTTTTCTTAAATCAAAAGCATTCCT
Organism: uncultured Clostridia bacterium; assembly: GCA_949155365.1. Taxonomy (GTDB): domain Bacteria; phylum Bacillota; class Clostridia; order TANB77; family CAG-508; genus UMGS1663. The sequence goes on from CASCUT010000008.1 coordinate 45,234, forward strand.
ACTTCATATAATCCATTTTTCTGTCTAATTGTCCCATCTCTTTCTAAGATACTCAGCGTATTTTTCAAGCATTCTTCTGTTTCTTCTGACTTGTGATAACTAGAACCTGCTAAATTCCAATTAATAACTGTTAACACCTCTTCTAAGGTAAATTTTCCCTCTGACCGAAGAAGGATACTTGTTACCAAATTCTGCATATCTCCACTTGTTTTTACATCTCTTCCGATTTTCACATGTGCCATACATTTTCCTCCTAATATTTATTATGGTGGTTCTTTGTATTATTGATTTCTTGTATAATATAACATAATATTTGAACTATGTCTACCTTTTTTTATATCAAAAAAAACGAATTACCTATCATCCGTAATTCGCTTCTTCTTTTTTATATTTTTTCAAACATATCTTTTCCAACACCACATAGTGGGCAAACCCAATCTTCTGGGATATCTTCAAATTTTGTTCCTGGTGCAATTCCACTATCTGGGTCTCCGATTTCTGGGTCATAAACATAACCACATGCCATACATTTATACATTTGTTTTTCACCTTCTTTCAATTTAAAAAATTCTTTATATCCGATACACACAACTGCAATTACCATTAAGGCAAAAGAAATTGCTTTCCATATATCGCTTTCAAATAAGATAACAGCAAACATACCACACACTACACTAACACCATATAGGAATAGTACTGCTTCTTTTTGGCTAAATCCTTTTTCAATTAGTTTATGATGTAAATGTCCTTTGTCTGCTTGGAATACTGCTTTTAATGATTTTCCTTTTACTAGCCTTCTAATAATAGCCGATAGCGTATCAAAAATTGGTAATCCTAGTACAATCATTGGTAATACAATGACAAATGCAGTTGCTGTTTTAGCAATTCCTAGGATAGATACAATCGATATTGTAAATCCGATAAAGTTTGTTCCTATGTCTCCAATAAAAGTTTTAGCTGGGTTAAAATTAAATGGTAAAAATCCTGCTAATGCACCTACTAATGTAGTAATCATAATAATGGCAAGGAAAGGTGAGCCATTTAATGCAAAAATGATAAGTAAGGATACACAAGAAATAATAGAAATTCCTGTGGATAGTCCATCTAATCCATCAATTAAATTAATGGCATTGGTAATTCCTACTATCCAACCCATTGTTAGGAGAATGGAAAATAGATTACTTAGTATAATGTTTCCTTCTAAAAATGGCATATCAAAATTATCAATACGAATACCACAAGCAACAACAATACCTGCTGATATCAGTTGCCCTGTTAATTTGGTTAAGGGATGTATTCCTTTAATATCATCAAAAAAGCAAAATATACTTAATACCATTGTGCCACCTAAAAATCCTACTAATTTTAGGGCATATGTTTCTGGTCCAAATAGATTTATATTTCCTTCTAAAGAAGATGTAATAATCAAATACACCATCGATATTAAAAATCCTATAATAACGGCAGGTCCACCGAACTTTGGCATGACTTTTGTATGCATTCTTCTCTCATCTTTTGGTATATCTACGGCACCTATTTTCCTTGCTATTTTGATGGTATATGGTGTTAATACAAAAGTGGCAATAAAAGCAAGTAAAAAGGCTATTGCAATATCTCCCCACATAGTCTACCTCCTACTCTATGTTCATTAATATATCACAATAGCTTGTCTTTTACAAGTTTTTACTTAACATTTTATGGCAAAAGTTAGTACTTAAATTACTATTTCCTTTTTCCTATTTTTTATACTAAAATTAAGATGTTTTCCTTTCATTTGAAGATTTTTGGGACGTACGAGAAAATCTACAAGCTTGTAGATTTTCTCGTACGTCCCAAAAATCCCGTCCCAAAAATCCTCTATTTTTTTATTGAGATAAAATCTCCGTCCTAATGTCTATCCTTTTATTATGGAACTAATGCTACTCGGAAACCTACTGTGCTTCCGTCTACTTCCTTCTCCCTTAGTTCGACCAAATCCATATAAACTTTGCCCTTCATTTCCCATTACATGGGGACTTGCGGTACCGTCCACGATAAAGCATTGTGTCTGTTGAAGTTAGAAAGTTGACATATTTTCCATGCCAACAAGCTGATTTTAAAGTAGGAGTTGAAGTTTCATATATGGCATCTCCTTTAATTCTTTTACTTTCTTCATAATTTGTATAAATATCATAATATTTTGAATCTATGTTAGTAAAATCATAGTAACTACCATTTGATAACGCATTTACTCCAGCCACATATTCTACTGTTGTACCACTCATATCATATACTCCATAAACATTTCCTGTTGTACTTTGTTCTACATTTGAGCTTGATGCATAATCTCCTCCTCCTGTAATATAATTATCATTATTCATGATAACTTTTGTTCCATTTCTTCCATATTTACTTTCTGCCAAATAGGCAGTCACTCCCCATTCTGTATTTTTCATCATATGACTATCATTTGTTAAACTATACTTTGTTTTTACCTTCTGACATGCAGTAAATATCTCTCCTGCTGTTAGTTCTCGTAAATTTTCTACATTTGGTATAATTTTTATTTCTCCTTCACTTATGGCTGTACTTTTTGTTCCACTACATTCAAATTTTCCCACCCATATTCCAGCTTTACTTCCTGCAAATTCAAATGCTGGATGAGGAATGTAATCTGAATATTTGTCATTGTTTACTGGTTTTGATATGTCTACATTACTAGGCTCACTTTCTGTTACTAATTTAGGCGTTCCAGTTGTTACATCTATGATTCCTTCTATTGTGCTATAACCTATAATTCCCTCTGTACTATTGCTATTCTCTCTATAGTGATTTGCATTTTCTACATTATTAAAATACGTTATTTTATAAGCATATCTAGGTATCCATACAAAATATGCATTTCCATCACTGGTTCTTGCGTTTGCCCAATGGCTGGTCTTTGCATCATTCATTCCTATTTGCTCTTCATAATTGTACCAGTTATTACTTTTTTTCGTATCTGCTAGTACCCAATCATTTTGTTTTTCGTCATATTGTACTGCTTCCAATCCGCCTAAATATTCTGCTGGAGATATTGGGCTTTGGATTACATTATTGTTTAAATCTAACCATACAATATCGATTACACCATTTACTTTGCTAAACATTTCTGTTTCTTGTATTTGTTCCATTGCTACTTTTATATTTTCTGTTTTTATAGTTTGTCTTGTTATTCCATCTTTTGTTCCACTTACTGTTATGGTATATTTTCCACTCTTGACAATAATAAAGCTTGCCTGACCTGTTAATCCTGTTATGACATTTGTCTCTTTTTCTATTTTACTTCCTTTTGCATCTATTACTTCTATGGTATAATTTTCTCCATATTCTGCTATATTGGTTATATTAATTGTAATTGCTTTTTTGGTTACGTTTTCTTCTTCACTTTGGATTATATTATCGCCATTCTCTTTCGTTGTTGTTATGGTAAATCGTGGTCTTATCCCTTCTGCTTTTTCGACTTTTATTATACTTAACTCATCTTCTTTAATCGTTATTTCATATCCATCGACTTCTACTGTAATTGTATTATCTCCATTATTGGTTACTTCTTCTAGTTTTCCTTTTTCTTTTTGTTCATTTAGGTATTCTTCTAATGCTTTTTCCTCTATTTGTCTTTCTGGTAAATAATCTGCTAACATTAATTGTACTTTTTCTACCGCACTTTCTTTTTTCGTCGTTCCTGATGCCTCTTTCGCTTTATTTACAATGCCATTTGGTCCTAATACTAAATGGATGCTTACTCCCGCTAATAGGATTAAGACGATAATTGTCACTACTAGTGCAATTAGTGTAATTCCGTTTCCTCTGTTCTATTCTTTTTTTCATTTTTCTTTTGTTCCTCCCATTTCATTTTCTTCATTGTATCCTTTCCTAGTTTTAATTATCAATAAAATAAACTATTTTTGTTGGCAACAAATATACATAAAAATGATATCTCAGGTAGGGCTATCACATCTGTTAGGAACATTACGTAAATAAATTGATGCTAAAAAATATTTATCTCTCGACTTCAAATTACAGGTAATGCTATAATATTTAGGGCGTTGAGGATTTTTGAGAAGTTTTTGGAATTTTTGGGACGTACGAGAAAATCTACAATCTTGTAGATTTTCTCGTACGTCCCAAAAATCCCAAAAAATCTCCCAAAAATTCTCAACGCCCCAAAAAATCTCATGTTATTTATCTCTTTATCACTTATATTCTTTTTCCAATTTAATTTCTGTATATAGCTTACTTATCATTGCTAATTGCTTGCTATTTTCTTCTGATAAACGGAAGGAATATAGCTTTTTGGCTGGTGCCCATGTTATGTATTGGATTGCTTTTTTAGTGGATTCGGATACTTGGATTGCTCCTGTGTCTTGTTTGGCACAGTGCGTACATTTTAGCCCATTATCTTTTAGGCTAAAATGGGATAGGTTTTCTTCTGTTTGACAGGTAGCACATTTTTTTACAATAGGAGTAAATCCTAAAAGGCACATTAAACGTAGTTTAAAAATAGAAACTACCCATTCTAAATCTAATTCCATTTCTGAAATTACATATAAGGTATTTAGATATAATTGCAATATTTTATATGTATTTTGATTTTCATCTGTGACATCCTGTACTATTTTCGTAATATGAGATGCATATTGTAATTTATCTAAATCAATTCGTATTGGATAAAATAGTTCTATCGTTTCACAGGAGTTCAGGGTATATGTATTGCTTCCTTTGAATAGCATATATTCACCAAAACATAAAAATTGGGTGCCTGCCATGAGCTGACTTTTTGGTCTTCTTGCTCCTCTGGCAGAACATCCTATTTTTCCGCTTGGTGTTAAAAGGGTTACCATTTTATCAAAGTCTCCCATATTATTTTCTGCTATAATAATTCCTTTTGTCTTTATTGTTCCCATTTTTTACTCCATCTATTTGGTATCAATTCCTATATTTTCTCCTAAATTTGGCTTTTGTTTTTCTTCTGTTAGTAATATATTTTGGTTTATTTGCTTCTCTAGGTTTTCTGCTTCCACTAGTTCTAAATAAGTATTAATGTCCCCTGTATTTTTAAAGGTATTCCATGCTAGTTGTTTTATCATAAGCGTTCATCTCCTATTCATTGTTAGAAAAATATTACTTTTTCTCTTTTCTTTTATCTTTTGCTCTTTTCTCTATTTTATACTTGGAAAATTATGTTTTTTCAAATTTAATTTTGGGTTAATCTATTTCTTTAGAAAATTCTTGCACTATTTTAATTTAAATCGTTTTACGATATTATCATTATTTAGCCAATCTTCTTTTACTTTTACCCAAATTTTTAAATTTACTTTGCAATCTAACATTTTTTCTAGGTCTTGTCTTGCATAGGTTCCTATTCTTTTTAGCATATTTCCTGCTTTTCCAATAATAATTCCTTTGTGTGATTCTCTAATGCAATAAATCGTTGCTTCGATATCACAAATATCTTCTTTCTCTTTTGTTTTTCTAAATTTTACCTTTTCCGTTTCTACATAAATCCCGTGTGGCACTTCGTCTTGTAGTAATTTTAGTGCTTTTTCGCGAATTATTTCTTCTACTAGTTGTCTTGTTGTTTGATCTGTGTATTCTTCTATATCATAATATGCAGGACCTTCTTTTAAGTGCTTTTCAATTTCATCTAATAACTTTTCTAAATTGTCTTGCTTTACTGCTGAAATAGGCACTACTGCTGTAAAATTATATTCTTTTTGATATAAGTCAATTAAGGCTAGTAGTTCTTCTTTATTTTTTACCATATCTACTTTATTAATTACTAGAATGGTCTTTTTATTGGCTTCTTTTATTTTTTCTAAAATTTTGCTGTCACCTCTTCCAATTTCTGTGGAAGTAGCATCAATTACAAAAATAACAATGTCTACATCTCCAATAAAAGTAAATGCTGTGTCAAGCATCGTATGACTTAATTTTGATTTTGGTTTGTGAATTCCTGGTGTATCAATAAAAATCATTTGTGAGTGCTCTCTGTTTACAATTGCCCTAATGGCCGTCCTTGTTGTTTGTACTTTATTTGCTACCGCAGATACTTTTTCTCCTACTAATGCATTGATAATGGTCGACTTTCCAACATTGGTTCTCCCTATCATTGATACAAATCCAGATTTAAATTTTTCTTCCATTTCTTTCTCCTATTTTTTATTTTAACATATCAAAAGTGCTAAATTTGTAAAATTTCGTCACCTATTTTATTTTTTTCTATCTTTTTCTTTCCTATTATAACATTGTCTTTTGTATTTTTCAATTATTTTGATTTGCATTAAAATAAGACTTTTAGATATTCTCCAAAAATCTTATCTTTTCAATTTTTCAATTGGTCTTTTTTCTATTCATTTGTACTTGTCGTTGTTTCTGGTTTTCCTGGCTCTATTTTAATGTCGGCATCTAGTGGGCAGATTTGAATAAATGTGTTACCGTCATTTACTTCGATTTCATTTCCTTCTAGGTCTTTATACACAGTTTGACTACTTCTTGTGGATTTTTCAGCTGTTATTTCGATTGCTTTTCCATTTGTAATGTAATATCCTTTTAATGCTTTTACATTATCTAAGGTTTGTCTTCCTTTGTTTTCTCCATCATTTAATGTGGTGTTTTGACATTTTACAATGATTATGTTTTTTGTTGTTACGGTTTCTCCTGTTGTCCAATCTACTTGTTTGGTATTTCTTGAATAACGAACATAACGGTTGGTTGTACTATCGTATTCGTATGTTACTTCGTTACTTGGAGAATATGGTATGCTGATTTTGGTTGCTTGTGTGTCTGTATTTAATGTTGTTTCGTCTGCTACATAGTTTAATACACTTTCTTTTTTGGAAGTAGTTGCATATCCTTTACGTTTTGCTATCTCTAATATTTTTTTCGTGCTAGTTGCTACATTGTGTGGTGCATATTTATCTTTTGTTCTCCAGAAGGATGTTGCACTTTCACTAATTCCATTAATGTTGTTTACTCCTAATTTTGTAATATCGGATTGTGCTTGTGGACTCCATCCAAAATGCACATATATTGCATCATTTTCTAATGCATAATCTAGGAAGTAATGTCTGGCACTTCTAACTGGTCCTATTTTATCTAGTTCTACTCCTTTGAATAAAGCCATTAATCTAGATTCTCCACCTTCTACGATGATTTCGTATACTAGGTAAGCATCGTTTAGACCTGCTTGTGGCATTGCCCCTTTATGGTTATCTATCATTACCGCAATTGGTCTATCATTTCCTTTAAAAATTTTTGGTTCTTTCATTTCGACTACCGTTGTTCCTGGTTCTTCTTGGTTTGCTGTTCCTGTTTGAATATTTCCTGTTTTTTCTTTGTCTGTCATAATTTTTATTCCTAATAAAACACCTGCTACTATGATTAATAAAACTAATATCGTTATTAATATTTTGATTCCCATTGATTCTTTCATTTTTTATACCTCTCTTTATCCTATTTTACCTATCATAATAAAGATAGCGATGATTATTGCATTGAATGCTGAGAGTACAACAGCACCTGCTGATACATCTTTTGCAATTTTTGCAATCGGATGAAATTGCTTTGTGTTTAAATTTATGGCTTCTTCGATTGCCGTATTGATTACTTCTGTAATAATAACCTGCATGGTGGCAAATGTTAAAAACATCCACTCTGTTGTATTTAGTTTAAAGTAAATGCCCCCGTGCTATTACAACACATGCTATTACCAACTGTATTTTTATATTGCGTTGCGAACGAATGGCATACCAAATTCCACTAAAGGCTTTTTTCCATGCTTCCATTAAATTTTTATTTTTTAGCCTCTCATCCTCCACTTTTGCTTGTCTATGTTTGCTTTTATCGCCAACATATCTCCTTTCTTTTTATCTTGTCTGTTTTATGATTGCTAATATTTTCTCTTCTTTTGGTCTCATTTCTTCTTTTTGTTTTTCTTCTATGTGGTCATATCCCATAATATGATAAAATCCATGTACTACCATATAGGCTAGTTCTCTTTGAAAACTGTGTCCATATTCTTTTGCTTGTTCTTCTACTCTTTCTACTGAAATAACAATATCTCCAATTACTTCTGCTACCTGATTTATCCTTTTTTCATTTTTTATTTGTTCTAGTTCTTGTTTTTCAAACATTGGAAAGGATAATACGTCTGTTTCTTTGTCGACATTACGGTATTGTTTGTTTAATTTATGTATTTCTTCTGGTGTTGTTAGTGTAATACTTAAATAAAAATTCAAGTCATTTAACTGTTCTTCTGCAAAACATGTTTGCACAATATTTTTAATAAATACTTTTAGTTCCTCTTTTTCTTCTATCTCTAAAAAATGAATTTCAACTACTTCTTGCATAATCCTTTCCTTCCTGTATACCTTCCTTCTGATTGATAATGGCTTTGTAATTCTCGCATTGCACCTAAGGATACTAGTTTGTTTTTATAGAATCGAATAATTTTGTAATATTTATTTTCGTTTTTATTTACTTCTTTTAAGTCTGCTTGAATAAATAAGATTTCTTTTTGTTTCATATAATTAATATAATCGGTTTGTTTTAATTCTTGTATTTGCTTATATTGTTTCCAGAATGTTTTATATTGTTCTCTTTTTGCTGGCTTGTCCCAATAGATTTTAGTAGATAGCAATTTAATGTTATAGTCTTCGATCAAACGAATTAGTAAGGAATAAGCTTTTTCTTGTTTTTTTAACACTCTTGTATCTACTATTAAACTTCTTACATCTTTTAATAGTTTAATATAACATTGTTCTGCTACAATCAGTGGAAGGCTATGGGTAAATAGCTTCCTACTGATTGATAATAGTACCATTCTTTTTTCAATTCCTTCGTTTTGATCTAATTTTCCAACTGTATAGTTTTCAAATTTGTCATATTCTTCTATGATTTGTTGATATGTTTCTTGTTGCTCATGTTCCATTTTTAAAGGAAGAATTGTGGTAATATATTCTTCTAATACATTAAAAATTTTCTCATAGATTTCTTCTTTGTTTTGATAGGTTAGGTTATCTGCTAACTTAATAGAAAAATGTTTTAATAAGCCTTTATATAAAGAATCCATTTTGGTAGTATAGAAGTTTTTATATTTCTCCATTAATTTTGGCTTATCTAATTCTTTAATTGTTTCATAGTCTAATTCTAATAAATATTTTTGTTTACGATATTTATATTCTAAATATTCTGTTTCTTTAATATGAATTACTTCATAATAGCGTGACAAAGCATTTTTTTCAAATTCTGTTGCTGTGCCATTTTTTACTTTTTTATAAATAGAATCCATAATATGTTTATCGATTGCTTCTAAATATAAACTAAAGGTATCCTCGTATTTTTGTTGAATTACTTCTTTCTTTGTTGTATCCTCTTGTTTTTCACTCTCTAAAAAAGCTTCATATGCTTTTAGCACATTGTTTCTTTTGATTGAAATTAACATTCCATTAATTCCAATTTTAGTTGGAACTAACATTTTTGTAATTGTGCTTGTTATTTTAGTAAAAAACGTTTTATCCGTATATATTCTTAAACTTCTTTCTTCCATCGCTACTCTTCCTTTCAAAATACAATTTTTTCTTTCGTCCCAATTTCTTCTAGCACTTCATATATCACTTGTGCCTCTATGTATTCTTCTGTTTCATTATAGTTGATATAAGTGGTTAAAATGGTGTTCTTTTCTTTTATTTGCTCATCCAATTTTTCCTTTGCTTGTTTTACTGCTTTCTCTTTTGCTTCTTCTTTTGTATAAGTAATTTGCTTTTCTTCTAGTTCATAATTGGTTTGTTTTTTGATTTCAATTGGCAAATAAAAGTCTGAATATAATTTTAATTTATTATTTTCCTCTATTGTATCATACTTTTCAAATTTTGAAAGAGTTTTATAAAAATTTATTGTAAAATTATGAATTCTTACGGAATATTTTGTTTCCACGTTTTCTGTTTTACTTAGAAGTTTCTGTTTTAACTCTATTTTTTCTTTCTGTGTATACCATACTTTTGCTTGAACGGTACCATTTGCATGGACATAACGTGTTCCTGTGTACTTTCCTTCTAACCATCCTCCAATTAGAGGCGTCCCTTCTTTAATAACATCGCCTTCTTTTACTAGGGGAGTACCATTTAGCGCATTTACTTTTACAATCATCCCTGGTTTTATTGCTACTATATTACAATAGTCTTCTTCTTGTACTATTTCTGGTTTTTTATCTGCTTCTACTATTTTTACAATGGCATTGGTCCCTTTAAGTTCAATTCCTATCCATGCTAAATCATTGCGATTTAATCTCATTTTACTTACCATCATTTTGGTATCTATTTTGCTTTTTAATGTTCCTATGGTTAGTCCTTGCTCTTTTAATGTTTGAAGCAGTTCTTGTTTTTCAATTGTTTCATTTCCTATTATTTCAATATTCCACACAAAGTTTGACAATGCTAAAATGCACACTAAAATAACACCTAAAAATAACGTAAATACTTTTCTCTTCCTATATTTATGAAATAGGAAAGGAAGTCCTTTTTTTTGCTTTATTTTCACCTTACACTGGCTTTTTTTGGCTATTTGCACTACTTCTCTAAAGTCTTTAATACTAACATTTACTTCTAACAAAGTGGATTTCTTTCTCTTATTATTCCACAGAAGAATCCCTTTTTTTAAGCACAAATTAATAAATCTTTCAATAAAATATCCTTCCACTGTAATTCGTATATAACCTAATATATAGTTTCTTACTATTTGTATATGCACAATATCAAAGCCTCCCTATTCATCTATTGTTTTTTCAAAATCAATACTTTCTATCTTTCCAGTAATTACAATATCATCATTGGTCATTTCATTTAAATTTAATTCAAAACCATTAATATTGATAATACCAATATGTGTACTTAAACGAACATAAAAGTCTTGATATTCCAAAATTGCCTTATAATTCTCTACCAGTAGTTCCTCAAACCCTACAATGGTAAGCTTCGGCTTCTCTGTGGAAATTTCTTTTGGGATCTCTAGCAACTCTTCAAAACGATTCTGTCTTCTCTTTCTTTTTCTCATTGTTCCTCTTCTCCTTTCTCTCTTATTCATTCTTCTTTTGTTTAATCATATGAATCGTTTTTTATTATTATTCATTCTATTTATCAGGAAAAAGATAAAATAAAAAATGATTAGAAAACTAATCATTTTTTATCGTTACTGTTATTTCACTTTATCTTGGAAAATACGATGGTTCAAAATATTTCTCTAATTCTTCTTCACATAAGCACGCTAAAAATCTCTTATATTCTTTCTTTCCGTTTTTATAGATAAGCACTTCTATTACTTCCGTCAGATATTTTTCGATTTTATCTCCTGTTATTATTTTGGTTTCACTTCTAGAACGAAATTGTATTGTTTCCTGTATATCGAAAATTTTTCCATCTAATATCCTTATATAAAAGTACCGTGGATGATATCCTTCTCTTCTTTCGCTTATATAAAAGCTGGATGGTTTCCCATACTTTCCAAAATATTTTTCTATTTCTTCTTGGCTTATCGACACAACAAACGTACTTTGTTCCTCTTTGTTCTTATTTTCTTTCCAAATGTCAAGCATTTCATATAAGTTTGTTCGAAATTCAAATGGTGATTTTTCTGGCGTATATCTATCATCTCCCCACATAGAAGAAATTCTTCCGTTTTCTTCCCATATTCTGCTTCTCCATATTTCTTTTATTTGACCATTTTCTATAGAGGCTGTTATCTCTTCCCTAGGTTCCCTATGGTTTTTATTACTAAGTTGTCTCTCTGCTTTTACTTTGATAGGCTCTCTTTTCTTTTCCATCTTTTTTCCTCCTACAATTGTAATCGAAAACTATATACTATGTTACTAATGTGTAATATACTTTATTTTTTTCATTATGTCAATACTTTTTTTAATCTGCTAATAAAGGATGCTCTACTGTCACATTTATCTTTCAAATTCATCTAATGTACTGAATTGGTATCCCATGCTTTTTATTTCTTTAATACAGGTGTCTAATACATTGGTATTATCTTTTGAGTTTCCATGTAATAGGATAACAGCTCCATTGTGAATATTGTCTAATATCTTCTTTTTGGCATATTCTTCTCTTCCTTGCTTGTTTTCATCCCAGTCGTCATAGGCAAATGACCACATCACTGTGGTATATCCTAAGTTGTTGCAATAGGCTACTGTTTTTTCGCTGTATTCGCCTTTTGGTGGTCTTATATATTTCATCTCATAGTTGAATTTTTCGTAAATCGTAGTATGCAATTTCATTACTTCGTCTTTTATTTCTTCTAGGCTAAGGGATGGCATACTTTTGTGATTTACTGTGTGGTTGCCTATGGTGTGTCCTTCTTGTATCATTTTTTCTACTAGTTCTGGCTTGCTGTTCACATAGTGTGCTGTAATAAAAAAGGTTGCTTTTACTTCATTTTGCTTTAATACTTCTAATATTTTTTCGGTATATCCTGCTTCATAGCCTTCGTCAAATGTTAAATATACTTTTGTAGAATTGCTATTTCCTATACAGATTCCTTTATTTTCGTCTAATATTCGTTTGTTTGTAGCTCCTAAATCTGGTTGTTCATGGTTGCCGTTTCGCTTGATTCCCCATTCTATTTTTTTACTATTTAGTATTTCTACTTCTTTACTACTTGTTAGCACTGTTTCTTTTTTTTCTTTTGTTTGTACTATGCAAAAAGTAAACATTGCAATAATAATAATTCCTATCATATAATATTTTCTTTTCATCTTCTTCTCCCCTTTTTTATGATAACAATCGTATTTACTCTTTTGTTAAATTGACTCCTGAGGTTTCGTACTTTTTTCTTGTGTTTTCTATGCTTTGCAACTTTCGACATATTTTTATTTTTTATCTTTCATTTTCTATTGACAAGTGTATTTTTTTGAATTATCATGTAGCTTAAGTGTGGAAATAGGCATTTTTTCCATCGTGTAAATTACACTTGTTTTTATTTATTACGTATATATAATTATATATATTACACGGAGGATAAAGATATGTTAAATTTTGTTTTATGTGATGATAATAAAGCAATATTAGATAGACTTTCGAAAATGTTAGAATCTCTTTTCATTAAATATCATTTTGATGCAGAAGTTTCATTGGCTTCCACAAATGCAGAGAGTACTTTGCAGTATGTACAGAACCATATTGTAAATGCTCTATTTTTGGATATTGACTTAAAATCTAACCTTTCTGGTCTGGATTTAGCCCGTCAAATTCGAAAGAAGAATAAACAACTCTATATTGTTTTTACGAGTGCTCATTTAGAATATATTTTAATCGCTTATCAATACAAAACTTTTGATTTTATTCCTAAACCAATTACCCTAGAAAGATTAGAAGATACTATTTTGCGTATGATGGAGGATATAAACAGCGAAGCTAAAAGAAGTGAATTTATTCGTTTAAATAATAAAAACACAATTATTAACCAAGATAGTATCAATTTTATAAAAAAAGATGGTATGAAACTCGTTTTTTATACCGATACCAGAAATTATGAGATGTACAGCTCTTTTACTAAAATTTCAGAAGAACTACCACCCAATTTCATAAGATGTCATAAATCCTATATTGCTAACGTCAATAAAATAACTAATATTGACGCTATGGATAATTTTGTGTTTTTTGACACAAACCATACTTCTAAATGCTCTATAGGACCTAAATATAAAAATAAATTAATGGAGGTTTTAAAAAATGATGGAAACATTGCAAACAATTTGGACGGCTTTGACCACGGAGAATGAAGTTCTTACTTCACTGCTAGTTACTCCTTTAACTTTTATAGAAGCATATATTATCATGCTTTTATTTACCACAATATTAAATATCAATTCTACTAAAAAACAAAAGATATTTTATGTTATAGCAATGAGTTTATGTAGTATTTTAAGTAAGATGATTATTCTTAATCCTTTTAATTCATTCTTTAATATTATTACTGTACTTTTACTAAATATCTTTGTTTTCAAAATTTCTATATTTAAAGGTATATTAGCCTTAATTATACCTTTTATCACTAATATATTAACTGAAATAATATTTTCTAGAATATATTATTTAATTTTTAATACAGATTATGTGACAGGTATGAATATTCCTATTCATAGAATTATAGGTACTCTATTCATATATTTGTTTACTTATCTGATTTATTTAGTTTTAAAATATTTTAAGTTAAATTTTTCTAAAATAGAAATTGTAAATAAAAAGCATAAATATTTGTTATTATTAACAATTGTATTTGGAATCGTTTTAGTAGGTACACAATTATATATTTTAACTTTTTATACTTATTTATTACCTACTTTTATCTTAATTTTAAGTATTATCAGTATTCTTGCTTATATGGTTGTTAGTTTATATACTATTTTTGCAGTATCAAAATTAGAAATTACTTCAGCCAATTTAGAAGAAGCACAATTATATAATAAAACTTTAGAAATTTTACAGGATAATACAAGGGCTTTTCGCCATGACTTTTCTAACATTCTTCAAGGTATGATTGGATATATGGATAATAATGACATGCCAGGTTTAAGAAATTATTATTCTCAATTAGTAGAAGATATTAGACAATCGAATAACCTAACCACCTTAAGTCCAAAAGTTGTAAACAATCCTGCTATTTATAATGTACTAGCTAGTAAATACCATAAAGCTGATAGTTTAGGTATTGGAATTACTCTAGAAGCTTTTCTAGATTTGAATGAATTACATATGAAAATCTATGAATTTACTAGAGTTCTTGGAATTTTAATGGACAATGCTATTGAAGCTGTTTCCGAATGCGAAGAAAAAATCATCAACATTTCTTTCCGTCAAGATACGAGAAGACATATGCAATTATTAGTGATTGAAAATACTTATCATAACAAAGATATTGATACCGATAAAATCTATGAAAAAGGTTATTCTACGAAAAAAGGAAATACTGGATTAGGTTTATGGGAAGTAAGACAAATTTTAAGAAAAAATAATAACTTAAATTTATTTACTACTAAAAATACTAAATTCTTTATCCAGCAATTTGAAATCTTTTATTAAATATAAAATTCAAAACAAGATAGACGCAAATCTATCTTGTTTTCATTATATTTTCTTTTTGCCTTAGTCTTTTTTGATTAAAGATGCTGGCATTTTTGGTTGATGCCATAATCCAAATATCATACAAGCTGTATTAGTTGATTTTGCATATTTTTCTGCGATTTTAGCTAATAATTTTAACATAAAAAATTCCCCCCAATATAATTTTTTATAATAAAGTATTGCCGGCTAATACTTTGATTATCTTAAATCGTAACTTCTTGTGCTTTTTTGTATTCTTCATAACCATATTTATTTTTTGTTATCCTATATGCTATCTTTGTAATTGAAATCGTTTGTATTGTTGTTCCTATTATAATTAAATTTGCAATTACTGTATTTGGTATCGCAAATGCTACTATCATATTAATTGTTAAAAATAGATAAGATAAAATCTTTTTGCTTTTTCGTTCTTTTTTCGTTAAAATTGGTAAATTTTCTGTATCTGCTGGTGCATAAAAGCTTACCATTATCATTCCAAAAATCCATATCGCTAGTATTGTAAGATATTTTGCAGTTTCACTTGGAAAATTCCATATTGTACTAAGATAAGCATTGCCACAATAAACCAAGTTAGTGCATAAGATACATCCTAAATGAGTTTTTAAATGAAAGCCTCCAGATACACTTTTGTATGGTAGTAGTAGGAAGAATGCTAGTAGCGTTTGCCACCATAATCCTAATATAATTCCCAATCCAAACATTAAAAATATTTTTGGTATTTCCCCTACTATCAACTGAATTCCATAGAAAATAATTTCTGCCTTTTCGTCATCCATTTCTGGCATTTGCCTTCGTATTTTTTGTGTTAAATATCGACAAATTTTATCTACCATTTTCTTACCTCATTTTCTATTGTTTTGTTAAACTCATTTTAACGAAAATAATATTTCTTTTTTCATTTTATATACAAAACGTAAAAAATCTTATAGGAAAATATATTTTTTTATTTTCCTATAAGATTTTTCATATTTCATAAAATTAACATAAGTTAAATTTTTGCCTCTTCCAATATTTTCCAGCTACCCACTTTTTGTGGTAAAACTTGGAATATCATTTCTTCTTTTGTAATAGGGTGAAAAATTGTAAGTTCATATGCCCACA
>CASCUT010000009.1 GCA_949155365.1 uncultured Clostridia bacterium
TTTGTTGTTTTAGGCTAACATATCTATATTATTAGTCAAGCAGTCATAACCGTACCGGATCGGCATTTGACAAATAATATAGATATGTTTTATTTTGGGCAACAAAAAACAAATAACAAATTAAAATAAGAAGAAATACAAAAGAAAAATAGCACATTGAAAATTGAATAAAAGTAGAAAGCCTATAGAGTAAAAATAAAGAAAGGAAGTGATTTATATGAAAAAATTGAAAAAAGAAAATATAACTCTTGTTGACATATCATCAATTGAATTACAGAAATTAAGTAATAAACAAATAGAATATATGCTATATGCTATAAATAGATTAGAAAGGCTAGAAGGAGATGAAGACATAATTATAGAAATATCTAAAAATGGAAATATAGTAGCAAGAAAAGATTGCATAATATATATCGGATAAAAGAAAGGAGTTAATGTAAATATGTACGATAGTATTAAAAAAACATGTAACAACGGAATTACTCTAGCAAATATGCAAATAAAGTACAATCAAGATAAAGATTACTATCTGGGTATAAGAAACGCATATGCAGTAATTTTAAGACAATTAATTAGAAATGAAAATTATATTAAAAAGAAAGGAGATATTAGAAAATGAAAAAATATTTATATATTTATAGTGATTACACATATGGAATTAATGAAAAAGAAGTAATACATAGTCTACCATTTTATAAACTAAAGAAAACTACAATATATAAAGAAAGTAACGGAAGAAAGATATTAACAATATATACCATAAACCTAGATACAGAAGAAACAAAGTTTATACAACAATTACTTTTAAATTAGAAGAAGAGGATTAAATTCCTCTTCTATATACTTCATACCCGGCAGGTCGGTGGTTCGAATCCACTTCTCGCTACCAGCAAAAAAACTAGCGTGAGCTAGTTCTTTTTTTGACCAATCGGATATTTCATGTTTGTTAATGGACTATATTGTATTTTCAATGACATATTTATTAAGTTTGCTAGGTGCAAATAATTTATATGAATCACAATAAATATGACGTTAAATGTCAATGTAAATTATAAAAAAATATGACATAATTTATCAAGGTAGTATATATGATAAAAGAAAAGAAAAAATGACACAACTATTAGAAATAAGTTTAAGACAATATATATGAATAGACCATGAAGAAGATATACCAAGGAGAGATATTTTGAAAAAAATAATAATATTATTTAATTTAACAGATGAAGAAGTTGGAAAATATATCAAAGGAATAGTATTAAAATTAAGGAGGAACAAAAGATGTTTGATAAAAAAAGATATTATTCATTAAGTAAAGATTTAGACTATTTAGGAGTATTTACAATGACAATAAGCTGTATCATTTTTGCACTAATCGGTTTTTTATTATTTAAAGTCCCTGGTATTTTTTGTGGTTTAGTACTTGGCATATTAGTTGGATACTTTCCATACTTAAAAATACAAATAAAAGTAGAAGAAATGCGAATGATGATAGAAATTCATGATAATTTAAAAGAATTGAATAACAAGGAAAATCATGAATTAGAAAATAAAATTTGACATATAATAAAATCAGTGCTATAATAATTATAGCTTAAGCAAGTCATTTGATGTCATGATTTGTGTCGAGATATGTACCCGCATATCTCGTTTTTTTTACAAAGAAAAAGACAGGTTCCCAGCCTGTCTACAAAGATTATTCTTTGTTTTTGTCTTGACTTTCACTATTATTATTACTAAGTAACAATAAAACAATTAATCG
The DNA here is from genome assembly GCA_949155365.1 of uncultured Clostridia bacterium. Taxonomy (GTDB): domain Bacteria; phylum Bacillota; class Clostridia; order TANB77; family CAG-508; genus UMGS1663. The sequence goes on from CASCUT010000009.1 coordinate 1,760, forward strand.
CCAAATAAAGTCAAACGATGTCATATGATTTATGCCCTCCTTTCCCAGATTTCCTAAAAAAGGATAGATAAACTATACATTATTTCTTTTCCTTTGTCAAATTTCTTCTCCGCCAGTAGTATTTTACAATTCCTATTGTTTTCATATTTTATTTTTCAATTTTTTCATTATAAAAGAAGCATATGAAATCTTTTTAGATGTTATAAAATTGAAGATTCTACAGAAATAAAAGAATATTTTTAGAACACAATCAAAAAATGTTGCCAGAAATTCAAGACGAACTTATATTATAAGTTTAAAATCTGTAATAAAATAGGGTAGAAAACTTTCAAACTTTTCTACCCCATTTATTGACATTCTGCCTTTAATTCATATAATCTCTTAATTTCTTACTTCTACTTGGATGTCTCAATTTTCTTAATGCCTTTGCTTCTATTTGACGAATTCTTTCTCTTGTTACCATGAATTCTTTTCCTACTTCTTCTAGTGTACGTGCTTTTCCATCTTCTAGGCCAAACCTTAATTTTAGTACTTTTGCTTCTCTTGGTGTTAGTGTTTGCATTACTTCTTCTAGTTGTTCTTTTAAAAGAGTATAGGCTGCAGAATCTTGTGGTGCTGGACTATCATCATCTTGAATAAAATCTCCTAAATGACTATCATCTTCTTCCCCTATTGGTGTCTCTAATGATACAGGATCTTGTGCTATTTTTTGTATTTCCATTACTTTTTCTACTGATATTTCCATTTCTTTTGCAATTTCTTCTGGACTAGGCTCTCTTCCTAATTGTTGTAATAAATGTCTTGATGTACGAATTAGCTTATTAATTGTTTCTACCATGTGTACTGGGATACGAATGGTTCTTGCTTGATCTGCAATGGCTCTAGTAATTGCCTGACGAATCCACCATGTAGCATAGGTACTAAATTTAAATCCTTTTGTATAATCAAATTTCTCTACCGCTTTAATTAATCCCATGTTTCCTTCTTGAATTAAGTCTAAAAATAGCATTCCTCTTCCTACATATTTTTTTGCAATACTAACTACTAGTCTTAGATTTGATTCCGCAAGTTTTTGTTTTGCTTCTTCATCCCCTTCTAATACTTTTTGTGCAAGTTCTAATTCTTGATCATAAGTAAGTAATGGAATTCTTCCGATTTCTCTTAAATACATACGAACTGGGTCATCTACGTTAACACCATCCATCGCAGCATTAAGGTCAATTTCTTCTAATTTAATATCTTCTACTTCTTCTAAGTCTTCGATATCTGGTTCTTCTAAATCCTCTTGTAATATATCGACACCTAAATCTTCAAAAGCATCAAACACTTTATCAATTTGCTCTGGATTTGCTTCGTCCAATTGGGTAGCTAGTTCTCCATAAGTAATTTGTCCTTTTGATTTTGCTCTCTCGATAATTTCTTTAACTTTGTCCTTTTCCTCTTCTGGTGTCTTTTCCTCTACTACCTTTTCTGCCTTCTTTTCTTTTTTGTTTGCTTCTTTAATTTCTTCTTTTAATTCTGTTTTTGTTTTCTTTTTTGTTTCTACTACTTTTTTTGCTTTTACTTCTTCCATTTCTTCTGATGGCTCAGTTTTTTTCACGGATAATCCCTCCTATTTCATTTTTGCCAGTTGGATGATAATTGCGTTTAATCTTCTTTCTAACTCTTCCTTCTGTTCTTGGCTTATCTCCTTTTGCTCTAATTTCTTTATAATTTCATTTCTTTCTTTCGTCACTTTTTCTTTGGCATATAATTTCAAGATATCTTCAATACATTTATTTACTTCGGTAATTTCAAAATCATATGCTAAAATCCACGAAATTTCATTGATGGTTTCTTCTTCTTCAAACCAATCTAATACATTATTAGTATTACTATTTCCTTTTTCAAATTCTTCATACAATTTTTTTATAATCGATTGATTTCTTGGATTTTTGATATCTTGAATATCAATATTTTCTCTTATTTTCAAGTAACTTTGTTCTTGATAGTTAACTAGTAAATATATTAATAATTTTTCCCTTTTATCCGTTTGTGAAGTTTCTTGTGTTGGATTTTTTATTTCTAGTCTTGGTTTTGCTTTTTCTAATATTTTTTTGTCCTTTGTAGAAGTATATTCTAATTTGTTTATTTCTGCATAAATTGCTTCCTTTGATATTTGATATTCTAATGCAATTTTTTCTACATATACCTCTTTTTCAATGTCATTGTCGATTTTAGAAAGTACTTTTGCAATTTCTTTTAAAAACTTAATTTTGTCATTTGGATGTTCAATATGAAGTGTATTTTTTAATACTTTTACTTTATATTCTACTAATGAAATTGCTTTTTCTACTTGTTTTTCAAATCTTTCTGGTCCGTACTTTACAACAAATTCATCTGGATCTTTTGCTCCTTCTATTTGCAAAATTCGAACATCACAGCCAAGCCCTTGCAATATTTCTAGCCCACGCATCGTAGCAGCTTGTCCTGCTCCATCTGAATCATACCCAATAATCACTTGTTGACTACTTTTTCTAAGTAATCTTCCTTGTGCTTCTGTCATAGCTGTTCCTAACGAAGCAACGGCATTGCTAATTCCTCTTTGATGTAAAGAGATGGCATCCATATAGCCCTCTACAATAACAATTTTCTTCAAATCTGCTTTTTTTGCTACATTCAGTCCAAATAAATGCCTTCCTTTGCTATATACTATATTTTCTGGTGAATTAATATATTTGGGTTTGCTGTCATCTAATACCCTTCCTCCAAAAGCAATTACTCTGTTTCTTACATCTTGTATAGGGAACATTAATCTTCTACGAAAACGATCTACAAATTTACCTTCTGGTGTTTTATTTACCAAACTTGATGCTAATATTTCTTCTTCTGTAAAACCTTTTTCTTTTAACATCGTATAAAGTTCATTATATGTACCAGAATAGCCTATTAAAAAGTTTTTTAGCGTATGATTATCTAGTTTCCTTTTTTTGACGTATTCTTGCGCTGGTTTTGCGGATGGCTTATATAAATTTTCATGATAAAAAAGTGCTGCTAATTGATTAATTTCATATACTTTTGCTTTTAATTGTAGTAGTTTGCTATCTCCTTCTCCTTCTAAGGTTGGAAGTTCCACTCCTACTTTTTCTGCTAAAGTTTCCATCGTTTCTCGAAAACTTAAGTTTTCTATTTTACTAACAAAATGAAATACATTTCCACCTACACCACAACCAAAGCAATGAAAAATTTGCTTATCTGGTGAGACAGAAAAAGAAGGTGATTTTTCTTTATGAAATGGACATAATCCAAAAAAGTTTCTACCACTTCTTTTTAATACTACATATTGTGATATGACATCGACGATATCATTTTTATTTCTTATTTCATCAATTAATTCCTCACTATATCGTACCATTTTGTTTTACCTTTCTTTATCATAATTATATTATTCGACATAAAAAACATAATTCCTTCTTTTATGTTATGTTACATGACATTTTTCTATCTATTTTTCTTTTTAAGCAATTTTCAAATAAAAAACCGCATCTCATAGAGTAGATACGATTTTTGAATTTCTATTACTAGATTAATACATCCTATGATTAATCCTATGATTCCTAATGTTCTTTCTAACACCTATTACATCAAAGGTGACGTTAAAACAAAAACTACTACATCCTACCTGTATTTTAAATAGCTTATATTACACAAAGTCTATGAAAGAACTGTTTTTAAAAAAAAGGAAAATTGATGCTATTCAATCTTCCTGTAATATGTATATTTTATAAATTTGTTCCTGTTCCATCAAATGGAATAAATTTTTTGACAATATCTTTTCCAATTTCATTTGTAATAGGTTGTTCTGATATTTTGTATTCTTCAAATGACATCGTAATTTTATTATCAATTAGGTTTTCCACTTCTTCTTGTGATGCATGTTCTGCTAATACTAGTTCGCTTACTAATATTTGTTTTGCATTATTTAGCATTTTCTTTTCTCCGGTTGATAACCCTTTTTCTTTTTGTTTAAAACTTAAGTTTCTTACTACATCTGCTACTTCATAGATGTCTCCACTTTTCATTTTTTCCATATTATCACGATATCTTTTATTCCAGTTATTTGACATTTCTGTCTCATTTTCTTCTAATATTTGAAATACTTTTCCTGCATTTTCTTTACTAATAATATTTCGAACGCCTATTTCTTCTGCCTTTGTGGTTGGTACCATTACCTTTACTTCACCTGGCATCTTTATGATATAGTATGCTTGTTTTTCTCCTAAGATATCTTTTTCTTCAATGGCATCGATGGTTCCTGCACCATGCATTGGATATACTATTTTATCACCTACACTAAACATGTAAGACACTTCCCTTCTATAATATTTCAATTTGTTTGTTCGTGAAGAAAGGTTTCGATTCTCTTTTTCAACCACATATATATTATACTATAAATTTTGGCAAAAGTCAAAAGATTTTCCAAATTAATTCTATTATTTTTTGGGGATAGATAGTAAAGGCTAAAATGCATTTTAGATATAATTGATTTAAATGTTACATTAGCTTATTTATAAGGTAATGTTCCTTTAATATCCATTAAATTGTGTCAAAAACTAAGGCAGAAAACTTTAAAAGTTTTCTGCCCTAAATTATTGCTATTCAGTCTTTTATTCTATCATTAACTTAATATTTATGTTCCAAATTTGCCTATGTTAATACAAATAAAATATTTAATATATATTGGGGAATTATCGAAGGTAAAAGAAATCTATTTTGTTCTACTTTTTTCTTCCTCCATAATATTATTTTAATTCTGGATACCCTTTTTCATTTATATTATCTAAATTCCAAATTGTTTCATCAAATCCTAAGTTCTTATAAAACTCTTTATTTAAGTTTTGTCTTGAAATGGTGTCTAAGTGCCCAGCTGTATTAGCATTAACACGACTTGAACCAATTTCTTCTGTTACTTCATAGCAATTATTTAAGCATGCTTTTACTTGTGCCTCTAGTACTCCTACAGATTTATATGGAACTACTTCATTTCCATTCGTATCTGTGTATCCTGTCATATTTCCAAAAGCAACGCTATTTTTTATGTTTGGTGTATTATAGATATTTCCTATTAAAGAAGCATTAAATATACTATTTGCAATATTTGCATAATTATTACTTGTTTTTGTAATAGCAACATCAGTAATAATATTTTCAATGGTTCCTCCCTGTTGCATAGAACCTACTAAGCCTCCATTTTCTGTACCAGTTACGTTTAAAGTTCCTTGTACATAGATGTCTTTCATCTTTCCACCATATTTTCTACCAGCAAAAGTAGATACATATACTCCTGTTCCTGTTACATTAGCATTCTTTACAGATATATTTTCAAATACAGAGTTTGCATTATCTCTTCCGTCCATTCCAGTTACTACTGCAACATTATTTCTTCCAGATAAAGTAATGTTTTCAAATTTCATGTTTTTGAAGGTCGCTGTAAAGGTTTCTTGTGCAAATGCAGTAACAAAGTCTCCATTTCCTCTACCAGCACTTGTATTGGTAAAGTTTCTAATGTTTAAGTTTTCTACAGTTCCTCTAAAGTTTCCAAATAAGCTTAAATTTGTTAAATTTGAAATAGTATGTCCATTACCTTCTATTTTTCCTGTAAATGTTTCCGTTATAACCGCATTTGTTGTAGTTGTATAACCTGTAAAGTCTAAATCTGCTTCTATAACAAAAATTCCTCCTGGATCTTGTTTAAGTTTATTAATATCTTCTATCGTTGATATTTTTGTTTTTAGTGGTTCTGCTTTACACTCTCTATAGGTCACAGAACTAATCGTTCCACCAATTAGACTTAATTCATTTCTTCCTCCAAAGTTCATTCTAATTTCTTTGGCTTGAATATTATCTAATACACTACATTCTGTTCTTACTGCTAAAACTCCTACATTCGCCATATTACTTGGAATATTGCTTCCTTCTATTACTAAGTTTGCCACACTTCCATACCTTATTTTTTGGAAGATTGGTTTTGTATTTCCTATTATTTTATATCCATTTCCCTCTAATTTTCCCATAAATGTTTGAGTCACATTCGTTGTCATTTCTGAGAAATCGATGTCATTATCTAAAATATAATAGCCATATGGTTCACTATTGATTTTTTCTACTAATTCTTGTGCTGTTTTTATATGTGTCATTTCAATATCTGTACCAAGTGGATCTCCAACAAAGTCATTTGTTACACTTTTTAGATAATGATAATATACTTTTCTAAGAGCTGTTCTTTGAGAAATATTTCTATCTCCCTTCGTGGCATCATTTATTAATGCTTCTGTAAATTTTTCAATCATAAAATCAACATCAATATATTTATTATTTAGAGTTTCTTCGATTGTTGCATATCTACTCATTTTGTATTGTTTCCAATCCATTTCAGTACCAGTTACCTTTTTAGTAATTTTCTTTATTGCATCTAAGTCATTTGCACTTGCCCTACTACCATAAGTAACATATCCTTCAATTCCTGCATAACCTAACATTTCAAATAAATTACGCTTAGTAGAGAATGCATCTGCATATCCACCATCTAAATGTCCGATAAACCAACGGTTTACCCAAACAGATTCAAATCCATAATCATTTGAACCAATACCATTAATAACGTTTAATCCTCTTACACTTACTCCCCAAGCATTCGCTGGTCTTAGCACAATTCTATTATCATATAACGACTCTAATGATGTTAAATTCATGCTAGTTGCTTGTGCTGCTGTAATTGTTCCCCAAGAAGTCCAACCTGCAGATATATTCATTCTTGTTGCAATTTTTGCTTGTTGTTCTGGTGTTAATTGAACAAATGCTTTTCCTTCAATATAATCAAGTAAATCAAGTGCATTTTGTTGTCCTTTATAATAATTTTCTAATTTTTCTTTTGTATTAATTCTCTCAGGTGTTAAATTTTGAGTAGCATTACCTTCTTTATTCAAGTAGAAGGTTGTATTAAAGTAATAAGGTCCAACATCTTGAACAAGATTATTCTCACTCCAATTAGCACGTTGCTCAACATTACCTTGAGTAAGTACTTCCGCTCTAACTCTCGTTCCTCGTTTATATAACATTATTTTATCATCTAATGCATGCTCCATCTCATGAGTCCAAGTATCAAAATTAGTAAGTCCTGGTGTTGCCTGGAACCATAAGAATCCTGCATTATTAGCAACACCCGCTGAGCTACCAGCAGGTTGCCATAGATTTAAAACTTCACTAAAGTTCTTAAAGAATGGTTGTTCTTGGCCAACTTTTCCTTGTGTATAAACTGGTTTAGTTCCTAGTGGAATATTTGTACCTGGAAAGTAAGTAGTTTTATATCCAGTAATTGCTTTTGTGCAATCATATGACATAATACAATAACTACTCCATTTACCATCATCAAATCCTCCTGCTAAAGTTGAAACATGTTTTTTAACAAGACTAACATGTGCATTAACATTCTTTAGTACTTCTGCTCTTCCAGTATCCGTCTCAGGATTTTTATGATATAACTGTTGAGCTCCAAATTGTAAGTGATATGGTCCAGCTATCATATAAGTAGAGGCCTCTGGCATAGTAATAACTGGAAGTATCATCCTAGTATTCTTCTTAAGCCTAAACCATCCACGATATAAAATATCGGGTCTATTGTCTACTGAAATTTCAGATAATATGTTTCTTCCTCCAAAATATTCAGTAAACCAATCATCTACATTTTCATATCCACCAATCTTAGATATTACACCATCTAGGAAATATCCAATTGATGAACTACCTGTATATTTCTTTAAGCTATTATTATAGAATTGATCTGTATTTCCTGGATTTAAATTTCCTCCCAATACTTCTTTTACTACATTATAAAATGTCATTGTGTCTGAATACATTTTACCTTCAAATAGTATAATATCAGATACTTTTGCACCACCTATTTCAAAGCCATACCAACGTTCATAATAATTATACGCATATATGATTTTATTTATTTTTTCTGTTCCTATTAATTCTTGTTCTATTTTTTTGTTCAGTATCTCATTATTTATCATAAGTACGCTATTTTCATCATTTTGTAAAATTTTAAGTGCAAGCTCTTCTGCCATATTTTTAATTACATTATTGAAATTATCTTTATGTAATCTACTATCAGCTGCTTCTGTAAGTGGATCTAATACTGTTGTATAGTCCAATGATTTTATATAATCAGCTAATTTAGTAATAACTTCTGAATCTTCATTTAAAATATAATTTCCAAATGCATAATTCAAGTTTAACTCTGGTATTTTATATATCGCAATACTTCCCATAATTTTTTCAAAGTTTACATCATATTCTTCTATAGTATTATCAGTAAATACCACTTTTATGCTTGTTATTCTTTCATAATCTCTTGATGTTAAGTATGTTACTAGTTTATTGTTTGCAAATGGTAATATGTGTCTTATTGTTTTTGTATTTAATACATGTGTATTTGATATACTAGTACTATCTAATACAACATATTTTGAATCATAATATGGCATTAATTTTTGTATATTATGATATGCTACTAATTTTTGTGTATTAAATCCTGGTGTGTTTTTTATTCTGTCATATTCTGGTATATATAAATTATCCTTTACTTCTTCGTTGTTTTCTGTTTCCTCATCAGTTTCTTTATTTCCTCTTAGTTTTGGTAAATATTCATAAGAAGCACCTTCTAAATCCCAAATACTTTCATCAAACTTTGCACTATCTTTAAAGAACTCTTTTGAAATATTACTTTTTGCTATCGTCTTTACCATTTCCCCTGTAGCATTTGAGGTTAGTTCTGATTCTTCTAATTCATAATTATTTGTTGAAGCTTTGTTAACAGCTATACCACACACTTTATAAATTCCTGTACCAGTTGATAAACTGACATTATTTTTTAAAGTTGCTGTCGAACTTGCTGTTAATCCTATTATTCCGCCATTAAGTCTACGTCCTCCACCAGTCCATACATAATTGACTTTAGTAATACAATTTTCAATTGTAATTGGTGTTGTTAATCCATGACCAAGAATACCACCTATTCCATTTCCATCTTTGCTTTGCGTTGAATTCACTTCTCCTTGTACATAACAATTTTTAATGGTTCCACCATCCATGTATCCAACAATACCGCCAATTCTGATATGTCCAGAGGTTGTTACCTTAGAATTTGTTACACTACATTCTTCAATCGTTCCTGCTGTTAAGGTACCAATAAGACCACCTATTTCATTTGCTCTAGTTACCAAGTTCCAATTCTTAACATGAACATTTTTTATATTTGTATTTGTAGCAGTATTGGCTATACTTCCTTTACTTGTTGCTTCATTTAAATGTACGGTATCTAATATCAGATTTTGAATTGTCGCACTTTCTAGTGTATTAAATAATGGTTTATTCAAATTATGAATCTTATATCCATTTCCATCTAATGTTCCTCTAAATTCAGATTTAATAATTGAATTTTCTGTTGTTTGTATATGAGATGCATCATAATCTTGTGTTAATGTAAAGTCTCCATCTGGATTTGCTTCTATTTCTGCAATTAATGTTTCTATGCTTTTATTTTCAGCAACTCCATTCTCTATTTTGCCATAGGTAACTTCTAGTCTATTTTGTTTTTTTCCATTTTCATATTGAATCACATTATCATAATCTAATATAAAATTCAAATTTCCATCTTCTGTCTTTTCATAAGCTTTTATCTCAGCATAAAATAAAGGCATTTCTTTTGGTATTACTTTCACTATGTAATTATCTAAATTAGATAACTTCTCTTCTGTTATACTAGTCACTTCTACGGTTGGATTTTCTTTTGAATATAAACTTAATCCAATTATATCTTTTATTTCAATTAAACGTTCTAGACTGACATTAATTCCTTCTTTTAATAATTGTTGATTTTCATATTCGTTATCTCCAGTGGTAATTTGATTTGTATCTAAATCGTAATCTACTAGTATTTGTATTTCAAATTCCTCACAAATTCCTTTTTCAAAAGTAATTCCATTTGAACTGCGAGTTAATTTCTCTTCCTTTATTTTATCTCCATTTTCATCGATTACTTTTATCACTCCATCTGTAATTGTTTCTTCGGAATCATTTACAGTAAATGCTACATCAATCGTTTTATTCTCTTCATTTTCATTATAACCGAAATTGGTAATCGTTGGTCTTAATTTTAAAATTCCTACTTGTGTTTCATTATTTTCTGTTAATTCGATTTCTTTTGTGTTATTTAAAATTATTTTTTCAACTGTAACTGTTTTTGGACCATAGGTAGAAACTACTGGAATCTTAGTTTTATAATTTTGGTCTGCTTTTTGTAATTCATATTGTTTCCCATTTATTATCGCATAAACAGGATAGAATTCTGTTGCATTCGTACTATCAAAACTTATGGTTACTTCTTGTCCTCTTTCAAAATATCTTGTTTCTTTTTCTCCATAATAGGTCTTTAAATTGGTTATTCCTAACTCATAATCTGCAATTAATTGTATTGGTCTTCTTCTAAATATTTCATCTTCCACATAATTTTGATTTGTCTCTTCTTCTATTGTATTAGTATCTCTATCATAGGTCATTTTTGCAATTAATGTATATTCTACTCCTAATTCCAGATTCTCAATATCAAAAGTAATATGTTCTGCATCAAATGATTTTGTTGCTACTATTTCATTATCACTATTTCTTACAAGTTCTGCTTTTCCTCTTATAAATGCTTTGTCTAAATCTACTATGTTGGCAGTTAGTCTAACCGATTTATGATCTATATCATCTACTTGTGAGAATGCTTCACTTGTAGGTTTATCTTTTAATACATCGATACTTACTTGATTGCTTACATTAACAGATCTATTTCCCTCAAATATGAACTCTGTCGTATTTAGATTTACGATACCTGCTTTTTCTCCAGCATTCAATGTTACCGAATAGGTTACATTTCCTTCCTCGTCCATATGTTTTGTTGCGATACACCTTAAATTATTTACTCTAATATGTGTTATTTCTGTTTCGTTCTTATTGGTTTCTATTTGATATGTTAATCTAACATTTTCGCCTTTTTCTGGGTATTTGTTTGATACTTCTACCTTATTGATTGTAACAATTGGAGTAGAAGAAGCTTCATTCTCTCCTATTGTCTCATCTGTATAGGTATAGTTCTCATCATTTTCAAGTAAACAATAACTTGCCACTAATCTTATTTTATATTTATCTGGCAATGTTACATTTTTTAAATCTATTTCTGCATTTATATAGTATGCATTTTGTATTTCTTCTTCTTCGCTATCACTTAAATTTTCTTCTCTTAAATAGGATGTTAAATCCTTCGATGTAATTTCATGATTCTCTTCATCAAGTACCTTAGCTGTTAAATTCGTTATTGCCTTATCCTTATCTTTTATAAAAATAAGCATACTAATATTTTTTTCTTCTACATTTTCATCACTTCTAAATCTTGCAACGGTTGGTACACTTTTTACTAATTTTACTTGGGTTTCTTGATTTACTTCAATTTCTTTACCATTTTCTAAAATTACTTTTTCGATCTTAATGGTATGTGTTCCTGTACCATCAAATCCATCTATGAATGCTGTATAGGTATTATTTTCTCCTGTAAGCTCATATCTTTTTCCATTTATAATGGCACTTTTGGGTAAATACTCCGTTCCATTTGTGCTTTCAAATTTTACTATTATATTTTCTTGTAAATTAAATTCTTCTACACTTACCTCTTCTTGTTCTTGTTTATAAGTTTTTATATTAGATAATTGGAAATTATAATCTTTTATAAAAATTAGTTCTTCCTCTTTTACCAGTCTTCCTGTATGATCTCCTTCTTGATTTAGTGTATCTGTATCCAAGTTGTATGGTACTTCTACTAATATTTGATATTTTTTGCCTTCTTCTACTTTTACATTTATCTTGTTACTTCCAACTTTTACACTTCCCTGTTGTATCACATTTGTTTCTTCTGAAGCCTCCGCTTCTTCTTTCTTTTCAGAAATTATGTATCCCCCTGTAGTTGTTGTTTCATCCGAATTTACTCTGTCAGCTGCTCCATCTGGGTCTATTACATCAAATGATAGATTTAATTCTGATTTTTCCATATCTTCTGTTAATGTCCAATTTTCAATTCCAGGTTGTGTTTTTAATACATCTACTTTAATTGTTTCATTAATTTCAATTTCTTCTCCATTTATAAGAGTTATTTTTTCAATTTTATATTCTTTTACGCCATTTATATCTCCTACATTTAATTTAAGTTCATATAAATTTTGTTCATTTTTTACTATTTCATATTCTGTTCCAGCAACTGTTATTGTTTTAATTTCAACATCATAAGTTATATCAATATCCAAATTTATTATTATCTCTTCCTTTTTACTTGGATAATAATTATTTACTTCTATCTCTCTTATAATTGCTTCATATTCTATTCCTTTTTCTATCTTTTTAACTAAAAGATCTAAGTCTGTTATTGTTATTTTTCCATCATAGTTCATATCCGCATTTTCTAACTTATCTTCTGGTAATTCTTTTAAATGTATTAAATGTAGTTGTAATAAACTTACATCTGCATAATTTATTTGTCCATCCCCATTTAGCTCACCTTTTGTAGAAAAATTACTTACTGCATAAATTACTCCAAAAAACACTATTAATAATAAAGCAGAAATTACACTTATTCTGAACATATATTTGAGTTTACTTTTATTATTTTTTAAATGTTTTTTCATAATCTACTTACTCCCCCATTTCTTATTTCTTTCTATTTTCAAAAATATTTTTTTGAATAAACTACTCACTTTTCCAATCTAATAATCCAATTAATACTAATTTTAATTGTGCTAAATCATTTATTGTGACTTCATTATCCAAATCTATATCTGCTGCCTTTTGTCCTATTTCTGTTAAAAGTTTTGACTCTATCAGATGTAATTTCAATTTTGCAATGTCATTGATTGTAATTGTTGTGTCTTGGTCTATATCTCCCCTTACAATTAAAGTATATTGTAGTGTTTTTCCTACTTTTAATTGCGCTCCTGTTGAAATAATCTCATTCTCTTTCATTGTGTTTCCATCTTTATCTACAAATGCCATTTCATTATCGGTTGTTACATTTTGTTTAAATTGTTTTATTGTTGTTTCTGGTAAAATCCCTACTATATAGTCTTTTTCTATTCTATATTTTTCTGAAGTAATTTTTTCTGGTTTTTCAGGTATATCTGGTATTTCTTCTTGTTCATCCATTACGTCTATTTCTACTTTTGCCTCATTAATTTGTATATCTGCTTTTCCTTCTGAAGATACTACATCCGTTATTTTAATTTCTGTTTTTCCAGCTTTTAAGTCCCCTTTCGCTTTAAAATCAATTTTTACTATATCTTCTGGTGTGATACTTCCTGCTTTCTTTATTGCCACAAATTCTCCTGTTTCTTTATTATATTTTAATTCCTCCCAATAATTTTGACTTTTAAAATCTTTTTCCAATACTTCTTCAAAGATGTCTTTGTCATATACTAAAGTTGCTTTATAAGCATTTATTCCTTTTTGTATTTCATTGTATTTGTCTAAGCGAAATGTAATGGTTAGTTCTTGTTCATCTTTTATTTCTGTTGTTGTACTACTAACTTTTGCTTCTAGTTTTATTGTGTCTGCTGAAACCAAGTTATAGATTAGCAATAATGCTAATAAAACCATGGTTATACTGACTATTATTTTTTTACTTAATAATCTTTTTCTTCTTTCTTTCATAAATACTTACCTTCCCTTTTTATCATATTTTTAATTTTCTAGATTTTACCTATCAACCATTTTATTTGCTTTTTTATCTTTATGTAACGTTAAAATCAGCACTTATATTATAACAAATTTCGCCATAAATTTCAACTATTTCTAGTATTTCTCAGATAATAAAAAATCAGAAAGATTCCCTTGTTTTTTACTTTTTCTTATCGAATCGTCTTTTACTATTGGAACTTGACTTATTAACATAAGTATGATATATTTCACCTTGTAACAATTATTTTTTTATTTCACCCTAATTAGGAGGTAATTATATGGTAACATTGCAAAACTTGCACGATTTATGTAACAGCTTACAGATTTCACGTAAAAATGAAGTAAAGTCTATTATTACTCTTTTTCTAGACACCTTTATTGAAAACCATAAACCTTGGCGCGCTTTTGTTGGAGTCAAAAAACGCCGGTCTATTCCGATTCATCATTATATTAAATTTCCAAATGCAGGCTGTGCTTTTGTTCATTCCTACTTATACTGGCCAGATTTATGTGAAAAAGAGGTAAAAGAGGTACTGGAAGAACTTGGATTTGTTATTATTGGTCCAAAGCTCTGTCTCTCTGTTCCTCTTCCTGAAAAAGGAAACCCCTTAACTTTTGCACAGGAAAAAGTTAAGGAAATCAATCATTACTATTCTCTTTACATTGCTCAACAGAGAAAAGAAGCAAGGATACATTATCAGGAAATCTTAAATTCTTTATATGTCTTACCTTCTGAACAGATATCTTCCTGTGATGGCTATACTTTGTTTCGAAATTATAAATATGCAATGCCTGTTTCTCAAAAATGCCAACACTATACACATCTATTGCTAACCCAGAATGGATTTTATCCGATATTAGATAAAAATGGGAATTATCTTGGTCTTGCACTTTCTCATACTCCCTCTAATAACTAATTGGATTTTTTTCACTAAACATACACTCTCTTCACTTCAATAGTAATATTAGGTACTTTTGCAATTTTACATTGGATATTTTTCGAAGATAAAAAAGTACAGTGCTAATTGGTTGTTCCAATCTGCACTGTACTTTTTTATTTTAACTTTCTCTTGCCCAAATAACCAATCTTTTACTTGGATCTGTTGTACAAGTAGACAAAGAAATTTCTCTTTTCCCTTGTGTATCTCTTGTTGCATAACTAAAATCCATATCTCCTGTTGTATACGTTTTGGTTATTGTATATTCGATTTTTCGTCCTGTAGCATCTGTAATATAGATTTTATCTCCTACTACTAATTTTTTATTGTTGGAAAAAAATGTTCCGATTACGATAATTGTGTGCTGCTAATACGGTATTTCCCACTTGATTTAATCCTGGTCCATATAATGTCCCTACTGCTGCTGCAATTGACTTTGGTGTTACTTTATCCACAATTGGTGCTTTTACCTTAGTTTTCGGAATTTGTATGGTCCCTATCATAGCATAATTTCGATAAGAGGTGTTGCTCGTTTTCTTAGGGGCATTTGTCGTTGGTTTCGTAGGATTTTGCGATGTTGTTGGTGCTTGCCCATTTTCTTGCACTTCTGGTTCTTCTAGTTCTACTACCATTACCTCTTTTTCAAACTCTTCTACCGCTTCTTCTGCCTCTTTCAATGCCAAATAATTGCTAACATAATAATAAGCAACATAACTGGCCATGGAAATTAAGGCAATCATCATAATTCCAATCATGATATTAAAAAATACTTTTCCTCTTCTCATCCTTATTCCCTTGCTTTCTTATTATTCTTTTGCCCAAATAATTAATCTACTTTTAGTATCATCTGTACAAGTGGTTAAGGTAATTTCTCTTCTTCCTTCTGTATCACGTTCTAAGTGAGTCGAATCTTCTGGGCTTGTGGTATAAATTTTATAAATTGTATAAGTTATCTTTCTTCCTGTTTCATCGGTAATATGTACTTTGTCCCCTTCTACTAATTTTTTGTTATTCGAAAAAAATCTTCCATCACGATAATTATGACCCGCAATTGTGGTATTCCCCACTTGATTTAAACCTGGTCCATCATAAATTCCAACTGCTACTTCTATTGCTTTTGAACTTGCATCTTCCAATACTGGCGATTGAAAATTAATCGCTGGTATTTCTATCGTTCCTTCCATTGGAAATCCTTTATACATTTTCTTGTTCGAAGTATTACCAGAGGTTATCGTATTTGTTATCGTATTTTCAATTCCAATAATCGGTGTAATCACTTCATTGGTTGCAGTATTATTTTGTTTTTCATCTTTATCTGCTATCTCATTTTCCTTTCCCTGTGTTTTAAATTGATCTACTGCTGATTCTGCTTCTTGTTTTAATTTTCCATTTCTTACAATAATAAATCCTGTAACACCTAATATTCCTACGATTACAATAATTCCTACTATTAATAAAATGGTTAATAACTTCGAATATTTACTCTCAAACATAAAATACATCCTCCTTCGTATAATAGCTCTATTACTATTATATCATAAAGAGAATGTATTTTTCTACATTTTTATTCAAATTTTTCTCAATTTAGTTAACGATTTTATCTCCTAATGTTTTTCCACCTAAGATATGAAAATGAATATGCATCACTTCTTGTCCAGAGTCTCTTCCACAATTCGCAATAACACGATATCCTTGTTTTTCAAAGCCCTCTTGTTTTGCTATTTTGTTTATTGTAGTATATATTTTTCCAATTAGTGCTTCATCCTCTTGCGTCAACTCTGTCAACATAGCAATATGTTTCTTTGGAATAACTAAAATGTGAATGGGTGCTGCTGGATTAATATCATGAAATGCTAAAACCTCTTCATCTTCATATACTTTATTCGCTGGAATTTCTCCCTTTATTATTTTACAAAAAATGCAATCTTCCATCGTTTTCTCCTCTCTTCTGGAAATTTCAAGAGTCCTAAAACATCTTCTCATTATCGATAATCGAAAAGATTATGTTCGTAATTTTAAATTTTTAGACCTGTCTCTAAAATTGCTTTAATACGTCTTACTCCTGCAGAACTTGCCTCTTCTTTTTTAATTTTGAAATGTCCTAGTTCTTTTGTATTTTGGACATGTGGCCCTCCACATAGTTCTTTTGATATATTTCCTATACTATATACAGTAACCACATCTGGATATTTTTCAATAAACATACATTCTGCTCCTGAATCAAGAGCCTCTTGTTTGCTCATTTCTTCTACTGTTATAGGAATTTCTTGTTTTATCCATTCATTTACTAGATCTTCTACTTTTTGTTTTTCTTCGTCTGTTAACTTGTGGTCACAGTTAAAGTCAAATCGCATTCTTTCTACTGTTATGTTAGAACCTCTTTGATGTACATCTTTGCTTATTACTTGTTTTAGTGCTGCATTTAGAAGGTGTGTTGCTGTATGGTATTTTGTTTCTACTTCTCCATCGCCTGCTAAACCACCTTTAAATCTTTGCTCAGAACCTGCTCTTGACTTTTCTTGGTGTTCTCTAAATTTTTGTTCAAAACCTTCTTTATCTACACTTATTCCTTTTTCTTCTGCTAGTTCTACTGTTAATTCTAGTGGAAACCCGTAAGTATCATATAATTTAAAAGCTAAGTCTTTATTTAAAGTTGTTCCTTCTAAATTTGCTACTATTTTTTCAAATTCTCTTAATCCTTTTTCTAGTGTTCGATTAAATTTCTTTAATTCGTTTGTTAAAACATCTAGTATTACTTCTTTATTTTTCTCTAATTCGTCATAGTATTTTGCATATTTTTCTATTACCATTAATGCTAACATTCTTTCAAAACCGTTTTCTAAGTCAATGCCTATTTTCTTAGCATGGCGTATCATTCTTCTGATTAATCTTCTTAATATATAGCCTTGGTCTGTATTGGATGGTTTTATCCCTGAGTTATCTCCTGAAATGAATACTGCTGTACGGATATGGTCTGCTATTATTCTTATACTTTTTGCATTTTCCTCATATGTTGTGTTTGACATTTCTTCTATTTTATCGACAATATCTTTCCATATTGAGGTCAAATAATTATCGTCTACACCTTCTAGGATTGCTACTGTTCTTTCTACTCCCATTCCTGTGTCTACATTTTTATGTGGAAGTTCTGTTACTGCCCCATCTGCATTTCTTTCATATTGCATAAAAACATTATTCCAAATTTCTACCCATCTTTCATCTTCTGGGTCATGTTTTTGTGGAATCGGATCGTTACTTCTCCAATAGAATATTTCAGTATCTGGCCCACATGGTCCTACTTCACCTGCAATCCAAAAATTATTGTCTTTATCTAAATAACTTATTCTTTCTTCTGGAATACCTAAACTCTTCCATACATTTGCAGACTCTTCATCTCTTGGAACTTCATTATTTCCTTCAAATACGGTTACTGCTAGTTTTTCTACTGGTATATTTAATACTTTTGTTAAAAATTCAAAACTCCATGTAATGGATTCTTTTTTAAAGTAATCTCCTAAACTCCAGTTTCCTAACATTTCAAAAAAGGTATGATGTGTTTTATCTCCAATTGCTTCTAAGTCATTTGTTCTAATACATTTTTGATAATCGCAAAGTCTGGTTCCTAATGGATGCTTTTGCCCCATTAAATATGGTACTAATGGTTGCATACCAGCCGTATTAAATAGTACACTTGGGTCATTTTCTGGTACAACTGGTGCAGATGGTATTTGAACATGTCCATTCTCTACAAAAAAATTAATATATAAATCTTTTAAATTTGCCTTCTCCATTTTATTTCCTCCTCATATCTCCTTAACATTATTTGAAATTATATTACAATTATCCTTAAAAATCAAGGTTTCCTAACAATTATTTATAAATAAAAAGGTACAGATTAACTAGATAAAAAATTAATCCATACCCTTCTATTTAATAACTCTAAATGGTTCTTTTTTCTGTTATAAACTTATGGTCTTACTTCTCTCTATTTACTCCAGACCCCTGCATCTACAACATCATTTAAAAATGTATCTACAAATTCGGTTTGTATTCTTTTAACCTCTTCTGGCGATTCTATTACCCTCGAAATAAGGTCAAAACACGCCAAACGCAGTTTTTCGTGTTCTTTTTTGTCAGCCTTCTCTCCTTTTTCACCACAGTATACTACATATCCGCCGGAAGTCTGTTCTAAGCAAACGGCACCTTCTAAGTATTCTCCTAAAGCATACAGCGCTTTTGGAATCTTATTTGCTATTAACACCTTCCGTAAACTCGTTTGAAAGTCATACCTATTCATAGATTTCCTCCTTAATTAAGATTGATTTTACCTACTTAAAACTTTTTATATTATACCCTATTCCCAGTACTATGTCAACCACATTCTAAAGTTATTTGTCAACCTCATGATAAATTTAACTCCATTGTTGTTTCTATTCTCCTATTAATTCTAAATTTTCTTCTTTCTTCACCCTTACTTTTTCAATCATATTTTCCACTTCTCTATATGGTACTTTTACTACCATATAATTCGTTGTATGCCCTTTTATATAATCTCCCTCTTTTTCTTCAAATAGAACTTCTACTTCTTTTCCTATATACTTTTTATTGTGTTCTTTTTCATTTTCATTGGATAGTTCTATTAATCTTCTACTTCTTTGCTCTTTTAAATTCCCCTCTACTTGGTTTTCCATAATTTCTGCTTTTGTTCCTTTTCTTGGTGAATACTTAAATACATGCATCCTATAAAAATTGATATCCTTTAAAAACTGGTATGTCTTTTCAAATTCCTCCTCTGTTTCTCCTGGAAACCCTACAATTATATCTGTTGTCAGTGCTACATTTGGATATGCCTTTTTTATAAGTTGTGTACTTTTCTTAAATTCTTCCGTTGTATATCTTCTATTCATTCTTTTTAACGTTTCATCGCATCCACTTTGAAGGGATAGGTGGAAATGGTCACATATTTTTTCAAGCTTTGTCAATCTTTCCAAAAATTCCTCTGTTATGATTGTTGGTTCTATTGAACCTAAACGTATTCTTTCTATTCCTTCTACTTCATTTACTTTTTCTAACAAATCAATTAAGCGAATATCTTCTTTAAAATCTTTTCCATAAGAAGCTACATGTATTCCTGTTATCACTACTTCCTTTATTCCTTCTTTTGCTACTCCTTCTATTTCTTCTATGACACTTTCTGGTTTTCTACTTCTTACATGCCCTCTTGCATATGGAATGATACAATAACTACAAAATCTATCACATCCATCTTGAACTTTTATAACCGCTCTTGTTTTTTCTGTGTATAATGTTGTACCAAAATCCAAAAATTCCTTTTGATACATTACATCCGTTACTTTCGCATTATTTACCGTTTGCATAGTAACAAATGTCTCATTAGGAAACGTCCCCAATGAGACATTTTCCTCTATGTAGTCTGCTATTTTATTTTTTTCGTTGGTCCCATATATTAGGTCGATCTCAGGAATCTTTTCTAGTTCTTCCTTTGCTACTTGTGCATAACAACCACATGCTACTACAATAGCTTCTCTATTTATTTCCTTTACTCTTCTTAATATTTGTCTTGACTTTCTATCTGCCATGTTTGTTACTGTACAAGTATTTATGATATAGATATCTGCCTTTTCTTCAAAATTTACTATCTCGTATCCTTTTTTCATAAATTGCTCTATCATGGCATTTGTTTCGTATTGATTTACCTTACAGCCTAATGTGTAAAATGCTACTTTTTTCATTTTCTATTTTTCTCCTTTTTTATCCTTTTTATTTTTCCCTATAAAGGCTAAAACCTTATATTTTATTCTCTTCACTAGTTGTAATTTGTAGTTATCTAATTACTTTTTTTAAAACTTTATTAAATTGTTCTGGTGTGTCCATATTAACGATATGTCCTGCCCCAGGAAATTCCACATATTCACTATCTGGCTCTGTTTCGTGCCAAATAACGGATGCTTTCTTTGCCATATCATTATCATATTCTCCCACTCCAATTAACAATGGATAATCTCTTTTGGGTGTTTTATATTTATTAACTAATTTACCAAGTGTTGCAAGATGTCTAAATGAACTTTTTTTAAATGCTAAATTCATCTGATAAAATTTTTCTTGTGCTTGCTTTGTATAGGCTGATATTTTTTTATTATCTTCCGCAAATGCTTTTATAGAAAACATTGCCTTTAACATCATTTTCATTTGCTGTTTGGTATTTCCTTTTTGTAAACCTTTATCAAAATTATTATTATCATATCCCCCTATACAAGTTAAAGAAGATACTTTGCTTGGATATTTATTGGCAAAATCTTGAACTAATACTGCTCCAATAGACACTCCAACCAAATTGATTTTATCTATTTTTTCTATTTCCATAATTTGATTTATATATTGTGCTGTATCTTCGATTGCTCCTTTTCCTATTGATTTGCCATGTCCAATTAAATCCATTGTAATAACTCTATAATCTTTAAAATACTCTAATTGCGTATCAAAACAAGTATGATTTGCAAATGCAGGGTGTATAAATAGGATGGCACTTCCCACTTCAGTATCATTAATCCAATAATAAATTGAAGTATTTTCTAATTTCTTTTCCTTCACAACTACTCCACTCCTTTTTAATTGCAAGTTGCAAATTTAATACTTTTTTATTTGCTTCGAAATTAATGTTCTACCAATTACTAGTTATCGCTCTTATTATAACACTATTCGCAAAAAATGTATACGAAAATAAGCAAAAAATAGTAGGTCAAAAAGTATTTTATAAACCTTTTTTGACATTTATGTTGATTTATAGTATAATCAAATTATACTATACTATTTTATCAAGAAGGAGATTTACCATGACAACAATAGCAGAGCGTAACATTTTAACTCCTGAAGAAACGGAGCTTTTAGAGGAAAACTTTTATCTGTTGGTAGAAGACTACAAGCAGAATGGTTCCTTAACTCTTTCTTCCTTGGTTCCTATCCTTGGACGTCCACCGATTCTCACCCACACTCATGACATGGATGCCATGTTAGAGGCCATGGACGCCCGTGCTGAATACGGAAATAAGATGCAGAAGATTGAGCAGATTTTCCTCTCTTAGCCAAAGCAAAGAAAAATGAGGGCTCGTCCCTCTTTTTCTTTGCTTTTTTCCCAAAAAAGCTTTCTTTTTTCTCAAATCTGCGATATAATAAAAAAGGAATAATAAAAATTAGGAGGTCTTATTATGTGGGGTATTTGGCTAATCATAGCAGGAATCTGTTTTATCATTGAAATCGCAACGGTAGGTTTTCTTATCTTTTGGTTTGGAATTGGTGCTTTACTTGCGATGTTAATCAGTTTCTTATTTCCAGCCAACCTATTTTTGCAAACCGCCGTTTTCGTGCTAACATCTACACTACTTATCTTCTTTACCAAGCCATTTGTAGAAAAATTCACCAAAAACGACCAAAAAGTAGCAACAAATGCCTATTCCATTATTGGAAAAAAAGCAATTGTAACCCACGCCATCGACCCAACCCAAGGACTAGGGCAAATCAAAGTATCTGGTGAACTATGGTCCGCCAAAACAATTGATGGTTCCACCATCGATGAACAAACCCAAGTACAAATCATCCAAATAGAAGGCGTAAAAGCCATTGTAGAACCACTAGAAAAACAATCCAAAAAAACAAAAGCAACCACAAATTCATTTTAATTTCGAAGAAATTAAAATGAATTAAACTTAAATTAAGCTTAATAAAAAATACCAACATTAAAACCATCTCTATCCCATACCAAAAAGCAAAAACAAAAACAAAAGAAAAAAACCGTACTTAAAATCTATAGAGTAGTGGAAAATGTTGTTATCAATTAATTTATGGAATGACGAATGCGATTGGAAGCCTTGTAGCACTTCTTAAAGAAAAGGTTATGAGGAAGCGCATCGCGAGAGGCTCGTCACCTTTTCTTTTAGAAGTGCTAAAGGCTGGAATGAAGCCGAGGAATGGAATAAATTAATTGATAACAACATTTGGAACGGCAAAAAAAATCACCCAAAATAAAAGGAGGAAAAAAATATGGAAGGATTAATATTTTTAATCGTATTGCTAATCATCATTCTAATCATCGCCCTAAAAACCATCAAAATCGTAAAGCAATCCGAAGTATACATCATCGAAAGACTTGGTAAATTTCATAAAATCGCCGATGCTGGACTAACCATCATCATCCCATTCTTCGATCATGTACGTAGTGTAGTCAGTCTAAAACAACAAACCATGGACATCCCACCACAAGGAGTTATCACAAAAGATAACGTTACCATCACCATTGATACTGTAGTATTCTACAAAATTACCGACCCTGCCAAAGCAGTATATGAAATTCAAAGTTTAAAAAAAGGTATCGAATACTTAGCCATCACCACCATTCGTGATATCGTTGGTAAAATGGACCTAGACGAAACTTTCAGTTCTAGAGACGCCATCAACGATAAGCTAAGAGTTATCTTAGACGAAGCAACCGACCAATGGGGATGCAAAATAGACAGAGTAGAAATAAAAGACATTACACCACCTGCCGACATTCGTGACGCAATGGAAAAACAAATGAATGCAGAACGTAACAAAAGAGCTTTAATCTTACAAGCAGAAGGAGAAAGACAATCCGCAATTACCTTAGCAGAAGGTAAAAAAGAAGCAGCAATCTTAGAAGCAGAAGCAGACAAAGAAGCAAAAATAAGACGTGCTACTGGTGAAGCAGAGGCCATCAAAAAAGTCGCAGAAGCAAAAGCACAAGAAATTCATATGGTATATGATGCCATGATGAAAGCAAATCCAAACGACAAATTAGTTCAATTAAAATCTTTAGAAGCCCTAAAAGAAGTAGCTTCTGGAGATGCCAATAAAGTCTTTATTCCATTTGATGCTACTAGCACTTTAGGAAGTCTAGGTGCCATCAAAGAAGTAATGAAAGAAGACAAAAAGAATATAAAAAAAGACAAAGAATAAAAATTAAACAGACAAGGGCGTTGCTATTATGCAACGCCCTATCTTTTAACTATAATCTGCTAAAAAAGACCGTATCCGATTTTGATAAGCCTGTAGTTCACTTTGATAACGGATTTCCATCCCTCTTACCAAATAATCCACCAACAAACTCAAATTCGAAATATACGTTATCGAGATGTACTTCTTATTCGTCAAAATTTCAAGCTGTCTTTCTACATCCTTTTCATCTTCCAGTCCTTTTCTCTCCCGATAATATTGATATAAATCATTCACATCTGGAGCCACCTGTGAGTACACTACATTGAAAGCTTTGTTATAATCATTGCTCATATTAGTCCCTCCATTTACTACTGTATTATATTTAATATATTCCTATATTACCATAAAATATCTCTTTTGTCTACCTTTTTCGACAAAAAGTGATATAAAAAAGGAATGTATCCTACTACGATACATTCTCTTGTTTCCTCTATTCTTGAAAATCAACACTTACTTTTCCAACTCCAGCATCAATCTCTACTTTGTTTTGTCCATCTCCATATTTTGTATTATCCTCTATTTCTTTATTATCTATGGTAAAACTTCCTAATCCACGTTTTGGCAAAATCCTATAATCCTGTAAACTTCCTGTTAGCGTTATTCCAAGCCTTCCAATTCCTGCATCAATATCATTCTCTCCCAGCAAAGTCGTATTTTGTATTTCAAATTCTCCTACTCCAACATCTAAATCTAAATTGTTTAACTTACTGTTTTGAATTACTACCTTTCCAGCACCACCATCAATGTTTGTTCTATGTTCCACCATCAGGTTCGAAATTATTACATTTCCAGCTCCTACCTCAAAGTCAAAATAATTTGCCTGTAAATCTGAAATACGAACTTCTCCACTTCCAGCTTCTATCTTTATTTTTTCCAAAAACTGATCCTCTGGTATGGTAATTCTAATTTCTGGTTTATCATACCCTTGATAATGTAGTCTCCAAACCTTATTGTCTTTAATTTGCAATGTATCCGATACTTTCTTTACTTCCCATGTTTTGTCTTTATTACTTGCTTCTACTTTCCATTCTTGTCCCTTCTCCATTATTACTGTAGAATATCCTATTTCTAATTTTAAATTTTTTATGTTTTCTAACTCTTGTTGTAATTGCATTTCTTCCATTGGTGTCACTTCTCCTTTATTTTGTTCTTGCACAACTCCTAGAATACTAAGTCCTAGAAAGGTTGCTCCAACAATTCCTCCAATGATATTAATACTTAAGAAAATAGCAAATGCAATTGCAATATATTTAATTACTTTTTGTGCTTCACTCATTTAATCTCTACACCTCCAAACATGCAAAGTGCATTTACATAGATCGTTGGTACATTTTCCTTTTGCTTGCTAGTAGTTTTAATTTTATTCTCTACCCCTCCAAAAATAGAAGTAGATTTTACTTGTATATTGACATTCTCTGGTACTTTGATCGTAATTCCTCCAAACACTGCTGTACTATTAATTACTTGTTCCTCTTTTAGAATACTATTTACTAAATTTAATTCCACTCCACCAAATACTGCTGTTAAATCTGCACCTTCGAATACTTCATTCGCCATATCAATTTTACTTCCACCAAATGTTGCTGTATATTCTTTTAAACCAGATTTACTTAACATCTTTATTTTTTCATTTACTTTGCCATAGAAAAAATCCCTAAAAATAAGACCTAATCCAATCATGATAAAAATAAATGGAATCGTTAATTTGCGAATAATGGAAAATGTAATCATCCCTTGTGCACAAAGAAATAATGCAATACCAATTATAAGTCCTATTAAATTTCCCATTCTAGATGGGCCCTTTATTAAACTAATAAAGCATGGAATAATAATAAAGAATGTCCACCATCCCTCAAAAAATATATTAATCTTTGCAATTCCCAATGTATTTACTGCTATAATAACTCCTAAAGTTATTAAGACAATCCCCCATAATAAATTTCCAAATTTTTTCATTCTTTTTCTCCTTTTCTATTTGTTATACACCCATTATACTTCATATATGCTCTATTGTCTAGCATATTATGACAATTGATACACTATCCTCCTACTACTCTTTTCCTCATAGGATTCAACCTTTCTATCCACTTACATTCGTTTTCCCTTTTGCTTTCCATTCTTACCAATCTATTGTTACTCTTTTATTGTTTCATCTTTCACATAGTACTTTGTTCCTAGCATTTCATCTGGCAAGTATTGTTGCTCTACATAGTGACCTGGAAAATCATGTGGATATTGGTATCCACCATGATAACCGAATTGTTCCATTCCCTCATGAGGTGCATTTCGAATATGCATTGGTACTTCTCCTGTATTCTTATTTTTTACATCTTCTAGTGCTTGGTTAATTGCTAGATAAGAAGCATTTGATTTTGGCGAAGTTGCTACATAAATTGCCGCTTCTGCTAAAATAATTCTTGCTTCTGGCATTCCTACCATATGAACTGCTTGCATCGCAGAATTTGCAACTACTAATGCATTGGGATTTGCCATTCCCACATCTTCGGATGCACATATCACAATTCTTCTTGCTAAAAACATAGGGTCTTCTCCACCATTTAATGCTCGTGCTAAATAAAATACAGTAGCATCTGGGTCTGTCCCTCTCATTGATTTGATAAAAGCACTGATATTATCATAGTGACTATCTCCGTTCTTATCAAAAATCGCTTTTCTATTTTGCACACTATCTCGTGCAATTTGTGATGTTATTTCAATCGCTCCATCTGCACTTACCTTTGTTGTTAATACTGCTATTTCTAAACCATTTAACGCAGTTCTTACATCCCCACCAGATACTTCTGCTATTTTTCTTAATGTCTCATCTTCTATTTTTATACGATAACTTCCTAGTCCTTCTTCTGCTGTTAACGCTCTTTTTAATACTTCATAAATATTTTGTGTCGTTAGTGGCTCTAATTTTACTACCATGGAACGAGAAATAAGAGCTTTATTTACTTCAAAGTAAGGGTTCTCTGTGGTTGCTCCTATTAGAATAACCGTTCCATCTTCTACATAAGGAAGCAAAGCGTCTTGTTGTAATTTATTAAAACGATGAATTTCGTCAATAAATAAGATACACTTTCCAGTTGGATTTAACATCAAATTGCTTGCTTCTATAATAGCATTTTTAATATCCGATACCCCAGCTGTTACAGCATTAATTTTGGTAAATTTATATTTTGTTGTTTCACTAATCACTCTTGCAAGAGAAGTTTTTCCGCATCCAGGAGGTCCCCATAAAATAACACTTGATAGACGATCTGCCTTTATGGTTCGATATAAAATTTTATCTTTCCCAAGGATATGTTCTTGCCCCACATATTCCTCTAAACTTTTTGGTCTCATACGGAAAGCAAGTGGTTTACTTAAGTCCATTCTCTTTTCCTCCTTATTTTGCTAAATTTTTCAATGCTTGCTTAATAATATCTTCGATACTTAAGCTCTCTTTTTCTATCGTCTCTAGTGCTTTTTCAATTTCTTTTCGGCTATATCCTAATACTTGAAGTGCTGAAATTGCCTCTGAAATCTTTTCTTGGTTTTCTTCTACTTGCTTTGTTATTGTCTGTGCTATTTCTTTCGCATTTTCTTGTGTTTCTATTTTATCTTTCAGTTCTAAAATAATTCTTTGTGCACTTTTCGGACCAATGCCTGGTAATGCCTTTATTTTAGCAACATCGTTACTAATTACTGCTAACGCAAAAGTAGAAGGTGTAATATGTGACAAAATACTAATCGCTGATTTCGCTCCTATTCCACTAACAGATAATAATAGTTCAAACATGCGAAGTTCCTCATTGGTATTAAAGCCATATAAACTCATATCATCTTCTCTTACTCGTAAATAGGTATGTACTTTTATGATTTCTCCTACTTCTCCTACTTCTTCAATGGCTGTTTCTGACATAAATATTTTATAACCAACCCCATTTACATCTATAATAATATATCCTCTGGTTTTTACTTCTAAACTTCCTTTTAAATAAGCAAACATATTCTTTCTCCTTTTCTCTTTTGTTCTTCTATTCTATCATAAATTCTCATTTTTGCAAGTATTTTATACAAATTTTTGTTTGTTTTATTCATGTCCTTCCTTCTGTTTTTTCTACTGAAAACACGCTTCTTCTTTTTTCCTTCCGATTACTCTCTTTTATGGCAAAGGAGCAGATAATAGGTATTATCTGCTCCTTTGTTATGACTTGTAGGTTCTTTCGCTATCTGTCTATTCCCAATTGGTCTTTTATCTCTTCATCTATCTTCCAAAACCTTTCTTCTTCGTAAATTTCGCTTTGTTTCTTAGCGACTATGACTTCTGTAATGGAAAGAATCAGAAAAAATCCAATTCGTAAAACAGGAACGGTTAATTCAATGGTTTCGTTAACGATTATCGCTATTATCATCAGCAACACAAAAATAATACTAAGAATGGAAAGTCCATAATCCTTTGTGTACATTCGCAATACAACCAAGTAGAAATCAATACCTAATATCACACTAATAATCGCTTCTATCAATGTGATTGGCTCTACCAAGTCAATGGCGAATAACCCTCCCACTAAGATGAGAAAAAAAATGAAGCTTGTGATACATACCCGTTTTAACATTCTAAAATCCTCCTAATATGATGTTTTCTTTTTTCTGCCTTTTCCTAAAGGACTTTTTTCCTACAATTTTTCTCTTATTATACCATATTTCTCTCTTTTTGGCAACTTCCCAAAACTAAAAATAGGAGTATTTTATACTATTTTATAAAATGACCCTGAATGAAAATAAAAACCAAAACGGTAAGCAGGGTGAATGCTTACCGTTTTGGTATCTTAATCCTCGATGATTCTTTCAATCGAATCTTCTCTCATTTTTTTAATTAACTGACAACTATGGTCTAATTTTTCTTGCTCTTCTTTGGTTAATTCTAATTCTAATAATTCTCTTACTCCATTTTCATTAATAATTGCTGGTACTCCAATATAAATATCCTCTTGCCCATACTTTTCTTCTAAATAAGTAGAAACAGTTAAAACGGCATTTTCATTATCCAAAATGGCTCTTACTAAACGGTTTAGAGACATTCCTATTCCATAATACGTGGCCTTTTTCTTTTCAATAATTTCATAGGCAGCATTAATTACTCCTTCATGAATTTTTTCTAAATCTTCTATTGGATGATGATTATCTTTCATAATATCAATAATCTTTTTACATCCCACATAAGTATGGTTCCATGGTACAAAAGAAGAATCTCCATGCTCTCCCATGATATAGGCATGAACATTTTTACTAGATACTTTTAGATAATCGGCTAACATATAACGTAGTCTGGCTGTATCCAATACGGTTCCTGAACCAATTACTTGATTACTAGGAAGTCCTGATACTTTATAAACAACATAAGTCATTAAATCCACCGGATTACTTGCTACAATGATAATTCCATGAAATCCGCTTGCCATAATATTTTGCGTAATTGTTTTTATAATTTTGGTATTGACTTCTGCTAGTTCTAACCTTGTTTGGCCTGGCTTTTGTGCCACTCCTGCGGTAATTACCACAATTTCTGCCTCTTTACACTCAGCATAATCACCTGCTTTAATTACCATTTTTTGTGGAGCAAATGGAAGTCCATGCGATAAATCCATTTCTTCTCCTATGGTTTTTTCTTTGTCAATATCAATCAAAATTAATTCTTCAATTCCTCCTCGATTTAACATAGAATACGCCATACTCATTCCTACAAAACCTGTTCCTACTAATACAATTTTTCCTTTTTTCATATTCTGTCTCCTCCTTGTTTTATATTATATTACTTTTTTATATTGTTGTTAATTGATTTGCTAGCATAGCAAATCATAATAACACACCTTAAAAACAAAAAATAATCCTTTGGATAAAGTCGTAATACTACTAATAACCACTAATTGAATTGTATCGCTAATTGGATAGAAACTACCTAGCCAGTTAAAATAGTTCTTTCTGGTAATGATAGAGAAAATGAAGCTCATGATTCATGCCAAATTTTAAATCCTCTTATTAAGATGTTATTCTTCTTTTCTGTCTTTCCAAAGGACCTTTACTACAAATTTTGATTTATTATATCATATCTCTTTCTACTTTACAACTTAATTTTAAGTCTTTTCAGGATTATTTTCTAAGCGATTACCCTTTTTCAATCTTTTATAAAATCACCCTAAAGTCTTTTTAATATTGTTGCCATCTTCCTTCTTTTCTATTCTTTTTCTTTCTTGTCATTGAATTGTAATATAATTTTAATCAATCTGTTATTCACTCTTCTTTTACTTTACTTTATAATAGAAATTACGATAAAAATCGAATTGATATCATAGGAATTTCTTTTCCTAGTCTATCAAAAACAAAGGAGAAAACGTAGTATTATGAATGTAGAAAATGAACTAAAAAAAGATGGAATTACGGTTATAAAACCACTTGATGCACTTAGCGTTACTTTAATTGCTAAGTTTGTTGCGGAGAAATTTATGTCTTTTTTTCCGTTTTCTCGTTTCCGTTATCATGAGTTATTCAGCAGGGTTTCGCATCTAGATATGTATATTGCGGATATGCCAAAGGGAATGTCAGAAGCAAATTATTTTTATAAAAATTCTAGTATTTATTTTAAAAATGGATTATCTATCGACGAAATGAAAGAACTTGCCATTCATGAATTTATGCATCATTTCCAAGAAATAAAAGACCAAAAGGGAAATTTATATCGTCTTGGTATTTGTGATTTTACAGGAATAAAAGTGCATGGTATGGCCTTAAATGAAGCTGCTGTTCAATTAATTTCTTCTAAGATATTAAAAAAAGAAGAAGATACGGTAAAATATTATGGCATTTCATTTTCTACCTCTACCCCTTCTTACTATCCTCTACTTTGTAATTTAATTAGTCAAATGGCTTATGTTGTAGGAGAGGTTGTTTTATTTGATAGTACTTTATATAGTAATAATCGATTTAAAAATACTTTTATTCGTTTAACAAGTGATTCTACTTTTCATAAAGTAGAAAAGAACTTCGATAAAATTCTAGAAGCAGAAGAGAAAATCATTCGTCTTACTTCTCGTATTGAACAAGAAGATTTAGTAGAAAAAGAAATTGCAAAAATTTCTAGTCAAATCGGAATTTATAAAAAACTAATTCAAGATACCTTTATTGAAACACAGAATAAAATTCTAACTTCTTATTTTAATAGAAGTTTAAACAATCTATATTCTGTACAAGATATTGAAGATTTTCGTAAAAAATTATATTGTTATAAAGACCTATTAGGGACTACTGAAAATTACACCTATTTTAATGATTACTATATTAGTTTAATGACAAAATTGGATGAAATATATGAAGCAATCACTGGTGAGACTGCTCTTGTTCCATATAAAAGAAGTCTATGGCAAATTCTACTTGGTAAAATTTCTAAATTATTTGGAAAATCTTATGAAACAGAAGCTTATTATCACGTATCTTAAGTGTTAAAAAATCCTGAGAAACAAAAAAGATTATTTGTTTCTCAGGATTTTATGATTTTAATTTTTTATTTAAATTTTCGAATTACCCTTGATGAAATTCTAACTTTGCTCCCCAAACTGGTTCCGTTTTCTCTGCTTTGGTTCTTCCTTATTGTTTTTGTAGATATCGATCTATTGCTTCTGCCACATTTCTTCCGGCTCTTGAAGCCCATGCTACCGTTGCCTTTGTTCCAATAATATCTCCTCCTGCAAATACGCCTTCTTGTGTGGTCATATAATCTTTATCTACTTTAATATATCCCTTTTCCGTTTTATCTATTGGTAATTTTTCCATAATTTCTTGTTCTGGTTTTGAGCCAATTGCCATTACTACATAATCCATTTCCATTTGCTCATTACTATCTTTTATATCTACAGGACTTAATCTTAATTCTCCTGGTTTTTGCACTAATTCCGTTTTTACATATTCAATCTTTCCTACTTGCTTTGTTTCCTCTTTTGGTAAAATCTTTACGATATTATGTTGGAATAAGAATTGTATTCCTTCTTCTTTTGCTTCTTCTATTTCTTTTCTTTCTGCTGGCATTTGTTCTTCTGCTCTTCGATACATAACATAGACTTCTTGTGCTCCTTTTCTTTTAATTGTTCTTGCACAATCCATTGCTACATTTCCTCCACCAATTACAGCCACTTTTTTCTTTTGATAATTTGGATGACAATTCTCTTCTAGTAATTGATTTCCTCCATATACACCTTCCAGTTTTTCTCCTTCTATTTGCATTTTCATAGAAACATTGCTTCCAATAGCAATAAAAATAGCATTATACTGTTCCTTTAAAGATGATAAGGTTATTTCTTTTCCTAGTGTTTGATTGTATTTTACCTCAATTCCCAATGACAGAATTTTTTGGATGGTTTTTTCTAACAAAATAGGATCTAAACGAAAATCTGGAATACCATGAGATAAAATTCCTCCGAAGCTTTTCATGCTTTTCAAAAATCGTAACCTCATATCCCTTTCTTGCTAAAAATGCACTACAAGTTAAGCCTGCTGGCCCTCCACCAATTACCGCTACTTTCTTTTCCTTTTTTTCATTTCTTTCCTTATCAAACGGAATATGATTCTCTAATGCTAGTTTTCCTACATAAGCCTCCATCTCTCCAATCGAAGTTGGCATTCCTTTAAACCTTCTTACACAATTTCCTTGACATTGACTCATATGAGGACAAATGAGACCACATATTGGTTGTAATACCGTAGTCTGGCTTAAAATTTGATAAGCTTTTTCAATTTCTCCTTTTTTCAATTCTTCGATAAATTCTGGAATATGGTTTTCTAATGGGCAACCCTTTGTACAAGGTTTTGTTTTACAATTCAAACAATATTCTGCTTTTTCTATTATCTCTTTCATTTTTTCCCCTTCTCTATCAATAAAATTAGGATACTGAATATCCTAATTTTATGCTACTAACTTGTTAAAGTCAAGAAAACTGACTCTATATTCTGATTCTCTCTTTCACATTTCTTCCTCTTTTTATAAGCCTTATTAATTCTCTTGGTTCATCTTCTCTCTTACTTGTTTTAAATCATTCCAAAACTCAATTTTCTTATTTTCATCACGAAGCAATGCTGCTGGATGCCACGTAGGCATGTACCAAATTTCCTTCTTCTCAATCCATCTTCCTCTTGCTGAGGTAATTCCATATTCTTTTCCTAAAATATTCTTTAATGCTGTACTTCCCAATAACACAATTATTTTCGGTTTTACCAAAATGACTTGATTACGCAAATAATTAAGGCACGCCTCTGCTTCCTCTGCTTCTGGCACACGATTAGAAGGAGGTCTACATTTTACAATATTAGCAATATATAGTTCTTCCCTTTTTAATCCCAGACCACTAAACGCCTTATTCATTAATTGTCCTGCTTTCCCCACAAATGGAATCCCTTGCCTATCCTCGTCTGCACCAGGGCCTTCCCCTATCATCATCACCTTTGCCTCTTTATTTCCTACACCAAATACAATATTAATGCGATTCTGACATAATTTACATTTCCTACAATCCATTATACTTTGTTCTAATTCTTCCCAATTATCATACATCTTCTTCTATCCCTCTCCAATGCCTCTTTTTGTCTCATTGGTGTCCCATTGGGGACGTTTCCAAAATAGACATTCTTTGTAATACTATTTTCCTGTTTTTTATTTCAAAATACCTCTCTAGTCCGCTGTACTCTAAGCTTTCCTTTCCTAATGTACCATTACGTCCCCAATGGTATTAGTTGACACATGGATCTAGTAGTGTGATTTTCTTTGGTTCATTCGTGGTTATTTTGGCTTTTGTGCCAATTGGTATTACTATTTTTTGTTCGATATGCCCAAAGTTGTTTGATTTTATGATTGGAAATGAATATTGATTTCGTAATACTTCTAATACGATTTTTTCTAATGGTATTCCTGTTTCATGTTCATAATTTCCAATCCATAATCCATTTATTTTTTCAAATACGCCATTTTGTTTCATGTAATATAGAAAGTTACTTGCTAATGCTGGATCTGTTTCGAAACCTAATTCTTCTATGAATAGTATCTTTCCTGTAAAATCGATGGAATATTTCCCACAGACCATGCCATGTGTAAGGCTTAAGTTTCCTCCTATTAATCTTCCTTCTGCTACTCCTTCTCTTAGTACTGTATAGTCTTCTATTTTTCCTAACTCGGTATTTCCTTCTACTAAACGCTTTACTATTTCTTGCAAACTAAAGTCGGTTTCATCGGTTGCTATTGTTTTAAAATTTGTTCCATTATAGGTAATAATTCCTGCTCTTTTTGCTATCATATTCGTAATAGAAGTAATGTCACTATAGCCACAAATGATTTTCGGATTTTGTTTTATTGTTTCATAATCTAAGTATTCGAATATGGTATTGGAATTTTCTCCTCCTTTTGCACACCATATCATTTTTATTTCTTTGTTTTTAAACATTTGATTGATGTCTTGTGCCTTTTCTTGTGGTGAAGCACTATATCCATTGGTATTGGAAAATAGATGTTCCGAAAATGCAACCTTAAATCCTAATGCTTCTATCTTTGTTTTGGCTCTTTTTATTTCTTCAATAGATTTTCCTATTACAGGGTCAGAAGGAGCTACTACTCCTATGGTGTCTCCCTTTTTTAATCGTTCTGGTATTATCATCTTTCTTTTCCTCTCTCTTCTTTTTTTCTAAGCTTCTCTTTTCCAATAAAATAAATATTGCTGTGCAATTCCTGCAAGTGGTCCAAATTTTTCATTAGCGATTGCCTCAATCTGCTCTTTTTTTACTTTACTTTCATCTGGATTATGAATATATAGTTCATTCATAACACGTCTTACCCATACATCTATTGGAAATGCTTCCCATCTTTTTAAGCTTGAAAATAGTAAAATACAGTCGGCTACTTTTGGGCCCACTCCTGGAAGTGTAAGCAAGCTTTCTCTTACTTCTAGATATTCTTGTTTTTTAAGTATCTCTAAATCTATTTTTTTCTCTTTTATGATGTTTGTCGTTTCGTACACTCTTTTGTCTCGAAACCCTAAGCCTAATTGTTTCAAATCTTCTACCTTTGCCTTTGCTAATTCCTCTACGGTTGGAAAAGTGTAATAACGTTTTCCTTCCCATACGATTTCTTTTCCATAAGCTTTTGCAATTCTCTCAATAATCCCTTTTATTCTTGGTATATTATTGTTGGCTGATATAATAAAAGAAATTATCGTTTCCCATAAGTCTTGATTTAAAATACGAATTCCTTTTCCATGTTGAATACTTTGTTTCATATGAATGTCAATATTGGATAAGGTTTGCTTTATTTTCTCATAATCTCTTTCTAAGTCAAAATACTCTATTACAAGAGATTGTAATTCTTCTTCTCCTATACTTTTAAAATAAATCCTATTTTCTCTCTTCTGCACTTTTATTACGTTATTCTTAACTACCCCAATATAGGTATCTTCCGTTTCTTTATTCCATCGAAAACATTGCCCACATTCAAAAATATCTTTTAACTCAAATGCTTCACAATTCTCTATTTCCCATTCTTGCTCTTTCATACTCTCACCTTGGTTTTATCTTACCATATTTCCTTGGTTTTTTCAATGTAATTTTGAAAACGGATGTTGACATTTTATGTAATCTATTTTATAATTATTTATATTATGATTATAAAATAAAAGGGAGGGTATTAATATGCCTATTTTGGAAACAATCGAACTTAGAAACCATATGGTTCCCTCTAAGAAATTACTACGGAACCATTTTCCTATCACTCTTGATTCCGAAAGTGTAAAGCAAACCAATTGCTATGGTTATTGTTTAGGAATCACATATCCTAACCTTAATTTTTGCCCTGGTTTTACTATAGCCCCTGACAGCAATTCTTGGATAGATAACCCAGAAAGATTAATCGAAGATTGTACTCTCGATTTGCAAAACCTAAATCGTCCTTTTCGTCGAATCTCTTTGGAAGATGTTACGTTTGTGGAAGAAAATGAGTATTATATTGATGTCCATAGTATGGATTCTTCCCGTTCCTTATTACCTTCTGAGTATGCCAATCCAGAAAATAAATGGACCGAATTACTGGAAGAGAATGAATATCTGGTAAAAGTATTCTATACCCCTTCTAATTCCAGGATTCGAGGAGGCGATTTCCATTTTATCCGGCAAGACAGGCAAACGGGAATATGGTTTCATAAAATGGGTTGGCAAAGGCAACCTGATATTGTCCGTTCAGATAATGGTCTTTGGAGTCCTATTCCTGGAAGAGAACCCACTAAGATTACTAGCATTTTTTGTGATGGTTTTTCTTATACTTATCTGCCACTTGTCTATTTTGCTATTACAGAACCGTGCTAAATATAAGCCTCTTATAAGATATTTCATCTTATAAGAGGCTTATTACTTATTTTAGTCCTATTATGCTCGTATTTCTTCCTGCTCTTTCTTTTTCTGCTCGATATGAATGCATTTCTTTTTTATGACATACGGTACAAATATTACTTTCTATGATATTGCTAGAATCTATTCCTACTTCTTCTAACATTTTTCTATTAATCCATGTCGTATCTATGAAATACTTTGGCACCTTTTCTTTCGGTTCTCCTTTTACTAGCCATTTTTCTTTCTCTCCTAAATAAGAAAATGTAGTTTCATATTGTTCTTTTACTTCTTCTCCTACTTCAAAATGACACTTTCCAATACATGGTCCTAGAAAGCATAATATATCTTGCTTTTGACAGCCATAGGTTTCTATCATTTTTAACACTCCCTTTTGACCTATTTTCTGAAGTGTTCCTTTCCATCCAGAGTGAATATTTCCAATGACATTTTTTTCTTTATCATAGAACAAAATTGGCGTACAATCTGCAAAACGTAGGGATAAAGAAATTCCTTTTTGCGCGGTTAGTAAACCATCTATCTTTGTATGAAATTCCTTTTTCTCTTTTACTACTTCTACTATATTTCCATGTGCTTGATACTCAATTTTCGTTAGGCCTTCCATATCTATGTCTAAAGCTTCATACAATGCCAGATAATTATCCGCTTCTATTCTTTCATAATTGTTATTCTCTCCTTTTAATGTATAACAATGTTGTACTTTATTTTGGTATTTTTGCAATTCTCGAAATTGTAAATATTCAACCTTCCCTTTTTTTATATGTACCATTGTTTCATTTGATAAATCTAACATTTGTCCTCTCCTTTTTCTTCTTACTCCTCTTTCTCACATTTTTATCCTGTTTTGTGACATTCTATTTTTCTCTTATTTTTTCTAATATCTCTTCTTTCTTGTCATTTGAAATATAACGATAATGATTACATCCCTCTTCCTTAAAATGGCAAATTCCTTTATACTCACAATAATCACATGGTGTTTTTTTATTTTTCTTTTGGTAATATGGTTCTATGCTAATATTTCCACTCATCATTTCCTGTGCAATCTGTTTGATTATACGATTGGTATATTTTCTTAAATCCTCTAATTGCTCCTTTGTTACCACATTGGATTTACTTTTGCTAATATTTCCATCCTTATCCAAATATACTGGAATATGGTTAGAAGAACCCTTTTCTAATGTTTTATCCATCTTTTTTACGATATTAATGTCTGCTAAGATAAGACCATTCATCTTAAACTTCTTTCGCATTTCTTCTTCGATTTGCTCTTTGTCTATTTTCTTATTTGTTTTTAAGATAGGGTCAATCAAATTTGCATATAAGACTCCTGCGGGAAACACATCTTCTATTTTACATGTTGCATCTAGATAGGTTAATAATTGTATTTGAAGCCCTGCTACTACTTCATTTAAGTCTATGTTTTTTACCGAAGATTTATAATCAATAATACGAATATAGTTTCCACTTTCTGTTTTGGCTAAATCAATACGATCAATTTTTCCTGTAATCTCTACCTTTTTCCCTTCTTCTAATGGAATGATGATAGGACTATATTGACTTCCTCTCTTAAATTCTAGTTCATTTGCAAATACCTCGAAATCACTATTCTTAAGTTCTTCTACAATATACTTTATGGATTGTAATACAACTCTTTTTAGTTGATTGGTTAGTACTTTAAATTTATCACTACTAGTAAATATGTAATATTTAGAAAGTCCAAGTTTTTCCTCTACTACTTCTCCTACTATCCCTTTCATTTGTTCCTCTTCTAAGTCTTTTATCTCTATTTGCCTTTCACGTAGTAGATGAAAAAATGTATCTATTACTTCATGCATAAAAGTTCCTGTATCAATTGGTTTCATTTTATATTCTTCTACTTCTTTTAACTTCAAACCATATTTTAAGTAATAAGAAAACGGACAACTTTGATATTGCTCTAATTTGGATATGCTCGTCACAATAGTATTTCCATATAATTTTTCAATTTTTTCTTGTGCAATTGGCTCTGGTTTGTTCTGATAGCTTAACGCTTTTTTGGCTACTTCTAATTTTTCACTCCATTCTGCTTTTCCTTCAAAGTAAGCTTCTACTAAATCCCAATTAGCTGAAATTTCTTGTCCCTCCTTCTTTCTTCTTAATTGCTCAATTAACTCTTCAAAGGTGTTATTTTCATTTAACATCGTAAATGGTAAATCAATTAAGTCACTTGTTTGTGGTATTTTAGGAAATATCTTTTTTAATTTCGTAATATACGTCGATGGTCTTAACGCTCCTCCTTCTAAATTGGCAGATGGATAAGAAAAATATAACTTTTCTTCTGCTGTCGTTAGTGCCTTATAAATATTAAAATTATCCTCATATAAATTCTCTATGGTTCCTTTGGCAAGTTCCATTCCTTGTTTTTTTAATGTTGTTCTATCTTCATCACTAAAAAAGCCTTCTTGCTTTTGGATAGTAGGAAAACTACCATCTTTCATCCCAAGTAAAAAAATTGCTTTTACTTTATGAGTTCTTGTTCGGTCTAATGTTCCCACCATAACTTGGTCTTGTGTTTGTGGTATTTTCCCAAGTCCATTTTGCGATAATCCCATTTTTAACAATTCTCGATATTTTTCAAAAGAAACTGTATCATTTCCAAATAAATGCTCCATTTCTTCTAACACTTGAATTACAATATTCCAAGCAAGTTCTTGTTCTTTGGCTACTTCTAATTTTCCTTGTTCTTCTAATTTTTTTTGCTTTTGTTCTATTTTTTTGAGAATTTCATTTTCTAGTAAAAAAGCATACACTTCTTGATTCATTTTCTCTACTTTTTTACTTCCTGCCAGACTTTGTTTTAACCTGAATAATGGCATAATTACTTTTTCTCTAACCGATTGCATTCGAACTAGTCTCTCTTTTCCTTCTTCTGTTTGTTCTCCAAAATTCCACTCTTTCGCATACCACTTTGAACCCTTTATTCCCCATTTTCTTGTATCATTTTCAAATTCATATATTTCTTCTTCTAACAAATTGTTAAATCCTGTTTTCAAATATTGAATTACCGCTTCATAAGACCAATTACTAGTATATACTTCTAATAAAGCAAGAATATATTTGGCAAACTCATTTTGACTCAACTCTTTTTTCTCATCCAAAAAAACGGGAATTTGATAAGATGAAAAAATGGCTTTGCAAAGTGCGGAATATGTCTCCATTTCTTTTGTCATTACTACCATATCTTTATAACGATATCCTTGTTTTTTCACTAATGTAACAATCTCTTTTGCAACTTTCTCTACTTCTGAATAAGGATTCTTTGCTAAGAAAATCGAAAGATTTTTTACTTCTTTTCTATATACCTGATAAGGTAATACTTGAATATTTTTTTCTAAATGGCTTAATTCTTCATTTTGAAAACGATAAGTCTTTTCCAAAAATATAGTTCTATCACATGGAAATTCATTCTTTCTTGCTAAATATAATAATTTGTCAGCTGTCTGTTTACTCGAATAAAACAAATCCTTCTCCATCTCTGCTTGCATATCCAAATTATCTGTTGTAATGGTAATATTAACTTGTTTTGCCACTCTTACTAATTGTTCTATTATCTTATACTCTTGTTTGGTAAAACCACTAAATTCATCAATATAAAAAATAGCATCTTCAAACATCTTCGTATTTTCTAATTGTTGGGCTAATATCTCCAAACGGTCATTTTCTTCTATATACTTTCCTTCTAGTCTCTCTTTCTCCTTCTCATAGATTCGTAACATATCCTTTAATTTTTCTTGTAAATATTGACTTTCTGTGTGTTCTAATGTCTTTTTTAGTTGTTCGGTTGAAACCGCATGTTTTCGAAATTCGGTTAATTGTGTTTCTACTAATTCTACATTTTGCTTTGACTTTCCTAAAAAGGTAAGATTCTTTTTCTCTTTTTCTAGAATATCGTAAATAAGCATGGCCTTTCCTGATTTTGAAAGGCTTGGTTTCACTACTCCTCCTACCTCTAAAAGAACACGGTATGCCATACGTGCAAAAGTTAATACCTCCGCTTGTAAACTACTACCACATTCCAATTTGTCTAATAACTTTTGTTCTGCTGTGAAGGAAAACTGCTCTGGTGTTATCATATAAATTTTATGCTTTCCGATTACTATATCTTTTTATTTCCTCAAAGCAAAAATCACTTTTTCCAGTTCCTGCTCTGCCACAAATCAATCTTAAACTCATCTTTCTTCTCCTCTTTATAGCACTCATTTTATCATACTTCCCTTAGTGTTTCAAGTATGGTATGACGTTCTAAATCAATCCTCCTTCTTCTCAATATCCTCTCTTTTATAAGAAATCCCTTTCCTCTGAAAAAAAGCTGTCAATCAAGAGATTTTTTATTTCTCTTGATTAACAGCTTTCTTTTTGGACATTTACTTTAAGTAATACTCTTCTTAAATCCTTTTCCCCAAGTCTCTCGTGCATTGGAAATAATAATAAAAGCCTTTTTATCAATATTTACTGCAATTTGTTTTATCTTTGCAATTTCATTCCTAGACCCTACACACAATAACATTAGTTTCTCTTGATTCGTATACATCCCCTTTGCATAAATACCTGTACTTCCACGGTCCACTTGTTTTCCTACTTCTCTTGCAATTCTTTCATATTTGTCTGAAACAATAAACATCACTTTGGTAAAATTAACACCTTCAAATACGATATCAATCATCTTTCCCATTAAATAAATGGTAATGGCTGAATACAATCCTATTTCAATATTACGAAAGAAAATGACATTCAGAGTCACAATCACAATATCAATTCCCACAATCAAGCTACTTGTTCGGTAATGTGGCTTATAAGAACGTATCAAATAAGAAAGTAAATCTGTTCCACCAGTAGAAGAACTTGACTTCAAAATCATCGAAGTACCTATTCCCATAGCAATGCCTCCATAAACACACCCCAAAAAAGCATCTTCTGTCAACGCTGGAAATTGATCAAGCAAATCAATAAAAAAAGCAAGTAAACCAGTTCCAATTAAAGACTTTACTAAAAACTCCTTCCCAATTCGAATATAAGCCAAAATGAGAAGAGGAATATTTAAGGCAAACATCGTAGTACCCAAAGGTATTTTAAGCAAATAATAACTAATCGTCGCAATTCCTGCAAACCCACCAGACGACAACTGATTGGGAAGCAAAAAAAAGGATGTTCCACACGCCATAATAAAACACCCTACTGTCAATAAGGTTATCTCATAAGCATATTTTTTTACTACTAACTTCCTCTTACTCTTCACATAATCCATAGAAAAAGTCTCTCCTTTTCTATTCATTATGCACCTTTGTCTTCCTTTTTATACCAATCTCCTAAAATAATCTCCTTCTCTGTGCGACTTCTAGTCTCATAAAAAAACGCTACTCAAAAAAGTAGAGTAACCAAAAAAGAAAGATACCAATTGGTATCTTTCTTTTTTGGTTACTCTTTCTGTACCTCTCTATTTAACTTCCTCTAGCAAATCCTCATAAGTCTTCAAAATTTTCATCTCAAACTTTCCACACTTAATTTTGTCATCCAAACTTAAATTCACATCCACATCATATAGTTCCTTTAACTTCTTCATATTCTCCTTCTTATGACCAATAATATTATTAATATCCTCTGGATTAGCTCTTATCTCCACTACCTTCACTTTCATATTGTACTTCTTAATCTCTGCTACAATGGCATCATACCACAAATTTCCTTCCACCAATTGCCTAAAAGCTGGATGATATGGACCTGCCACAACCTGGCTCTTCGGATTGCTTGGATCTGTAATTTCCTCTGTATTCTGTAAGCCAATGCGAATCACATTCACCTTATGTTGGTTAAACAAATCTGCAATCTCTTTGCATCTTTCTACTGCTTGTGTAATTGACAAAGGCTCATATTCTTCCCTTTGGTACTCTTCTTCCAATTCTGTCTTCTTAATCACAAGTACTGGATAAATACGCACCATTTTTGGTTTTAACTTAATCAAATCCTTAGCCGTATTCATTTCATCCAAAGCCGTACTTTCTGGAAGTCCCACCATCATTTGATGTCCTAACACAAACCCATGATGGCGAATCCATTTCGAAGCTCTTTTTACATCCTCGAAAGTATGTCCTCTCTTTGCCCTTTCTAGCACGTAATTGTTCGTTGATTGAACTCCTAACTCAATTGTCTTAACTTTATATTTCTTCAGTCTTTTTAAAATTTTCCTATCAATATAATCTGGTCTAGTGGAAATACGAATACTATCTACTTGTCCCTTTTTCACATACTCATAGGCAACTTCTAATAATTCATTTTGCTTCTCTTCTTCAATTCCTGTAAAACTGCCTCCAAAAAAAGCAACTTCCACCTTATTTTCTGTATCCTTAAAACTTTCTAAGTATTCTTCTATTGTATCTCTTACCTCTTGTGCAGTCACTTGTTTTTGCTTTCCTGTAATTTTTGTTTGATTACAAAAAACACAAGCATTCGGACATCCTAAATGAGGTACAAAAATGGGAATAATATATTCTTTTTTCATCCTTAGCCCTCCCTTTTACTTTTCGCATCTTTCCTTATTCCTTCAATTGCCTTTCTTGCTGCTTCCATTTCCGCTGATTTCTTTGTCTTGCCTTCTCCTGTTGCTAACATCTTCTGATTGCATTCTACTCTTGCTGTAAATTGTTTATCATGGTCTGGCCCTTCTTCTTTAATAATGATATACTCAATTTTTACTTCTCCATGCTTCTGTAAAATCTCTTGTAGCACTGTCTTATAATCTTTCTGCCCTACATGATGACTTGCTACTTCTGCTGGCTCTTTTAAATTTTCAATAATAAATTTTTCTGCTTCTTCCAAACCACTATCAAAATAAATTGCTGCAATCACCGCTTCTACACTATCTGCCATAATAGCTGGTCTCGTTTCTTTATGGCTCATTAGTTCACTTTTTCCCAAATATAAGAAATCACTAAAATTATGCTTTTTAGCAATTTGATATAAGCTCTTTTCACATACAATATCAGCTCTAACTTTAGTCATTTCTCCTTCTGTTAATTTTGGAAAATTAGTATATAGGTATTTACTTGAAATAAACTCTAAAATGCTATCTCCTAAAAACTCCAATTTTTCATTACTTTGGATATGTTTTTCAAATGCATACGAAGTATGTGTCAATGCATTTTTCAATAATTGTTTATTTTGAAATGTATAACCTATGCTTTTTTCTAAATTTTCTAAGTTCATCTTTTCACCTCCTATTTCCTATACTATACACCATTTTATAAAAAAAAGAAAGGGGTTAACCTTTCATTTTTTTATCTTATTATTCAACATGATCTTTTATGTAGTCAACTACATCTCCTACTGTAACTACTTTTTCTGCATCAGCGTCTGGAATTTCTGTATCGAATTCTTCTTCTAATGCCATAATTAGTTCTACAATATCTAATGAATCTGCTCCTAAGTCATCAATGAAAGAAGCTTCCATTGTAACAGCTGTTTCTGCTACTCCTAATTGTTCTACAATGATTCCTTTAATTTTTTCAAATATTTCTTCTTGCGTCATTCTTAATTACACCTCCTCTCAAGTATAGTTCATTTTTCTTTACAATAATACAAGTTCTATTAATTGTCAAGTATTATTTTTCAAATTCTTCTATCATTTTTTCAACTGCTTTATTTTTTACAAATTGCTCTGCTTGTTTGATTGTAAATTCGAATAATTTTTCATCACTACTTCCATGTGCTTTTACCACTGGTTTCTTGACCCCTAAAAATAAAGCTCCTCCATATTCTTTATAATCCATTGCTTTAGCTAAACTATTGATAGATGGCATAGCTGGTATAGCACCAAGCATAGTAAATATATTCTTCTTAATACTTTCTACTAATGTTCTTTTTACAAGCTTTCCAACGCCCTCTACTGTTTTTAAGAAAACATTTCCTGTATATCCATCTGCTACTAAAATATCTAGTTCTCCTGAAAAAGCATCTCTTCCTTCTACATTTCCTACAAAATTTAAATTTAATTCTTCTGCTTTTTCTTTTAGCAATTGATAACTTTCTTTTACTAAATCATTTCCTTTGGTTTCTTCTGTTCCAATGTTAAGCAAGCCTACTGTTGGATGTTCAATTCCAAACGTATTTCGATTATATATCGTCGCCATCTGTGCAAATTGAAGCAAATTAATTGGCTTACAATTGGTATTAGAGCCACAATCAATTAGCATTAATCTTCCTTTATAGGCTGGTAAAATTCCTGCTAATGCTGGTCTATCAATTCCTTTTATTCTTCCTACTAATAGTGTTGCACCTGTTAGTAATGCACCTGAGTTTCCAGCAGAAATGAAAACATCTCCATCTCCCTCTTTTAACATTCGAAATCCTACTACCATAGAGGAATCTTTTTTATGCTTAATCGCTTGTGTTGGAATATCACACATTTCAATTGTCTCTGTTGTATGATGAATGGTCAATTTTGGTGAAATCTCCGAAATATCATTTTTGCCATAGAATTCTTTTATCTTAGCATTAATAATTTCTTTATTTCCTACCAAGCAA
Organism: uncultured Clostridia bacterium; assembly: GCA_949155365.1. GTDB lineage: Bacteria > Bacillota > Clostridia > TANB77 > CAG-508 > UMGS1663. The sequence continues at coordinate 46,504 of CASCUT010000009.1, forward strand.
ACTTCTGCCTCAATTTGATTAATTGCTTTTACTGCTCCTTTTATATTCGCATCTGGTGCATTATCTCCACCCATTGCATCTAATAGTATTTTCATGTCAGTCTCTCCTTTATTTCATATATATTGTTATTTCAATATTTTATAACTTCTATTTTTTCTTGTCAATTAATCAATTGCAATTTTATTATTTATTTTTCTAAAATGCAACTATTTTGACTGTTTAGTCAGTAAAATATATTATTTTAAGTTTGTTCTAGTCCTCTCTTTAAAATACCACTTTGGGTCGAAAATATATTTATTTTTTAGAAACGTCCTCTTCTTGCTCATTCTTTAACCAATATATCGTATTTTTGTTCTTACAAAAAATGCAATAGATAAACTCTATTGCATTTTTTCTATTTTTAATACGAACTAAGCTAATTCTACAACTGCTCCAGCTGCTGAGAATTTGTCTTTTAATTCTTCTGCTTCTTCTTTAGAAACACCTTCTTTTACTGTTTTTGGTGCTCCGTCTACTAATTCTTTTGCTTCTTTTAATCCTAATCCTGTAGCATCTCTAACTACTTTGATTACTTGGATTTTGTTTGCTCCAGCGTCTTTTAATACAACATCAAAAGATGTTTTTTCTTCAGCAGCTCCTGCTACTGCTCCAGCTGCTGGTGCAGCTGCTGCTACTGCAGATACTCCGTATTTTTCTTCGATTGCTTTTACTAATTCAGCAAGTTCAGCTACTTTTAAGCTGTCAATTTTTTCTAATAATTCTTCTATCATTTTTATTTCCTCCTATTTTAGAAGTTGGCGGTTAGAAGTTGTAAGTTGGATTTTCCATGCTTTCAAGTTTCTAACTTTTACTTCTTTTCTATTTTCTATTTTTTTGTGTTTTATAAAGTCCACTTCTTTATTCTAATTTCCAACTATGCTTCTTCTTTTTGCATACGTACTTGATCAAGAGCAACTGCAAGTTTGGAGATATTTCCAAGTAATGCACCTGCAAGCATACCAAGTAATTCTTGTCTTGATGGTAATTTTGCTAAAGTAATTAATTCTTCTACACTCATTACTTTACCTTCTACAATACCACCTTTAATTTTGTAGAATTCATTCTCTTTTGAGAAATTATAAATTGCTTTTAATGGTTCTACATAGTCTTCTTCTGCTATTACAACTGCTGTTGGTCCTTCTAAAGCAGAATCTAATTCTGTTTCTCCATTTGCATTTAATGCTCTTCTTACAATATTATTTTTAATAACTTTGTATTCTGATTTTGCATCTCTTAATGAATTTCTTAGAGATGTTGCTCCTTCTACTGTTATTCCTCTATAATCTGTTAAAAGCACTAATTTTGCATCTTTTAATTTTTCAGCTAATTTGCTTACTTCTTCTTCCTTTTGTTTTAAAATTGTTTCGCTTGCCACTTTATCTTTCACCTCCCATATTTGGAAGTCGGCTTTCTGAAGCCTAATGCCACAATTCAAGTAATTTCTTTAAAGAAACTATCTAAATTCTGATTTTTGACTTCTGACTTCTGACTTCTTCTATACAAAAAACCAATCTATATAGCCAGACTATTCGAGGCATATAAAGATTGGTTTCCCATTTTCTCTATCTATGCCTCGGTAGGACTTAAGGTTATGCCTACTTTCTTTGGCTACTATAATTATTTTTGATCAATATACAATCCAGGTCCCATTGTTGTAGAAATAGCAACACTTCTAATGTATTGTCCTTTTGCTGCAGCTGGTTTTGCTTTTATGATTGCACTCATAATTGCTTCATAGTTTTCAGCTAATTTTTCTGCTCCAAATGATACCTTTCCAAAACCTAAGTGAATAATGTTGGTTTTGTCTAATCTGTATTCTACTTTACCAGATTTAATTTCGTTGATTGCTTTTGTAACATCCATTGTTACTGTTCCTGATTTAGGGTTTGGCATTAATCCTTTTGGTCCTAATACTTTACCTAATCTTCCTACAACACCCATCATATCTGGAGTTGCTACGATTACATCATAGTCAAACCAATTTTCTTTTTCAATTTTTGGTATTAATTCTTCTGCTCCAACAAAGTCAGCTCCGGCTTTTTCAGCTTCTTCTGCTTTTGGTCCTTTGGCAAATACTAATACTTTTAGTGTTTTACCTGTTCCATTTGGAAGTACGGTTGTACCTCTTACTTGTTGGTCAGCATGTTTTGAATCTACACCTAGTTTTACGTGTAATTCAACAGTTTCATCGAATTTTGCTTTTGGCATTTTTTCGATCATTTCAAGTGCTTCATTTACGCTGTATAGTTTATTTTTGTCTACTAGCTTTTGGCACTCTGCTAATCTTTTTCCTGTTTTCATTTTCTTTCCTCCTTTGGTTCTAACGAAACTTGTTTCAAGTTTCTCCCATATTTACTTTTGGATGATATTAGTCTACTACTACTACACCCATGCTTCTTGCAGTTCCTGCAACCATGCTCATTGCAGCTTCTAATGATGCTGCATTTAAGTCTGGCATTTTTTCTTTTGCGATTTCTTCTACTTGGGCTTTTGTAATAGTTCCTACTTTTTCTCTGTTTGGTTTTCCAGAACCCTTTTGAATTTTAATCGCTTTTTTGATTAATACAGCTACTGGTGGTACTTTTGTAATGAAAGTAAAAGATTTATCTTTGTATACTGTAATAACAACTGGAATGATCATTCCTGGTTGGTTTGCAGTTCTATCATTAAATTCTTTTACGAATTGCATAATATTAACACCACTTGATCCTAATGCTGGTCCTACTGGTGGAGCTGGTGTAGCTTTTCCTGCTTCAATTTGTAATTTGATTAAATTACTAATTTCTTTTTCTGCCATTGTGCTTTGCACCTCCTTTGGTTTTGATGTGTATACATCATAATAATTATAGATTATTTATTTAATTGGAGGTTAAAAGTTGGAAGTTAGAGGTTGGAATATCAAGCAATTCTTTGAAATAATTACCTTACTTTCTAACTTCTAAGTCCTAACTTCTAACTTCTTATTAAACTACTTTAGTGACTTGTGAAAAGTCAACTTCAATTGGAGTTTCTCTTCCAAACATAGAAACTAATACTTTTACTTTATGCTTGTCTTTATTGATTTCTTGTACTGTTCCTACAAATCCGTCAAAAGAACCTCCTGTGATAGATACGGAATCGCCTTGTGAAAAGTCAATATTAATACTACTTGGCAATTCAAATCCCATTTGTTTAATTTCTTGTTCGGTAAGTGGAATAGGGTCTGTTCCTGAACCTACAAACCCAGTAACACCTCTTGTATTTCGAACAATATACCATGTTGCTTCGGTTACTATCATTTTAACTAAAACATAACCTGGAAAAACCTTTTTTAGATTTGTTTTCTTTTTACCATTCTTGATTTCAATTTGCTCTTCCATTGGAACAACAATTTCAAAAAAGTATTCTTCTAACTCTCTATTTTTAACTGTTTTTTCTAAGTCTGTTTTTACTTTATTTTCATATCCAGAATAAGTATGTACAACATACCATCTTGGTTCTAGTGTTTCTGTTTCTTGAGACATAAAGATAAGCCTCCTTTAATTATTCGCTTACATTTTCTGAAGCTGGCACTTCTTCATTTGCTGTTACTTCTGGTGCTTGTTCATTTGTTGTTTCATTTGCATTTGTATTTTCTTCTACTTCATTTGAATTATTATGGTTTGAATCAACAACTTCTTTTAATCTGTTAATTCCATAAGTATTCATTTTTTCAAAGGTAAAATCTAACGCAAATACAATAACTGCTGTAATTAGCACAATCGTAATAACAGCAACTGTATTATTTACTAATTGCTTTGGTGTTGGCCAAATCACTTTTTTTAGTTCTGCTTTAAAGTCTTTCCAAAAGTGTTTATTTTCTTTTTTGTTTTTTGCTTCTTTTGCCATTTTTCTTCCCCCTTAACTTTAGCCATTGATTTCTTGTTTCAAGTTTCTTTGGCTAGGTTTACTGATCCTGTTTTGGTTATTACAGTCTCAGAAAAGGTTATTTTGTTTCTTTGTGTGTTGTACGTTTTTTGCAGTATTTGCAATATTTTACGATTTCTAATCTGTCTGTATTGTTCTTTTTGTTTTTTTCAGTCATGTAATTTCTTCTTTTACATTCTGTACATTCCAATGTAATTGGTTCTCTTGCTCCTTTTGCAGCCATTTTAAAACACCTCCACTGTCTCTTTTTTCCTTTATTTTTAAATTTTAACTATTTTAAAAAGCACATGCACTTTGCATATGCTTTACTATTTTACCATAGCCTCCCTTAAAAGTCAATAATTATAATGGATTTTTTTATTTATCTGTGGATTTTTTATTTTTTTCTTTATCTTAGGATGCATTCTATTACTATCTTTTTATTCCTTACCAAGGAAATTCTGTATTTTTATATATAACAAGCTTATTTTATAGTAAATTGCTGTAAATCGAATGCGATTTCCTTTTTTTCCGCTATGGCGGATTTTTATCTTTCTTTTTTCCTTTTCAATTTAATATAAAAAAGGAAACGTCATTCTAACGTTTCCCTTTTCTTGTTCCATGCTAATCCTACAACAAAATTTTAGTCTTTTGTCTTCATACTAACAATTAATACCAGACGTAAAATAACTTTCCATGAATCTCTGCATTTTTCCTTCTACATGATAAATTTCCTGCTTATCTCTTAACTGTTCAAAAACTTCGCAGGTCTTATCCATGCAGATAGTAAATTTTGCATAATACTGCACCAGTAACTTGCAGAGCGGAACGATGTCCAATTTCACATTCTTTGTATTAATCCTAAATTTCGACTCTAAAAAGTGGATTTCAATTTTTCCCTTTTCCGGTGGTAAAATCTTTAATGAATCCGCCATTTTCATCGCCTCTTCGATTTGCCTGCTTTGCTCTTCTGAAATACACTTATCCTCCAAATTTTGAAGTAACAGCTTTTGCTCCAGCATCACTTTAAGCAAATCACCTACCAGTTCTTTTGCTCTCTGCATTTTCCAGAAGGAACGTAACTCAAATGGAACTGCCAAGTTACCACCTGCCTCTTCACCTTTGGTACTCACCTGTTCATTATAGAGCTGTACCAAAAAGCACATTGGAACAACATTCAGCCGTCTTCTCTTTTTGAACATTACTTCTACATAATCTCCAAAATCATCTGTAAACAGCCTTAACGTTACATCCTTAATGGCAATCTTGGCCTCTTCCTGACTTGGCTTTCTAAACTTGTACATCATCGTACTCCTCGTCGTTATCCGATTTTGAAGTTCCTTCAAATTCATCTCTGTCTGAGATTCTCTTGCCAAATCAAAGATTATGCTCTGTGTTCTCCGCCACTTTTCACTATTCTTCATACTTAGCCTCCTAAAATTATTTTAAAAGCTGTTGTTATCTTTTTCAAGTTATATTATATACTTTTTATGTTAATTTGTCAATTTGTCCGATTTCGCTATCCTAATACAAAATAAGCACTCCTTCTTGTCTCATTTCAATACTTTTTATTTCCGTTTTTAGTATGATCTTTCCACTTTCCTATATTCGTTTTATACTGGTCTTTCTTTGGATTATAATATGTAGATAATTCCTTTACAAATTTTTTCTAATTAAGGTTTTTGTTTATCACTCTTTTTATAGTATTTAAGGCTTCAAACCCTATAGACATAATCTCCGTCCCTCTGTCTTTGGTATTTTTAATTGATAAAGGCACGCCTCAGTCTGAGGAGTGCCTTTTTGCTTTTATTTCTGTGCTGTTAGGATGCTATATCCATTTTTCTTTTAAAATTGGATAAATCTTTTTTAGTATAGAACCCCATGGTCATGTGGATTTCGTTTTCCTTCTTGTGAAGGGATACTACCTCGCCGTTGAAGCTTCTGGCAACTTCAAGCATGTTTAATGCTTCTTTGCATTCTGCTTTCATTTTCTTTACCATTTTCGGCGGAAGTTTTGTACCCTCTACTACTGCAGTTTCCGGGTTTTCTTTCCAATTTGAAAACAATGTCTCAAGTTTGTAAATACATCTTCCCTTTACCCTTGCAATGGAAACCGGGAGTGAAATAGCAACCGTTACCTGCTTATTTCTTTTTGCTTTCTTTACTGTATTTTTGTATCTCTTCTCCTGTCTTTTGGCAATAGAATTGTTTGCAGTGTCCATCAATCTCTTGCATTTTGCGTTTGCAAATACGATAGCGTTGCTTGCTCTCTTATTGGATTTTTTTCTATTGATACGACGTTCCAGACGTCTCTGCGAATCTGTTTTTACCGCGTTTGAACATTTGGTTCTTGTTCCTTCCTGCTGCTTTTCTACTTCCTCATATTTTTCCCGGCACTTACAGTTACATTCCGGCTTAAATCCATTTTCTGTACCTGCATAAAAACATCCATTACATAAATTCATTTCTTTCATAGAGTAATCCTCCTAAAGCATAAGTAGTGCTATTAACTTAATTAATTTAATAGGCTTATTGGTTTACGTAACTAAATACTATTATACTTAAAATCAACATAAATGTCAATACTTTCTAAGCTTTTATCACTTTTTATTTTATTTTCTTTTTTTGTACCGAGTAACCAAATTTTCCTATTTTCTTATCCAAACTATAATATCCACCATTTGCATATGCTATTAAATCACATTTGCTAATGTCAAACGCCCCTTTTTCATCTATATATTTTTCATCTGCATCGATGGATAACACTTCTGCAATGAATAAATGATGACTTCCAAGTTCTCTTATTTCTTTTACTTTGCATTCTACTGATACTGGACTTTCTTTGATAAGAGGACATGCTACATGATTTGCTTTTTCCTTTGTTAGTTTCATTTCTTTAAATTTATCATAATCTTTTCCTGATCTTACTCCACACCAGTCTGTTGCAAAGGCTAGTTTCTCATTTGTTAAATTAATAACAAATTCTCCTGTTTCTTTAATTAGCGAATAGGAATGTCGCTCTGGTCTTACTGAAATATAGCACATCGCTGGATTCGTATTTAAGATTCCTGTCCATGCTACTGTCATAATGTTTGATTGTTCCATATCGCCACAAGATACCATAACTGCTGGTATTGGATATAAAAATGTTCCTGGTTTCCATTCTACTTTTGCCATATTCTCTCTCCTTTTTTCCTCTTATTTTTACTATATTCTATCTCCTAAAAAATATTACTATTCTTTTTGGTTTCTAGTATTGTTATTCGTATTTTAGCATAAAAATATAGTATCCGCAACTACAATAACTAAATTCAAAATAGGTCATGGAAAATCATATTTTTTACTTTATTGTGTGTTGCTAAATTAGAAAAAAGTATGGTAAAATACAAATTAAAATATTTTATTGGAGGTTTCTTATGATTATTGATGTAAAAAAAGTTCAAATTCTTGTTACTGTACCAGAAGATTATGCACAAGAAATACGAGATGCTATTTGCAGTGCTGGTGCTGGAATTATGGGAAATTATACTTATTGTAGTATGACAATGAAATGTACTGGTAGATTTAAGCCATCAAATGATGCAAATCCGTTTATTGGTAAAGCAAATAAATGTGAAGTTGTAAATGAGGAAAGAATTGAGGTAATTTGTGATATCAATATTGTAAAAAATGTAATAAAAAAAATAAGAGAGGTCCATCCTTATGAAGAACCTGGTATTGATATTATTCCTCTTATTAGTGAAGAGGATTTATAGTATCAATCAATTTTCTTGTGTGCTACTAAAATTCTATAATTTATTAAATTAAAATATTGTAGAATGTAAAGAATCATATAGCAATTAAATATTATAAAGATTATCATAGTATTAATTTAAATATAATAGAATGTAAATAAATAAGCTATTTGACAAGCTCTTTTTACTGTTGCTATTAATTAAAAATAATAGAATGTAAATGTATTAAATAAAATAAATTAATTAGCAAACAATCAACATATTAATTTAAATATAGTAGAATGTAAATGTGTTTGAAATTTGCTTTATCCCTTAAACAACCATCTGCCCTGTAATTGATCAACAACGAGAGGCTCATAAATTGGAGCCTCTCGTTGTTGATCAATACACTTTCATCTGCATAAAAATTATTTCCTACATTTTATTTATGTCTCGAATCATTTATGTTTTGAAGTTAAAATATCTTTTACAAATTCTTTCTGTTCTAAGTCTATCATGATTTTTTTACATCTTGTATTACTGACTGTAATATTCCAATTAAAAAAAAGTAAATATCTATAAAATAAAATTTTACACATATTTACTTTTTTATTTTGTTTATAAACATAAAAAAACTGGCGACAACCTATTTTCTCAGCAGGGTAACCCACAAATATCTTCGGCATTTAGAGGCTTGACTTCCGTGTTCGGAATGGGAACGGGTATTTCCCTCTAAATCATCATCACCAGAAAAGTGTTATGTACTTTTATAAGCACACTCAAAAATACATAGAAAAAAGATTGTTTCTTAGGTAAACTTAGTTAC
>CASCUT010000010.1 GCA_949155365.1 uncultured Clostridia bacterium
TACGTACGGTGGTGTGAGAGGGGAGAAATTCACTAAGAATTATCCTCTACTCGATAGGAAAAGAAAATAAATAATTTTATTTATTTCTATTCTCTTTTATGATAAAATACCGAAGAGGTATAAGTAAGGAGAGAGTTTAATGAACGTAAAACAATATTTTAAAGAATTTTATCAAACCACAAGAAAACCAACGGTGAAAGCAATGGAATACTTTATGGAGGAGTTAGGTCATCCAGAGAAAAAAGTAAAAATCATTCATGTTGCGGGGACAAATGGTAAAGGTAGTGTAACAGAAATGTTAACGAATATTTTAGTGAAGAATGGATATCGTGTGGGAAAATATATGTCCCCTCATTTAATTGAGTATAATGAAAGAATTAGTGTCAATCATAAGCACATTCGTGATGAAGAGATGATACAAATCATAGACGAAATAAAGGGAAAAATAGAGCATTATAATCAAATAAGTGATGAAAAGGTAACGCTTTTTGAACTATTAACAATCATGGCATTTGTATACTTTGCAAAGCAAGATTGTGACTTTGCTGTAATAGAAACAGGATTAGGAGGTTTATACGATTCGACCAATATTGTAGAGCCGATGGTATCGATTATTACTTCGATAGGATATGACCATATGGCTATTTTAGGAAATACATTAGAAGAAATTGCAATACAAAAAGCAGGAATTATTAAGCAAAATTCCAATACTGTTATGATGGAACAAAAAGAGTCAATTCAAAAAATAGTAGAAGACACATGCCAAGAGAAAAACAATATAGTAACAATCGTACAGAAAGAAAACATAAAAAATAAAAGACAAGAAGGTGAAAATTCGATATTTGATTACAAAGGATACAAAGATATCAAATTAAATTTAAAAGGAGAAAAACAATTTGAAAATGCAGTATTATGCTTAGAAACGATTGAAATAATAAAAAAGCAAGGATATGAAATTTCAAACCAGGCAATAAAAGAAGGGTTGGCTACGGTAATTCATAGAGCACGATTTGAAACTTTGCAAGAAAATCCTAAAATCATCTATGATGGGGGGCATAATGAAGAAGCCATTTTAAATTTTACGAATACGGTGAATCGCTATTATCTGAAAGAAGAAAAAATCTATATTGTATCCATATTAAAGACAAAAGATTATAAGGCAGTATTAAAACAGTTACTAAAAGATAAAACAGCTAGTTTTATTTTTACAACTGGAAATGATGAAACAAGATATGTATCAAGTGAAGAACTTTATCATACAGCAAAACAAATAAACAAGCAGGTAAATGCCGATCAAAAGAGTTTAACAGATGCAGTATCATATGTGAAAACACAAAAAGGAAAAATCATTTTTATAGTAGGAAGTTTTTATATTTATGAAGATGTAATAAAATTAGTGAAAGAAAATTAGAAAAAGACATTGAAGCATACATAAAAAAGTATTACATTTCGGTAAAATTATAATAACTATACAGTCCGAATAATAACAGATAGAAAATTTTAAAAATTAGAATAGCAATGCCAATGTAAATAATACAGGAGGAAAGATATATATGACAGATCATTCAGGAGAACAATTAGGAAAAAATTTATTAAAAATATGCGAAGAAAATCCAAACAATTATTTTGTATTTTATTATATGATATAATATAATACTCAAGGAAGAGGTGAATTTATGAAAAATAAAACAAAACTATTGTTACTATTTCTTTTAATAATTGTATTATGCGTACCAATAATAACCATTGCAAGTACTAAAATAGGAATTTTAGTAACACAAGGGGATTCAATTAAAGAGAAGGAAAGACTATTAGAAGAAAAACAAGAATTTTTGAATAGTGATCAAATAGAAGAAAAATCAGCATATTATTTAGCAGAAGATTTAGAGTTAAAAAATAAACTATCAGAAAAACAATTAGAAAATCAGCAAACACAAGAAAAAATAGAAAAAATAATTAATAAGTTTTATAAAGAAGAATATAATGAAATTAAACGAGAAGCTACTAACAGTGATGGAATTAAAGATGGAACTTTAAACTCTAATGAACCAGAAGCTAAACTTTATAATCTTATTATAAATATTATAGAAACAAAAGAACTAGATTCAGAAGAGTTAAAAGTTTTAAAAGAATTTATAAGAGATAGCTCTAGCAATATTAAGGGAAATGATGAATTAAAACTAAAAATGCAGAAAGTTTACCAGGATTAAAGCATTATATAAATTGGTAAAGTGAAATAGAATTAGTGTAAAAAATCAAGATAACGTCTTGAAGTAGACAGAAATGTGTGATAAAATAATATCGAATTTCGGCAAGGTACGAAAGGATACTAACATAACTCTAACACAAATGTAAGGAGGAAAGAAAATGGAACGATTAGAAAAAGGTAACTACAAACTTCCAAATTGGAGCATGGAAGCTCGGTGTACTGGTAATGGATGGGGGCAGAAGAAAAAACCGTGCTATGGAAAGTGGAAATTAGAAGATGGTGACATCTTGAAAAGAGTGACTAGTGAAACAACATATTATGGCTTCATATGCCCAGATTGCCACTGCTTTACAGAGCTTGACAGCGAAAAGATACCACTCGAAGTGAGAGAATATTGTCCACAAGTTGCTGCCCGAGGCTCAGATCATTACGAAAAACTTACAGACGAAGAAAAGAAATTAAGTGAAGTTCTTTAACTGTGAAAATAAAAACGAAGTGAATTTTGAAGAAAGATTTGCTTCGTTTTTTATTTTCAGCAGATGAAAATCCTTACAAAAAACTTACATCTTTAGAATTGTCATGACGTGCTATCCATGATAAAATAAAAAAGAGGAGAGTACGATGTCAAAAATATTAATTGTAGAAGATGAAATTAATATATCAAAATTAATTCAAGATACCTTAAGCCTAGCAAACTACGAATATGATTGTAGCTTTGACGGAGAAGAGGCAATGAAAAAGATAGGGGAAAATTCTTATGATATGATTTTACTGGATATCATGTTACCAAAGTTAGATGGATATGAAATTGTAAAAAATATAGAAGATAGCAATGTTCCTGTCATTTTTCTATCTGCTAAAAATGATGTAAGTAGTATTGTAAAAGGACTAAAATTGGGAGCACAAGATTATATGACAAAACCGTTTGAACCATTAGAGTTACTTGCTAGAATTGAACTTAGAATAAAAAAGAAAGAAAAAACAGAATATCAAATAGGCGATATAAGAGTAGAAATAGATACTAGGACAGTCTATAAAGGAAAAGAAATCGTATATCTAGCACCAAAAGAGTATGAATTGTTTTTACTATTAGTAAAGAATAAAAATAAAGTGTTAACGAGAGATGTAATTTTAAATGAAGTATGGGAAATTAACGCGGAAATAGAAACGAGAACGGTAGATTACCATATTCAGCAATTAAGAAGAAAACTAGAATTAAAAGATAAAATTGTAACGGTCAATAAAATAGGATATCGATTAAAAGGAGAGTAAAAATGCAATTTGGTCAAAAGATTTTCTTGATGTCATTTGTCTTAATTATCATTGCCATTAATGCGATGGGAATTAGTATGATTAATCATAACTATGAGTCAAATATAGAAAAAGAAATAGATAAAAATATGCTTCAAATTAATAATATTATGGCAGAAGTAGAAAATGGAATTGATAATTTATCTCATATTGGAAATATCTATTTGAAGAATGAGGTTCATATGGAATATTACCAAGAAGGAAAAAAATTATACACCAATTTTAAAACAGAATACCCACGGAATAGAAGACAAATTGTTGACAGAGGAAGATAAAATGACAGAAGAAGAGCTCTACAAAATAGAATCTCAATTATATGGAATAGGGGAAAATTACATTACGAGTTATATTGAAAATGATAAATTATTTATGAAAATGAGAAAAAATGCACAAGTAGTGGTTACGTTATCTGATATTTCAGAAGTAAACCATACAAGACAAGAACAAATTGATTATTTTATTAAATTAAGTTTGGCAAGTTCTTTTCTAATAGCACTCGTATTATCCTTTAGTGTGGGATTTTTAACAAAGAAAATAAAACACTTAAATAAAGTAGTAAAAGAAGTAGAAAAGGGAAATTATGAGGTAAAAGTAAAGAAATTAGGAAACGATGAAATTGGAAGAGTAGGAAAGAGTTTTAATGAAATGACAAAGGCAGTACAAGAAAATATCGTAAGAATACAAGAAGTAGCAGAAAATAGAAAGAAATTTATTGGAAATTTAACACATGAAATTAGAACCCCATTGACTTCGATTGTGGGATATTCTAGTCTAATTAAAAACAGAAAAGTAAAAGAACCACAAGTAATCTTGCAATATTGTGATAAAATTTATGAAGAAGGAAAGTACATTGAACAAATATCACAAAAGTTAATGGATTTATTAGTATTAGAAAATACTAGTGTGGAACTAGAAAGAATAAATTTATCAAATGAAATGCAGAAGATAATAGAGGAATTGCAATTCCAATTTCCAGAAGTACGTTTTGAACAAGAAATAGCAAAAGACGTGCAGTCAGATGTGGATAAAATATTAGTAAAATCGTTACTATTAAATTTGGTAAAGAATGCAATCAAAGCATATGAAACTTCACCGATTGTTCGAATTGAGTTATCCAAAAACAAAGAGATAAGAGTGATAGATTATGGAAAAGGAATTCCAAAAGAAGAAATAGAAAAAATTAAAGAACCATTTTATACTTTAAGTAAAGATAGAAATCGAAGTTTTTCTGGCATGGGATTAGGGCTTCCTTTATGTATTAAGATAGTAGAAGCACATAGGGGAAGTTTAGAAATCGAAAGTAAAGAAAAGATAGGTACTAAAATTATCATAAAATTAGGAGAAGAAAATGAAGGGATTTTTTAGGTTTATCGTACTGATGGCAATTATCATTATCATTTATTTGGTCATTATGTTTCAAATGGACCATTTTGTTAAAAATCACAATGGGGAATTAAAAAGACAATTAAATCCCTATTATAAATACAAAGATAATCAAAGCGTATTTTCTAAGTTAAGTACGCTACATACTACCAAAGAGCAAATTTCAGATCATCACATAGAAGTGATTCAAAATAATAAAATTGTGAAACATATCTTGCAAGAGATAGAAGGAGTAAAAGAAAACCAAATTGGTGGATATCTTGAAAAATTAAGAGAAGATGGTGAAATTTGTGTTTTGGAAGGAAATATTGTTCAGATTGCAACAGGTAGTTATGGACTAGCTTTTAGCATGGACGGAAATGATATCGCATATGAATTAGTAAGGGAATTTGATGACAATCGATATTGGGAAGCAATCAAGATTACGCAAGAGGATAAAGATGATATTTATCAAAAGATAACAGAAAAATTAGAGACATTAGGAGTAACGGAAAAGTTTGAGTTTGAACCAGAAACGATTTATATCAAATATTATAATGGAAGATTAGCGGATTGGGATGGCGAAATTTATGTAGTAGAAGACACCAAACACCACATTAAAATTGAAATGGAATTACCAAGTTATCAAATTGTAAATATGCAAATTGGTTTTGAGTATTTTTTACCAAGGGCATAAACCCTTACAATTTACTTACAACTAATTTACAGAAAATTGATTGAAAAAACAAGAGAAAAACAATATCCTTTAAGAAAGAAATGTAAGAAAGTGTTAAGAATTATGTAAGTACTTTTTAATACATTCTTTCTTTTCGTTTTATACAATAAAACGTAGGAGGATAGGAAAAATGAAAACAATAGAAGAATATGAAGAATTTATAAGAAAAGAAGAATTATGTGATTTTCAACAATCTGTTAAATGGGGAAAGGTAAAAGAATTTTGGAAGAATGAAACGATTCTATTGCAAGATAAAGAAGAAAATATAGTAGCAACCATGAGTATTTTAATTCGCAAGATTCCTTTCTTTGGAAATCTTATGTATGTACCAAGAGGACCAATTGGAAACATTCATCAGGAAATAATCTTGAAAGAGTTAACAGAGAAAATGAGGGAAATAGCAAAACAATATAAGGCATTTGTTATTATTATAGAGCCAAATGTAAAAAAAGAAGATAAAGTATTTGAAGAATTAGCAAAGAAATTAGGATATAAAATTAACAGTAAAGCAATCAAATTTGACCAAGAAATACAAGCAAGACACAATTTTCGATTAGATTTACAAAACAAAACAGAGGAAGAAGTCTTTGCACAATTTGCTTCTAAGACAAGATACAATGTGAGACTAGCTATAAGAAAAGGAGTAAGAGTAGAAGAAAAAAATAAAGAAGGCATAGAAGAATTTTATAAGTTAATGCAAGAAACCGGTAAGAGAGATAATTTTAGGACGAGACCAAAAGAATATTTCGAAACTATTTTGAAAGAGTTTCCAGAAGAAAGCAAAATCTACATTGCTTACTATGAAGATAAACCGCTAGCCACCATTATGCCAATGTTATATGGAAATAAAATGTGGTATTTATATGGAGCAAGTTCCAATGAACATAGAAATCGAATGCCAACTTATTTATTACAATGGGAAATGATAAAACTAGCGATAAAACATCATTGTCATATTTATGACTTCAGAGGAGTGTCGATGGAACGAGGGGAAGAAGATGGATTATATCGTTTCAAAAAGGGATTTGGTGGTGAGTTTGTAGAATTAATTGGTGAGATATACATTCCATTTAAACCAATTAAATATGCTTTTTATAAAATAGCGAAAAAGGCATTTTGCAATTTGCGATATGCTATTTATAAAATCAAAGAGAAATAATGAATAGGAACTATTTTAATATTGACTTAAGAAGAAAAAATGATAGTATAGGATACATAATCTGATTTTGTAATACTACTAGCTAATCTATATGAAGAAGAAGCAAGAACTTTGGTTAGAGATATCCTTGAGAATGACTTAGAAAGTTCTGAATTTTATTTTTAAAACGATAACAAAAAATCCCTTTATTACTGGTTAAGAGATAAAGGGATTTTTTGGCATAAAGGAAGAGAGAAGCACATATCAATAGAAAGAGACATTTTGTGAAAAGTATGTGAATTTTAAAAAATAGTATTGACATTTTGCATGATTGGGTATAAATTATTAGCAGTCTCGAACAAGGACTGCTAATTTCAAATTAGGAAAAAAACAAAATTAAGGAGGTAATGTAACATGTTAAAACCATTAGCAGACAGAGTAATTATTAAAATGAAAGAAAATGAGGAGACAACCAAAAGTGGAATTATCTTAGCAGGAAGTGCACAAGAAAAACCACAATTTGCAGAGGTACTAGAAGTAGGACCAGGAACTGAAAAAGTAAAAATGGAAGTAAAAAAAGGAGACATAGTAGTTGTAAATAAATACGCAGGAACGGAAGTAAAATATGAAGGTGAAAACTTAATGATAGTAAGCCAAAGTGATATACTAGCAATTGTAGAATAAGTGGATTGCTTGAGCAAAAGCAAAAGATAGAAGATTGTGACAAGGGGGCGTTCCTTTTTGTCATGCGAATAGGAAAATAGAATATAAATGTGACAAAAAAGGACACCTCTCTTGTCACATATTTAGGAGGTAATAATATGTCAAAAGAAATTAAATTTGGCGAAGATGCCAGAAAAAGTTTGTTAAATGGAGTAAATCAATTAGCGGATACTGTAAAGGTAACCTTAGGTCCAAAAGGAAGAAATGTCGTACTAGATAAACAATTTGGAGCACCACTAATTACGAATGATGGTGTAACAATCGCAAAAGAAATAGAACTTCCAGACCCATTTGAAAATATGGGAGCACAATTGGTAAAACAAGTATCTACCAAAACAAATGATGTAGCAGGAGATGGTACTACAACAGCTACTGTATTAGCACAAAGTATGATTAAAGAAGGTGTGAAAAATGTAGCAGCAGGTGGAGATCCAATGGCAATCAAAAGAGGAATGGACAAAGCAGTAGAAGTAGCAGTAGAAGAATTAAAGAAAATTAGTAGTACCGTAAATGGAAAAGAAGATATTGCAAGAGTAGCAAGCATTTCTGCTAATAATGAAGAAGTAGGAAAACTAATTTCAGAAGCAATGGAAAAAGTATCCAAAGATGGAGTTATTACAATTGAAGAATCAAAAACATCAAATACAGAATTAGATGTTGTAGAAGGAATGCAGTTTGATAAAGGATATGTTTCCCCATATATGGTAACCGATACTGAAAAAATGGAAGCGATTATGGATAACCCATATATCTTAATAACAGATAAAAAGATTAGTAATATTCAAGAAATTTTACCATTATTAGAAAGCTTAATGCAACAATCTGGAAAACTAGTCATTGTTTGTGATGATGTAGAAGCAGAAGCTTTATCAACACTTGTTTTAAATAAACTAAGAGGAGTATTAAATGTAGTAGCAGTAAAAGCACCAGGATATGGAGATAAAAGAAAAGCAATGTTACAAGATATGGCAGTATTAACAGGAGGAGAGGTTATCACATCAGAACTTGGATTAGAACTAAAAGATACAACAATCGAACAATTAGGTAGAGCAAAACAAGTAAAAATTCAAAAAGAAAATACCATCATTGTAGATGGAGCAGGAGACAAACAACAAATTGCAGACAGAGTAGCACAAATCAGAGCACAAATCGCAGAAGAAAAAAGTGATTTTGAAAGAGAAAATCTACAAGAAAGACTTGCTAAAATAGCAGGTGGAGTAGCAGTTATTGGGGTAGGTGCAGCAACTGAAATTGAAATGAAAGATAAAAAATTAAGAATCGAAGATGCATTATCTGCCACAAAAGCAGCCGTAGAAGAAGGAATTGTAGCAGGAGGAGGAACCGCTTACTTAAATATTATTCCAGCGGTAGAAAAAGAAGTAAATGCGTTAAATGAAGAAGAAAAAATTGGAGGAAAAATCATCCTAAAAGCCTTAGAAGAACCAGCAAAACAAATTGCGATTAATGCAGGACTAGAGCCAGCAGTAATTGTAGAAAAAGTAAAACAAAGTGAAAAAGGAATTGGATTTAATGCAGGAAACAACACTTATGTAGATATGAAAAAAGCAGGAATTGTAGACCCAACAAAAGTATCCAGAAGTGCTCTTCAAAATGCAGCATCCATTGCCTCTATGGTACTTACCACAGAAAGTATTGTAACAGAAAAGAAAGAAGAAAAATGTTCATGTGGCTCACACGAAGCACCTAGTGGAATGGAAGGAATGTATTAAAATAAAAAAGAAAGTTCAAAAATAGAACTTTCTTTTATTTTTTAGAAAAGTAAAAAATATTACTTCAAATTAAGCTATAAAGCATATCTAAAATTAATTTTTTTAGCTCAATTTAAAGTATTGGTACAGGGAGTACCCAATAAAGCATTCTTAATGGAAGAAAAGATAGAAAGAGAAGGAAGTGTAAAGGTAAGCATAATAAATAAAATTTAGAAATAAAAAATAGAAAACTTTTTTTAAAAACACTTGTAAACAAAAGAAAAATATGGTAATATAATAGTTAGTAAAATAAAGATTCGAAGAAAAAGCAAAGTAAGGAATAGAACAAATATAGAAAAGAGAGAGAGGTTACCTAGCTGAAAGCCAATCCTATATTCTATGACTGAAATTTCACTTTTGAGAACTATTTTTGAAATAAATTACTAAAAGTAGAAAATAGCGTATTCCTGCGTTAAAGGAAAATAAGGTTAATATGTACAAAATGTATTAACAAATTTAGGTGGTACCACGAAAGTTAAGCAATTCGTCCTATATATAAGGACAGAATTGCTTTTTTGATGGAAAAAGGAAATACATCTAGTTTGTTAAACAGAAAGCAAAATAAAAAAGAGATGGAAGGAGAAAACAAAAATGAAAGAACAAATTGAGGCAATTAGACAAAAAGCAGGAAAAGAGATTACAGAAGTAAAAGACGCAAAAGAACTAAATGACATCAGAGTAAAATATTTAGGAAAAAAAGGAGAACTAACAGCAGTACTAAGAGGAATGGGAGCCTTATCAGCAGAAGAGCGTCCTATCATAGGAAGCTTAGTTAATGTGGTTCGTGATGAATTAGAAAGCAAAATCGCACAAAAAGAAGAAGAATATAAACAAGAAGAATTAAAAAGAAAATTAGAAACAGAAAAAATAGATATTAGCTTACCAGCGACAAAAATAAAAAGAGGAAGCAAACATCCTCTAAATAGGATTATAGAAGAAGTAGAAGACCTATTCGTATCTATGGGATATGACGTAGTAGAAGGACCAGAACTAGAAACAGACGAATACTGTTTTGAAAGACTAAACTTACCAAAAGGACATCCAGCAAGAGATATGCAAGACAGTTTCTACATTACAATAGAACACTTACTAAGAACACAAACCTCAGCAGTGCAAGCAAGAGTCATGATGGAAAACGAAGAAAAAACACCAATTCGCGTCATCTGCCCTGGAAAAGTATACAGAAGAGATGACGATGCCACACACTCCCATCAATTTGCTCAAGTAGAAGGTCTAGTTATCGATAAAAACATCTCCCTAGCAGACTTAAAAGGAACCTTAGAAGTATTTATGAAAAAAATGCTAGGAGAAAACACAAAGTTAAGATTTAGACCAAGCTACTTCCCATTTACAGAACCATCTTACGAAGTAGATGTAACCTGTTTCAAATGTCAAGGAAAAGGATGTAACCTATGCAAACAAACAGGATGGATAGAACTACTAGGCTCTGGAATGGTACATCCAAACGTACTAAAAATGAACGGTTACGACCCAGAACAATACACCGGCTTTGCCTTTGGAACAGGACTTGACCGTCTAGCCATGTTTAAATACGGAATTACCGATATCCGTTTACTATACCAAAACGACGTAAGATTCCTAAACGAATTTGACAGAATGGACTAATAAATACCAAAAGCGACAGATGAACCATTGGGGACGTTTCCAAATGGAGCATAATAACCATTAGAGAGGTTTTTAAATGGAACATAAAAAAATCAGAAAAATAATAAAATGTACCAAAAGGGACAGATGAACCAAAAGGAAACGTCCCCAATGGACAGGGGAGGAAAATAATGAAATTAAGTACAAATTTTGTGAAAGATTATGTGGATATTGATGATGTTGAGTTAAAGACATTAGCAGAAGATATGACGAATGTAGGAAATGAGTATGACTCATGTGAAAAATTGATAGAGGCTACTAATTTGGTAGTTGGTGAAGTAGTGGAGTGTGAGATGCACCCAGATTCTGACCATTTACATGTGTGTAAGGTAAATGTGGGAGAGGAAGTGCTTCAAATTGTTTGTGGTGCGCCTAATGTTAGAACTGGTTTAAAAGTGATTGTAGCTTTACCAGGTGCCGTTTTACCAGGAGATTTTAGGATTAAGAAAGGGAATATTCGTGGCGTTGAGTCTAATGGAATGCTTTGCTCTATTGCAGAACTTGGTTTAGAAAGTAAGTTTCTAAAGCCAGAGGATAAAGAGGGAATTCATGAATTACCATTAGATAGCAAAGTGGGAGAAGACCCAATTAAGTTGATGGAAATGGAAGATGGCGTTATTGATTTTGAATTAACAGCAAATCGTGGAGATTTATTAAGTATTTTAGGAATGGCTCATGAGATTGGAGCAATTTATGATAAAGAAGTAAATGAGATAGAAGTAAGTTATACAGAAAGTGACAAAGATATTAATGATACATTTAAAGTGGTAAGAAATACAGAAAATTGTTCTATTTTCTTAGCAAAGAGAGTGGAAAATATTGAGATTAAGGAAAGCCCAACCTTTATTAAGAATCGATTGATTGCCTCTGGTATTAGACCAATTAATAATGTGGTAGATATTAGCAATTATGTTATGCTAGAAACAGGTCAACCTCTTCATTATTATGATGCCGATAGATTAAAAGGAATGTTAGAAGTTAGAATGGCAAAAGAAGGAGAAAAATTAGTTACCTTAGATAGCATAGAAAGAACATTATCCGCAGACGATATTGTTATTTCAGATGGAGAAAAAGCAATTGGATTAGCTGGTGTAATGGGTGGATTAGAGACCGAAATTACAGAGAATACGAAAAATATTATCATTGAATCTGCAATATTTGACCCAGTAAAAATTAGAAAGACTTCAAAGGAAATTTTAAGAAGTGAAGCAAGTACTAGATTTGAAAAAGGATTAGCACCAGATAGAACCTATATGGCAATTGAAAGGTCTTGTCATTTACTTGAAAAGTATGCCAATGCTAGCATTGTTGGTGGCTTAGTAAAGGAAGATGACATTGATTGGAGCGACAATAAAATAGAAATTACATTGGAAAAGATTAATAAGGTACTAGGAACCATAATTCCAAAAGAAACGGTATTAGATGTATTTAGAAGATTAGGATTTTCTTATGAAGTAAAGGAAGAAACCATAGAGGTACTTGTTCCAAGGAGAAGAATTGATATTGCGATTCCAGAAGATTTAATTGAAGAAGTAGGACGTATTCACGGAGTAAATAATATTGAAGGAAGATTACCAGCACTTCCAGTAAAAGCAGGAAGCTATGATAAACAAACTAGAAATATTAGAAATAAAATGGTTGATTTAGGATTAAATGAAACCTTATCTTATATTTTAGTAAATGAAAAAGAAGCAAAAGATTTTTGCAGAGATGATACGAAGATTATTCCATTATTAGACCCAATGACAGAAGAAAGAAATACATTAAGACATTCTATTTTACCATCCTTATTCAAAATTTATGAATATAATAAAGCACGTAATAATAAAGATGTTTCTATTTTTGAAATAGGAAAGACTTTTTGTCAAGAACAAGAAAAATATACAGAGGAAAGAAAAATCGCTTGTTTAATGGCAGGAAATTTCTATCTTGGAATGAACCATACAAAGCCAGTAGATTTCTATGTAATAAAAGGAATTACAGAGGAATTATTAGATTATTTAGGGTATCAAAATCGTTATAGCTTTGTGATAAATGAAAACATCCCAGATACATTCCACCCAGGTCAATCGGCAGGAATTTCTGTGAATAATGATATCGTTGGATTTATGGGAAGAGTTCATCCAACTAAGGCAAAAGAAGCCGTTTTTGTAATGGAGATTAATCTAGATAAGTTATTAGCCAAAAAAGTAGGAAAGATGAAATACAAAGAAGTATCAAAATATCCAAGTGTAAAAAAAGATTTAGCAGTTGTGGTTGATAAAACTGTAACAGCAGGAGAAATTGCAAGTTTTATTAAAAAGGCAGGAGGCTCTTTATTATTAGGAAGTGAAGTATTTGACGTATATACAGGAGCAGGAATGGAGGAAAATAAAAAGAGTATTGCTTATTCGTTAGAATTTGGAGCAAATGATAGAACACTAACAGATGAAGAAATTAATCAAATTTTAAATAAAATTATAGCAAATTTAGAAAAACAAGGAGCGTATTTAAGAAAATAAGAAAAATAAAAGTCATACCAAATAAAAGGTAATTTGTCAACGAGAAAGTTTTGTGTAACCGAATTTTAAATTTTTAATATAATATCCTATAGGAGGCATACATATGGGAAATTTCATTTTAAATACAATACTTTGGACGTTAGCTTTATATGGCTTATTTGAAATAATAAAAACAATTCTTAATATTTATACTTATACCAATTTAAAATCCGATGGCATTTATGTCATTATTGCCGTAAAAAATCAACAAGATAAGATAGAAGGATTTTTACGTTCCTTTCTATTTCGAATTATTTATGGAAAAGAAGAAAATATAAAAGATATTATGATAGCAGACTTGGATTCCACAGATGAAACAGCAGAAATATTAAAAAGACTATCCACAGAATATGGAGCATTAAAAGTAACAAATTGGAGAGAATGTAAAGAGGTAATAGAAAATATTACCAATTAAGAGATTGTTTCAAATGATAAAAACATTTGACATAATATACAATACGTGATATAATGACACACATAAAAAATAGAAAGGTGGTTTATACATGAAGCGGATTGAAACCAACAATTTTATACTAACGCAAAGCATAGTTGAGGCAAATGGTGATTCTACATGGATTGTTAAGAAAAAAAGTAATTCAAGAATATTTTACATTCATGTGTTTAATACCAATTACCTAAATATTAAATTTTTTGATGGTGTAAAAGATGCAAGTGAAGCAATTACGGCATTATGCAATAATATTGTAGAAGAAACGGGAAGAATACCTTGTATAAATATTTATTGCACTAATGAGGCTTTAATTATAACTTGTAAAAGAGCAGGTTTTCGGAAAGTTAAAAATGTAAAACAACTATATAAATTTAGAATTAGAAGTTAATTTTAAATCAAAACGAAGCCCCTGAAGTAAAAAACTTACTTTTAGGGGCTTTATGCTGTAAAAATGAAAAAGAAAGGTTGTAAAAGCTTTTCTTTTTTGATAAAATAAGAAAAACGTAAGTAAGAAAAGAGAGGACATTTTTTGGAACTAGAAGGAGAAATTAAGGAAATTATTTATCAAAATGAAGTAAATAGTTATACCGTAGCAGAGTTTGAAACAGAGGAGGGAGATATAACCATAGTAGGATATCTTCCCTTTGTTAACGTTGGTGATACATTAAAGCTAATAGGAAAAATAGTAACACATCAAGACTATGGAGAGCAATTCAAAATAGATACATTTGAGAAAGTGATGCCCAAGACATTAGCTTCTTTAGAACGATATTTGGCAAATGGTACTATCAAGGGAGTAGGCCCAGCAACTGCGAAAAAGATTGTTGATACCTTTCAGGAAGAAACAATACACGTATTAAAAATAGAGCCACATCGCTTAACGCAGATAAAAGGAATTACAGAAGAAAAAGCGATGACAATTTCAGAGACATTTATTGAAAATTGGGAATTATGGCAAATTGTAGGATATTTAGAAAAATTTGGAATTGGTGTACAAAATGCAAAAAATGTATACAAAAAATTGGGTGCTAATGCGATAGAAGAGATTGAAGCAAATCCATATATTTTAATTGAAGTAGCCAATAGTGTAGATTTTAAGAAAATTGATAAAATGGCGATGGAAATTGGAATTGCTTATAATTATGAAAAAAGAATTAAAAGTGGTTTGAAATATGCGGTTATGGCCACTACTACCAATGGACATTGTAGGGTACAAAAGGAAAATTTGTATCTGTTTTGTAAGGAATTGTTAGGGGTAACAGAAGAAGAATTAGAAGAGAATTTGATTGAATTAAAAGTAAAAAATGAAATGATAGAAGAAGGAAACTGGGTCTATCTAACACCGTTTTACCAAGCAGAGAAAACGATTGCAGAGAAAATTCAAGTTTTACAAAATGCACAAAATATGAAAAGGATTGAGAATATCAAAAAAGAATTAAAAAAAATTGAGAAATATTCGGATATGGAATTGTCAGATAAGCAGAAGGAAGCGGTAGAGGCAATTAATGAGAATAATGTGTGCATTATTACAGGTGGACCAGGTACAGGAAAAACTACAATTATTAAAACGGTAATTGATTTATATCAAAAGCAAGGAAAAAAAGTGGCTCTTTGTGCACCAACAGGCAGAGCGGCTAAAAGGATGACGGAGACAACAGGAGAAGAAGCAAAGACATTACATCGATTATTGGAAATTGGAAAAGTAGAGGAAGATAATAAGCTAGAAAGTGTAAGCAATGAAGTTGCACCATTAGATGCAGATGTGGTTATTGTTGACGAAATGTCAATGGTAGATGTGTTTTTGATGAATTATTTAGTCAAAGCATTATACCAAGGAACAAAGTTAGTGTTAGTAGGTGATGTAGACCAATTGCCATCTGTAGGTCCAGGAAGTATTTTAAAAGATATGATACATTCTGAAAAGATAACTACAATTGTACTAAATAAAATTTTTAGACAAGCAGCGAAAAGCAAGATTATATTGAATTCACATAGAGTAAATGAGGGAGAGCATTTTTTAAAGAAAGAAGAAGAAGAAGAAGAAGATTTGAAAGAGGATTTCTTTTTTATTCATGAGGGAAGTCAAGAAAAGATGTTAATGCAAGTAGTATCTTTGTGCAATGGAAGGTTAAAGAATTATGGAGATTATGACTTTTTTAAGAATATTCAAGTGATTACACCAACAAAGAAAGGAATGCTAGGAACAAAAGAGTTGAATAAGACTTTGCAGAGATATTTAAATCCAGAAAATGATAGCTTATTAGAAAAGAAAGTAGGAGATATTATTTTTCGCGAAAAAGATAGGGTAATGCAGATAAAGAATAATTATGATATCTTTTGGGAGAAAATAGGGTCTTCTCATGAAAATGGAACAGGTGTATTTAATGGAGAATTGGGAACGATTGAGAAGATTGATGAGGAAGAGAAAATAGTAGAAATTCGTTTTGATGATGAGAAAGTAGCGTGGTATACTTACTCAGATTTGGACCAAATAGAGCATTCTTATAGTGTGACAATTCATAAGGCACAACGGAAGTGAATTTGATGTAGTAATTATGGTATTGCCTCCATCTTCACCGATGTTGCTTACTAGGAATTTATTGTATACAGGAATGACTAGGGCTAAGCAGATGTTAATTGTAATAGGAAATGTGGGGGTTGTTGATTTTATGATTGGAAATGAGGATAATAAGAAGAGAAATACAGGATTACAGGAAAAATTGAGACAGTTAATTTAAGGTTTTTGGTGTGGGGAAACCTTGAGAAAGAATCGATAGAGGAAAAATAGAAATAGGGGCTTAGGAAAGGAATGAAAAATGAAAGAATTTCGAAGGGCTCTTATTTTTTTGTGGCATGAGCTAGAAAAGCTTATTTTCCCACAGTGTTGTTTAATATGTGGAAAATTAGTTCCAACCATTTGGTGCGAAGAATGTAAGAAAAGACTACAAGAGAGGGCAATTTTAAAAATAGAAAGGAAAGAACAAGGGGAATGTTATTTTGAAAAACATCTTTATTTGTTTTTGTATCGAAATGAAATAAGAAAGTTGTTGTTAGATTATAAATTTAATGATAAATCATACTTATATCAAATATTTTCAGAAATTATCATAAAAAATGAAAAAATATGTGGTATTTTAAAAAAGTATGATATAATGATGCCAGTTCCAATTCATCCAAAAAGAAAAAGGCAAAGAGGTTATAACCAAAGTGCTTTAATGGCAAAAGAAATTGTAAAACAGATAGAAAAATTAGAATATCAGGAAATATTAGAAAAAGTAAAAGATACTGTACCTCAAAGTTCTTTGAAGAAAGAACAAAGAAGGAAAAATGTACAAAAGGTATATAAAATGAAAAAGAAAGCAAAAATAGAACAGAAGAATGTAATTTTATTGGATGATATTTATACAACAGGAAGTACCGTAAATGCAATTGCTAAAATTTTAAAAGAACATGGTGTAAATGAAATATTGGTACTAACAATCGCAAAAGATTAAAAAGGTGGGAAAGAGATGGAAGATTTAGTAGAGAGCATATTAGATTATATCAGGGCAGACTATACAGATTATGCGGTTATGATTAATGGAGAATGGGGAAGTGGAAAAACTTATTTTTGGAATCATAAAATACGCAATAAGATAGAAACCATGCAATTAAATGGAAAACGATATAAAACCATTTACATGTCTTTATATGGAATATCCAACTTAGAAGAGATTAGCAAGAAAATATTTATCGAAACGACCCAGCTAATGGACAAAAATTTGAAAAAGTATATGAACAATAATGACCAATTAACCATTCCAGAATATGCAAAAACAGGATTAGACATGGCTAATTTCTTTGGTGTAACGCAAAATGGAGATAAATTAGATTATGGGGAATTTTTTGCAACAGATGACAAAGTGTTGTGTTTTGATGACTTAGAAAGAGCCAATGTAGATGTTATTGATATTTTAGGATATATCAATAATTTTGTAGAACATGATCATATTAAAACCATTATTATTTGTAATGAAAAAGAATTATCGACAAAATTAAAAAGTAGCAACTTAGAAATGAAAACATTTATTGCTACCTATTTATTAGACAAAGAAGGAGACTTAGTAAAGAAAACGGACAAGCCAATGGTAGAAAGAATTCAAGACACCATTGAATATGTATTTGATAAAGCCAATGATTATGAAAGAATTAAAGAAAAGTTAATTGGAGAAACATTTGAATATGCACCAGAATTTAATTATATTATTAATGGTATTTTAATGCGTTATGAAAAATATCCAGAATTAATTCGATTTTTAAGAGAAAATACCAATTTAATTATTTCAACATTTAACAAAAGTGGAACCAGAAACTTAAGGATATTGAAACATGCCTTAAATGATTTTAAAAAGATTTTTGATATGGTGAATAAATCATATCCAAACACAAACCATAGGGTCATGCAAACAATGTTAATCTTCACAATTGCGATTTCCTTTGAAATAAAAGCAGGAAAAGTAACAAAAGATAAATTTGTTAATATTAACAGCAATGAAGAATATAAGGCAATATTAGTATCTTCTAGAGTATTCATGGATAATAGACAATTCTATATTAAAGAATTTGATAATAATTACTATTATAATTTTAAGGCAGAATATCGTTTCTTTAAATTCATTGAAATTTATATCCGTACTCGTATTTTTGATATGAGAAAATTTAAAGAAAATATGGAAGTTATCATTAACACCATAGATACCGATAAACTTCCAGCTTATAAAAGACTGTTAACAGAAGAATACTGGAAAATTACAGACGATCAATTTGATGGTGTCATTGAAGAAATATTAGATGATGTAAAAGAAGGAAGAATTACGCCAATTGAAATCGTCAAACTATTTGCTTATTTTAGCTATTTTATGAAAAGAAATTTAATTCATTATGATATCAAAGCACTAAAAAGTATATTTATCAATGGCATTAACATTGCATCTTTATCTGCCAATTATTGTGATAATGTAGAAGACGAATTAGACCGAATATCTGTTACAGAAATCGGGCAAGAGATGGACGAAATGGTTCGCTATTTTAATGAAGTAAATGAAAAACTAAAAGATAAGATGTACATGGAAAAGGCAGAAGAGTTATTCAAATGCATCCCAATGAAAATGGAACTATTTTATGATAAATTTGCCAAAGAATGTATGACAGTACCAATTTTTAAATACTACGATGTATTTCAAATGTTCCAAAGGATATCTTGTGCAAGCAACGAAGATATTGTTACCATTAAAGAAATGCTAGCAGAAAGAGCAAAAAAACACAAGGCAGAAATAGAGCCAGAAATTAAAAATATCAAAAAACTAAAACAAGTTATCGACGACTATATCGATGGAAAAGAACCAACCATTAAAAATGTTATGCTAGAAGAATTTTCAAAAGAACTAGACGGAATTTTAAATTTGTATCGAACTAACTTTTTGAGTAAAAAAGAAGATTAAAATAAGAGTAACGAATAGGGTAGGGAGATGATTACAAGATAGAAAATGAACGAATATATATGATTATATTTATTTAGATATACTTGAGAGTGTGCGAACGAAATAGGCAAAGAAGTACAATAACCATAATTTGCCCCAAAAGCAGGAATTCCTTTTGGGGCATTCTAGTGCATCAGGTATGGGGAATAGCTGGGAGATGAAAGCTATCATCTATTTAATAGTAAATTCTACTGCAATATAATTTTGTATAGAAAATCCATCTATTATTTGAGGTCCATAAATTTCTTTTACAATTCTATAATTGCCTTTTCTTAATGTACCATATAGTTTAGACCAATTAATTTTTTCTTCTATACTTTCTTTTCCTCTTACTTCATTGATAATAGAACCAATTATAGTATTTTTATTTTTAGTCTTTACTTTTGACCATTGTCCGTCTTCTCTTTTATCTATTCTATATCCTTCATCAAATGCCATTGATGAATCCGTGTTATTCGTTATAATAATTGTTACGCCACTTTTGGTCAAGGTATCTTTTTTTATCTCAATATTAACTTCATTTAGTGTAACAGGAAATTCTTCTAAACTTAAAGAATTATTAAAACGTGCATCTTCATATACAAAGTTAACAATTATTATGCTAGCAACTAATAGAATTGAAACAACTAAAATCAAAATTTTTAATCCATTTTTCATTTTCATCTCTCTTTTCCCATATTTTATAAATTTCTGCTTTTAGTAAAATTAGATTATGAACGTAAACTATTAATTAAATCAATAATGTCTTGCGTTATTCTTACACAAAAAGTTCTTGTAGGTTCATTTTTATAAATACCTTATCATGTGCTACATGGCAAGTAACGCTAAAAGGATAAATAGATATATCAGATACTCTATTATAGATATCAGCATAAGGCATTTTAATATGTATTGAAAAGAAATTATAATTTAAGTAGCTAAATCAAATTATAATCAATTCTTTCTTTACAATTTAAATTTAAAAGCTTTTAAATTATAATCAATATAACATAGTAAATAAAAAAATGAAAGAGGTTTTTTTGTCGACAAAAGTCGAACACACTGATGAGAAGCTATTCGGACAAAAAATATTGATATATGTTTTTTTATAGTACACCAGAAAAAGGAATAACAGTAAGTAATTTTACAGTTATTCCTTTTTTAGGTTCCATACAACTAATTTGTATTATAAAATAATGCAAATCAATCCGCCACTACCTTCATTAACAATACGTTCCAAAGTTTCTTGTAATTTTTCTTGTGCATCTTCTGGCATTCTACAAAGTTTATTTTGCAGACCTTCATTCACAAGTTCATGAAGACTTTTTCCAAAGATGTTGGATTCCCATATTTTTTGAGGGTCAGATTCAAATTCAGAAAGTAGGTAATTGACTAATTCTTCGGATTGCTTTTCACTACCAACAATTGGAGAAACTTCTGTCTCGATATCGGCTCTTATCATATGGATAGAAGGAGCCTTTGCTTTTAGTTTTACACCAAAGCGAGAGCCTTGTTTTACCATTTCTGGTTCGTCTAAAATTAGTTCTTCCATAGAAGGAGTAACAATACCATAACCTTTTGCTTTTACTTCCTCTAATGCATAAGAAATTTTATCATATTCTTTTTTTGTTTGTGCCAAGGTCGTAATAGTAGAGAATAAATCTCCTTCGTTTCCAATTTCAACACCGGATATCTCAGTAAGAACTTTATAAAATAAGTCATCCATTAGTTCAACAGAAATATTAACAGACCCAGTACCTAATAAAATTTCATCCACCACAGTTTTATGAATAATTTCTGTTTTTTGAATCTTTTGAATACTAGTATCCACTTGTTTTAATAAACGAACATCTTGAAATGCGTTTTTTATTTCCGAATACAATTCTTTCTTTAACCAATGTTCTGGAGAAAGACCATCTACCCAACGAGGGAAATTCAAATTAATTCGTTCAATTGGAAATTCATATAAAATTTTACTAAAGATATCATTAATATCTTCTAAATTTAGAGTAGAACAATCCGTAGGAAGAACAGGAACACAATATTTTTCTTCTAAGCGTTTGGCTAATGATTTGGTGTATTCGGATTTACAGTCAGCAGAGTTAAGAACAATAACAAAAGGTTTATGAAGAGCTTTTAGTTCACTAACTACTCTTGCTTCTGCTTCAATATAATCTTCTCTTGGAATGTCTGTAATACTTCCATCTGTGGTTACTAAAATACCAATCGTAGAATGTTCTTCAATTACTTTTTTGGTTCCCATTTCAGCTGCTTGTTCAAAGGGAATTTCATTTTCATCCCAAGGTGTTTTTACCATACGTGGCATATCATCTTCTAAATAACCAATGGCATTATCGACTAAATAGCCAACACAATCTACCATACGTGTTTTTAATTTAATATTTTCTCCTAGTGTAATTTCAACAGCTTCATTAGGAATAAACTTTGGCTCTGTTGTCATAATAGTTCTGCCAGAAGCACTCTGAGGCAGTTCATCGAGAGCCCTTTCTCTTTTGTATTCATTATCTATGTTAGGAATGACAAGTAAATCCATAAAGCGTTTAATAAAAGTAGATTTACCGGTTCTAACAGGACCAACCACTCCTACATAAATATCCCCATCGGTACGTTTTGCTATATCTTGATATACTGATAAATTTTCTTCCATGAAAATAGATACCTCCTTAAAATGTTTGTACTAATAAACTTTAATTAATGTATATTGAGGCAAATCCAAAGTTATGACTAATTACTGTAAAATATTTGAACAATTTTAAGCAATATGATAATATAATATAGTGCAAAGAAAAATACGAGGTGATAAAATGGAGAAGATAGAGAAAGCAATTCAATTACTAGAACAACATGGGCAAGAAAAGATAGCAAAAGAAGTAAAGAAAAATAAAAATCCAGAATTAATAGAACAAGTTTTGAAATTAAATTTTTCAAAAATAGAAGAATGTAAACAAAAAATAGAAAAGAAAGAAGCAATAGAAAAAGTAAAAATTGAACCGATTCCTTATATCGATGGCCAAAAATTAGAAAAACAAGAAAAAGAACAATATAAAGTAGTAGGAGAGGAAATAATTCGAAAAGGAAAATACGCTGTAGTTACTATGGCAGGAGGACAACGGAACAAGACTTGGTCACCATGGACCAAAAGGTACCTATTTAATAGAAATAAAACCAAAATCCAAATATTTATTTGAAATATTAGCAGATACTTTAAAAACAGCGAACAAGAAATATCAAACTACAATTCCATGGTATATCATGGTAAGTAGAGAAAATAAAGAGGCAACCATTCAATTTTTTGAAGAACATCACTATTTTAATTATCCAAAAGAAAAAATAGGCTTTTTTGAACAAGGAGAGATGCCATTACTAGGAAAAGAGGGAGAACTTTTATTAGAAGAAGATGGAACAATCAAATTTGCTTCCGATGGAAATGGAAGTATTTATCGTTCTATGGAAGAAAAAGGAATTTTAGAAGAGATGAAGAAAAACGAAATAGAATGGATTTATATTAGTTCGGTAGACAATATATTGTTACAAATGGTAGAACCAGTTTTATTAGGGCTTACCATCAAACAAAAGAATGAAATTGCTTCTAAAACAATAGTAAAAAGAGATGCCCAAGAAAAAGTAGGAGCTTTTTGCAGAAAGAATGGAAAACCAGCAGTAATAGAATATACAGAATTAGAACCAGAAATGGCAGAGAAACGAAATGAACAGGGAGAACTAGTATTTGGAGAATCTCATATTATGTGTAATTTATTTTCTATCCATGCATTAGAAAAAATAGCCAAACAAACATTACCCTATCATATTGCTTTCAAAAAAATAAATTATTATGAAGAGGGAAAATTAGTAGAAGCAGAGTCTCCAAATGCATACAAATTTGAACAATTTATATTTGATAGTTTCCCTTTTTTCCATAACATTACCTTACTTCGAGGAAAAAGAGAAGAAGATTTTGCTCCAATAAAGAACAAAGAAGGAAAGGATAGTCCACAAACAGCGATTGAGTGGTATAATAGAAAATGGAGTAAAAAAAAGAAAGAAAACGATTGACAATATTATGGAAACAATGGTATACTATATAAGTAACATACAAACATAGGAAACGAAACAAATAATTTTGGAGGTTAATGTATGAGAAAATTTTTTGAGTTAGCAGTAGTCAGCCGGAAATCCGTAAAGGGAGAAACATTATTTACCGCAGAGGCAAAGTCAAAGGCAGGAGAGATCCAGGGCAAGGCAAGCGTGGTAATGCAGACGGAAGGAGCAAAAGGTGGTATTTATTTCCGTTATGTTCCGGCAGAAGGGGCAGATGCCAAGAAAACCATTCATATGATTGAGCTGAAGGCAGAAGATCAGGCAAAGGTAACAGAGGTATTGAAACAGCTGAGATCACAGATTGTTGAAAGTGTAACCAAAGATTCGAAGACAGAGGTAGAAAAATTTTTGGTAAGTACCATGGTTTCAGCCCATATTAATGCAGAAGAAGGCACAATCAAAGTTCCGGAAGATTTTGGAGTCACTATCACCAATGAGATGATTTCCGAGTATTGGAACATCGTCATGGAAAATGACGAATGGATCGGAATCGAAGTGAAATTCGAACAGAAAATAGCAGAAGAAATAAGCAGGCAGGCAGAAGAAAAGCATAGACAACAGCGGGTGGCAGAAGAGGCAGCCAAACGAATGGCAGAATTGTTCGGAAAGTCTGGATATGGTGCTACAGGCTTCAAATCGGAAAATGAAAGCAAGCAGGAAGACGAAGAGGATGAAGAGGACGATGAAGTAGTAAGGCAGTTGGAAGAGTTGGAGAGTGATCTGGATGAGTTACTGAGACGGATTTCCGATTTTGAGTAAGAAACAGCATCAAATTAGCTAAAACAAAAAACGATAAGAAATACAAACAAAGAGAAAACACAGAATACAATGTATTCTGTGTTCTTTTCTTTGTTTCTGTACTACATTTGTTGTTCGCCAGGTAAGAAATAATCAACAACACCGTAAATAACAGCACCGATGATAGCTGCTATCCAAGAAATGGTATAGCCTGCTACAAAATATTGAGTGACATATAACACAACAGCCGAAAGTACAAAACCTACAAATCCTTTTCCAAAAGGGCTAGCATGAAGTCCAGTAAATTTTACAATAAGATAATCTATAATGGTAAGAACGATAGCAGCAGCTGCTAATGCCCAGATATTACTAATTTGGAATCCTGGGGTAAAGAAAGCAGTAACAGCAAGAACGATAGCGGCTGTTACAAGTCTTCCAATAATTTGCCAAACCATACTAGTTCCGCTTTGGGATTGACTATGTGTTTGATTCTCTGACATAATGAAAACCTCCTTATTTGAAAATTTGCAAATTGATTGCAATTTACATGGTTTCATAATCGTAGTATTCACAATTTTTTTGAAAATATACAAAAAATGAATAAAGCAAAATGAAATGGTGAAAAATAAAAATAAAATCAAATTCATGATGAAAAAGGAGTTTAGTATGTTATTAACATTTATCAGAACCATTATTTTATACATCATTGTATTAATTGTAATGCGTTTTATGGGAAAACGAGAAATTGGGCAATTGCAACCATTTGAACTTGCCATTTCCATCATGATTGCAGACTTAGCGACCATTCCTATGGCAGAACCAGGAATTCCAATTACGAACGGAATCATTCCTATATTAGGATTATTAGTAATGCATTTGACCATATCGGTGATTAATTTAAAAAGTGTAAAATTACGTGAAATTATTTGTGGAAAACCCTCCTTACTAATTGAAAGAGGAAAGATTAATGAAAAAGTAATGAAAAAAGAAAGATTTACCATTAATGAATTAGAAGAGAGATTAAGAGGAAACAATATTTTTGATATAGGAGATGTAGAATATGCTATTTTAGAAACAAGCGGACAAGTAACTGTCATACCAAAACCAAATAAAAGAAATACTACTCCAGAAGATTTTGATATGAATCCTGAATACGAAGGAATTTCCTATGATTTAGTAGTAGATGGAAAAATTATGAAACAAAATTTAGAAAAATTAGGAAAAGATTACAATTGGTTACTAAAACAAGTAGAAGCTTTTGGAATAAAACCAGAACAAGCTCTTATTGCAACAATTGATGGAAAAGGAAACTTTTTCTGCCAAGAAAAGGAAGGGAGATAAGAAAAAATGCGTAAAGAATGGATTATTTGTGGCATTGTCCTATTGCTAATAGGGATTACCAATATAATCACACAAAATTATACAAATCAATCAGTAGAAACGATGGATACGCAATTAGAGAACCTAAAACAGAAATTAATACAAGAAGAAGTAGAAAAGGAAGAAGTAGAGCAAGAATTTGAAAATGCAATGGAACATTGGAAAGAAAGATATAAAATATTAGCGTATTATATTGAGCATGATGAACTAGAAAAAGTAGAAACAGAACTAACCTCTCTTAAAGGCAATATACAGGTAGAACAATACGAAGAAGGAGTGCCAGATTTGGAAAAAAGTATTTTTATCTTAAATCACATTAAAGAGAAATTTAAATTAAATATCAAAAATGTTTTCTAGATTTTTGGGACGTACCAAAAAATCTACACAGAATGTTTTTTATATTTAAAATTTTGTAAGAAAGTGACAAAAAATTTGAAAATTACAGTAATGAGACACAAGAATTCAGTAGCGCACTAAATAGAATTACAAAAGAAGAGATACAAAACACAGAAATGAATTTGATACCGAAAGGAAGCAGGTATATTGTACAGTTGTATTTTTCAAACCAGTATGAAATAGAAGATAAAATAAAAAGGAAAGAAAAAGGGAGTATTGGTAGACTAATTACCAATACTCCCTTTTTCTGTGATTCATAAACAGAAAGAAAGGATTAAGCTAGTAAATCCTCCATAGTATAAAAACCATTCTCCTTACCTACTAAGAAACAGCCAGCTTTAATTGCTCCATCGGCAAATACAGACCTAGAATAAGCTTTATGCGTAATTTCAAATGTCTCATTTTCTCCTAAAAACTGAACCGTATGTTCTCCTACAATATTTCCACCACGAATGGAAGAAAAACCAATTTCATTTTTAGAACGTTTTTCATGTTTAGAATGACGGTCAAACTGATAATGAAACTTATTATCAAGAGCATGATTAATACTATCAGCAAGTAAAAGAGCTGTACCACTAGGACTATCGATTTTGCGATTATGGTGAGTCTCAATAATTTCAATATCAGTATTAGGCAAAGCCTTTGCCACTTCTGCTAACACTTTTGCCATAAGGTTAATAGCAAAAGACATATTAGCGGATTTAAAAATTGGTAATTCTTTCGAATATTCTATTATTTTTTGATTTTCTTCCTCAGAAAAACCAGTAGTAGCAATGACAACAGGAATATGATATTCTTTTGCATATTCTAACATTGTCATAGTAGCTTGAGGAACCGAAAAATCAATAATGACATCGGGAGTATCGGCAATTTGTTTAAAATCCGTATAGACAGGGAAAGGAAAATTTCCTGTATTTTCTTTATCAAAACCTCCTAATAATACACAAGTTTCATAAAAATCTAACTGCTTTAAGACTTCTTGTCCCATTTTTCCGTTAACCCCATGAATCAAAACTTTTATCATATGAAAACCTCCTAAATTAGAAATAAAAGAGAACGTTCTATGAGTTTCCAAGAGGTAGATAATTTTGTTGTCATTATCCACAATTTGAAAATTTTTAGAACGGCCTCCAGTATTTCCTAAATTTTAAACTAATATTAATAAACAAAGAAAGATATAGGCATATTTGTAAATTTTGTTGCTTCTTAAAAATCGATTGTAAAATACAAAAGATTCGTGAATGGCACTATATTTATCTACCAGTGTAACAAGAAAAGATTCGAGATATTTTGGTGGTCGTAAGGTAAGTGGCCACATGTGTTTAAGGATAATATCTTGTTCTTTTTTGTTTAAGATAAATAGTTTAGAAGCATTTTCTAAGGCTATTTTAGGATGGACAAAAGCATGGAGTCCATCTAATTTTAGAAGTTTACGACTATTTCGCCAGTCGTATAGGAATAAATCATGTAGCATTCCAGCACGTGCAACAGAGATATAGTCAAGCTTTAGTTTTTTTGCTATTTTGTAACTAAGATAGGCAACGTGAAAGCAATGTTCATAGGTGCTAGTATCATAATGTTGTCGATATTGTTTCATTTGTTGTACCGTTTCATTTGAAATTAAATCTTGCACTAAATTGCAAAATTCAGTATATTGTTTGCTTTCTGTTTTTTCAAGTAATGTGATGCTCATATTCGAAAAACGCCTTCTTTCTTTTGTATGATATTCTCATTATTATTATAGCATAAAGCATAGAGAAAGAAAAGAAAAATTTAAGAGATTGTTCCGAATTCTTTCATTGCTTTTATTAATTTTTCTTTTCCATTAGGACTTAATGGAATAAGTGGTAAACGAGGTGTACCATAATGGTAACCTAGTAAATTAAGTGCTTCTTTTACAGGAATGGGGTTAACTTCACAAAATAGTGCTTCTACTAATGGTAAACATTGTAATTGTGCCTTTTTTGCTTCTTCTCTATTTCCATTTAAATAATTCATAACTAAGTTGTGAGTGAACTTTGGTTCAATGTTGGACAAAACAGAGATAACACCAAGACCACCAAGGGAGAGAACAGGAACAATTTGATCATCATTTCCAGAATAGATATGTAAATTGTCTTGGCATAAGGAAGCAATTTTGGCAATTTGTGAGATATTACCAGAAGCTTCTTTAATGGCTACTATATTTTCGATTTTCGATAATGCAAAACAAGTTTCAGGAGTAATGTTTACACCAGTTCGACTAGCGACACTATAAACAATGATAGGAATACTAACTTCTTTGGCAATAGCACGATAATGAGCAATAAGACCGTTCTTGTGTCGTTTTGTTATAATAAGGAGTAACAATTAAAAGTCCATCTGCTCCAGCATGCTGTGCATATTTTGACAGTTCAATTGCGGACTTAGTATTATTGGCTCCAGTTCCAGCAATAACAGGAACACGTCCAGCGACAGTATCGATAGCAAATTGAATGGTTTGTTTTTTTTCTTCTTCACTCATAGTAGAACTTTCTCCTGTTGTACCACAAACGATAATACTGTCAACTCCTTGCTCGATTTGGAATTCAATCAATTTTTTGAATTCTTCAAAATGGATGCCATCTTCGGTAAATGGAGTGGCGATGGCGGTACCACATCCTTTAAATAAAATTTGTTTCATTTTTATGTCCTTTCATAAAGGCAATATTGAGTAACGAATATAGTTATATTGGTTACTTAGGGTATATTATAGGATAAGAAATGAAAAAAATAAATAGCTTTCTTGAAAATTCATTTCTTCCTATTTTATCTTATTGGTTTAGCGTGTTCTATCTTGGTCAAGTGCAATGAGTTTTTCCACAATTTGGACGGCATTGCTAGCAGCACCTTTTCTAATATTATCTGCCACTACCCATAGATTTACGCCAGAGGCAACACTTTCATCTCGCCTGATTCTTCCACAAAATACCTCATCATAGCCAGTAGATGTGCTAGCAAGAGGGTAAATCGCATGTTGAAAATCATCTTGTACAATAATGCCAGGACTATGTTTTAACACTTCTACTAATTCTTCTAAGTGAAAGTCTTTTTCAAATTCTACAGTAATTGCTTCACTATGAGAGTTGAAAACAGGAACTCTTACCGCTGTTGCAGTTATTTTTAAATCTGGTCTTTTTAGAATTTTACGAGTTTCGTTTATCATTTTTTCTTCTTCTTTGGTATAACCATTTTCTAAGAAGACATCAATATGGGGTAGACAGTTATTAAAAATAGGATAAGGAAACTT
This sequence comes from uncultured Clostridia bacterium, assembly GCA_949155365.1. Lineage (GTDB taxonomy): Bacteria > Bacillota > Clostridia > TANB77 > CAG-508 > UMGS1663. Next base: position 29,304 of record CASCUT010000010.1, read on the forward strand.
TTGCAAAGAATATTCTTTTTTGGTAACAAAAGAAGTAATCCCTTCTTCCAAATCGGAAAGCCCCTTTGAACCAGCCCCAGATACTGCTTGATAAGTAGAATAGATAATTCGTTTCAAATGATATTTCTCATCCAAAGGCTTTAAGGCAACTACCGCTTGTATAGTAGAACAATTTGGGTTACTAATAATTCCTTTATGATTTGCAATTTCCTCAGAATTTACTTCTGGAACAATCAAAGGAACCTCTTTTTCCATACGAAAAGCACTACTGTTATCTACAACAATACATCCTTTTGCACTAGCAATAGGAGCAAACTTTTTGGCAGTATCTCCTCCTGCTGAAAAGATAGCAAAGTCAAATCCTTCATCAAAAGAGTTTTCATTTAGCTCTTGAACAACATATTCCTTTCCCATAAATGATAATGTTTGACCAGCGGAACGATGAGAGGCAAACAGTACATATTCTAAATTAGGTAAATTTTTTTCTTCTAAAATATGCAAAACACACCTTCCAACAACGCCGGTAGCGCCAACAATGGCTAACTTATATGGTTTCATTAAAAACCACCTCACTTTTTTAATAAAAGGAAATAAGACATAATGATATCCTATCTCAATAATGCTATTATATGTTGAAAAAAAAGAAAAAGCAACTCAAAAATAGGAGTTTTTTTGAAAAGGAAGAAAAGTACTTTTCAAAAAAAAGAACAAATGCTATAATAAAGAAAGTTAGAAAAAGGAAGTGAAAGATGATGAAAACATATTATTTTACCTCAGAAAGTGTAACAGAAGGACACCCAGATAAGCTATGTGATTTAATATCCGATTGTATTTTAGATGAATATTTAAAACAAGACGAAAATGCAAGAGTAGCAGTAGAAACATTTGCTTCTGGAAATACCATCACAATAGCAGGACAAGTCACAGCAAAAGGGGAAATCGACATAGAACCATTAGTTAGAAATACAATAAAAGAAATTGGATTTGATAATGCACAAACAGATATGGATTATAGAACCTGTAAAATTGATATCAATATCACCAAACAAAGCCCAGATATAGCACTTGGTGTAGACATACGGTGGAGCAGGAGACCAAGGGATTATGTTTGGCTATGCAACAGACGAAACACCAAATTATATGCCATATGCAATAGAACTATCGCATCAGTTAGCAAAAAAGCTAACAGAAGTAAGAAAAAACAAAGAAATTCCGTATTTAAGACCAGATGGAAAAGTACAAGTAACAATAGAATACGAAGAGGATATTCCAAAGAGAATCGATACGATTTTAATTTCAACACAACATAGAGAAGAAGCGGATATAGAGCAATTAAAAAAAGATATCAAAGAAAAAGTAATAGAAAAAGTAGTACCATCTGACAAAATAGATGAAAACACTAAAATTTATATCAATCCAACTGGAAGATTCGTAATAGGAGGACCACTAGGAGATACTGGTTTAACAGGAAGAAAAATTATTGTAGATACTTATGGAGGATATAGTAGACATGGAGGAGGAGCTTTTTCAGGAAAAGATGCAAGTAAAGTAGACCGCTCAGCAAGTTATATGCTTCGTCACATAGCCAGAAACATAGTTGCCAATAAATTAGCGAAAAAATGTGAATTACAAATAGCCTATGCCATAGGAAAAAAAGAACCACTATCTATCTGGATTAACACATTTGGAACAGCAACAAAACCAGAAGAAGAAATACTAGAAATCATACAAAACACCTTTGACTTAACACCAAATGGCATCATACACTACTTAAAATTAAAAAAACCAATCTATACTCAAACAACAAACTATGGACACTTCGGAAAAGCAAACTTGCCATGGGAAGCAAATGTCTCTTTGGAGACGTTTCCTAAAGAGACATTTGTTCTTCCGAATTAGAAAATGTTAGAGAAACAAAAGGCCAACCAATTATGGTTGACCTTTTGTTTTAGAAAGAATGCTTATTTCGAAGAATAAACAATGATGGGGATTGTTTTATCAATATGCTGATAAATTTTCTGAGCCGTTTCTTTGGGAAGGTTTACACACCCATGAGAGCCATTTCCTAAGTAAATAGAACCCCCAAACGTATCTCTCCAACTAGCATCATGAAGCCCGATGCCACCGTTAAAAGGCATCCAATAACTTACTGGAGAAGCGTACTTTGAGCCGTTATCATTATAGCCCCTAAGAACAGCATTGGTAGTTTTGTAAGTTAAAAAGAAATATCCTTCAGGTGTATCATGAATTCCTGAATTTCCAGTAACACAAGCAGAGTCAACAATACATTCACCATCTAGATACATCCAGATGTGCTGTCTTGTAATATCAATTTCAATATAACTAGTACCAATGGGTGCACTAAAAATAGGAGCATGAGTATAGGAAGTAGCAGAACCTAGTTCAGATTTTATTAACTCCATTTCTGCATCTTTATCCAGTAATAAATTATTAGCGGGAACCATAACCGGTTCTACATCAGTACCAGTAAATTCAAACTGAGCAGTAGAGTTGGCACATTTTTGTGAAAGTAGTTCCAGAAAAATTGGTAAATTACTATCTACATCAATTTCATAAGTACCATCTTCATCAACGATAATCCAATCTTTCATGATAGATTTATCTAAAGTTAAGATAGAATCATCAGGCAGGAGAAAGGAAATAGAGGTTCTTAGAATTTGATTGATCGTGTTAACTTTTTCTTGTAAATCAAAGGAATTAACGGTAGCAATATAATCTGTAATGCTGCGAAAGTCAATAATAGTGTGGCCACACTGCAAAGAAGAGAATGCTAAGTCATAGGCTTCACTAAAATCAATATAATTTCCTGCTACTTCCGGATTTATTGTGAGCAAATCATCCACTATGATGATTTCAGCATCCTTAGAATGGATCATATTAGCAGTATTAAGATTAGGAAGAGACTTCAAAATAGCATGTAATTTACTTTCATCCAATGAAAACAAAGTAGATGAAAAATCCGATTTCCGATTTGCTTTTTGCTCTTCTAAAAACTTTTCTAATTCCGTAGTGGAGGGGAGTTTTAAATTAAAAGAGCTACCACAAAAGTCGTATTGGGTATCGAAAAAGAGAAAGGAAATGTTCTTGTTCTCTAATTGCTCGTTTAATTTGTTGTAAGCCTGCTCAGGGGTTAGCCAAGAACAGTTAACTCCATCAATTGTGGTATTACTTCCAAAGTGTGACTGACGAAATAGAAAAAGGGTAAAGATACTAAGAAGAATCACAAGTAAGAAGACAAAAGCAAGATAGCCTTTCGAGAAGTTCTTCTTTCGCATTGGCGATTGACGTTTTTTTACTTGCCGTAAGTTTCTGGAATTTACAGAGGGATGTCTTTGTGTTTTTTTCATAAGCTGTCAAAAGCTCCTTTCTATTTTTTTATAATATCTTTGCTATGCAAAGTAAGTTAAGTGATATTATATCACAATTAACATAAAAAAGTCAAAGAATGGGGTTGAAAAAGTGAAAAAATTATGTTAATATATAGGAAGTATCAAAGTAGGATTCACTTTAAAAAATTTTAAGGAGGAAAAAATAATGAGCCGGAAAAAGACTTATAGCTTAGAGCTAATTCAAAAAACAGAAGGAGGATATCAAAAAATTACGTATTCAAAGTATAAGAAAATTGAGGTTTCTTATAAAAGGTTAGAAAGAAAAGCGACTATACTTTTGTGTTATTGGAATGGAAAGAAAGAATTTGTTACCTATGAAGAGGTAGAAAGTGTGAGTTTAAAAGTTTATAAACGCAAAAAAAGGAGAGGATAAGGATGAAGACAGAAAAACTCATAAACGGAAAGAAGAGATTAGAACAATTTCGGAATAAATTTTCAAACAAACAAATTCATATTTTGACAGCAATCTTGGAAGCAGTATGGATAATAATTATGCTACTGCTACTTAGAAAATTATTAGCAGTAGAAATTGTAATAATTATCATGCTAGGTGGAATTATCATTGCTATGATAATGTACATTTTTGTTTTTGATTTAGATGGAAGGGCAACCAAAAAAATGTGGAAGGAAGTAAGTGATAAAGTCCCTGAGAAATTTCATTTAAAATCAGATGAATTTGTAGAAGTATTGTTGTCTCCTCATAATAAACTTATTAAAAATCGAGAAATTAGAGAAGCAATTGTAGACTTAAGAGAGCTTGGAGTGAAATATTACGCAAAGATCAATCAAGACAATAACAAGATAGTACTGATTAAAAGAGATAAAGAGGGACGAAAAGTAGGAAAAACTAAAATAATTGAAGATTTTGTATATTTCAATTATAATTATAGCCCCAAAAAAGAGTAATACATCAGTACTTTTAATAGTAAATTATTTTTATAAGCAAAACCAAAAACGGTTCCTAGTAGGGACCGTTTTTTGATATTTTATTAGGCAAATACTCGCTTAAAATGTCTCTTTAGGAAATGTCCACAAAGAGATATTAGTTTTGCCAGACCATGATATTACTAAAGATAACACTAAAAATAGTAAATACAATGATAAATTTTCCACCCGTTGTGTTTTTCTCATGTCTTATTTCATAAAGACTATAGGAAATAGATTGGATCATGACATAGAGTGTAAAAATTAAGAAAAGTGTATGGTATAATAAATTAAGCATTTGAAAACCTCCTTAGGATTCAGTAATTAGGAAACCAGATTCTATTTCGCTCTGAATGGATACTTTGAAAGTAGAATTGGCATAATTATTTCGCCAATCGTATTCTTCAAATTCTGGTGTGGTAAGAAAGTTTGATAAAGAATATTTTCCAAGTGCATTGATGTCTGCCTTGAATTCTGTAGAAGTTCGATATAAATATTGTGTGATAATTTCTTCTAAATAACGATTTACTTCTTTGGAAATTCCTTCTAAGACAGAGGTATCTAAATATTTTGAACTTTCTTTCATGGAGTAAATTCTTCCAGTTAGTTTGGCATCAAAGGTAATATAGGGGGAACCGTTTATAATATGCACTTTTATTTTCTTATGATTCGTAGGATGCATCATAATATCAATGGTTTCTTCACGGTTGTCTGGATTTTCAATGCTAATTAAAAAGGAATCGACTTCTCCTTGGATAATGGAAAGACATAATGTTTCTAAAGCAGTTAGTTCTCCAATTAATTTGTCATCTTTAAAGACAGCTACTCCTAAATTTTCAGAATTTTCTTGTCCAGAAAAAGTAGTATTAGTGGATTTGATGGTAGAGATACTAGAAGCATTAGGGTTACTAGCGTTGGAACCAACAGGATTGGAATTGATTCCACCTAAAATGGCAAAAGGTTCACAGGTATGACAAACAAGTTGATTAAAGAAATCACCTAAAGTAACATTGTATACATATCCAGTATATTTGCTGGAGTTTGGAAAGATTTCGTAGTACTTGGTGATTAGGTTTTCTAAAACAGGAGTGGAATTAGAAATATAATCTTCCGCATTGTTTTTGCTAACAATAATATTTGAAGAAGGTCTAATTTGCGAATCGTTTGCGAGGGTATAAATTTCTTTAGAGATGCCTTGTGAGGCAACTTCCTCCGAAAAAACAATGATTTTGCAATGGGATAAATTTAATTCTCTTGCCATATAACTGTTCATTAAGTTAATGGCACTATCAATGGAAGAGGCTTCTACACTATTCATAATAAGAGGATTTTTTTCGCTAGAAGAGCCAGATTCACCACCAGAGCTACCAGTGGTAAATTCAAATGTGATTTTAAATTTTTCTACTTCTCCTGCATCAATTCCTAAAGCTACAACATAGGCTAAGTTGTCAATATTTAAAGAGGTATAAGAAGGGGTAAAAGCAATCATAAATATAATAATAACAATAACAATAAAGATATTTCGAATCATTCGTTTCATTAAGGTTCACCTACTTTTCTTCGTTTCTTCCAGTTAGCAAATAATAAAATAAGGAAGCTACCAATAAATACCAAGCATAATACGAAATAAGGAAAAATATTGGTTTCATAAAATTTAGAAATAGCGTAATTTTTAGGTACCAATGCAATAGCAAACATGGTTAAGCAAAAAGGATAAATAATTGGCTTTATGTTTTTGATGTTTGAAATTTTCTTAAAAATATGAATTGAAAATTTGCTAACAATACTTAGATAGCAAGCAAAAGCAATCATCCAAATTAATAAAAAAATCGATTCTAATCTTTGAAAAAAGGTTCCAAATTCAATATAGGTGGCAGCAGAATACAGAGGTATAATTTCATCTGTTGTCATAAAGAAGTTAAACATAAACAAAATAATAGAAACGGCTAATATTAAGTAAATAGAAGAAAGGACAACAGATAAAATAGAAATTTTTTTAAATTTGCTAGGGTCTTTTAATAAAGGTGGTAAAAAATATAGAAAAACAATACCACTAAAAGAAAATAAATTTCCAATACCAGTAACAAAGGTAGGGACAAATCCATTTCCTAAAATAGGAAAAACTCTCTGAGGAGAAAAATTCCTTAGGTTTGCACAAAATAGAAAAATAATGCTAGCTAGTACAACAGGCATAATTAATAAATTGGCTTTTAAAGTAGCATTAAATTCCAAATGATTAGTAGCACATATGGTAATAATAAAGAAAAGAATAACAAACATAATGTCAGTAGCAGGATAATATACCACTTTTAAACATTCACAGAAATTTCTTAGAAAGATACTGGAACTTACGATAAAGTACACAATAAAAAGGATGCCTAATAGTTTTTTAAAAAACTTACCACCAAGAGTTTCTGAAACATCTAAAAGATCCATTCCAGGAAAATTTTTAAATAAGCGGTAAATACAATATACCAAAAGAAGAGCGATGATAGTAACATAAGCAATATTTAAAAGAGTAGCAGAATTGGTATTGCTAAGTAAGACTTTAGGAAGTGATAAAACAGTATGGATAATAACAATACACAAAATCAGCATAATGGATTCAATAGTACCAATTTTCGAATGATTCATAATTTTCTTTCCTTTCTATGATGAGTTAATTATATTTCCAATGTTTACTAATTTTTTCTTGAGTTTTTTCTTTTTTGGGAGCAAGGTAAGTGGCTCGATATTCTTGCTTCCAAATAGGTGGAATAAAATACCCATTTCCTTTACTATTCATGGCAGGGGCAAAGGGAACTGTAAAAGGCACACCAAAAGAACGAATATTGCAAAGTGTAGCAATATAGGCAAATAGTCCCATGGCAATTCCTAAAAATCCAGCTATATAGCCAAGTAAGACAAAACCAAAACGGAAGAAACGTAAATGAAAGCCAAAGGAAAAGTCAGGAATGGCAAAAGAAGCAATACCAGTAATTGCCACAATAATAATTAAAATAGGACTAACAATACTAGCACTAACGGCAGCTTGTCCTAATACTAAGGCGCCTACAATTCCAATGGTAGGGCCAATAGGAGAAGGAACACGAAGACCAGCTTCACGAATTAATTCAAAAGAAATCTCCATAATAAGAATTTCAAATAGAATAGGAAAAGGAACATTTTCTCTTGCACTTAAAATAGAATAGAGCAATTCCGTAGGAAGGATTTCTTGGTGGAAACTAGTAACTGCCACATATAATCCAGGCAATAATAATGTAATTATGGAAGATAATAAGCGAAGTCCTCTTAAAAAGTTGGCAAAATAAGGTTTTAAGTTTGTATCTTCAGGGGAAGACATAAAATCAATTAAAGTAGCAGGCATAATAAGGGAATAGGGAGAACCATTTACTAAAACAATGACACGTCCTTGTAATAGGTATTTGGAAGTTTTATCAGGTCTTTCTGTTGATATAATTTCAGGGATACCCAAATAATTATCACTAACAATTAATTGTTCTAATTGTCCAGAAGATAAAAGGGAATCAATTTCCAAATTATTTAAACGATATTTCACTTCAGCAACCAAGTCATCATTGGCGATATTTTCCATATAACAAACTGCACACTTGGTTTGGGTAACCTTACCAACTGCAATATTTTCAATAATTAATTTTTCGTTATTGGCAATTCTTCTTAAAAGAGAAGTATTGGTTCTAAGATTTTCCACAAATGCTTCTTGTGGCCCTTTAATAATAATTTCATTATTAGGAGAGTCTACACTTCTTTGCTTAAATCCTTTTACTTCAATATCAAAAGCAAAATTAAGAGTATCAATAAATAAAGCGCAGTTTCCTGAGTTTACACCTGAAATAATAGGCTCAAATGTTTGCTCTTTTCTAATACTATTTTGAGGAAGAAGTGAATTAGAAATAGATTGACCAAGGTCAATTTTTTTTACTTTTCGAATGCTAGCTTTGCTATTTACTTCTTCTGCTATTTTTTTTGTTTGACTGCCAGAAGAGTTGGCAATATTTTTTAACATCAAAGGTTTTAATATAAAGTCATTAATTAAATTGGCATCTACCATACCATCAATAAATAGTAAGAAAGCATGATATTGTCGATTACAAACAAATACTTTAAATTCTCTTAGTATAATATCACTGTTAATCATTGTATTAAATCTCATTTTTAGATAATCCAAATTAGTAGAAAGATGAGAAGAAATGGGTTCTGTGTTATTTAACATTTCTTGTGGAATCGTGTTATTATTTTCTCCTTCATCTGTTTGTGGAAGTGTAAAAAGATATTCTTCTTCTGGTTTCCAAGCAAAAGAATTCCATAATTTTTTTAAATCCATATTTTAATAAACCATCCTTTTAATTATAGATTTTCCAAAAAGGGAAAATTTATGCAAAAAAGAGATTACCAATAGAATAAAAAAGCAAGAAATCAAAAAGAAAACGAGGAGAAAAAGGATAGGTGACATGAAATTGATAAATAAGTGTAAAATGTAAATTTTGACATAAAATAAAGAATATACTATAATAGACAAAACAAAAGAAATAGGGAGGACGATTAAAATGAAAATTATTTATAAAAATATAGAAGTAGAAACCGAAAAAGATACAACGGTATTAGAAGTGTTTAAGGAAACATTAGAAGAAAAAAATAATATTCTTGCCTGTATGGTAAATCATGAAGTAAAGCCTTTAAATTATAAACTAAAAGAAGGAGATGAAGTCGAATTACTAGACACAACGACAAGAGATGGTGCACGTATTTATACAAGAGGTTTATTATTTATAATGGCAATGGCATTTCATGAATTATATCCGCAAATTCAGCTAACAGTGAACTATCAATTATCAAGTAGTATGTTCTGTGAGATAGAACAAGATAGTATAACAGAAGAAATGATAACAGCGATAAAAAACAAAATGCAAGAAATAATGGATAAAAATTTACCAATTCGAAAAGTGGAAATGAGCAAAGAAGAGGCAAGTAAATTTATACAAAAAGAGAATACGGGAATTGGAAAAATGCAATTAGAAAATAAAGAAAAAGAAGAAGTTTCTTTCTATTTTTGCGAAGAATATTTTAATTACTTTTATGGTGTTATGCCTATTACAACAGGATATATTAAATTATTTGATATTATGAAATATCATGATGGATTTTTAATTCGTTATCCAAGCAAAAAGAAGCCTAATGAAATTAAACCATATCAAGAAGGGAAAAAGCTATTGGCAACTTTAGAAGAATATGATGATATTAATCGTATTTTGGGAATCTCTACACTAGAACAATTAAACGACAGAATTAGAAAGGGGCAAAGTAAAGACATTATTTTACTTTCAGAAGCATTACATGAAAAGAAAATTGCCCATATCGCAGATAAAATAATAGAAGATAGAAAGAAAAGAGTAATTTTAATAGCAGGACCATCTTCTTCTGGAAAAACTACATTTGCAAAAAGATTAGGAATACAACTTCGTCTAAATGGGCTAAAACCAAAAACTATTTCAGTAGATAACTATTTTGTAGAAAGAGAGGAAACGCCAAGAGACGAATTTGGAAATTATAATTTTGAAGCTTTGGAGGCAGTAGATTTAAAACTATTAAATGACCATTTAGTAAGACTATTAAAGGGAGAAGAAATTGAAATGCCTACTTTTGATTTTAAAGATGGTCATAAGCATTATTTGGGGCAAAAGATGAAATTGGAAGAGGATGAAGTGCTAGTAATGGAAGGAATTCACTGCTTAAATGATAAACTGACACCAAAAATTCCAAAAGAACAAAAATTTAAAATCTATATTAGTGCATTAACCGTATTAAACATTGACTATTACAATCGTATTTCTACAACAGATACTAGAATTATTAGAAGAACGGTAAGAGATAGTCAGTTTAGAGGATATGATGCTCTAAAAACATTATCTTCTTGGTATTCCATCTCAGCAGGAGAAGAAAAAAACATTTTTCCTTTTCAAGAAGATGCGGATGTCATGTTTAATACTTCTTTAGTTTATGAAATTAATGCGTTAAAAGAGTATGCATTACCATTATTTGAAAAAATAGAAAAAGATAGTCCTGAATATGCAGAAGCAAAACGCTTATGTGAATTTTTAAAATATTTTGAACCAATTCCAATTGAAGACATTCCAAAAAATTCATTAATACAAGAGTTTTTGGGACATGGAATTTTTGAATATTAATAGCCAATAAAAATAACAGAGTAATAAAACTCTGCTATTTTTATTTACTTATTTGATAATAAAGATAGATATTATCTAAGATACATTTTTGAAACTAATACATTTTCTAAGAATAGAAAACAATGCAGAGTTAACAACTAGATAAGGATAAATTTGCTATCTTGATTTCATTTTGTCTTATGCGTTTTTCAAGTTTTTGATATTGATCATTGTGATAGGAATAGGCGTCAAATAGTGCAGAAATTTTATCATTAAACTCATATTCCATTTGAAGAGTGATTTTCTCAAGAGATGCAAGTCGAGTATCGAATTCAGTCATTTTACTTTGGATATCTTGAAGAGTTGATTTGAAAATACCCATTGTATGTTGGATATCTAGAAGACCAGATTCAAAATTGTCCATTTTGTGTTGCATATCTTGCGAAGCTATTTCTAAAGTACTTACTTTAGTTTGCAAGGAACCAATATCATTTTGTATGGTTACGATAATTCCTTCTAAAGTATTAAAACGAGCATCCATAAGATCAAATTTGTTTTGGTGTTCTTCTTCCATATGAGTTAAATGCTTATTTAATTTTTCAAACTCTAAAAGGATAGTACGCAAGGTTCTTTCTTCCATAATTTTCCTCCTTTCTTCTTGAATTAATAAAATTATACCTACCATAAATAGGGATGTCAAGCCTTTTTCAAAACGTTACAAAACTTCTTAAAATATGACAAAAAAATAATGAAAAAAATAAGAGTAAGTACTAGAAAAAAGAAAAAGAATATGATAAAATTTTACAAATAGGGAAAAAAGGAGAAGAAAATGCAAAGAAGATTTACCGAGATTGATGAAGCATTTATTTGCGAAAATTGCGGAAAAAAAGTAGAAAAATTAGGATATTCATGTCGTAACCATTGTCCACATTGTTTACATTCAAAACATGTAGATATCAATCCAGGAGATAGAAGTGAAACTTGTCATGGATTATTAAAACCAATTGGATTAGAAATAGATAGTAAAAAGGGGTATGTTATTTTATTTCGATGTGAAAAATGTGGTGCAATTAGAAAGAATAAGACAGCAAAAGATGATGATATGGATAAAATTATAAAATTAAGTGCAAAACATGAATAAAAAGGAGTGGGAAGCAATGATAACAATAACAAAACCAGAACAAGTAAAAGAGATAAATTGGCAAGAAAATAAGGCGTATTATATATATGGGAAAATAGGGTGCGGAAAAACACATATGGTAAAAGAAATTGTAAGGCAATATCAGCAAAAAAGAATCGATACCAATTTTTCAAAAATAATAGAAGAACAAAACAAAGAAGAAAAACAAGAGCAGAAAGAAAAGGGAATTATAGTAATAGATGAAGAGACAAAAAGCATCATGAAAAAACAATTGGTTTCGATTACAATAGAAAGAGCGTTAAGAAAAATGCAAGAAGAAGGAAATACCATTCTTATTCTGAATACAGTAACGCCAAAAGAATTAGAAAAAATAGACAATTCATTAGCAAACTTCTTACTATCCTGTATACCAATTGAAATTTGTTACGATGAAGAAAGTAGAATAAAAATAGCAGAAGAGTATAGCAAACAATGCCATACAACCATTTCAAGAGAAACGTTAAAAAAGATGGTAGAAAAAGAAGAAAATTTAGGGAAAATTAGAGGAAAGGTTAATTTAATTAGTATAAATTATTAAAAAAATAAAAATGGCTAGAAGAAGCCATTTTTATTTATCCTAAATTTCTCTATTTAAATTTCCATTGGTATATTCTTTTCCTTCTAATCGCTGTTTGGCTAAAACCGTTTCAACAATAGAATTAATTTGCTCAACATTTTCTCCTAATAAATCAATTCGGTAAGAAGAAACAGAGAAATTACTTCCCTCAATAGAAATGGTTTTACTATTGTAAATAGTACTAACGGTTTGTACGCGATCTGGCATAACACGGAAAGTAAATCCTAGTCGATCCTTTAAATAATATTCCTTATTTTCTTTACAATAAACTTTGCAAGTAGGGAAACATCTATTAGTTTTTCCAAGTAAGCAATAATTCATAGTCATTAAAGGTGTTTTTCCATATACAATTAATTCTTGTTCTACCAAACTATTTTCTGTCATGTTTTGCATCGTTTTACTATCTAATTCAGGAGAAACAGTTAGTTTTTTAACGCCTAACTTTTTCCATTCTTCTTGAGTCTTATGATTATATACATTTAAGGTATAATTTCCAATAAAAGAAAAGCGATTAGGATATTTTTCGCACATCTTCTTGATAAAAATAGCATCTCCTAAATTAGAAATGACAAATCCTTTAATAGGAAAGGTATCAATAGACTTTGCAATCATTGTATTTAACAGATTCTTATAATTTGCTTTTACAATTGTTGGTAAGTAAAGATAAGTATCAAAATGATGTGTGATGGTATGAAGAACAGATTCATATTTTTTGTTAGAAAAGTGGTTTAAAGGAATATAAACCTGATCCACATTTTTTAAATTTTCATAGGATTCATTTTCATCTAATACATTTAATAAAATAGAAATGGTTCTTTTAGGAGAAAACGTTTTTCTTTTTATGTTAAAATCTTCACTATTAAGAGTAGGAGAAAGTCGATTTAATCTACTTTTTGCTATTACCAAAATTTCTTCTAGTGCATTTCTTCGAAGTTCATTTAATACTTTAATGGAAGGTAGAAATAGGTTATCATCTAAGTCTACATCAATTGCATCGAAGGAAAATAAAGTATCCTTCGTTTTCGTTAACTGAGTAAGAATTCTTTCTTTATCAAGAGGTTTCGATTTTGCTTCCATTAGTATTTCACTTGAAGTAAAGCAAACTGAGATATCATGAAACAAGGGATTGGTATTATTACAAGTAGTTACGGTAAGAACGATCGGTTCTTGTTTTTTTAACACAATATGACCATGTAATAAAACTTTTTTATGTTCTTCTTGATAAGAAGCTTTCGCAAAAGAAGAAAGTTCCTTTTGGCTAATACGATAAATTTTATCACCAAGATGTAAATTGCCTTTCATTCTACCAATCTCAGCAAGTTGTTTTGCATGAGCAGTAGGAACATTTTTTCCTTTTAACATTAACTCTGAAACCGTATATTTTGTAGTTTCCTTTTCAAATTGAATGGTATCGCCAATAGAAAGGGAATCGGTTAAATTAACTAAAACATGTCCTTTATTTGCTTTTAAATTTGCTACATTTCCTACATAAATTCCCATATGATTTGGTTTTTGTGCAAATACGAGAGACTTATTTGGTTTACTATCCAAATGACCAGAAGAGAAACTACCACGATTAAATACTTGAGCCAACTCTTCTAAGTCCTTTTTTTCTACTTTATAAGGTTCTTCCGATAATGCTAAATCAATATATTTTCGATAAATACGAGTAACGGTTGCTACATATTCAGGAGTTTTCATTCTACCTTCTATTTTAAAACACATTACACCAGCACGAATTAGTTGTGGTAAAAAATCAAGAGCACACAAATCCTTAGTACTTAGTAAATAGCCTTTATCCAAAGTCTCTTTGGGTGTTTCCTTAGAGATAGTTTCTGACGAAACATTTTGAGAGAAAAGCTCATAAGGTAAACGACAAGGTCCGTGCACATTTTCCACGATTTCCGAGAACGTCCACCAACCATACTAGAAAATAAACATTGACCAGAATAAGAAATACAAAGTGCACCATGAATAAAGGTTTCTATTTCAATTTTTGTATGAGAGCAAATATATTCAATTTCTTCTAAAGATAATTCACGAGATAGAACGGCTCTCTTAAATCCTAACTTTTCAGCTTCTAGAGCACCATCTAAATTATGAATCGTCATTTGTGTACTTGCATGAATTGGTAAATCAGGAAAGTGTTTTATTAAATAACGACTAAGGCCTAAATCTTGTACAATAATGGCATCAATTCCAAATTCATAAGCTTTTTGTGCAAGCAAAACAGCCTCTTCAAATTCAATATCTTTTAGTAAAGTATTTAAGGTTAAATGAGTATTTACCCCCCTTAATTTAGCGTAAGAAATAGCTTCTTTTAAATCGGTTAAATCAAAATTGGTAGCAGAAGCCCTAGCATTAAAATTAGAAGCACCAAAATAGACACTATCTGCGCCATTTTGAACTGCAGCTTTCAAACATTCAAAATCTCCGTACAGGAGCAAGTAATTCTATTTTTTTCATCTTTTATAAATCCTCCAGACACATTATAACATGAAATGAATAGTAACACAATAAGAGAAACTATCATATGATAAAGTAGAAACAAAAAAGAGGAGGTAACAAATATGCAAGAAGAAGTAAGAAATTGTGGCTGTGGATGTGGATGTAACAATGGTGGTTTCTTGAATGGACTATTTGGTGGTTGCGGATGTGGTTGCGATAGTGAAATATTATTCTTTATCATTATTTTCTTATTATTATTCACAAGCTTTGGAAATGGTTGTGGATGTGGTTGTGGAAGATAAGCCAAAAATCTCACAAAGTAAAAAGTCTTATGCGAAAGCATAGGATTTTTATTTTGTGAGAGAAAAGGAAATAACAAATATTACTAATTTATTACAAAATGGTAAGTTTTCCAAAATTTGTTGACGACAATCGATTTTAAATGATATAATCAGATTGAAAAAAATGTAGAACAAAGGAATGACAAGATGTGCTAAGGAGGAAAGAAAAGTGAAAACCAATCAAAATAAAATAAATAAGCATAAGTTATCAAAGTTAGTCATAGTATGTACTATCCTAACAATGTTATCTTATGTTTTTTTAAATATCATAAACCAAAATGAGGTACATGCAACACAAACCAGAGAACCATATTCAAGCAAAACAAACCAATATCCAGGATATACAGAATTAATTGAAAACTTAAAAAGAAACCATCCAAACTGGAACTTTACGATTCTATATACAGGATTGGATTGGGCACAAGTAATCAAAAACGAAACAACCGCCTGCCATGGAAGAAATGTAGTACCAAAAGGAAAATCTAGTGCATGGAAATGTTCTATATGTGGAGAAAAACCACATGGAGGAAGTGACTGGAGATGTGCATCAGAAGCAGCTGTTTGTTATTATATGGATCCAAGAAATTGGCTAAATGATACCTATGTTTTCCAATTTGAAAATTTATCTTACAATAAAGAAATCCAAAAAATAGAAGGGGTACAAAAGATTATTTCGAATATGGGTTATATGCAAGGAAGTACGGTAACCTATACAAAAACAGATGGAACACAAGGAACGATTCATAAATCATATGCACAAATTATCATGGAAGCGGCAGAGCAAGCTGGAATTAGTCCTCTACATTTAGCTTCTAGACTTTATCAAGAACAAGGAGGAGGGCAAAGACCAGGAAGTACAGCAACAGGAACATATCCAGGATACACAGGATATTATAATTACTTAAATATAAAAGCATCTGGTTCTACCAATAGCCAAGTTATTGTAAATGGATTAGAACATGCTAAGAAAAATGGATGGACAGATCCAGAAAAATCGATCAAAGCAGGTGCTACCATTTTAGCTGAAAATTATATTAAAGATGGACAAGATACCATATACTTACAAAAATTTGATGTAGATAGTTCAGATGGAACTTTATATTATTTCCAATATATGCAAAATGTATCCGTATGTTTGACAGAAGGTAGCAATGCAAGAAAAGCATATGAAGAGGCAGGATTTATCAATAACGCAATAGAGTTTGTCGTTCCAGTTTATGAAAATATGCCAGAAACACCATGTCAAGAACCAAGGGATTTAGGTGTTATCACACAAAATGTAAAAGTAAAAGGAAACAATGTTTCAATTAGAGAAGGAGCAAGTACTTCAAGTGCTAGAATTACTTGGGTAAATACAGGAGATACATTGCTTCGAATTGAAAAAGCAAGTGTAACCAATGAAGGATATTATTGGGATAAAGTAGTATTACCAGACGGTAGAAAAGGATACATTGCACGTAACTATATTGTAGAAATAGCAGATATTACAAATTGCAATGACACGGTAGTTGCCAATACTTCTGTTAATTTAAGAAATGGACCAGGAACTTCAGGAACCACAGTAATCACCACTTTAATTAAAGGACAAGTGCTAACCAGAATTGAAACAGGAAAATACAACAATATAGATGGATACAATTGGGATAGAGTAAAATTATCCGATGGAAGACAAGGTTACATTGCTCAAAACTACATAGAACCAATTGGAAGCAATAATGGTGGAAATGTAGGACAAGTAGAATTAATCAAAATTATTTGTAATTCTGGACTAAAAGTAAGAGAAGCACCAGGAACAAACCAAAGAGTAGCAACTTACTTAGACAAAGGAGAAATTTTAACAAGATTAGAAGCTGGTGTTTCCAATGCCAATGGATATACTTGGGATAAAGTTGTTACTGCACAAGGAATTGAAGGCTATATTGCAAGAGGAAATGCAACAGAGCAATATGTAGAAGTAGTAAGTTCTAACAATGGAAGTAATAACAATGGAACAACCATAAAAAATGATAAATTCAAATTGGAAAGTGCTAATTTGATTTGTGAACCAGATACTACAGTTGAAACAATAAAAGAAAGATATACCAATAAAAATATTATAGTAAAGAAAGCAGATGGAACAGAAATTACAACAGGAAATATAGCAACAGGAGATATTGTTAAAATGGAGAATAAAACTTATACGGTTGTCAAATTAGGAGATGCTAATGGAGATGGAAAAATAACAGCAGGAGATTATGTTGTAATAAAAAATGAAATCATGGGCTCAGGAAAGATTGATGAAAAGACAAAATTAGGAGCAGATGCAAATCAAGACGGAAAAATAACACCAGGAGACTATGTCATTATCAAAAATCATATTATGGGTTCTGAAAAAATAAATTTGTAAAAAGTAGGAGGAAAAAATGAAATTATATAAAAAAATGAAATTTATAGTGATGATAGTAATAATATTAACTTGTACTTTATTAATCCAATGTCATGTAGAGGCAACTAACTTTTCTGTAAAACCTTCTACAACATCTGTAACAGAAGGAGAAACTTTTACGGTTACAATAAATGGAATAGGTTTAACAGGGAAATATAATATTACGGGAAGTAATGTAACAATTAGTGGAAATACATCCACTTGGATAGAAAATACAAATTATACATTTACTTGTACGACAAAAACAGCAGGGACAGCTACAATTACGGTAACACCTGAGGCAGTAGCGGATTCAACAACAGGTGTTGACCAAAATTTAGCTTCTCAAAGCGTTTCTGTTACTGTAAAAGCAAAAGAACAGCCACCAGTACAACCAGAAGTCCCAACGACACCAGAATCACCAACTACACCAGAGAAACCAACCTCTCCAGAGCAACCAACCACGCCAACAGCAACAGAACCAAAATTTACATCAGTAAATAGAACAATGTATGCGACAGGTGATATTAATTTACGTTCTAGTTGGTCAACAAGTAGTAGTGCTACAAAAGTAACAAAAGGAACAGAATTAACCATAACAGGAACTTCCAGTGATAAGGTAAATGGATATGTTTGGTATCGAGTAAATTATAATGGAGCAACTAAGTATGTAGCAAGTAACTTACTAACCAGTACAAAACCAGAAGAAAAGTCAAACAATGCAAATTTGAAATCATTAACAGTAACAGGAGAAGAATTTTTACCAGTATTTGATAAAGAAACGACTTCTTATACCATGAAAGTAGCAGAAGAAGTAACGAAACTAGAAGTAAAAGCAGAAGCAGAAGACGAAAAAGCAACGGTTACAATCAAAGGAAATGACGAGTTAAAAGAAGGAGAAAATACAGTCACAATAACGGTTACTGCAGAAGATGGAACCACAAAAAATTATGAAATAAAAGTAACCAAACTAGTAGGAGAAGTGACAAAGTTAGGATTACAAACATTAACCATTAAAGATACTTCGATTGAAAGAATGTTTAAATCAGATGTATATGTATATGAAATTGAGATAAATGACGTAGAAAGCTTAGAAATAGAGGCAATTGCAAACGACGAAACAGCAACCGTTGAAATCATAGGAAATGAAGATTTAAAAGAAGGAGAAAATATCATTACCATTATTGTTTCTGCAAAAGAAGGAAAAGAAAAAGCTACGTACCAAATAAAAGCAAATAAAATAGCAAAAGAAGTAAAGAAAGCAGAAGAAACAAAGCCAATAGACCATAAAATTTACTTCTATGGAGGAATAGGAGCCTTAATATTAGTAGCTTTAATAATTGTAATTGTTTATACCATTAGACATAGAAATCAAGAAGAATATGAATATACCGATAATGTAGATGAACTTCCAGAAGAACTACCAGAAAGACAAGAAAAAAAAGAAAGCAAAATTGACTATTTTCTAGACGAAAAAGAAGAAAACAAAAATAGAAAAGGAAAACATTTCTAAAGAACAGTTCCAAAAGCTCAGAATAATTCTGGGCTTTTACTATTTAAAAAATCTTGACAGGAAATAAGAAACAAGATATAATAAAAAAGTAGCTTGCAAAGAAGTTTGTAAGCTACTAGTAGAACTCTCAATCAATAAAAAGACAACATGCTACTGTAGCTCAGTTGGTAGAGCAACAGATTCGTAACCTGTAGGTCGGCAG
>CASCUT010000011.1 GCA_949155365.1 uncultured Clostridia bacterium
AAAAGGTAAAACCGACTTTGTAATAAAAGCTACAATTACCATATACCATAAGTACTTTCGATATTCCTCTTTTTTCGTAAATAACGATAAAATAGGAATTGACATATAAATAGCAAAAATGTTAATGAAAAAATAGTAAATTGGTTCCATAGAATGGTTTAAAAATATAGAAATGATATTGGATAAAGATATCTCTTTTATCATATATCGATTGGTACTACATTTCCAAACTAATATTATAACACTCCATATTAAAAATGGTATCAACGTTCTCTTTATTCTCTTTTTAAAAAATGTCTTTGTATCATATTTATCTCTATAATTTAGTAATGTAGCTCCCGTTATCATTAAAAACACCGGAACTGCCCAATATGCTACTACCTCTACTACTAATGCAGTCGTCCAATATCTTTCATTTGCATATGTGTGCGCTGTTCCATTGCAATGTAACCATACCATACAAAAACAAGCTAATATATTTAAAATATCAATATAATTTAATCTACTTTTTAATTTCTTATTTTCTTCCATTTTATTTTCTCTTCTCATTTTATCTTAATAATTACTTCTACTATAATTTTTATTTTCTTTTATAAGTATATGATAAAAGAGCTTGAAAATCAAGCCCTTTTACTGTAATCTTCTATTTCCTTTTGAAACAATTTGCTGTACTTCCTGGTGCTGGACTACCTTTTTTTACTAATTTTATTTGGATTCCCTCTAGTCGATAGCTATAGCCTTGTGAACCTGCTTCTTGACCATTTTTCGCCCAGCCCATCCAGCCGAAGTTTTCACAATGTACACGATAGTAAACATCATATTCGTTTGCAATTTCGCCTGTTAATTTTATTTTAATTGCTTCTAAACGTAATGATTGATGCGATGTTCCTGCATCTTGCCCATTTTGTTTCCAACCTTGCCATCCTATATTTTGTACATGGGTACTATATTCAATTCCTCCTGGATTTCCATTGTTTTGTAATTGTATTCTAATTGCTTCTAATCGTAGATGCTTATGTTCTGTTCCACTCATTGCTCCATTTGATACTGCTCCTTGCCATCCCACATTTTGTACATGAGTAGCATACGAAATAGATGGTGTATTTTTTACAAAGTGTCTCGTGGTGCTTCCTGGTGCGGAACTACCTTTTTTTACTAGTTTAATTTGGATTGCCTCTAATCGGTAACTATAACCTTGTGTTCCTGCGCTCTCTCCATTTTTTGCCCAATCTAGCCATCCAAAGTTTTCTGCATGTACTCGGTAATATACGTCATAATAGTTTGCAATATCTCCTGTTAGTATTATTTCAATTGCTTCTAATCGTAAGCTTTTATGCTCTGTTCCATTCATGACATTATTTCCAGTAAAAGGTAACCATCCATAATTTTGCACATGAGTTCTATACTCAATTCCACCTGCATAGTCACTATCCAATTTTATTTTGATTCCTTCTAGTCTTAAATGCTTATGCTCTGTTCCTGCTGTCGCTCCATTGGATACATAGCTTTGCCATCCTACATTTTGTACATGTGTTGTATATTGTACATTTACTTTTTTAGTTGGTTCTGTTACTGTTACATTACATGTTTTGGTTTTTCCCGTACTTGTTTTAACTGTTATTGTTGCAGTTCCTACTCCATTTGCTGTTACTTTTCCAGAAGAACTTACTGTAGCAACAGAAGTATTACTACTTGACCATGTTAATGTTTTACTATCTGTTGTATTCGTAGGATTTATGGTTGCTTTTAGAGTATACGTATTGTTTTTATACATACTTACACTTGTGGTGTTTAAGGATACACTTGTAATTGGTTCTACACTAAATTTTGCTCCAAGACCTCCACCATCTGAGCCTAATCCATCTTTGCTAACAGTATGTACATAAGCATAATATTCTCCTTTAGGCATTGTAAATGTAGCACTTGTACTTGTCGTAGTAACTGCTTTTATTCTATTCCAATTCCCATTTTGTACATCAGTTGCATAGTAGATAACCACATCATAATGGTCTGCATTGCTCACTCTGTCAAATGTAACTTTTACACTTGTTCCTCCTAAATTAGTTACTTTAATATTAGAAGGTGCATCTGGTTTGATTGCAGATAATGTTTTTACATTATTTCCAGAAGCATGTGCAATGTATACTAATTTACTTTGTAAATATGATTTTGTAGTTGTTTGATTCCATCTAACATGACCTGCTCCATCTCCATTTGCATCAGTAAAATATACAGTATCTCCTACTACATCTTGTACAATAATTGTATGTTCTCCATAAGGATCATTATTATATCGAACTAAATCTCCTACACATACATTGTTCATGTCATATACTCTTCCTGAACACATAGCACATTGTTCAAATAGCCAGTCAAATAAATTAATTCCATAGCCATGACATTGCCATCCTGCATGACCAGAACCACAATAATCAGAATACCATCCGCCATCATTCCATTTGTAGTAATCTCCTGCTCGATATCCTTCCATGTTTTTTATTTCATTAAACTTGTTTCTTAAGTGTTCTGCTGTATAAGTTGTAGCTTCTACTTTTCCTGATAGTAGTAATAGGCTTGCTATTAATATTACAATCAATAGTAAAGTTTTAATAATTGATTTACTTTTCACAAAAATTCCCCCCTTTATTTTATTCTTTTAAAATTTTATCACAAAGTTCTTTTTTAGTCTATAAAAATTAGTATATTTTATAACAAATATCTCTATCCACACTTCCATCAATACCCGAACTTGTTCCTGTATCAGTATATTGCCACATGGTGTAGTTACCTGTATAATTTGATGGTTTTTCTAGTGGATTTTCTTGTGTAGCACCTGTATAGTGTGCTAGCCATAAGTCGTAGCTTGATAGTTTTGCCATATCTAAATTATTCAGTGCAAAATTCTTTCCTGTATATAGCATTGGTTTGTATCCTGCCTTTTTAATTCTTTCACAAAAGGCTTGTACTATTTTTGTTCTTTCTTCTTTGCTTAAACTATCTGCCCTACCAGTATGGTTACTATTAGCATATTCTACATCTATTGCAACTGGATAGGTAATTTTGTAGTTCTTTATACAGTTGATGGTGAATTCAGCTTCTTCGATTGCTTCTTGCTCTGTTTTCGCTTGTGAGAAGAAGTAAATACCTACTGGAATATTTTCTTTTAATGCATTGGTAATATTATATTCAAAAGAGTCATCTTTGACAATTTTTCCGTCAATTCCATCACTCGATACTCCATATCCTCTAAATCCTACTCTTATCATAGCAAAGTCAATTCCATCTTTTTTTACTGCTTGCCAATCAATGACACCTTGTTGATTTGCTACATCTATTCCATGTAAGACTTTTCCTGTTGTCTCAGTATTGTTCTTTTTTGTCAATTTTATTTCAATCGCCTCTAGTCTTAATTTTTGTCCTGTTGTTCCTGCCATTTCCCCATTTTTCTTCCAAGATTGCCATCCTATATTTTGTATGTATGCTCGATATTCTACATCATATTCTTTTTGTAAATTTCCATTTAATTTTATTTCAATTGCCTCTAGTCTTTGCTCTTTTCCTGTTGTTCCTGCCGTTTCCCCATTTTTCTTCCAAGATTGCCATCCTATATTTTCTACATGGGTTCGATATTGAATAGAACCTCCTAAGTAATTCGATTCTAAATTAATTTGAATTGCTTCCATTCGATAACTTTTGTGCATGGTTCCCGCAGTTTGCGCTTGTTCTCTTTTCCCTTGCCAACCAATATATTGAACATGGGCATTATATACTGCTCTTGTTGGCGCTTGTTTAAATGGTGATTTGGTCGCCCCTGGTGCATTGGTTCCTTTTCGTACTAATTTGATTTCAATTGCCTCTAATCGATAACTATAACCTGCACTTCCTGCTTCTTCTCCATTTTTAGCCCAATCTAACCATCCAAAGTTTTGTGCATGTACTCGGTAGTATATATCATAATAATTGGCAATATTTCCTGTTAATCTAATTTTAATAGCTTCTAATCTCAAACTTCTTCCTGTGGTTCCTGCCATCGCATCATTTTTTACAAAGTTTTGCCATCCTATATTTTGCACATGAGTTGCGTATTCAATGTCCCCTCCATAAGGATTATTCTCTATTTTTATTTTAATTCCCTCTAGTCTTAAACTTTGATGTGTTGTTCCTGCTGTTTGTCCATCTTTTACATAGTTTTGCCATCTTACGTTTTGTACATGGGTAGAATAAGAAACACTTGGTTCTACTCCTGCATAAGAATAAGATTCCATCACGATAAGATTGGTTAGGATACTAATTCCTATTATGAAGAAAATTAAAATAATTCTTCTACTTTTCTCTTTCATAATTTACCCCTTTCTTATTTAGCATACCTTTCTAGTTTTTATTTTTTCTTTTAATTTTGTAAGGCATTCTATCATATATTTATTTTTAAGTATGATAATCAGGATTGTAATATATGTAATACCACCTAATCCCACTAATATAAATAGTTGTATCACTGGCTTTACATTTGTTAATAGTAGCTTTTGGTATAAGAAGTTAAGAATTAACATACCAATTCCTGCTAGCCAATAGTCTTTGCTCTTTTTTAGAATTTTTATAATAGAAAACTCATTTCGTATCATATAAAATTGAACTAGTGTTACGACTGATTCCGCTAGTAATGTTGCAATCGCTGCTCCTATTGATAATAACCTAGGAATTAACATCCCATTTAATATTAAATTGCAAAAAGCTCCTGCCACCACAGATATGGTAAATTGTTTTTGTTTTTTTGTTGGCAATAAATATTGCGTTCCTATTACATTACTTAGCCCAATAATTAAAATAATAGGACTAATGATGCTAGTAAGGATACTTGACTTTTCAAATGCCTGTCCTAGAAATAATGGAATAAAAATAGGTGCTACTGAAATGACTCCACAGGTTAAGGGGATTGCCAAAAAGTACACAAATTCAAAGGATTGATAAATGTTTTCTTTTATTTCTTCTTTCTTTCCATTGGCAAATTTATTTGCTATTCTAGGAAGCATTACCGTCCCTAAGGATGTTACAATGGTTAATAACATTTTTACAATCTTTTGTGATTGTTCATAATAACCTACTTCTGCTTTATCTGCTACCATATTTCCTATCATCGTTTTATCTAGTACAGTATATATCTGTGTTGCTACTTGTGGAACAAACAAAACAATGGTTGGTCTAATATGTTTTAACAATTGTAACTCTTTAAAAGGTACTTTATGAACATATTTGGGTAAGTAAAACCATAATGATATATTTCCTAAAAAAGTAGATAATGCATAAATTAGTAAGTAAATATTGGTATCATTTTCTGTTTTAATAAATAGAAAAACCGAAATAATACTAACCATTTTCACAATTAGATTTCTTACAATAATTTTTTTAAATTCTTCCATTCCCTGAAAAAATGGACTAATATCAAAGCAATTTGCTAAAATCTCTAATAGTAAAATTCGATAATACATACTATATTCGCCATTTCTTGCATAAGTTAAATAAAACAGTATCATAGAAAGTGAAAGAGTAATAAAACGTACCACAATGATTTCCCAAAAGATTTTACTTCTTTCTTTTACTTTGTCTTGTACATAGGCAATTTCTCTTTGTGCATACATGGAAATTCCTAAGGTTCCAAACAAAATAAAGTATGTCGTAATGGATATGGTATAACTGTAAATTCCTGTTCCTTCTGCTCCTAATACTCTTGAAATATAGGGTGTCGTAATTAATGGAAGGATTAATACTAATATTTGATAAGTTAAGTTGTAAATATAATTTTTAGCCACACTATTCTTTTTCATTTATTTTCTCTTTTCTCCTTTTTCTGCTATAGTCTATCGAGATTTCTTTGTTTCCTATTTGCATTTTTATTCCATTTTCTTCTTTTTTTATTGTTAATTGAAATAAAACGGTATATGCAACTAGATACATCACTAAAGTAGTAAGAAAAGCCATACGAATTGTCAATAAGTAAAAATAACCATCAATTGGATGTAAAAATACAGGATATATCATATAGGCATATAATATGGTTAGGAAATGAATTTGTTTTCCTTGTTTACTTCGTTTCTTTATTATCTCATAAAATAGTTGGTAAAAAATTGCCATAATTGCTTGTAATATTACCATTCCTAGAATTCCAAAATCATAAATCCATCTTCGATAAGCTGTATATACATTGCCAATCATATTACCATAACTATTTCTAAATTCTAGGTGGATTGGGTATTTTTCTTCTAGCTCTATCATGCCATAGGAATCTAGATTTTTTATCAAATAATAAAAGCTTTCTTTTCCTACAATGTTAGACTTTTCTGGTGGGTCTTGCATAAATCGGTTTAAGCATTCAATGGAACCTCCACAGTACAAGGTAATATAGTCGATTGGTCCTCTTGAGTTAACTCTTCCAATAACAGAAGCACTAAAGTAGAATAGGATTAGTCCACAAATGGCACATATTACCATTCTTCCAATACTTCTTAACCTTACTGTTTTACTCCAATTGTTTTTTTGATTCCATAGAATGACTGCTATCGTAAAGCCACCTAATACAAGAGATAATATCGTTAATCGATTGGAAGCAGTAAATTCATAAAAGATATAGGTAAGTACTGGAATTAGATAATACCAATTTTTTATTATTTTTTGATGTATCTTTCCCTCTTCTTTTATCACATTTTTTAAAAATACATATAAGAAAATATAAGCAAATATAATGACTGGTTTTCCTAATAGATTCATATAGTGAGGTATTTCTGCATTGATTTCATAAGAAGTATTATTTTTAAATAATGTTAATGCTTGTGTAAAATTCGAATATTCGCCAAATTGATGAGCAATGCTTAATACATTATAAATTAAAAGTCCTAATACTATCACATTATATAAGCAAACTAACACAACCATATATTTTTTTATGTTTGTATTGTTTTTTGCTTGCAATGTTTCTTCTTTCTTTGTAGGCTCTTCTTCTTCCTTTGCTTTCTTTTTCGTATATAGTTTATGAACTGTAAAACAAATCAATACAAATTCTAGTCCTCCTAATGCTAAAACTAGAAATGTATTAAGATGAAAAACAATGTTCCATTTTCCAATATTCAACATAACGCAAACAATACTTAAAATATAAGCTGAGCAAAATATCACTGCTGGTTGCATGATATCTTTTCCTAATTTTAAGTAAGAAACAATTAGCATAATGATAAATAGGATAAGTAATAGATATAACATGTTTTTTCTTTTCCTTTCTTATTTTACTTTATTTTTTCTTGTAATAAGATTTCTTTTACGACTCTCTTCGTATAGAAACCATTTCTTACTTGTTCCATTAATCTTTCTACATTTTCTTTTTTGGTTGTATAGTCTTCAAAATTTAATTGATTGATATCATAAATGCTATGAATGGTATAACCAATATTCTCTTTTTCTACGAACTCTGCCACTGCTGATTTTGCCCATACAATCACAGGTATTCCTGATGCAATGTAGCAAGATAATTTGTGTGGGTTATTATATCTTGTATAATTTTTAAACGTCTTTTTTTCATCACTTTCATCATAGTTTCCATCCCACACTAGACCTAAATCAGAGTCTATCTTGTTTGGCAATTCTTCTGGCTTGAAACTACCTTTATATTTCATTTTTTCATTTATGTCTTTTGTAATTCCTTTTCCATATAGTTCCAGTTCAAAATTCATATTCTTTTCGTCTAATTGATACAAAAATGGACTTTTATCAGAAACTAAATTCCCTGCATAAGCAATTGTTTTTACCACTTTCTGTTTTTCCTTACTCGTTTGCTCTTTTTTCTCTTTGCACAAATAGTCAAATAATTCTAGTACGAAGATTTTCTCTTCTTCTATTCCTTGTGTTACTAAATATTCTTTCATTTTTCTATTATGTGCAATAATCCACTTACAAGTCTTTAGAAATTCCATTTCCTTTTTGTTTAGTTCGTCTTCTTGCTTTCTTAATCCATCTAAATCATGAATTAGTGCTATCTTATTTTGTGCTTTTTTGGTTAGATATAATTCATTTGAAAATGGCACTTGAATCATGGTTAGTTCTTGTTTTTTTATATTATTCATTGAAAATATTAACTTTTTGGCCTTTAATAGCATGCTTTTTAGTTTTGTTTCTTCTTGTTTTTCTGTATAAGCAAATGTTTTTATAGTAGCATCAAATTCTTCTTTCATTATTTTTTCTACATCTACCTTTGCTTTAGGCCCTGCATTTAAAGCATTACATATATATTTTGAAATTACAATCATTGTTTTCTTCCTTCTTTTTCTATTTCTATTATCGTCCAGTTTTCTTGGTAAATATCGTTCCACAAACCTTTATTTCTCCATTTACTTGGTGCAACTACTACCTTTTTGTCATTTCTAGATAAGTATTGTGCCCACCAACTAAAGGTACTATTGGAAATAATAAAATGCTTACACGAATACATCATTCTTAGCTTTTCCCATACAGGGTCATTTCCTGTTTCAAAGATACTATCTTCTGGAAAATTCATGTTTTCTTTTACCCATGTAATATCATCTGAGAAAATAAAAAACTTTGGATGTTCTACTTTTTGTTTGATAACTTCAATTGCTTGATTAAAGTACTCTGGTGTACATACATAAAATTCTTTCTTATTTTCCTCCGTTAAATAGTCCCCTCTTCGAATGGTTACACAAACGGATTCGCTTTTTTCTATCGCATCATATATTTCTAAATTCTTTTCTAATTTTTCTTGTTTTGGTGTAAATTCTTCTAGTAGTTCTTCTCTTACATTGTCAAAATATTTTGCACTTTCAAATTGTCCTACAAAAATTTTGTCTTTTGCTTTGCTACTTTTAAAATCATAATAACCTTGTCTCATAAAATAAATTCCAAATTTAGTTAATAGATTGGCCATTTTCTTTTCATAAGCATATAGTATTTTCTCTTTATCTTTTTTTCCACAAAACAGTTTTATGATTCTCTCCGAACCTTTCATATAAGTTAGTACAACACTTTGCACAAAAGTTGGTTTCATTTTATCTACTTCTTGATATGGATTTATCTTAAATTCTGTTAAATCGTTTTTAAACTGTTTGACATATACTCTTTTACTAAAATTTAATGAAATTGGTTCTTCACTTTTTATTTTCTTTAAAATGCCTTTCATTGCTGCATATTGAAAAAATTGATTTCCTAATCTCCCATGCATTTCCTTTTGTGCCATTTTATTCCTTATGTTAGTTTTTTCTAACATATCTCCTTTCTCATTCTTTTTCAAACATTGATTTTTCTGGTAACAATTGTTCAAACATTTGAATTAACTCTTTTTTTACCTTTTCAAAATGAATTTCTTCATTCGAGTCATTAATACATACCATTTTATATTTGTGATTTATGATATCTTTCATAAATTGTATATTTTCATTTTCTAAATTTCGGTATCCATATTGTTTCATACTAGTAGGAATAAAGTTTCCAGTAACCAAATTCCAATAACGAAATACCCAGTGACTACAGTCTTCTTTTGTTCTAAATTTATGTGTTGTTGTTTCAAATAGTGTTTTCTGTTCTAAGTCCCACAAAGTATCCATTGTACTTTTTAAATGCGAAATCGGAATATGTGGATTTAACATTCCTGTATAATATTTCCAAGGAGTTAATAATAAATTTCTAATATTACTAGTTCCATATTTTAGGTGAAATAAATTCGATTTTTTTACTTCATTTTTAGGAATGTGTTTTGCAATGATTTCTAGATTGTTTAAAATAGTATGCTCTATGATATTGTTTGAGTCTTTTACTGATACAGCATTAAAAATAAGAGCATCTTTTGGTTTTCCTTTTTCAAAAAAATCCTCTTTTTCGACTGGACTTACTAAAAACATATCATCGTTAAAGTATACAAATTTTTCTTCCAATTCTGGTATTTTATGTAGATATAGTTCGATGGCATTGGAGTTATAGGTAGGAAGCACTTCTTTTGGCATAAAATCTGTATGCTTCACAAATTTCAATTTTGGATGTTCTAAATTTAGCCATTCTGGTACATGTCCACAAGTTACAAAAAAAATCTGATTCACCCAAGGTGCATATTGTTCTATTGCTCGAAACCAATATTTTGTAATTTCCCAGTCTCGATAGCGAATTATTGCATTTGACTCATCGTCTTTTATTTTGTTGTATTTACTTTTTTCTTGTTGCCACTCTTTATCATTCCCATCTACCCAAGTTACAACAAAATCTATTTTCTCTTCCATTTATTTTCTTAATTTTCCTCTCATATATTTGTATATTGGCATTAATAAAAGATGCATCCTTATTCCAAACAATAATAGTATTTGTATTTCTATCTTCACCAATCGACTTCCATATGGATTTTTTATCCATTGCTTCAATGTTTTCTTATCCACCAACTCTGTCATATATTGTATTGCTTGCTTTTTATTTTCTTTGTTTGCTAATGTAGAAATTGAGTGAATTCCTCTTACTAGCATTTCTCCTTGAAAATATTCATATTCTGTTGAATATGCTAGTCTCATTGTTTCATACTCTTTCTCTAATGTTTTTTGTATTACTTTTTTAAATTGTAAAAACTTAGGTGATATTGTGTGCATAACCGACTTTTCTTGTTGCACATAATAATAAAAATAAGAGTCAACTACCCCTATTTTTTTACTTTCTTTCATAACATCTAATACAAATAAAATGTCCTCACCTACCGCTAGTTCTTCCTCTACTTTTATGTTATTTTTTAATAAGTCTGCTTTGTATATCTTGTCCCAACAAGCTCGTGAAATTTGATCTGTTAGATATAGTTTCATGATTTCTGGTTGTTTTACTATTTTATTTTTTAATTGATATTTTGATTTTACTATTTTTCCTGTTTTTTCAAATAGTTCATAGTTATTGCAATAACAAACATCCAAATCTTCTTCTTGTGCTTTTTGTAACAAAATAGAATACATTTCTTTTTCTATATAGTCATCTGCATCAATAAAGGTAATGTATTTCCCTTTTGCTTTTTCAATTCCTAAATTTCTACAATAACTAACACCTTTATTTTCTGATAAAGAAATAATCGTAATACTATCGTTTTCTAGTTTTTTTATCTTTGTTTCTGTATGGTCTGTAGAAGCATCATTAATTATGATAATTTCATAATCAACTCCTGTTGTCTGCAAAATACTCTTAATACAACGTTCTATGTAATTTTCACCATTATACACTGGCAGAATAATTGATAAATCTTTCATTTTCTTTTCCTTTATTGGTTATTGCTTTTTGTTTAAAAACTTTTATCATATTTTTTCTTTGTAAATTTTGCCATAATAAATGCTATTCCTTTTTTTAGCCAATTTACTTGTTGCATATCCATTACTTTTACCTCTTTATATTTAAGTTGATTTTTGTTTATCCAAACATCTAGTAAAAGTTCGGATACTCTTCCAAAAAATCTTGCATGAAAAGCATCGTATTTTGATAGATCCGTTCTTTTTTCCAGTTCAAATAGAATATCAAATAACCATTTACTATATTCCTCTAAATATTCTTTTTTCATAATAAACATATTAAACATATGGGCAGACGTTATTTTTTTCAATTTGTTAAATTCTTCTAAATATTCTGGATATTTTTCTTCTATTATGTTTCTTGTCTCATCTAGTGGTTCTATATAAAGTGTATGTTTATAATGCGAATATAAACTTTCAATATAATAATGTCTTTTTTTTGGTAAAATAATGTCTACTTTTTCTAATTGCTTTCTAATTTCTTCTTCTTTTAAAACTTGCTTAAATTTTTCTGTTTCTTTTTTTGATAGGTTTCTTTGATTGGTAAAATATCTTCGATAATGTACTAGCCCTATATAGTCTGCATCTAAATTTTTCCATGCCCAATATAATCCTGTTAGTTCACAAAAATATGGATTCTTTTCTGATATATTCTCCCCTTGATTATCTCCTTGATAACCTATCGTTTCTTTTCCCTCTTTTCCTACTTGTAGTGGCAAATAGATGGTTTCTTCTGGCATTTGATATTTTTTATGGGTTGCTACTATTATTTTTATCTTTTCCATATTAGATTCCTTCTTTTTTAAATATCTTAAAAACGGTTTTTAATACTATTTTAAAATCATTCCACAAACTCCTATTTTGAATGTATTCTACATCCATTTGTGTTCTTTCTTTAAAATCAATATCATTTCTTCCGTTTACTTGCCAATACCCTGTAATTCCTGGTTTTACTGTTATAATTGTTTCATAACTTTCTTCCATGTCTTGTTGTTCTTTTGGTAAATATGGTCTAGGACCTACTAAACTCATTTCTCCTTTTAGCACATTGATAAACTGTGGAAATTCATCAATACTAAATCTTCGAATTACATTTCCTACTTTTGTAACTCTAGGGTCTTTTCTTAGTTTTTTGTATTTTTGAAATTCTTTTTTTGCTTCTTCATTTTGTTCTAAATAGGTTTCTAATTTTTTATCTGCATTTACTACCATGGAACGATATTTATATAAACGAAATTGTTTTCCATTTTTTCCAATGCGAAGTTGCTCATAAAAAATAGGCCCATCGTTTTCTTTGGTTATAAATTTAGCTATCATAATGATAAGTGTAAGAGGAAATAATAAAACAATTCCTGCTATACCACCTAGAATATCCATACTTCTTTTCACAAGATGATAACCAATATTTTTCTGTATTTTTTCTTGTTTTTTTAATTTTTTTGAAATTTTTAGTAGTTCTATATTATTTGATAAAATTACATCATTATTTACAATATTGGAATTCATTTTTACCCTCCATTTTTCTAATTTTTATTATATAGTTATGTTGTTTTGTTGTCAATTCTTTTTGTCATATTTTAGAGAATAATGTCAATATATTTATATACCACTTTCCATAATTTTATCGTATTATTTAATTATAATTTTTACTGCAAAAAAAGTTTAAATTGCATTCTGTGTTGTTTCAAATACAATTTAAACTTTCTTCATTTTTATTGATAACCTGTTTTTTTAATAATTTGATTACTTATTGTTTTTACCTTTTGCGTTGGTGTATAATCCTCTTCTCCAAATAATTCTTTATGCATTTTTGATACATTTTTCTCTAAGTTTACTGGTACTCCATACCATCTGTCTAACGTAATTCCTTTTACTTCATATGGCCATCCAATACTATCTGTAATTTTATAATTTAATGCATCTGGCACCATTCCAATAATACTTCCCGATGAAATATTGGTATATACTTTTGGTAAAACGGTATCTAAGAAGTTATTAATTTCACCAATGCTCTTTGTTTTTAATTTATCTACCATTGCCATAATAACTGTTCTCATACGTTCTGTTCTTTTATAGTCTCCCCCCGCAGTATAACGGATTCTTGAATACGCTACTGCTTGTATTCCGTCTAATGTTTGTTTTCCTGCTTTTGTTACATTCTTCGAACGAATTCCCGTGCTTGCAGAAGTTGCTCCTATATATTCATTAATGTATTTTAATTCTTCATTTGTAACATTTATTTCGACTCCGCCTAACGCATTTACCGCCTCTGCTACTACATCAAAGTTTACTGTTACAAATTCTTTAATGTTTAAGTCTAAGTTTGTATTTAAAGTACTAATCGCAAGTGGAGCTTCTCCATAAGAATAAGCATGTGTTATTTTATCTAGTCCGTGTCCTTCTATTTGTACATATGTATCACGATAAACAGATAATAATTTTACTTCTTTTGTTTTGTTATTAATACTTGCAATGATAATACAATCGCTTCGATTTCCTTTTCCTAAATCGTTTGCTCTACTATCTACACCAAAAATAGCAATATTGCGGTATTGTGATAAATTTTCTGCCACTTCATTATTAATATCTAATTCTTCTTCATCAATTGTTACTTGTTGCATTTTTCCTAATTTATCTGTCATATACCAATATCCACCTGCTACTACTCCTGCTATTATCAAAATGAATACTAGCAAAATAATTCCTACTATTTTAAGTCCTTTTCTTTTCTTTTTTCCTTGTCTCTTTTGACTTTCTATTCTTCTACCACTAGCATGTTTTCCTGCCATTTTTCTTTCTCCTCCATCTCAAATTTATCTATTATTTTCTGTCTTTTTTCTTTTATTTCTATCCTTTTTTTGCTTTTTATAAAATAAAGTGTCAAAATATCTTACTTTAGATATTTTAACACTTCGTTTTTTATTTGTCTATGTTATTTGATTAATTTTATTGATATCCTGTTTTCTTGATAATTTTATTACTAATTTCCTTTACTTTGGCAGATGGTTCATAATTTTCTTCGTCAAATAATTCTTGGTGTAGTTTGACAACATTTTCTTCTAATGTTACTGGTGCTCCATACCAAGTTGGTGTCGTGTAGGCTCTTACTTTATATGGCCATCCGATACTATTTGTAATTTTATATGTTGCTACTTTTGGTGCCAATGATAAAATTTCTGTTTTTTGGATATTAGTTCTTATATGTGGTAATACCGTATCAATCAAATTATTTATTTGTTTGATATTTAATGTTTTTACTTTATTAAAAATAGCGGTTAATACCTCTCTCATGCGTTCGGTTCGTTTATAGTCTGTATCAATTTTTCGAATTCTAGCATAAGCTAATGCTTGATCTCCCATTAAATTGTAGGTTCCTGCTGAAGTGATATTAGGAATGCTTTTTGCCTCTGCATCGGTTACTGTCATTTGTATTCCACCAATTGCATTTACTACAGTTCGAACTGTTTCGAAATTTACTGTTACATATTCTGTGATATTTAAGTCTAAATTCGTATTTAATGTACTTAAGGTAAGTTTTGGCCCTCCATAAGCATATGCATGAGTTATTTTGTCTAAACTTCTATCGGTTAACTCTAAATAAGTATCACGATAAACCGAAAGTAAACGTACTTCATTTGTTTTTTGGTTGATGCTAACAATCATAATACAGTCGCTTCTTGTACCATCGAAAGTATCTGCTCTTGCATCTAGTCCAAGTAGTGCAATATTTCGATAAGTCTCCAGTTGTTCTTCTACTCCTGCATTTACTTCTATTTCTTCTGCTGGTAAATCATCATAATCGATTTTAGATAATTTATTATTTACATATTGTATTCCAAGTATCCCAATTCCTGCTATTAAAACAATTAAAATTAATATAATAATTGCTATTATTTTTAATACTTTTCCTTTTTTCTTTGTTGCTTCTTCTATTGTTTTCCTTTGTCTTCTTGCCATTTTGTTTCCTCCTTTTTCTATTGCCTATTGGTTTGTTCTATGGCAAATTTTTATTTTTATTACTACTTGTAAATGGCTTTTCCTCACTTATGAGTACTAGTAACATTCTAGCATTTAAAATGCCCCTCGTTTGTCACAGAATAAGTTTGTTTGTCTTAATCTGTTTTTATTCTATAATAAAAAAGATGTCCTACATTTCATATGAAATATTTTAACACCTTTTTTCTCTTTTGTCTATGAAATTTATACTTTTTTCCAGAACCAGTCTAAACTGTTATCAATACTTTTCATTTTTCTTTCTTTTGCTTCTATGTCGTCCATCCAAAGATAGGCAATAAAGGATAAGAATGAAAAGATAAAATCAACTGCGATGCAATTAGCAATGGTAGATGTAATGGCTCCACTTGGGTCATCTATCATAACAAATTCAATACAATGTCCTGTAATGATTGTTAAGAATGCTAGTAGCATAACGCATGTAATATTACTTCTTTTTATTTCTTTTGATAAAAATAGCACTAATACATATAACACTAACGCCACTAAAATATTAAATGGTTGTGATAAATTGATAATTGGCATATTTTTCCTCCTCTTTTGTTTTCTATTTGAATTCTATCATATCTAAAAAATATTGCAATATCTTTAGTGAAATATTTTAGAAAAGAATGTTGTTTTAACTGGTATTGGGTTTTCTATTTCTATTGTTTGACCTGTTATGATTTGTTCTGGGTAATTGGTAGTTAAGTCTTCTGCTTTTTGTTTTCCTACTATTTTTGTTATTTCTTGTAGTGCTTCTTGCATCCTTTTATAAATGGTATTTGGTCTATGTACATCTGAGCCTAACAAATGTACCATATTATGTTCTAACATTTTCTTAATTGTTTTTTGACTTTCTTTTCCATATTGTCCGATAATACTTCCATAGTTTGATTGGATTAAGACTCCTTCTTCTATTAAAGGTAGTAATTGGTTTGGATCTTTTTGTACAAATGGATATCTTTCTGGATGTGCTAAAATAGGAATTCTTCCTTTTTCTAAAATTTGATACACTACTTCTGTTAGGTTCATAGTCTCTGCATTTAATGGTAGTTCAAATAATACATATTGTTTGTTATTTAAGGTACTTGCTTTCTCTTTTTCTAGTAATTCATTTATTTGATCTGTAATATAAATTTCATTGCCTTGTAATATTTCAATAGAACAATTTACTTTTTTCAATTCTTCTTTTATTGTTCCGATTCGGTTTTCTATTTCTTTTTTGTCTTTTTCATAGTATCCTTCTATATAGTGTGGCGTTACTATTATTTTTTCAAAGCCTTCTTTTTTTGCCTCTTCTAATATTTTTATCGATTGTTCTAAACTTTTGGCACCGTCATCGACTTCAAATATAATATGGGAATGTATATCTATCATGCTTTTCTCTTCCTTTTCTATTTTTCTTAGCAATGTCATCTGTTTTTTATTTTACTTATTGTTTTTCCTTTTCTAAGGTATCATCATCTTCTTTTTCAAAGTCAAAAATAGTAGATGTTCTTGGTTTGTTTTCTATTTCCCTATTTTGTTTTAGAATTTCGCCAGTTTTTGCTTTTATTTCTTCTTTTTTTCGTTCTATTTTTAGTTCTTCTTCTTTGGCAATTTGGTGTCTAGTAGTAGTTCTTCTTCTGTCTTTCATCGTCATACTACCATAATAGTAAGAATCATAGTACTCTTTTTGACTAATTGGCACTTTGTTAATAACAACACCTGCAATTTTCCCTCCTACATTTTCAATATCTTTTTTTATTTTTTCTAATGCATCCATTTTGGTCTGTTTGTAGGAAGTTACAATCATTGTAGTGTCTACATAGCGTGATATAATGATGGCATCGGTTACTAAATTACTTGGAGTTCCATCAAATATAATTAAATCAAATACCTTTTGTAAGGATATAATGGCTTCCATCATTTGGTCAGATACTAAAAGCTCAGATGGGTTTGGTGGAATGTTTCCTGCTGGTATTAAGTAAAGATTTTTTACTTCTGTTTCTTTTACATAAGACATAATATTAGGATCACTATCTTCTCCTTTTGAGTTAATTCCAGATAAATAGTTAGAAAGTCCTGGGGTAGGTGATACTCCGAAAATAGAAAATTGTCTTCCTTTTCTCATATCTGAATCAATTAACACTACTTTTTTTCCTGCTTGTGCAAAAGTAACTGCTAGGTTTGCTGTTACCCAACTTTTCCCTTCTGATGGTGAGGTACTAGTAACTACGATTGATTTTAGTCCTTTTTTTGTGTTCATAAATTGGATGTTTGTTCTTAATGTTCTAAATACTTCTGATACTGGAGATTTTGGCTCTTTAAAGGTAATAATTTCTTTTTTCATTATCTTCTGCCTCCTTTGGTTGCTTTTAAAATATAATCAAAATCACATAATGGAATGGTGGTTAATACGGATAATCCTAGTCGTTTTTCGATGTCTTCTTTTGATTTTACAGTTGTGTCTAGCATGTTGGCAACTAGTACATAAATACTGGATACTACTATTCCAATAAACGCAAATATGATTAGGTCTTTTCCATGGTTGATATTATATGGTGTGTTCTGTACTTCTGCTTTGTCCCATACTTGGACATTGTTAATGTGATATACACCATTTGCTACTTTGTCGATAAATACATTGGCTACTTCACTTGCTATCATTTTAGCTGTTTCTGGGTCTTTGTCTGTTACTCTAATTTGAATTAGGTCTGTGTCTTTTACTGCACTTACAGTGATGTGACTTTTTAATGAAGTTTCTGTTTTATCTAGTTGTAGATGGTTTATTACATCACTTAAAATGGTTTTACTTCTAATTAACTCACTATAAGTTGATACTAATTTTTGGTTTAGTGTTAAGTCTGTTGTTGTAATAGTTTCTTCTTGTTTTGTTGTTGAGGATTGTGCCAAAATAATAGTAGTAATGGATTGATAATCTGGTTTTACAAATATGTAACTATAGATAATACCTATCACGATAAAAATTGCTGTAATAATCATAATATAGATTTTTCTACTCCAAAATATGTTAAATAATTCTTTTAAATCTAACTCTTCCATGTTTCTCTCCCTTTTTATTTTATTTCTAAATTATTATATCATTTTGTGTGGTTTTGTTCAAGGAATTATTGTATTTTCTTGTTTTATTTTTGATAAAATAAGAGTTGCATTTATTGCAACCCCTATTTCCTTTATTTTAAAGGAATTGAATGATATTTTTTATACCCTATTATACTACATATCACAATTGCTATTACTGTAATGATTCCTATTGGCGTTGTTCCTGTTTGTGGAATACGTGTTTGTGCTTTTGTTTTATCTTCTGTTGTTTCTTTATTTGTTGTTTGTGTATTTGGTTGTTTTGTTCCTGTTGTAGTATCAATTTTTGGTACATCTGGTTTTTTCTCTGGTTCTGTTTTATCATTTGTATCTGGTATTTTGTCTGGTGTTGTTTCTTCTTCGTTGTAAGGAAAATGATATGTAATTATTTTTTCTTCTGTTTTATCGTTATCTCCATCCGAAAAGGCCAAGTTTTTGATTGCAACTTCTGTTGTCTTTGCTGTTATATTACTTTTTAATTTCAACGTGATTTGTGCTATTTTAGTGCCTTTTTTGGCCGCTGTTGTAGTGGACATAAATTTGTTTGTTGTTTTATCATAATTTATAGCATCCCAGTCATTTAATGCTGTTATTGTAACTGTTTCAAATATGTTTTTATCATATTCTAGTTTTCCCTCATAACCTAAAATGCCATCTCCTTCATAGTCTTCTAGAGTAATGTCTATTTTAACTAGTTCTTGTGTTTTTACTATTTCTTGTTTTTCTGTACTTATCGCTATTTTCCAGTTTGGAACAGTTGCATAACAATTTATTGATATTAACAATATTGCTAATAATAATATAATTCCTACTTTTACTTTTTTCATTTGCTTTTTCTCCTTTTTCTTATTGTTGTTTTTACATATTAAAATATTATACATATTCGTATTTTTTGTCAATAATTGTTACAAAAATGTAATGTAGAAAATATATTGTCGTAATATTCGTTTTTTATATAAATAAAGAATAATTAACTAGTAATTATTCTTTATTGTTTCCTATTATTTTTTGATTTTTTCTCTTGCTGTTTTAAGTACTAATTGTCATTCTTATCATTAGCATAACATCTTTGATATCTATTTTTCCGTCACTATTTATATCTCCTGCCATTCTCTTTTCCTGTGTTATTTCTGTTTTTGAAATGATATGACGTTTTACTTGCATAATATCTGTTATGTTTGTTTTTCCATCTCCTGATAAATCTCCTTTTACAATTAAAGTATAGATTTGGTTGTTAATTTGTATTTTATCGCCTGTTTTTAGTATTTCATTTTCTCCTATTTCTTTATTTTCGTGATATATTTTAAGTTTCATATTTAATGTTGCATTCTTTAAAAATTGTTGTTTTGTTGTAGTTGGTGAAATTCCTAAAATGTATTTTTCTTTTACTTTATATTGTGTTATGTTTTCTATTTTATCTGGATATTGTATTTCGAAAGAAATATTGGTTTTGTTTCCCGCTTTATCCATTGCTTCTATTTGATATTTACCTTCTTTTGTTAATTGAGTATTTATTTTATAATCTTCCATTATTTTCCCATTGTAACGTAGTGTAACCGATTGCAAATTTTCGTCTTCTACTTTTGGAGTCACATTTTTCTCATAAATTTTGTTTTGTTCTATTCCAGTAATAGTAGGCGGTTTCTTATCTATTTTTACTTCATATTGATCTTGTATGGTATTTCCAGCACTGTCTATTGAAGTAACAATAATGTGATAATTCCCTGTTTCTTTTAGCGTTGTTTCTTTTTCTTCAATTGCTTGTCCATTTATTTGTATTTCATTTTGTATTTTGTCTTTTGTTTCTAATTTTAATGATATGTTTTGATTGGTTAATTCTCCATTTATATATTCTATGTTGTTTTCTGTTTTCATTTGTAGTCTTGGTCTATTTGGAATATCGATTTGTATTTTAACATTTGAAAGTTCTTCAAAATCTTGATAAAATGCTTTTATTGCTTTTTGCGTATTTATTTCATAATCCTTTACTATTATTTCCTGCGGTAATTCATATCCTGCTTGTTTTAAATTCCCTTCTTCGTTTCCAGTATAAATGGTATCATTATAAAAAATGTATATATTTTCATTTGTTTTATTACTATCCTGTATTTGTAAACCATCAATATAAATATTGGGAATTACGGTTTCATATCCATAATTGTGTGGCTTCCCCTCTTCTTCGTATATCACTTTATGTGCAATAATCCTATTAGCTTTATTGCTATTTTGATATTGACAGTTTTCAATTTGAATATTACCATCCCAAGTACTTCCATAATCTGAACGTAATTCAACAAAAGAACTTCCACCTATTTTAGTAGTATTAAGTATTTTCA
The DNA here is from genome assembly GCA_949155365.1 of uncultured Clostridia bacterium. Taxonomy (GTDB): domain Bacteria; phylum Bacillota; class Clostridia; order TANB77; family CAG-508; genus UMGS1663. Next base: position 20,717 of record CASCUT010000011.1, read on the forward strand.
GCTTTCCAGTTCCATTAAGCGTTATTCCTTTTACCCCTATTGTGCAATCTTCTATTGTTAAATTATGAACTCCGCAATGTGCATCTATTCTATTTAGTATACAATTTTTGTAAGTAATATCTTTTGTATAATTTGTTCCTGTAATTCCCCACCTATCTCCTTTTTCTATATTGTCACATGTTACTTTATTTAATAGAATATTAGTGGAATGTTCTAAAATCAAATCATAATTAGATGCCTTTTCATATTTATGTGCCACTAATTTACATTCTTGCAATTCTACATCCGACACATAGGAAATCCTTAAAAAACCCAAATAAGGTCCACCTAAATTATTTTCATTATCTAATGTATGATTAATATTTTTCAAGATGGTATTACTTCTGGTACATCTAATATTTCTATTCCAATATCCAGAAGTTTGTTCATATTGATTTTTATCTAAATTTGTTTGAAAATTTCCATTTTGTATTAATATTTGTTCTTCTGGAATTGCTACTAGCTTTATACTTGTAATCTGTTCGAAATCCCATTTTATATCATTTAATATATTTCCTTCATTGTCTATTCGAAATACATCTTCTTGCGATGCACCAACATTTTGATTCGTGCCACTTCTTATAAATTGCTTTTTGTTCTCATTATATATAATACATAAGCAATTTCCATATCCTTTTAACTGTTCTATTTTTTGGGTTTTCTTTGCTAATTTAATTTGAGATAATATAGCCTCATCTGTTATTGTAATACTACTTTGGGTGGGACTTATTTCAAATAATGCATAATTTTTTGAATCATAATTTATAATTTCTTCATCATGTATTATAAATTTCGCTCCATTCCAATCTGTATTTGTTTTAATATAAATTGGTTTTGTACTATTTACCCCATATATGTGGTATTCATTTAAAGTGGCTCTTACTTGATAGTTGTTTTGATTTGCTATCTCATGTGTTTCTTTTATAATAGCATAACAATCTTCTCCATTTTGTACATTACCAACATCTTCATAAGTTATATATTTCACCTTTGTTTCACTATCAATATGTGGCTTTATTTTTTTTATTTCTTCTTGTCCTATTCTTTGTATATTAGTGTTAGTTGTCTCTGCTTCAGCTGTTTCAATTGAAAATGTATCAATATTTTTATTGTTCTTCTCTTCTATATTGTTTTTGTTCCCATATTCTTCATTTACTTCCATTATATCTAATTGATAATCATCTTCTTGCATTCTGTCACTTACTCTTTTTTCTATTGTAATTTTCTCACTTTTTAAACAATTTAATGTCAAGCATATAATTGCTATTGTAATACATAATACAATAAAGGCTCTCGCTCGATAATTTCGTTTTACTTTTCTTTTCATCCGTACCCTTTCTTTTTTATGGATTGTATTCATATTTATTACTTTTATATAACTTATATGTTATATAAACTTTTCTTTTTTGTCTAGTATTATTACAAAAATGTAACAAATAAGTCATATGATTGTAAGATTTTCTGCTATAAAAAAGAATAATTCTTTTTGAATTATTCTTTTTTGTTAATCTCTACTATATACATCTCTTGTATACACTTTGTCTTTTACTTTTTCTAAAACATTCTCAAATCTATTTGCTAAAATAACATCACTATAATCAGAAAATTCTTTAAAATCATTGATTACTTTGCACCCATTAAATTCTTCTACTTTTAATGTTGGTTCATAAATAATAATTTTAATATCTTCTTTCTTTAATCTTTCAATAATACCTTGGATAGCACTTGCTCTAAAGTTATCCGAGTCCATCTTCATGGTTAATCTATAGATTCCAACAACCTCTGGATTTTTTTTCATAATCATTTTTGTTATATGTTTTTTTCTTGTACCATTGGATCTCACAATTGCTCTAATTAAATTTTGTGGCACATGATCATAATTAGCTAATAATTGTTTCGTATCCTTTGGTAAACAATATCCACCATATCCAAAAGATGGATTATTGTAATGGTCCCCTATTCTTGGATCTAATCCAACGCCTTCTATAATATCTTTTGAAACTAATCCTTTTATTTCAGCATATGTATCTAGCTCGTTGAAATAAGCAACTCGTAAAGCCAAATATGTATTAGCAAATAATTTTACTGCCTCTGCTTCTGTACTGTCCATAAATTTAACAACAATATCTTTTTTGACTGCACTTTCTTTTAGTAATTCTGCAAATTTTTCTGCCCTTTTACTTTTTTCTCCTACAATAATTCTAGATGGATATAAATTGTCATATAAAGCTTTTCCTTCTCTTAGAAATTCTGGAGAAAATAGAATATTGTCAATCTGATATTTTTCTTTCATATTTTTAACAAATCCAACTGGCACAGTTGACTTTACTACCATTGTTGTGTTTATTTGCATGTTTTTTACTTTTTGAATAATATCTTCTACGCTTGAAGTATCAAAAAAATTCTTTTCATCATCGTAATTTGTTGGTGTACTTATAATAATATATTCTGCACCTTCAAAGGCTTCTTTATAATCTAAAGTTGCTTTTAAATTTAAGTTTTTTTCTTTAAAAAATTCTTCTATTTTTTCATCTTTAATAGGAGACTTTCTTTGATTAATCATATCTACTTTTTCTGGTATAACATCTAACGCTATTACCTCATTGTTTTGACTCAATAATGTAGCTAAGGATAAGCCTACATATCCTGTTCCTGCTATTGCTATTTTCATATTTCTGCTCTCCTTTTCTTTAAAATTTGAACAATAAATTTCCTTGCTTCTTCAAATCTTTTTGTTTTAACATAAATTAATAGATAACTTATGTTGGGTACAATAAAACATATCAACATTTTTACTATTATCCCCATTATTCCATCTATTGTTATACTATTGCATATCCAACAAGTGATTGTTAGTATGCCAAATGTTACAACTGCATATAGGATATGGTTTTTAAAGTATTCCCATATTCTTTTCTTTCCAAAATAATATTTAAATAATATCTGTGAACCATATCCAAAATTAATCACTAATAATGATATCAATGTTCCTGCTATAATTCCTGCCACTCCAAATTTTTTAACCAATAACCAATTCAAAAGAACATTTGCAATAGATTCTATAATTGCTCGATATTTATTTTCCCACCATAGTCCTTTTGCATCAGAATAGGCAGCTCTTATATCTCCCATTTTCAATGCATAAAAATACATACATAATAATATTACTATGGTATAGGAAGTAAACATATATTGCTCTCCCATCCATATCTTCATAAATGGTTGAAACAAACATGCTAAACATATTGTACACCAACCTGCAATCCACATATAAATAAAGTTAAATTTGTTCATATCTGCATAGTTTTTCTCTACACTTTCCATCACTATACTATTACCTATTCCTGGAACAATTGCTGTATACACAATACTTAACATTCCAATAATAGAGTTCATAATAGAATAATAGTTACTATAAATTGCCACCATATTTAAACCTAAAAAAGCTGATATAAAAATACAGTCTAAAGAGTTTCTGGTTGTTGAACATATCTTTTGTATCATCAATCCTCCTACTTGCTTTTTTATACTATTTATGGTATTTTCATCTATTTTTCCTTTTGGCAAATATTCTGGATACATTCTATTTACTCTATATGCACACCATATATTGTTTAATATGGCTGTTAATGGTATTACAATAACATAGGCATAGTAATTTTTGCACAAATAAATAGCAAGTATTTGAATCGTATATTGTAATATATATGTTATTGTATGAATATTACTCATTATATCGCTTCTTTGATGTGCTGTAAGTAAAGCACTTTTATAAGCAAACAAAAAATAAGTAATAGAAGTATTAAATAAATATATAAAATACAATATATATATATTAATATCATCTGGATAGGAACCACTAATCAAATATTTCATAAATGGTGTTATCATAATTCCAATAAATAAAATAACACATCCTATCATTCGATATACTTTTCTATAAAAATTCATTAATGCACAAATGGTAGTTGTATCTTTTTCAACAATTGGCTTGTACATACTAAATACAACTGCACTGCTAAAACCTAATTCAGTTAAGTTTAATACCTGTAAAATAGAAGTAAATAAACTACTTAACCCCAAATATTCTGAACCCAATTGTTTTATTAGTACTGTTCTTATTATAAAAGGCCCTAGTAGTACTACTGCTCTATTGATAAAACCAAATATTATATTCCTTATTGCATTTTTGGTTCGTTTCATTTTCATCCTCCCAAATACTCTGATTCTCCTTCTATTTCCTCTTTCCTTTTTATACTTTCTTTATTTTCGTAAAGAATATGTGAAAAATATAATAAAAATATATTACATTGCACCTCAATACAGAATCGTTCCATTAAACCTGCTATTAAAAAAATCAGCATAATTGCTCTTAATACATCTTCTTTTTCTTTAATTGTATTTTTCATGTACTTTCTTGCTAATATGCATATACCTATAAAAGGTATTATTCCATAAGATAATACAGAATACATGTATACATTATCTAACGCAACTTGTTCTTTTCCTGTTAATTTTGCCTGTAAAGAGGTTACTAATTCTAGTTTATTTCCAAACAGATTTATATCATATTTTTCAGAAATTTCAGCCATTCTTCTTATTCTCCCAGACGCTATTTCATTTAGCACATATATTTTTTCATTTCCTTGTCTATAAGAGTATGTTAGCATTAAACTAGCTATTGCTAATATAATAAATATGTTAGCTGTGATAAAATTTACTATCTTATTATTAAATAATATCTTCTTTGTATTTTTATTAACAAATAATAGTATAGTTACAGCTACTAGGCTTAAAATTTGCGTTCTACTATCTGCATAATAGTCAATAACAAAAATTGCTCCAATTGCAATAATAAAATCCCTAATATTTATTTTTTTATCTCGTAAATATAAATATTCTACTACAATAGCCAATATAAATGTGCTAAATACATTTGGATTAGAAAATCCCATAGAGTGTCTTACTATTCCATTTCTATAATGCAAATTAACATTTGTTAAATCAAGAAAATACAAAATACATACAATAACAAGAAATGGTATTTTTATACACAAGTCATATTTAATGATTTTTTTAAGTTCAATGTTTCTACAACCAATAATTAACAAACACATAATTAATATTGTATTTGTTCCTGTTACTATTTTAGTAATAGTCGCCAACAAAATGACAAGATATAAAATCAAAACTTTTTTTATATTTATTTTATTTATATTTATGACACAATTAACTAATAATAACACCATGCTAATTTGTGTTATTTTTTCTAACAAACCACTAATTCCATATACTTGTCTAAACATTACCCCCATTAGTATTAAGGTATAACTAAAATAAAAGATAAGAACATTTAGTTTTACATTGCCTATTTTATTCATTTAAATTCTCCCTTATTGTTTTATAAAAGTAGTTAAAAATTTTTTGTATTTCTTATTCTTATTCTTGGAAAAAAATTTTTTTAAGTATTTAAATGGATAGGTTACCCTTTTCCCTATTTGATATGTAGTTGAATTTATTATTTTCGAAACATAATAACTTTGTCTATCTATATTTTCCTCACCATATGGACTATTTATATAATTTTTATACCATACATCATTTCCATATCCATCATAAAATTTCCATGGTTTAGCTGTAGTATAATGCAAAATTGTAGCATTTTCAAATATTTGTCTAATTGTTGCTATTTCATTTGGAATATTCCAATATAATTTTAAATTTTCAATACTATAATTCCTATTTTTCTGTAATACACTAGAAAGTGTATTCATTTGTGTATTGTACTTAAAAGGCAATAAGGAAACAGAATCTTTTAATATATAGTTAAAAGTATCCTGATCCATTAGTTTATTATATCCATTTTTTCTATATTCCAATAATTTTTGTGATAGCTTGTCTTCTCTCATTTTTTCTAAATTCATGAGCATTACACCAGAATTGAAGTATTGATAGTTTCTCTTAGTAAAAACTCTATGATCTAATCCATTTGTATCCTTTATTGCTCCTATATAATGAGTACCTATATTAGCATTATATAATTCTTCTAAATCTTTCTGTACAATAATATCTCCATCCAGATACAAAACTTTCTTCACTTCTTTTAATATATCTGGTATGAAAAATTTATATATCGATGTTGGTGTTGCAGGAATTCCTTCTATTTTATATTTAGAAAAATCTTCTATTTCTTGTACATCAATGTTTTCTATGATAAACGTATCTGTATTCAATTGATTAAATTTATCTTTTTTATATTTACTTACGTTTTTACACAAAATATATATATGACAAATAGTACTTTCTTTTTTGCTTTTTAAAATGGAGCTAATTGTAATACATGTTGGCATTGCATAAGAGTCATCTGTTACAAAACATAAATTTATTTTCATTTTCTTTCCCTTTCTTATTGTTCATAATTGCTTTTTTCAGGTAATATTTTTTCAAAATTTTCTATTATTTTTCTTTTTACTTCTTCAAAATTCTCTATTTGTTCAGAATCTCCTAGTCCAAGAACTTTATATTTCTGTCTTCTTATTAATGTTGGAACTTTTTTATCATTAATTAAAATATTAATACCAAATTTTAAACTTTTTTGATGAAAATTCCCACTTGCAAATTGCCAATAATTGAACAACCAATGATTTACATTTTGCTCATAGTTTCTAAATCTACTATGTATTGTATCATTTAGGATACTTTCTTCTTTACTCCATACTTCCTTAAATGTTGTTTTCAAATAACTTAATGGTAAATGAAAATTTGAAAAACCTACAAATTTGTTATATATAAAAAGTGGATATGTTTTTAATATATATCTTCTTTGTTTTAACGATACATATTTCCCAAAATTACGTTTTACTGATTGTTTAAAATTAAAATTTCTATTGATTATTTCCATATTATTTGAAACCGTTTTATAATGTTTTTGATTCGCTATTGGAATTATGGAAGTAAATGCCATTGTATTACATGGCTTTCCTTTTTTGAAGAAATCCGTTGGTTTAACTTTCTTAGTAATAAATAGATCATCATTAAATAAAACAAATTTTTCTTCCAATCCTTCAATTTTATGAATTAATAATTCTATTGCGTTTGAGTTAAAAGTCGGTAAGCAGTCTTTTGGCATATAATCCAAATGCTTTACAATGTGTAATTTAGGATGATTTGTATTTAGCCATTTAGGAAGATGTCCACAGGTAATAAAGTGAATTTTATTTACCCATGGAGCAAATTTTTCTATTCCTCTAAACCAATACTGTAAATTATCCCAATCCCTATATCTAATTTCTCTTTTATCTATATTTTCTTCTGATGTATTAGTATTTTGTTCATATTTTTCTTTCTCTTTTCTCCAATTTTCATCATTTCCATCTACCCATAATATAACAAAATCTATCTTTTCATTTTCCATATATTTATCTCCTATTAGTTGCTAATCGCTATCTATTTCTTACTATATCTTAATTCAAAAACATCTTCTTTTACCAATCGTTTTTAACTCTCTGCTAGTTTCTGTTTCATTTCTTGTTTTTTTCCTCTTTTTTCCCTTAAATATGGTATTTGCCATATTCTATGTGAAGGCCAAGAAGCGTTTCCTTCTATTACAATCGGTCCATCCTCCGTTATGGCAATGTCCCATCCCACATAATTAATACCAGGTACTTTATCGTATATTTTGTTTACTAATTGAACAACTTCTTCCCAATATGGTATTTGAAATCCCTTTATTTTTTCCCCACTAATTGGATGTGTTTCATAAAAATTCCTTTTAACATCTACCGCATCTGTTTCAACAATACCAGTATGTACATTAATACATGCAGATAGGCCTCCACCTGTTACTTCACAATTAACAATATCACCATTTATTATCATAAACACACCATGTAATATTTTACATTTTCCATTTTGATTTAGTGTGACAACTCGAATAGTTGATAATCCTGTATCGCAAATTTTATTGATATCTTTATGTGCAACAATATGTTCTTCTACAATTCCTTTATCCAATGCCTTTATATCATTATAGAGCCTTTCTATATCTCCATTATATGCTAATATATCTATTCTTTTTGCACCTATTCCCCTACTACCATTTACTTTTTTATAAAATAAAAATTCTTTATTTTCTATAAATTCAGCAAATTCTTCATATGAAATACTTTTATTGCTAATCCATTCTCTTCCTAAATAATCATCAAAAATAATATCAAATAATTCTTTATCATTAAAGATATATTTTTTAGACTTCTCATTACTCTTATCTATTAATTTGTTATTCATTTGATAAGTAAAAAAAGTAGCAATTTGATCTTCTTCCATGTTATAAAATTGAAAAGACAAATAATCTTCTATATTTATTTCATATTTTTTCTTATACTTTATTATTTCTTTTATTACTTGTATTTTCTTTTTCTTAGTAGTTCTAAAAATATCTTTTAATATTCTTATATTATTTTTTAAAACTTTTATTGTTTTACTTAACATATGTTAACCTCTTTTTTCCTTTTTATATTTTTTTACCCCTTCGCACATATATCTTATTGCATTAAGAACACTCATTTCTTTTTTATACCTTTTTCGCTTTCTAATTGCATATTGTATGATAAAGAAACAATATAATGTACTTGATATAGCATAAAAGGTAGCACCTTTAGCATTAAAATATTGTCTATCATGTCCTTTCATCCAAGTAGAATTATTATCTTGAATAGTAGCTATTTTATTAGGAATATAATATATTTTCAGTCTATTTTTAATACAATCTGACAAAAAAATATTTTCTTCTCCTGAATATAACTCTACTCCTGCTCCAAACATCTCATTGAATTTTATACTATTATCAATAATCGATTTTCTCTTAAATGTTGTTTGTACAGATTGAATTTTCATACTAGTAATAAAATTGATTTTTCCTTCTTTTCTTATTGCCTTTTGTAGTTTTTTATTCACATTATCAACATGAAAAGCAATAATATCTGCATCTGGATATTTTTTATACCCTTCTTCTACTATTTTTTCATAGTTATCTTCATATTTCAAGTCATCATCTGCTATTATACAAATATCTGCATCACTATGCATTATAGCTTTATTTCTACTTTTACTTAATCCTTTCTCTTGGTAAGAATAACATCTATTTTCACCAACGGTAATATCTTGTAACTTTTTTTCTTGTACTTGGTTTATTATCACCGTTTTATCAATATTCATTTCTTCCAATAAATTTTGGGGATTTTCTAAATTCATAGTAGATACTAATACTTCTATTTTCATTTTTTCTCCTAAATTTTATATTATATTTCCAATTTTTTCCCTAATTCACGATTTCCTATTTGATTATAAATTTTATTGCAACAGCAAGCCGGTGTAAATGTTAATTCACCAAAAATAATTTTTCCGTTATCATTATACAAATCAACTCTAACAAACTTGAAATCTTTTGATAAGATTTCAGCATATTTAATCATTTCTTCTAAGTTCTTAGGTTTTTCTATTTTCTTTTTGTTTCTATATTTATCTTTTATATAAAGTAATTCATTCCAATTCAAATCATAAAAATTTCGTTTTAGTCCTTCTTCTCTTTCTGTACAAGTTAATATTCCTACTGCCTTCCCATTTAAACAATATATTTTATAATCTATCGGCATTTTTCCATTTTCATCGCATAAATATTTTTCACATATAATTCTTGGTTCTATTTTTGTGTAATGAAGTTCTCCAGTAGCCCAACCATATTTTTCTTTTAACCAATTATTTAGTTTGTTTTTTGTTTTTTCTATATCTAATTCGTTTTTATTTGAACAAATACTATTATAAGCACAACCATGAGTACATTTTAAAGCAAATTTGTTTGGTAACTCCATAAAATTTATTTCATTTACTCCTTTATAAACTCCATACAATTCGTTTAATATTTCTTCACAACCTTTTTCTTTTATATATTCTCTTACTTCATATTTATCTGTACATTTTACTACCAAATCATTATTTTTATAAGAAAATTTTAAATTCATTGTTTTATCATTAAAATTTCTTGGATTTTTATAGTGTGGAATTTGGTGTGTTCTTACAATATATAAAATGGTACTACCTAATTTATTATTTGATATTTTATTAAAAAAACTTAACATTGATTTTATTATTTTTTTTAACATTTATATTCTCCTTTTTATTGCATTTAAAACATACCAACAAAAATTATAAAAACTATAAACTATATTTAAATGTTCTACTTTTCGGTATAAACTCCATGTCCTCTTTAATGCCTTTATTTTATTAGAAGATAATGAATCATTTGTTCTTCTATAATAAGATAATACTTCATCCATTCCATAAGCATATGGTATCTGTTTTAAAACTTTCCACCATGTAGCTGTATCTTGTCCTCTTTTTACGTTTGGCATTTGGATTAATTCTTTTCCTAATTTTTCTACATCAAACATAACAGTTGATGTCCAAATAGTGGTATTTTTTAATGCTTGTTTATAATTTATCTTTTCAGGAACTCTTACTATCTTTCCGTTTCCTATTCCTTTTTCATCTGCAAATTCATAGGATGTAAAACTAAAAGCACAATCTTTATTTTTCATAAACTCAATTTGCTTTTTTAGCTTTTCTTTTTCCCATAAATCATCTGCATCAATAAATACAAGATATTTTCCTTTTGCTTCTTGTATTCCTGTATTTCTTGCCACTGCTGCACCTGAATTTTCTTTTAACTGCAATAATTTAATTTTCTTGTTTTCTTTCATTGCCTTTTGTATTATTTCTACACTTTTGTCTGGTGAACAGTCATTTATAAAAATTAATTCCCAATTTTTATATGTTTGTTCTTTTATTGTTTTTATTGTGTCTTTTAAAAATTGTTCTGCATGATATACTGGTACTACAATACTAATTAAATCTTCTTCCATTTTTTCCCCTTTTATTATACTACTTTTGTATATAGTTCTTGATGTTTCAATTCTTCAATTTCTTGCTTTATTCCTTGCTCTGATATTTCAGCACTATCTTTTTTTAACACCGTTACAATGGTTAAATAAATACACTTAATATCCATCCACAAACTCATATGTTCAACATATTCCAAGTCATACTCTATCTTCTTAAAAATATTAATTCCATTTCTTCCTTTTGCTTGTGCTAATCCTGAAATTCCTGGTAACACATCCACTCTTTTTTTCTGTTCCTCTGTAAACCACTCATAATATTCTGGAATCCATGGTCTTGGTCCAATAAAACTCATTTCACCTTTTAATACATTAAACAACTGTGGTAACTCATCTAAACTTGTCTTTCTAATAAACCTTCCTACCTTTGTTACCATCTGTTCATGGGATAACTTACTATGTAATTCTTCACGATTCGTTTTCATTGATCTAAATTTATAAGTATTAAACGTTTTTAACCCTTTTCCCATTCTTTTTGATTTATAAATAACAGGGCCTCCATCTTCTAGTTTTATCGCAATTGCTACTATTAGCATTGGTATTGACGCAAAAATTAAAAGTAGCAACGCAAACATCATGTCTATTGCTCTTTTAACACATTGATACATTTTAACATTCCCCCCATATATCCTATCTCATTTAATTTATTTTCCCTTATCATTTATTATAGCACTGTTGGAATTTATTTGTAAATATGTTTACTATAATTTTTTATTTATTTGTACATTTTTTTACATAATTTTACTTTCTTCACTTTATGTACCAAATTATTTTTCCATATAAATAATAAAAAGAGTAGTTTTATCATTACTTTCTTTTTCCTATTTGCTTCAACATTTGATATCGAATCGCAAATATTGGTTTTACAATAATTGGCATATTTAATACCATAAAATTTAACACAAATTGCCTCATCGATTCTGTTTTAAATATTTGATAAAAGATAGACCAATTTTTTCCATTAATATTCTTTTTGTTTTGCAACATTTGCAAATATGCTAATACCTCTCTATTTTGCTTCCTTAACTTTTCTGGAAAGAATTCTTCCTTTTCCACATAGGTTTCAAAAATACCTATTTTCATTTTAATCGATAAATCTCTTACTTGACTTAGTTTGCTAAGACTATGGCTTGCTTTTACAATTCCCACTTGATTATTTCCATGTTGTCGATATAAAATATAGGGTTCCTTTAAATAGCCCACTTTTCCATTTAAGCTTATAATAAGTCCAATCCAATAGTCATGTATCATATATTTTGAATTTGTTGGTAATGGTAAGATTTTATCTAAATACTCTTTCTTAGAAAGGATGGTACATCCAGTCATACAATTATACAAATATTGCAGACGATAATCTTTGCTATATTTTTCTATTTTCCTACTTAAATGCATATATTGATTGTAGGATTTACAGATAGTGTTTAACTTTTCATCTACTACTTCTAAATCTCCAAATACCAAGTCCAAATTTTCTTCTTGCAATTTTTTTACTGACTTTTCTATCTTCTCTTTTTTCCATACATCATCTTGATCTGCTAGCATATACAAATCACTTTCTACCTGATGTAGAAGAAATTCAAAGTTTTTGACATAGCCTAAATTCTTTTCTTGATAGAATACTCTTATTTTATCATTTTTCTCATACTCTTTTAAAATTTGTCTTGTTCCATCGTTTGAGCAATCATCTGAAATGATAATTTGTATATTTTGATAAGTTTGATTTAAAATACTTTCTATTTGCTCTTTTATATATTTTTCTCCATTATAGGTTGCAAGTAATATATCTACTTTTTCCTTCATCTTTCTTTTCTTATGCTAGCTTTTAACTAACATGTTTCCTTTCTATATTGTTTTTAACTTTTTTTATTATTCTTATGGCTCCTATTGTAAGCAAAATTCCCATTAATGCTCCAGAAGAATCGATTAACACATCACGTATTTCTGCACTTCTTCCTGAAATAAAATATTGATGAAATTCATCTGTCATAGCATACAAAAAGCAAAACATAAGTGCATAAATTGCTTTTTTAGATGTCTTTTTTCCTTCTATTGTATCCATATAATTCATTGTCAGTATTCCTAGCATAGCATATATTGAAAAGTGTGCCATTTTGCGTACAATTGGTGTTAAAATTGTTTCTATTATCATCGTCCTATCTGGCTCTTGCCTATCATTGATAAAAGGGATTAATTTTAATATAATTCCAACTACTCTACTGCTTTGTCTCCCAGAATCATCTGCTATTTGATTTGAAAAATAAAATATAGTCATACAATTCAACAAAATTAAGATTGTGAAAATAATTTTTCTCGTATGGTTTGACATCGTTTTTCTCCTTTGATAATTTTACTTTTTCATTATACCGTACTATGTTTTTTTTTGCAATCATTATTTTTGTCACTATTTTTTGTCATTTTTTAGGAGGATTTGTCTTACGATTTTTCTTGTATTTCATGAAGCATTGTGTTATACTTCTTTTATATTAGACAGACATTAAATTGAAAGGAGGAATGTGTGTGGTAGATTCTGAATTAGTTAAACTTTTATCTGATTGGAAAGAAGAATTAAAAGGTAATATGGATGCTATGCGTGATGAATTGAAAAGCGATATGAATGCTATGCATGATGAATTGAAAAGTGATATGAATTCTATCTATTCTGAATTAAAAAAAGATATTAATTCTATTAATCAAAGACTTCAATCAGTAGAAAATATTTGTACTGTAATTCAAAAAGAACATGGTGAAAAATTAGATTTACTATTAGATTATGCTTCTGCGAATATTGAAAAGCATGAAGAATATGATAAAAAAATAGAACACTTTGAAAACAAATTCTTTGATCATGATGTAAGACTTGGTATTATTGAAGGTTCTGATTGGTATAAGAAAATGATAAAAGGCAAAGGTAATTCTAATTTAAGTAGACATGCTTTATCTTAATACTCATTTCACAAAAGAAGAATTTTAATTCATAGATTTTATTCTAATATTTCATATTTCAAAGTATAAAATCTATTTTAATAATCAAAAAAACAAAAATAAGCCAATTATAAAATCAGCTTATTTCTTATTATTTATCTTTTATCACTATTGTATTACATATGTCTGTCTAATATTTTTACATTCTATTTGGCATTTCAATTCCAAGCAAACTAGCACCCGTTTTTAATATATTCCCTACTACATAACTTAAATATAGTCTAGCATCTTGTTTGTCTTTATCTTCCCCAATAATTTTATTTGCATTGTAAAAACTACTAAAGCTTTGGCTTAAATCTATTAAGTATCTTGCTAAAATCGATGGTTCATTTTTATCTGCTACTTGTTTTAGTGTTTCTTCAAAATTTGAAATCGTTTTGGCAACTTCAAAAGAAGCCTTATCCGATAAAACTGAAACTTGTATTTCTTCATAGTTTGGTACATATCCTGCTTTTTCTAGTACGCTTTTGGTTCTTACATAAATGTATTGAATATAAGGACCTGTTTCTCCTTGGAAGTTTAGCATAGTATCCCAATCAAATATTTCATCTTTAATTCTACTTGCAGATAAATCATTAAAAATAACAGCTCCTAATCCTACTTTTCTTGCGACTTCTTCTTTTTCTTCTAATTCTGGATTTTTTTCTTCAATTATTTTTAACGCTCTTGTAATTGCTTCATTTAATAATTCTTCTAGTTTTACTATATTTCCTTCTCTGGTTGACATTTTCCCTGTTTTTAGCCTCACCATTCCAAAAGGAACATGCTCTAATCCATCTGTATATTTTTCGTCCATTCCTAATAATTTTGCTACTTCAAATACTTGTTTAAAGTGTAATACTTGTTCATAAGAAGTAACATATAGAGCTTTATCAAAGTTATAATTTCTTGCACGATATAAAATTGCTGCCAAATCCCTTGTAGCATAAGTAGTAGAACCATTTGTTTTTTCAATAATACATGGTGCCATATTTTCTAATTCAATTACTCTAGCACCTTCCGATGGTACTAACTTTCCTGTATTTTCTAAAGTCTCTACCACTTCTTGCATTTTATCAGAATAGAAAGCTTCTCCATTCCAAGAATCGAATTTGCTTCCTAGCATATCATAAACTTTTTGGAATTCTTTTAAACTTAGTTCTCTAAATCTAGTCCATATTTCTACACAGTATGGGTCTTTGTCTTCTAATTTTTTAAAGTTATTACGGCAATTTTCTAAAACTTGTTCGTCTTCTTTGCAAAGTTCGTTAATTCTAATATATATCTTTGTTAATTCGTCAATTGGATTTGATTCTACATCATATTCTTTTCCCCATAGTTTATAACCTTCTATTAACTTTCCAAACTGTGTTCCATAATCGCCCAAATGATTGATACCAGTTACCTGATAATTTAGGAATTTATAAATATTATATAAAGCGCCCCCTATTACAGTAGAACGTAAATGTCCTATATGAAATGGCTTGGCAATATTAGGTGCAGAGTAGTCTATTACTACACTTTTTCCTTCTCCTATTTTAGAGTTTCCATATTGCTCTTGTTTTTCATGATATTCTTTTAAGACACTTTCTACAAGACTCGTATTATTGGCATAAAAATTGATATAACCACCTACAATTTCAATTTTTTTGATAATAGAAGCTTCTATTTTCAATTTTTCTTTGATTTCTTCTGCAATAACAGGTGGTGCTTTTCTCAATTCTTTGGCAAGTTTAAAACAAGGAAACGCATAATCTCCCATTGTAGTGTCTTTTGGTATTTCTATATAACTCTTTAATTCTTCTTTTTCTAATCCTGTTGCCTTTTCAATTTCTTGTGCAATGATTTCTTTAAAATCTAACATTATTTTTCTCCTCTATTTACTAAAATTTTACTTTTTTATTTTAACAAAAAAATTCACATATTTCAATGATTTTATAAAAATAATTGACTATTTTCTATTTTATGTTAATATGTAATTATTAATTATATTATGAAGGGAGATTTTTCATTATGGCTCGGAGCATTTTAATTTTGTATGGTTCTTTCTTTTTAGCACTTATATTAACTCACCTCTGTATCCACATTTATCTTAACTGTAAATTACAAAATCTTTATACAACTAAGTAGAAAGGAAGATTCCACTATGACAACACTTCTCATTGTTACTCTCATCGTTCTACTCTTTATCATCGGCATCCGTATCTATGCCAATCACAGAATGGAATATCTGTATGACAAATTAATGTCTCAGACCTTTCGTTCTGATAAGGTCGCTTATGCACGAACATTTGCTGAATTGTTAAGGTTTAGAAAACGTTTCTTTCTTTTCTTAAACTATTACACAAGAGTTGAACGCTTTAAATCATGCTATCGTAGCTTCAAAATGGAATTTCCTGAGGCTTGCGAAACCTTGGAAAATCTGTATTTAAATTAATCTCTTCTATAGAAGATGCCTCTTACATGGAGGCATCTTTGCTTTTTATTCCTTCTTTTCTTATTCAGTCTATTTTTCCTAAGTACAATATAAAGTTACATAATTTTTCCCAAAATTCTTTTGACATATTCTACATAATGTGTTATACTAATTCAGTAACGTAAACCATAGTAAAAGAAAGGTTAGGGAAAGACTATGAGAAGAAAAGAACTTCAGGAACTGGTTAACGAACTGCAGAGCATTTCTGATGCATTATATTCTGCTACAGGCGACGAGGACTCGACTACAGATTTAATGCGTTTGTGTACTCTTATGGCACGGCTGAAGAGTTATCCTCCGTATAGTGCAATGGCCGACAATGTTCTAAATGCCATCGACACCTACACTAAGAAAAAAGACAGGCCTGCTCTGGTTGCTGTCGTTGCCGAAACAGAAGGTGTAATTAGTTTCTTCAATGAGAAGTTGGAAAACTCTGTTGCGAACATGTTGAAAAAAGGCTACGAAGAGGCAAAGGACAGGATCGATGCAGTCATTCCGGAGGAAGTAAAGGATGCTTGCGAAGAGACGGTTGCACAGGTAAAAACCGCTGGTCGAAAAGTGGAGAAAACTGCCAAATCTAGAATTCGCAGTTGGCTTCTCTCAGATGATGATGAGTAATCTTTGATCTGCATAACCTTTAAGAGGCGAGGAAATCATTTTCCTTGCCTCTTTCTTATTTTGAGATTTTTTGGTACGTCCCAAAAATCTTTCGAATCTTATTCTCCTAAATTAATGCCAATATTTCTTGCTGTTTTTACTAAATCATGATCCATTGTAACAATTCTAACATTGCTTTCTTTGGTTCCACCTTGTACTGCTCCTATTTCTTTGTTGTCTCCTACTACATCTTCTAAATCTACATAGTCTAGCTTTCCATCTTTTAATACTGTAAGAACATTAAATTTTTCTTGTAATGCAAGTTCCATTGCTTTTGCTCCATATTTAGTAGAAAGGACTCTATCAAATGCGGTTGGAGTTCCTCCTCTTTGCATATAACCAAGCACGGTACATCTTGCTGTTAATCCTGTTAATTCTTCTAATTGTTTTGCTACTTTTTCTCCTGCTCCTCCAAGTTGGATATTGATAACACCTGCTCCTCCGTCACGTTCACTTGCTACTGATACTTCTCCACCTTTTGGGAAAGCACCTTCTGAAACAACGACAATACTAAAGTTTTTACCTATAGCTTGTCTTCTTTTGATTGCTTCTGCTGCTTTGTTGATATCATATGGAATTTCTGGAATTAAAGCGACATCTGCTCCTCCTGCAATCGCAGATTCTAAGGCAATCCATCCTGCTTCTCTTCCCATTACTTCTAATACCATAATTCTATGGTGTGTTTCTGCTGTGGTATGAAGTCTATCTAATGCTTCTGTTGCAACAGATACTGCTGTGTTGTATCCAAAGGTAATATCGGTACATGCGACATCATTATCGATTGTTTTTGGAACACCAATCACATTAATTCCTCTTAAGGAAAAGTCTCTTGCTGATTTTTGAGTGCTGTCTCCTCCTAATGTAAAGATACAGTCAAATCCATCTTCTTTTACGTTTTGTACACATTTTTCTGATAAGTCTTGGTAAGTTACATTTCCGTTTTCATCAACTACTTTATAATGGAACACATTAGCATTGGTAGAAGATGAAATAATAGAACCACCTTTTTGTAAAATACCTGATGCTGTATTGCTACTGCTTAATTTGATATAATCGTTTTTTAATAAACCACGATATCCATCAATAAACCCGTAACATTCTACGTTATTGCTTTCTGCTGTTTTTACAATTGCACGAATAACCGCGTTAAACCCTGATACGTCTCCTCCATTTGCTAATATTGCTACTTTTTTTACCATTTTAATTCCTCCTAATTTTTTCTCATTTTTTCCATGTTATTTATTATATCAATTATTTCATTTTTTACAACATCTTTTTGCATTTTTTATAAAAAATGTTGCTTTTTCTTCTCTTTTCTAATATATTTTTTGTAAATCGTTAACTTCCTTACATTCTTTGCTATCTTTAAATGAGAGTGACCTAAAAATAGTCACTCTCATTTTTGCTTCTTTTTAATATTAAGTTTAATATCTATGTTAAATTCTATTTATTACTAATATGTATATTAGTAATTTCTACTTGCATTTCTCTTGCAATGATATTTTGAATTTGTGCAATTTGCTCTTGTGTTAGTTTATCTGCTTTTACCACAACACTAATACTTTTATCGTTAACAAAAATAATTACTTCTTCCATTCCTTTTGTTTTTATTAAATTTTCACATATCATAATTTTATTTTTGATGGTATTGATATTTTGAATTTCTGTTTGTGCAATTGTTTTTTGTGCTTCTCCTATGGATTGATTTTCTAATATTTTTTGGTAACTTTCTATCATCTGTGAATACATATTTTCTCTATTTAAACGAGAAGAAGAAAAGTATTCTTTTGTTTCTTCTTTGGCGGTTGTATTTGTTTCTGCTACAATTTCATTTTTCTCCTTTGGTATTTCATTTGTGTTTTCTATTATGGTATTACTTTCTACTACTTCTTCATTTTGTTCTACAATTCCATTACTACTCACTAATTTTGCATCTCCTATTCCCGCATATTGTGTACCATCTTCTACTCCACTTGTTGCTATGGTATTTTCCTGATTTGCTGTATAATTTAGGTAACCTGCTGAAACCAACATTAATGCAATTACTAAAATAATAATTTGATTTCTTTTTAAGATTTTCATTTTTTCACTAATACTAGACACCATCATCTAATACTTCCTCCTTTTCTCTTTTTGATTAATTTGCCATCTCAAATACTTGAATTTTATGTGTTGCAAGGCCTGTTACTGCTTCGATTGCTTGCACAATATTGGTTTTTATTGTACTATCCTTTGCTCCTACTGCTGTTATAATTGCTCCTTCTATCTTCGGTTTTACGATACTTTGCGTAACAGGTACCTTTTCTCCCTCTATTTCTTGGTAAATGACTTCTTTTTTGCTAGAGCTTTGTGTTATCTTCCTATTTCCGTCCACCGAGATGCGGTTTCTTCCGTATCACTTCTAGTACTATCTTCATTATACATAGCAACTGTTTGACTACTTTCAGAATACGTTAATAGCACTTTTGCTTCTCCCACGCCTTGCATTTTTTTTAATATTTCTTCTAACTTTCGTTCTAATGTACCATCTTCGTTTTCTTTCTTTTCTTGCTTATTATCTACCTGTGCTAATACTTTTTCTGTATTACTTTGTGTGTTGCTTTTTGTTTTTTTATCTCCATTCCATATCGTATTCATTATTATAATGGTTATGATTAGAATCACAATAAAAACAGCCAAATTTTCGATTTTCCTTTTATTGTTGCCCTCTCCTTTCAAAGAAAACAATTCTTTTAATTTCTTTCGTTTTTCTTCTAACATCATTTATCCCTTCTTTCTTTAGTAAATAATAATATCTTTTATTTCATACACAGAAGTTAAATATTCTTTTATTTCCTTCTTTTCTCTTTCTGCCAGCTTGCTTTTCGCTTCTTGTTTTTCTTTCTCTTTACTACCTCCTATTTTAATTTCTACTTCTTCAATTTCGGCAATATTTACTTGTTCTTCTATGTTTTCTTCTTTTACTTCTGCTCCTTTTTCAATCAATAAACTTATTTGCTTAATTTGATAGCTTTCTTCTTTTTCTATTTCCATTTCTATCTGCTTTACTTCATATCCTTTTTCTTTCAACTTTGCTTTCATATCTTTTTTTAAATTCGATTGATAAATTTCTTTGATATTTTGTTCATTTGTTTCTTCTATTTTAATATCCTTTGTATTTACTTCATATGTTTCCATTTTCTTCGTATACTCTTCTATATTTAAAATAGAAGACAATTCAAAATCAGAATGAAAAAATTGATTTATTACTGGAGTAATGATGTTAAATACAACATATACCCCCAGTACTACTTTTATGTATTTTTTACTATTCCCACTCGGTAATATCATCTCGATAATTGTGGTAACCACTACCGCAGTAATAATTCCTTGCAACCAAGAGTTTAGAAATCCCATTTTTTCTTTTCTCCTATCGATACATTAATCCACTATTTGAAATTTTCATAACCAGTGTTGTTCCTATGATTAGCATCACAGATAGACTGCATAAAATAGCAAGTAGCACTTTAAAAGTATCTCCCATCTGTGTTAATAATTTTACGATCTTCTCATCTGCTATTGGTTCACAAATAGCAGAGCCAATGTAATAGGTCATCATCAGTAATGTTAATTTAATAATTGGGGTAATACAAATACCAATAATAACAATAACTCCCACAATCCCTACTGCATTTTTCAAAATAGAAGTACATCCAATTATCGTATCTACTGCATCGCCTAATATTTTTCCTACAACTGGTATAAAACTAGATACTGCCGCCTTTGCTGTCTTTGCTGTAATTCCATCTACACTACTACTTAAACTTCCTTCTAAAGATACTAAACTTACGAATAATGTTAATACTACTCCTAAAATCCAGACAACACCAGATTTAAAAAATTTAGATAATTTATCTAATTGGGCATGTTGTGATATCTTCGAAACAATTCCTAAGGCAGTTGAGGCAAGTACTATCGGAATGATTACATTTAAAATCAAGTTTCCTATAAATGTAATCATAAATAATAAAATTGGTTGTAATAAATTGGCTGATATGATATTTCCCGTCGTTAGTACCAATGTTATTAAAATTGGTACTAATGTATTAGAAAAAGAAACTAAATTAGAAACAGAATCTTTTACCATAGTAATTACCTCTGCAAAATTTCCCATAATTAAGGTCACAATCAAAATGTATTGTACATAATAACTAATTTGGGCAATTCCTTTATTCTCCAGCCCTTCACTAATACTTTTCAAGATACTATGAATAATAATTACAATCATAATACTAGCAATTGTTTTAATAGAACCAATCGTTTCTTTTCCCAATACTTGAAGTAGACTCTTTCCTAGTGCTTTATTATCAATATCTCCCTTTATTGCTGAATTCAACAAATCATTATAATCCGTATCTTCAAATACTTCAGAAGTATATTTTTTAGCTTCTTCTATAAATTGTGAAATCGGAATTGAGTTTTTCTGTGAAGTTAAAATTTCATCTTCTGCCATATTTTCTTCTGCATATCCAAAAGAGGGGTATAAGACCAAAAGCACAAAAATAAAAATGGCAATTATCTTTTTCATTTGTTTCTCCTTTTTGGAAATTCTAAGTTTGATACTTCTAACCTCCATTATGGTAAAATTTTTAGAATTGTTTCTAGTAATCCTGCAATAATAGGAATAGACATAGAAACAATAATCACCTTTCCCCCCATATCCACCTTGCTAGCAATTGCTGTTTCTCCACAATCTTTGCAAATACTAACTGCAAACTCTGTCAAAATAGCAATCCCCGTTATCTTAATTAATAAGCTAATAAATTCCTGATGAATGGAAATTTTCCCTGCCAAATTACTTAGTAAGTCGATAATCCCTGAAATTTTTGAAAAAATTAAGGTTAATATCAAAGCACCTGCTAGCAATGAAACATACATAACAAACTCTGGTTTATATTGTTTTAATATCACAATTAGAATAAGGGCAACTAAGCCTATTCCGTATTATTTTTACAATTTCCATATATCCTCCATGTCCCCAATGGACTATAGTCCAAATATGGTTCTTACTGTATCAAACAAGGTACTAATTTCTTTTATTACCATAGTTAATACGATAACTAGTCCTGCTAGTGTAGTCATCATTGCTTGGTCTTCTCTTCCTGCTCGTACTAATACTTGATGTAAGACGGCTACTAATATTCCGATTGCTGCTATTTTGAATAATAAATTGATATCCATTGTTTTTCTCCCTTTCTTTTGTTTTTATATTAAGACAATAACCATTGCTAGTCCTGCAGTAATTCCTAAGGTCTTGTACATTTTTTCGCTTTTTTTGCTTTCTTCTTCTGCTTTTTCAATTTGTTGATTTAAGAAGTTGTCCACTAACTCTATTTCTCTAATTTGCCCTTCTAAGTCTACTTTTCCAAGGAGATTACTTAAGTTTTTTAGTACTCCAATATCTTCTTTTGTAAAGTTAGTGCTTTCCATTGTTAGTGCTTCTAACCATGCTTGCCCTGCTGGTAGTTCTTTCATTTTTTGGGATGCCTTTTGAAATATATTACTGATATTACTGTTTTCTCCATTTCCTAATGCTTCAAATATTTGTGGTATCGGTTCATAAGTTAATTTTATTTTTGTAGTAAAAATAGCAAGAGCAGTTTTCATTTCTTTTAATTCTCTTACTCGATTTTGATATCGTTTGGCTATCAATACTCCGATATAACTACTAGAAAATAGTAGTGTAATTAAAATTATACCTTTTATGATAATCATATTTTCCTACCTTGTCCTTTTTCTCTATTAATTATATGCAGATGCATTCTATTTTAGAACGAAAAAAGATGAGAAAATTATTTCCCATCTTTTTTCGTTTTTATGAAGTTTTGTTTTATAAGCGGATGCTTTCTACCGCAAAATATCGAACACAAAATAATGTATAATGATAAGAGCAACCAGAAAAGATTGTTACTTCGTTAATCTTTATATTCTTCATATTCCTTAGTTGCCCAAGCAATATTAATACTAATAATAATTGCACATATTGCAAACATAGCAAGACTTATATAAAAACATCCTGCAAATGTTGTTAAATAACACAGTACTAGTGCAATAGTCAGTATTACATTGATAATAATGAATCTCCTTACTTTTCTTCTTCTCTGTTTCCGGAATTCCATAGTTACTCCTTTCTTATTTTAAGGTCGTGTAAGTACGTCTTCTATTGGATACTACATAGTAAAGTATAAATGCCATACCCAACACTCCATTTGCAAGAATAACTGCTTTTAGAATCTTTCTTATCTGTTTCCGAATTTCCATATTTACTCCTTTCAAACCAACTTTTTTCAGTTTACATATTTCATTATACTCTATTTTTATTGTTTTTGCAATATTTTATGTAAAAGTATATACATTTAATATAAAATGTAGTATAATATATTATACATAGTCTTTTATAGCCTCGTTTTTTCAGGAGGAACTACTTTTCATTCTATTAAAATATTATTTAGGAGGTATTATAAGATGAAACAATTTACTGTGAATGAGTATGGAAAAGACACTTGGATGATGCAAGATTTTGGTCCTATTGTACGGTGTGGTGCTTCAAAGTCTCCCATCGATTACAGTGAGCACACCCATTACTTCCATGAACTCTTTGAAGTAATCGGAGAATTCATTGATGACATTGATTTATCTCTCAACATAACAAATAAGGCTTGTAACATGACCTTATATCTTAAGGATAACCAGATGTCGTTAGTTGAGGATATCGCTTTTGCATTAGAGGATGCTTTTCCAGACAACATCGAGTCCGTATATGTCCTTGGAAATGAATTATCTTTCGAGGATGCTTTATTTGAGTTCTATCCTTCTAACTCATTGCCTATCTCAGAGGAGATCGAAGCAGATGCCGATTACAATAATTGGTTAACTCAATTAAGTGCTGTTCCTGCATTATTAATGGCAGTAGATGTCATGGAGGCAGCAAGAGCCGAAAAAACGAACATTATACGTTGTTTACGTGATATGAAAGAAAATATCATGAATTCATCAAGTAAGTAGTTTTCATGGCAAATTAATTTTTGCAAATAATTTGTTTTATCTTAAGAAAGGGATGAATGGTTTAAAACCGTTATCCCTTTCTTTTCCTTTTATGGATTAACTAAAACGTATTGTTTCTCTATTTTATTTAACATATATACTTTTTGAATTTCTCCCTTTTCTTTTTTGTCACTTAGAAAAATAATTTTCTCAAAAACACCATTTTCTGCTAATTCTCGAAGAGTTGGATTTAGCTTGATATTTTCTATTGAGGAGCCATGTGCTGTAAAAATTCCTTTAATTCCAGAACATATCGCCTGCATGATTGGCTGTATTTCTTCTTTATTTCCTATTTCATCTGCTACAATTACCTTAGGAGCCATAGAACGAATTAGCATATTTAATCCTATTGCTTTTGTTACATTATCCAAAACGTCTGTACGAATTCCTACATCATTTTGTGGAATTCCTCGATACATAGCTGCAATTTCCCCTCTTTCATCTACTACCCCAATATTCATTCCCAAATAACCAATTTGTTCTATTCCATTGCTTAACTTTCGAATTAAATCTCTCAAAATAGTTGTTTTTCCTACTCCTGGTGGTGATACTATTAGGGTATTATAAATGGTGTTTTCTTCTTCATTTATCACATATTTTATCATTTTACTACTTGCTCCTAACACTTGTTTTGCAATACGAAAATTCAAACTAGAAATGTAATTAATATTACTTACTTTTCCATCTTTTATTACACAATTTCCTGTTATACCCACACGATGTCCTCCTTGCATGGTAATATAGCCATTACAAATTTGGCTTTGATAACTATAAATAGAATTATCACAAATGTGTTGCAATGTTTCCAAAATTTCTTCTGCTGATATAATGTATTCAATTTTCTTTTCAGTTTGTCCTATTTTTAATAAAATCGGACGATTCGTACGGATACGAATTTCCTCTAATAAATTCAGATTTATATTTTCTGATAAAAAATAGTTTTCAATTCGTTTGGAAACTTTTATTGGAAAGCACCTCATAATACTATGAATACAAATCATTTTCATTTCCTTTCATTTGGGACATTTTTGGACAATTCCTAATTATTCCTTTTTGCCAATTTGGACAGTGTTTCAGTTTTTGGTATGCAAAGAAGACATATATAACATATATATGTCTTCTTTTTTTATTTTAGAACTACTTTTTATTCATCCCAGTTATGATATACTTCAGATACATCATCTAATTCATCTAACATATCTAGTAAACGTTCCATTCTTGCTACTCCTGCTTCATCTAGTGTTACATAAGTTGATGGAACCATTTGCAAACCTGCTTCTAAGAATTCTAGTCCTTCTTGTTCTAATTTTTCTCTTACTTCTGAGAAAGTTTCTGGCGTAGTGGTAACTTCATAAATTTCTTCTTCTGCTGAAAAATCTTCTGCCCCACTTTCAATTGCTAACATCATTAAGCTATCTTCATCTAAAGAACAATTTGCTTTATCGATTACAATAACTCCTTTTTTGGCAAACAAATAGGATACGCAACCACTTGTACCTAAGTTTCCTCCACATTTTGAGAAGGCATGTCTTACATCTGCTGCTGTTCTATTTTTGTTGTCTGTTGCTGCCTCTACAATAACAGCAATTCCATTTGGTCCATATCCTTCATAGATTACTTCTTCGTAATTTTCTGTATTACTTGCTCCTGCTGCTTTTTTTATCGCGTTATTAATGGTATCGTTTGGCATATTGGCTGCCTTACACTTTGCAATAACATCTTTTAGTTTTGAATTTCCTGCTGGATCTGCTCCCCCTTGTTTCACTGCCATTAGTAATTCTCTTCCTAATTTTGTGAATACTTTTCCTCTTGCTGCATCTGCTTTTCCTTTTTTAGCTTGGATATTGTGCCATTTACTGTGTCCCGACATTTCTTCTTCCTCCTTTTTAATTTTTCTCTCTATTTTCAAGGCTTTCGAGCCTCTAACCACTTGATTTGCTCATTTTTTTGCTTTGTTGAACTTTGTTGATTTTAGTGGGTTTTGGTAGTTCTGTGTTGAAACGATTGCACCAAAATTGCTCCAAAAAGCATTATGTCAAGTTCCTTTTTTGTTTTTGATAAACATTCGTTTCATACATTTCCATGTGCTTTTTATAATTTTCGTTTTTTATTGTATCACATTATTTTTTATTTGTGTAGTCTTTTTACAAATTAAATTTGTATTTTACTAATTCTGGTTGTATGATAGTGTCTAAATTTATATCGTTTTATGTTTACTATTCTTATTATTGTTCTTCATTGTTTTTTTAGTCTTTTGTAAGTTCTTCTTTAATACTTCTATTTATTTCATCTTCCATTCCTAACAATATCATTATAATCTTGGCATACTGCTAAAGCATTATATTCCCTTTTCTTCTTCCTTGTATAAATTTAATGAAAGAAAAAAATATTAGTTCAAAATATGAAATTCCAAAGATTAAAATAATTTGGAATTTTTTTGTTCCTAAATTAAAAGAGAGCAAAACTGCTCCCTCAAAATACACAACTTATAATCAATGTTAAATTAACCAGTTTACTATACTACTCTTGCTCCAAAAGGTGCTAAAGACAATTTAGCAATTTTAAAGAATTGAAGTCCAAACGGAATACCTACTATTGTTATGCACCATATACAGCCAAACAATAAGTTTTCAAGTGCCATTGGAATCCCAAAGAATATAATCCATATTACATTTGCAATTACTGATGGTATTCCTCCTCCATATTCGACATCTTTGCCAAATGGTGCAAATGATAAAGCTGCAAATTTAAAACATTGTTTTCCATAAGGGATTCCTATTATTGTAATACACCAAATAAGACCTGATATGCACCAAGAAATCCCACTTAAAAAACCTCCAAAGATAAACCATAAGATATTACCTAAAATACTCATATTCACTACTCCTTTCGTTCTATTAACATTAATTATTCATTGTGCATTTTTACCACATTGATTATTCAATCTTTGTGTTATTTAATTAGTATATTTTTTATAACTAATTACTATGTAATAATCTTGTGAGAACTACCTTTCATAAGTAGTTCTCCTTGAAAATAAAAGGGGATGTTTGTGCTAATTGCTTGTTCTACAATTAGCACTTCTATTATTCTTTTTTTAATATTTTATCTGCTTCACTTTGTGTAAGATATTTATATTCTATCATTTTGTTTATTACTTGTTTTTGTCTTTGTTTCGCTAATTCTGGATTTTTTGTTGGAGCATATACTGATGGTGCATTTGGTATTCCTGCAAGCATAATCGCTTCATAATCTGTCATTTTGTTTGGCTCTTTTCCAAAATACCCTAAACTTGCTTCCCTCACAGTATAATATCCATCTCCAAAATAACTTGTATTCAAATATAATTCTAGTATTTCATCTTTCTCACATTTATTTTCTATTTTAAATGCCATAAATACTTCTGCTATTTTTCTTTCAA
>CASCUT010000012.1 GCA_949155365.1 uncultured Clostridia bacterium
GTAAGAGAAGATAAGCAAATACTATATATAGAAAAACAAGACTTTGGAATTACTAAAACAGTATCTACCCAATTTACATTCCACTATCGAGAGGTACAATATTATAAAAGTGAAATAGAATTACTAATAGGTGACTTCATTAAATGGATAAATGAAAAAAAGCAAGTCATTGTACTAGCAGGAAATAAAGAGGAAGTAGAAAAATTTACTAAATTATTAGAGGAAAAAGAAATTCCATATAAAAGACAAGAATTAGACCAAATACCAAACAAAAAGCAAAATGGTAAAGAGGAAAAAGGACAACTAATTGTTACAGAAGGAAGACTAAGTTCTGGCTTTGAAAGCTATGACTTAAACTTGATTGTTATCACAGGGGAAGAACTATTTACAACAACAGTTAAGAAAAGAAGAAAATTAAGTAGTAGTTTTAAACAAGGCGAAAAGGTAGTATTTGCCGATTTAAAAATAGGAGATTATGTGGTGCATAAAAGCCATGGAATTGGTCAATTTGTGGGCGTTAATACATTAAAAGCAGATGGTGTTATCAAAGATTATATCAAAATTCGTTATCGTAATGATGATATGCTATACATTCCAACCAATGACTTAGATAGTATTCGAAAATATGTGGGAGGAGGAGAAGCACTTCCAAAAGTAAATAAATTAGGAAGCAAAGAATGGGAAACAACCAAAGCAAGAGTAAAGAAAAATTTACAAGAAGTAGCAAGAGAACTAATCGAGTTATATGCAAAAAGACAAAAAATAAAAGGGTTTGCTTTTTCGGCAGACAACGAATGGCAAAAACAATTTGAAGACAGTTTCCCTTATGTTGAAACAGAAGACCAACTTCGTTGTATCGAAGAAACTAAAAAAGATATGGAAGCACCAAGACCAATGGATCGACTTCTATGTGGAGATGTTGGTTATGGAAAAACAGAAGTCGCAATTAGGTCTGCATTTAAGGCTGTCATGGACCAAAAGCAAGTAGCCTATTTAGTACCAACTACAGTACTTGCTAACCAACAATATGAAAGTTTCAAAAATAGAATGGAAGAATTCGCAATAAGAGTCGAATTATTAAATCGTTTCCGTACCAAAAAGCAACAAGAGGAAGTAATACGAAAACTAAAATTAGGCGAAATAGATGTTGTAATAGGAACACATAGAATTCTAAGTAAAGATGTAGAATTTAAAGACTTAGGATTACTAATTATCGACGAGGAACATCGCTTTGGCGTAAAAGACAAAGAAAAAATAAAACAATATAAAACCAATGTAGATGTACTAACCATGACAGCAACTCCAATTCCAAGAACGCTTCATATGTCAATTGTAGGAGTTCGTGATATGTCAGTTATCTATGAACCACCACAAAATCGAAGACCAGTACAAACCTATGTATTAGAATATGACGAAGAGGTTATCAAAGAAGCTATCACAAAAGAACTAGAAAGAAATGGTCAGATATTTTATTTATTTAATAAAGTAGAAGGAATTGAAGCAAAAGCAATTCAAATTGCAAACTTAGTACCAGAAGCAAAAGTAGCATTTGCCCATGGAAAGATGTCAGGAAACGAATTAGAAGAAATCATGATGGATTTTATAAAAGGAGAGGTAAATGTACTAGTATGTACAACGATTTTAGAATCAGGAATTGACATTCCAAATGCCAATACCATTATCGTAGAAAATGCAGACCGCTTAGGACTAGCACAATTATATCAAATTCGTGGAAGAGTAGGAAGAGCAGAAAAACAAGCATATGCGTATGTGACCTATAAACGAGATAAATTATTAACAGAAGTAGCAGACAAGAGGCTAAAAGCCATCAAAGAATTTACCGAATTTGGTTCAGGATTTAAAATCGCCATGAGAGACTTAGAAATAAGAGGAGCAGGAAGTTTGCTTCGGAGAAATTCAACATGGACATATGGAACAGGTAGGATATGATACCTATTGCAAACTATTAGATGAAGTCATGAAAGAAATGCAAGGAATTGAAACCGTAGAAGAACAAGACATTCAAATAGACCTATCTTTCTCAAGTTACATACCAGAAGAGTATATTGAAAACAGTAGTCAAAAAATTGAAATATACCAAGACATTGCACTATGTAGAACCGAAGAAGATATTCAAAACGTAACAGATGAAATCATTGACCGTTATGGAACAATGCCAAAAGAAGTAGAAAACCTAATCGAAATAGCAAGAATTAAGAACTTAGCAAGAAAAGCAAATGTATTAAAAATTTCCCAAAAGAAAGATGGTATTGTATTGTTATATGATAGCCATAAATTTGAGATGACGCTAATTGACAAAATGGTAAAAAAATATAACCGAAGAATACGCTTCTCACCAGGAAGAGACCCATACATTACCTTACAATTAGAGAAAAAAATCGAACTTGAAAAATTAAAAGAAATAGAGGAATTTTTACAATTTTCATCAACTTCTAACCAATAGCTATCAACATCCATAGAAAGGAGAAAACAAACATGCAAATCATTACAAGCAAAGAAAACGAAATGATTAAAAATATCAAAAAGTTAAAAGAAAAAAAGTATCGAGACCAAGAACATAAATTTCTAGTAGAAGGCATCAAAATGGTAAAAGAGGCACTAGAAGAAAAAGAGCAAATCGATAAAATTGTAGTATGTGAAGACTGTATCAACGATAATACAATCGACCAAGAATTATTATATGAAATAGCCAAACAAGATTGCATCTATGTAACAGAAAAAGTATTTCAAAGCATCACAGAAGTAACAAATCCACAAGGAATACTAGCTGTTTTAAAAAAAGAAAACGGAGAAGAGCAAATTTCTTATAACGAAGATATCATAGTAGTACTAGATGGAATACAAGACCCAGGAAATCTAGGGACCATTCTAAGAACCATTGACAGTATAGGATTAACACAAGTCATCCTATCCGAAAAAACAGCAGACCCATATAACCCCAAAGTAGTACGTTCAACAATGGGAGCAATATATAGAGTCAATATGATAAGAAGCCAAAACATAATAGAAACACTAAAAAACATAAAAAAACACCAATATGAAATTGTAGCCACTTCATTACAAACAGAAAAAAGCATTTACGATATCAATTACGAAAAAAAAGTAATAGTCGTTGGAAATGAGGCAAATGGAGTATCAAAAGAAATATTAGAACTAGCAAACCAAAAAGTAAAAATTCCAATGCCAGGAAAAGCAGAAAGTCTAAACGTAGCAGTAGCAACCGGAATTATCCTATACGAATACGTAAGAACAAAACTTTAAATTTTAGGGACGGGTCTAAAAATTTAAAACCAACAAAAAAAGTTGAATTAAATTTTTAGACCCGTCCCTAAAATTTATCTCATTAAATAAGAAAAAATAATCGAACTTAATTTCAAACTATCGTGTTTAATGGTTCCATCTACAGTTGTAAGTAAATCACTTTCTAGTAGTTCGTAATTTTCTTTGATGATATTTTCATAATCAATACGAACGGGGTCTTTTTGTTCTTCGGTTGCATATTTGTCAAGAAGTTCATCGTTTACTTCTGTATTGGTAGCAATTACAGCATCTATGGTATTCTTTCCTAAATAATGTTCTAACATTTGAACATGGTCATTTACTGTAAAATTATCTGTTTCGCCAGGTTGTGTCATAGCATTACATATGTACATGACGTTAGCAGGAGAAGAAGCAATTGCCTGTGCAACAGCAGGACAAATTAAGTGTGGCATTACACTGGTAAATAAACTTCCCATACTAAGGATAATTAGATCTGCTTCTTTTATCTTTTCGAAAACTTCTGGAAAGATATGAGGACTTTCTTTATAGAAAATACGACGATATTCTTTATTTGCTTTTGTAATGTTTTCTTCCCCTTCAATAATGTCGCCTTCTTTTGTCTCACCCATTAAAGTTAAACAATCTTCTGAAAGAGGAAGCACAGTATGTTCTACTGCTAGTAACTTACTTAAATATTCAATACTTGTTTTTAAACTATTGGTTTCTTTTAGTAAAGAAGTTAAAATCAAATTTCCAATCGCATGCCCATTTAAATCGCTATAGGTTGACAAACGATATTCCATGATATTTTTAATTTCGTCTGGCAAAGTAGATAAATTACTTAGCACATGTCTGATATCACCAACTGCAGGTGTTGAGAACTCTTTTCTAAGTCTACCAGTACTACTACCATTATCCGATACCGTAATAATAGCAGTGATATCAATAGGAAAGTATTTTAACCCACTAAGTACACTAGAGGTACCAGTTCCTCCACCTAAAATAACAACTTTTTTTCTTTGCATATAATAAAACCTCCTATTCAAAATTAAGAGACGATTTCTAAAAATTTAATAGAAAATGTAATTAAATTTTTAGACCCGTCCCTAAAATTAAAATTCGCAGTTTTTTGGTGTTCTTGGGAATGGAATAACATCGCGGATGTTTTGCATTCCAGTTAAGTACATCATCATTCTTTCGAATCCTAATCCGAAACCTGCATGCTCGCTACTACCAAAACGACGAAGATCTAAGTACCACCAGTAGTCTTCTTCTTTTAAGCCAAGTTCTTTCATTCTAGTTTTTAGTTTTTCTATATCTTCTTCTCTTTGGCTACCACCAATTAATTCTCCAATACCTGGAACTAATAGGTCAGTTGCGGCAACTGTTTTTCCATCTGGATTTTGCTTCATATAAAAAGCTTTTATTTCTTTTGGATAATCGGTTACAAAAACAGGTTTTCCAAATAATACTTCACTTAGATAACGTTCGTGTTCTGTTTGAATGTCAGCTCCCCAAGAAACTTTATATTCAAATTTGTCGTTATTTTTTTCTAATTCTTTGATTGCATCGGTATAAGTAATTCTTCCAAATTCAGAGTTTACAACATGATGTAGTCTCTCTAACAAACCAGGGCTAATCATTTTATCGAAAAATGCCATTTCTTCTGGTGCATTTTCTAATACATAAGAAACGATATATTTAATCATGTCTTCTGCTAAGTTCATATCATCTTCTAAGTTGGCAAAACACATTTCTGGTTCAATCATCCAAAATTCAGCAGCATGTTTTACCGTATTAGAGTTTTCCGCACGAAATGTTGGGCCAAAAGTATACACATTACGGAAGGCAAAGGCATAGTTTTCGACATCTAATTGACCACTTACAGTAAGATGAGCGGGTTTTCCAAAGAAATCTTTGCTATAATCAACGGTTCCATCCTCAAGTTTTGGAACATCCTGAAAGTCAAAGGTAGAAACAGCAAACATTTCGCCAGCACCTTCGGCATCACTACTAGTGATTAAAGGAGTATGCACATAGACAAATCCTCTTTCTTGGAAGAATTTGTGGATAGCAAACGATAACACACTACGAACACGGAAAACAGCGTTAAAAGTATTTGTTCTTGGACGTAAATGGGAAATGGTTCTTAAATATTCAAAAGAATGTCTCTTCTTTTGAAGTGGATAATCACTATCACAAAGATTGTAAATAGTAAGTTCTTTTACATGCATTTCAAAAGGTTGTTTTGCATTTTCTGTTTTTACAATAGTTCCCATCGCAATAATGGAAGAACTAATACTTAATTTACAGATATCTGCAAAATTATCTAAAGTATCATTGAATACCAATTGTAAATTCGTATAAAAAGAACCATCATTTAGTTCAATAAAACCAAAGGTTTTCGAATCACGAACCGTTCTTACCCAACCAGAAACTTGAACATCCTTTCCTATATATTCTTCAGTATTACGATACAAATCTTTTACTAATGTATTTTTCATCATAAATCAGTTTCCTTTCTCTTATTGATATAAGTATTTACATTTTAAAGAAATTATACAACAATCTATAGGAGAAAACAAGAGAAAACATAAAAAGCACCAAATATTTTGAGATATTTGATGCTTTTTTTAATTAATAATCAAGAGTAAATCTTTCTAAAATGTAGGCAGGATCTTCAATAGTATCAGAAAAGACCACTCGCTCTTCTAACCCTTGACAATCTGCTGAAATGGAATAGAAAGTTTTACCGTCTATCACATTCTGTTCTATATAAAAGGTATTTACCAAAAGATGCTTTTGATAATAGAACAACAGGATGTCAAAAGAAGATACACTTGATTTCATAGCAACTTTTAGGCAAGTGCTAGAAGAAAACCAATTGTCAAGTTCCGCTTTTTGTTCTTGCTGTTGCTTTTGCTTGCGAATATCTTCTTTATATTTTGCTTCTGCAATATCAGGACGGAAAAAAAGGTAAACAAGTCCATACCCGACAATAGCAAAATAAGGGCAAATAATGAGAAGGGCAATAAAAAAATTAACGAAAGAACTTAAATGAGGAAGTAGCCAAAAGAAGAGAAAGAGATAAGTAATAATTCCTACTCCCCGTCCTAAAAGCCGAACTTTCTTAAAGGGTAATAAATGGCAATACCAGTTTTTTAGTTTTTTTATCATAGAAAAATCCTCCTTTGATAATGATATGTTAACAATTGGCAATAAGTATAACATAAAAGGAAAAGAAAAGCAAATATAGATTTGAAAATATATACTAATTTAAATAATAGACATGGGGACGGAGATTTTGTCTATAGGGTTAGAGACTTTTTTATTACTAAAATAAAACTCTTTCATAGTTAAATAATTGAAAATAAATTTTTGTGAGAGAAAGTGAAAAAAATTGAAAAGTGTCGAATACAAAAGTAGTTAAACTAAAATATGCAAATATTACGTAAATTTGTTACCAATAAAATAAGAGCATTCCGTTGCTTTAAAAAATTCATTAA
This sequence comes from uncultured Clostridia bacterium, assembly GCA_949155365.1. Taxonomy (GTDB): domain Bacteria; phylum Bacillota; class Clostridia; order TANB77; family CAG-508; genus UMGS1663. Next base: position 6,789 of record CASCUT010000012.1, read on the forward strand.
AGATATAATAAAACAAAAACTGGGAAGGGGACAAAAGAAAAAATGAGAAGAGAAAGAGGAATTACTTTGATTGCTTTAGTAATTACAATTATTGTACTGATAATTTTAGCAGGAATTAGTATTCAATTAATATTAGGGGAAAACGGAATTATTACAAAAGCAAAACAATCATCAAAAGATTATAAAATAAGTAAAACACTAGAAAAATTAGAACTAGAAAAAGCAGATTTGGTGATGAAAAAAGAGGGAGAAATACCAACAGTAGGAGAATATATACGATATTTAATAGAAAAAGAAATTATCACTGATGTAGATGTGACAGATATTGAAGAAGAGATAAAAGAAATTATAGCAGATGGATTTATATTTTTAGTAGAAAAAGAAGAAAACGGAAATATTAAAATAACGTATCAAGGGGAAGCAGATGGAAAGCCAAGAATTGCAATAATAAAAGTATTAGGAATAGAAACAGACAGCATTACAATAAAGGTACTAGCAAGCCAAGTAAATGGAGGAACATTTAGCTATAGGATAAAAGACATAACTGCAGGAGAAGAAATGTATATAGAAAAAGCAAGTAAAATCCAAGGAAATGAATATACATTTGAAAATTTAACAATAGGCAATGAATATAAAATACAAGTAATGGTAGAAAATAGCAAAGGCTCTGATACAAAAGAAACAAATGATCCAATAAAAACGAAAATAATAGAAATAGAGAATATTGTAATAAACCAAGAAGAGGTAACGATAAAAGAGGGGGAAACTACAGCATTAATAGCTACTATATTACCAGAAAATGCAACTTACAAAAATATTATATGGACAAGTAGTGATGAAGAGACTGCAACAGTAAACAGTAATGGAATAGTAACAGCAAAAGCAATAGGAAGTACAACAATAACGGCAAGTACCACGGATAGTAGTGGAAAAACAGCAACATGCTATGTTACAGTAACAGGAGACCAATCAGATTGGAAGTTACTTAATAAAATAGCAAAAGCAATTGCACAAGATGAGGAAATAACATATACAGACACACAGGCAACCGTTAATGTAGATGGAAGAGAACATACAATTAAAGTAGGAGATTTATTTAAGCTAAAATATAATGGGATAGTAAGAGATGTTAGAGTACTTGGATTTAAACATGACGAATTAGTAAATAAAATGTCATATGGGATAGAAACTGAATATGCAGGGATTTCTTTTGAATTTATTGCTGCATTAGAAGTTCATGACACTAGATTTTTAACCGATAATAGCAAAGGTGGATTTTGGCCAGGAAGTAATTATAGGATAGGTTACGAATCCGACATAACAAATGAAAAATTAAGTAACGCAAAATACATAAAAAAAGTATATAAACCATATACTAACATAGAAAAAAAAGAGACATTAGGTAGAACAGAAGACTATTTATGGTTTCTATCAGCTAGTGAAATATGGGGAAAATGGTTCGGAGAATATATTAGACTTCCGAATCCCGAAAAACTACCTGACGGAAAACAATATGCATTTTATCAAAGTCGTGTTAAGAATTCATCTTTAACAAATGCAAATACTGAACTAACAAAAACATGCAAAAATACAGGTTCAGGTTATGGTTGGTGGCTAAGAACACCAGAACGTTACTATAATAGTGATGGCGTTGTTTATGTAGTTTACTACAATGGAGCCTTAAGCGATGGATTGACTGGTGCATCTCACAGAAATAACGAAATACCAGGATTTTCAATATAGACGGAGAGAAAAAGACGGAGAGAAAAAGAAAAGAAAGACAAAGGGACGGAGATTTTGTCTATAGGCTTTGAAGGAATTTTATAAAAAATTATAACATGTATATAACCATCCATTTTATGGGTGGTTATATTTATGCTTTGAAAAGAAAGGTAGATTTTTTCGTACGTCCCAAAAATCTCTTGACGAGAAGAAATAATATTGATAGAATAGTTGGTAACTTATATACATAAAATGGATTTGGGAAAATAAAATCCGCATATTTAAAATAAAAAAATGTAAGTATCTGTATATAGGAAGCATAAAAGTGAAAAAATAATAGAAAACAAAGGAGGAAAAATGAGAGGAAAAAGAGGAATTACTTTGATTGCTTTAGTAATTACAATCATTGTACTAATTATATTAGCAGGAGTTAGTATTCAATTATTACTAGGAGAAAACGGAATTATTACAAAAGCAAAAAAGGGAAAAGGGGATTATGAAGAATCCGCAGTAAGAGAAAAAGTAGAATTAGCTTTAGCAGACTATAATTCGGATAAGCTAACAAAAGGGGAAGAAGGAGAAATAGAAGAAGCTTTAAATAGATTATTAGACAACAATACTTTTGAGGATATCGAAATAGAAGAAAGCATTGGTATCATTGGTGATTATGAAATAACCTTGGGGAAGGAAAAGCAAGAAGTCGTTATAGATGGTATCGATAAAGTAACAGGAACTTTAAGATTAAGATGTAAGTTAAGCACAAAGGAATATACAAAAGATAGTATCACGATTCATGTAAAAGCAAGTGGAAATGTAGGAAAGCTAATTAAACCAGATAATACAGAGGAAACACCAATAGATGGAAAAATAGAAATAGATTATTTCGTAAATGAAAATGGAAATTATATGTTTAAGCTGGAGGATGTAGAAGGAAATCAAATAGAAAAAACAGTGGTTGTAAAAAATATAGATACATTATTACCAAAGGAATTTACGATAGAAGCAAATCCAATAACAGAGAATGGATTTACAATAATAGCAAATGCACAAGATGCAGAAGCAACAGAAACATCAGCATGTAGTGGAATTGATAGATACGAATACTTTGTAAAAAAAGTGGAAGATACAGATTATCCAGATACACCAAATACAAGGAATGAAATCACAGGTTTATCAAAAGGACGATACCAAGTATATGCAGTAGCCTATGATAAAGCGGGAAATTCAAAAGCAAGCGATCCTATTGAAGTAGCAATAACCGTAAAATTTGATTTAATTGCTTCTGGTTCAAGTCATATATTAGCAGTTGATGTAGATGGAAATTTATGGGCTTGGGGTTCCAATAGCAATGGAGAATTAGGAACAGGATCTTATAATAATGAGACTTCACCAGTTCAAATTTTAGAAGGAGTAAAATTTAAACATGATTCGAATATCGATTCTATTGCAGCAGGACCAGGATTTAGTTTAGCTATTGATGAAAACGGGTATTTATGGACTTGGGGATTAAACTCGAATGGACAAATTGGTCATGGAAATAAAACAAATTCTCCAGTACCTGTTAAATTAGAGGAATATACTTTTACCACTGTTTCAGCTGGAAGAGTATGTAGTTTGGCTATAGATACAGACGGGTATCTTTGGGGAACTGGATATAGTGTTTACAAAAATAGTGCTAATATTTTTGTTTTTACAAAATTAAATGATAGTATTAAGTTTAAGTCAATATCTGCTGGAGGAAATCATTGCTTAGCTATAGCAGATGATGGATCGGTGTATGGACTTGGATCGCAATATAGAGGAGCATTAGGTAATGGAGAGACAGGTTCTTTTTGGACTGCGTTAAAGAAAGTAATGTCAGGCATGAAAGCTAAAAAAGTTTCTGCAGGACATGGTCATAGTCTTATCATTGCGGAAGATGGTAAACTATATGGATGTGGTAGCTCTGATAATAATACAAACTATCAAGCATTACCAGGTTCAAGGGATTCTGCAGTGCCAGTATTGATAGGTGGCAATGATACTTATATCGACATCACAGCTGGTGATAGAAGTAGCTTTGCGATAAAATCAGATGGGACATTATGGTCAGCAGGATTAAACAAGAATGGTACTTTGGGGATTGGCACGACTAGTAACACAAAAGTATGGACTAGAGTAAATGAAAGTAAAACATTTTCTAAAGTATATGCAGGAGCAAAAGTAACAGAGAATCTTTCTTTGGTGACAGCAATTGATAGTAACAAAAATACTTGGTATTGGGGGAATGATCAAACAACACCAATACCATGGTTTTAAAATACACACAAAAGGAAGACCAGGAGAAGACAAAGGGACGGAGATTTTGTCTATAGGGTTTAGAAGACTTTTATAAAAATGATAGTAAAATAGAACCATCCATTTTATGGGTGGTTCTATTTTATGATTTAAAAAGAAAGGTAGATTTTTTCGTACGTCCCAAAAATCTCCTAAAAAACACTAGACATAATTCAAATAAAGGAATATAATAGGAAAGTAAAATTACAGAGAAAATGACAGGGGGAAAAAAGATGAACAATCAATATAGAAACCATACATGTGGAGAACTAACCATAAAAAATGTAGGAGAAGAAGTAAAATTAGCAGGATGGGTACAAAGAATTCGTAACTTAGGTGCGATGAAATTTATCGACTTAAGAGATGAATTTGGAATTACACAAATCGTGATTAATGATAATAAGGCAGTAAAAGAAATTGAAGAAGACTTAGTCACAGAATGTGTTATTTCTGTGGATGGAACAGTGGTAGAACGTTCTAACAAGAACTTAAAAATTCCAACAGGAGAAATTGAAATAGAAGCAAGTAATATCAACATGCTTGGAAAATGTAAAAATGTATTACCATTTGAAGTAAATTCAGAAAAAGTAGATATTAGCTCTGTTAAAGAAGACTTAAGATTGCAATACCGTTTTCTAGATTTAAGAAATGATAAAATTCATAAAAACATTCTATTACGTTCTAAAATATTGAAATTTTTAAGAGACAAAATGGACGAATTAGGTTTTTGCGAAATTCAAACACCAATCTTAGCAAACTCTTCGCCAGAAGGAGCAAGAGACTTTTTAGTACCAAGTAGAATTCACCCAGGGGAATTTTATGCATTGCCACAAGCACCTCAACAATTTAAACAATTGTTAATGGTATCTGGCTTTAACAAGTACTTCCAACTAGCACCATGTTTTCGTGACGAAGACCCACGTGCAGATCGTGCACCAGGAGAATTTTATCAATTAGACTTTGAAATGAGTTTTGGGACGCAAGAAGAGGTTTTTGAAGTTTTAGAAGAAATATTTACCTCTACTTTTAAAGAGTTTACCAATTGGAAAGTAGATGAAGCACCATTTATTAAAATTCCATATAGAGAAGCAATGGAAAAATATGGAATTGATAAGCCGGATTTAAGAAATCCACTTATCATTCAAGATGTTAGTAAACTATTTGAAAATACCGAATTTGTAGCATTCCAAGGAAAAACGGTAAAAGCAATTGTGGTTTCAAATGGAGCAGAACAAGGAAGAAAATTCTTTGATAATATGACGGAATTTGCAAAACAAGAAGCAGGAGCAAATGGACTTGGTTGGGTAAAATTACAAGAAGAAGGGCCAGTAGGGGGAATTGCTAAATTTGTAACAGAAGAAGTGAAAACAGGATTAGAAGCATTAGGAGCCAAAACAGGAGATAGCATTTTCTTCATGGCAGATGAAAAACTAGAAACCGTTCAAAAAATAGCAGGTTTAATTCGTATTGAACTTGGAAAACGTTTAGATTTACTTGAAAAAGATACCTATCGTTTCTGCTTTATTGTAGATTTCCCAATGTATGAACAAGCAGAAGATGGAAGTATTGACTTTAACCATAACCCATTTTCAATGCCACAAGGAGGAATGGAAGCATTATTAACAAAAAATCCATTAGATATTGTAGCATATCAATATGATGTAGTATGTAATGGCTATGAAATGGCATCAGGAGCAGTTCGAAACCATGACCCAGAATTGATGGTAAAAGCATTTGAAATAGCAGGATATAGTGAAAAAGAAGTAGAAACAAGATTTGGAGCTTTATATAATGCATTCCAATATGGAACACCACCACATGCAGGAGCAGCACCAGGGGTAGATAGAATGATTATGCTAATTACAGGAGGAGACAATTTAAGAGAAATTATTGCATTCCCTAAAAATAAAAAAGCAAGAGATGTATTAATGAATGCGCCAAGCAAAGTAATGAAAGAACAACTAGAAGAAGTTCATATTCAAGTAATAGAAGAATAGAAAATAAAAAAATGTGAATGATTTACCAATTCACATTTTTTTAAAAGATAGGAAGTGAGAAAAATGGAAGAAAAAAAAGGACGAGTATTATTAGGGATGAGTGGAGGAGTAGATAGTTCTGTTTCTGCTATTGTGTTAAAAGAAATGGGATATGAAGTAATTGGCGCTACTATGAAACTATGGGAAGACAAGGAAAGGAAAGAAAGAGAAGGAGGATGTTGCTCTTTTTCCGCAGTAAATGATGCCAAAAGAGTATGTGATAAATTAGGAATTCTGCACTATACTCTAAATTGTGAAGAAGAATTTCAACATCATGTGATAGATCACTTTGTGTGTAGCTATGAAAATTGTAAAACACCAAATCCATGTATTGAATGTAATCGTTATTTGAAGTTTGGTGTGTTTTATCAAAAAGCGCTAGAATTGCAGTGTGATTATGTAGCAACAGGTCATTATGCGAAAATAGAATACGCAGAAGAATACCAACAATATGTAATGAAGAAATCAGAAGCGGATAAGAAAGACCAAACTTACTTTTTATACAGTATTCCAAAAGAAGTATTACCCAAAATAATATATCCATTGGAGAATTTTAAAGATAAAGAAGAGGTAAGAAAATTAGCAGAAAAATATGGTTTAAATGTAGCCAATAAAAAAGATAGTCAAGAAGTCTGTTTTATCCCAGATAATGATTATGTGAGATTTATTCAAAAAACTAGAAATAGTAAATTTAAAATAGGAAATATTGTCTTAAAAGATGGGACTATTTTAGGAAAACATAAAGGACTAATCCACTACACAGTAGGACAAAGAAAAGGATTAGGAGTAAGTTATCCAAAACCATTATATGTAACAAAATTAGACCAAGAAAAAACAGAAGTAATCGTAGGCGAAGAAAGAGAGTTATACCAAACAGAGCTAGAGGCGAAAGAATGTAATTTCTTGCTTGATTTAGATATTAGTAAGCCAATCGAAGTTACAGCAAAAGTAAGATATCGTGCAAAAGAAGCAAAAGCAATCTTAACCATGAAAAATGAAATAGCACATGTCGTATTTGAAGAACCACAAAGGGCGATTACAGCAGGACAATCTGTTGTTTTCTACCTAGGAGATGTCGTACTTGGTGGAGGGAAAATAATATAAAACAAAATTTCGCAAAAAAACTATTGACAAGCTTTTTTCATCATGATATTATCTAACTATTATAATTCAAAGAAGAGGTGATTGTATGGAGGAAATAAAAAATCCTTTGGCAAATGACCAAATCGAAGAAATAAAAGTACTTTTAAACATAGTAAAAGAAGAGCAAGAGGGTTTGTCAGAACAAACACAAAAGAATTTTAAAGTAATCATGCAAAAACTAATGAAAATGCAAGAATATAACGAAATAAGCGACATGACCAATCAAGTATTTGAAATGCGTTTATCCAACATCGAAGATTTCCTATTTCGCTTAGAAGGTTACATACGAAGTAAAAGAATAGAGTAAACTTCAAAAAGGAGGTTTTTGGAATGCTCCAAGAATCTCCTTTAACTTTAATTCGATAACCAAAAGTGAAAATGATAGGAATAAGAAAATAATGAAAAGTAAACTTAAAAGAATGGACCATTTAGGAGGAAAGAGTGGAAAAATTTTATTTTGAAGAACCAACCATACAAAGAAAAAGAGAAGCAATGGAATTTATGAGAGAATTTTATGAGTACCATTCCGAAATTAATGGAACAGGAGGATTACAAAGATACCTAGATAATTATGAAGGTTGGCTAGAAAAATTAGAAAAAGATAAAAATACCATTCCAAATGAAGAAAGAGTACCCGCCAAAACGTATTTTTTAATAAGGAGTAATGACAATAAGATAATAGGAATGAGCAATATAAGATTAGTGCTAAATGAAAAACTGAAAAAATACGGTGGCCACATAGGGTATTGTATTAGGCCAACAGAAAGAGGCAAAGGCTATAATAAAATTAATTTGTATTTAGCATTAAAAGTATGTCAAGAAAATGGAATAGAAAAAGTACAAATGGATGCAGACAAAGATAATCCAGCATCTTGGAGAACAATGGAAGCATTGGATGGCATTATGATAAGAGAATTTTATGATAATGAAAATACGAAAAGTATAGTAAAAGCCTATGAAATACAGGTAAATGCAAGTATAAAGCATCACGAAGAACTATATGAAGCAATGCTTGAAAAAAATTAAAAGAAAGACAAGAAAGTAGTGAGAAATAAAAATGAAATACGATGAAAATAAAATTGTGATTTTTGATTGGGGTGGAATTGTAGAAAGCCATAGAGAAGGGGAATATAGTCTTTTCAAAGTGCTAACTAATATCCTACAAACTTTTAATCCAAAGGTAAAAGAAAATGAAGTAATACAAGGATGGAAAGAATGTAGCAAAGACAAAAATGGAATAGAAATAGGTGCTACTAACGACATAAAGCAAATAAAAGGATGGTATGAAAGAGTACAAGAGAAATTCAGCTTTAAGAGTGACTTTACTACTTTTCAGAAGATTTATCATAAAGAATTTGCCAAAATTCACTTTTATCAAGATGTAGTGGAATTAGAGCATAAAACAAAAGAACGATGTAAAGTAGGTATTTTATCAAATTTAATGCTACTGGATAAAGAAAGAATTAATGCACAAGTAAATTTATCAAAAATGGATTATGTATGGCTTTCTTTTGAAATGGAAGCAAAAAAACCAGATAAAAAGATATACGAAATGGTACAACAAGAATGTAAAATAGAACCACAAAATATTCTATTTATAGAAGATACGGAAGAAAATATAAAAACGGCTCAAAGTATGGGATGGAATACTTGCAAAGCCTATGGATATGAAATAGATAAAATAAAACAAAGTATAGAAGCATTTTTGCAAGAGAATTAGAATCTTAAATACAAACAAGTACTGCTAATATCGTACTTGTTTTTTTGTTGTAGGAATTTTGATGTTAGAGAATATTTCTTAGTCGTATAAAGAAAGGAAAATGCATTTCTTAAAGTTACTTTCTATTTTTAAAATCTTAAAATTTTAGAAAAGTATAAAAATATGATAAATTCTATTGATAAAAATAGAAATAAACGGTAAAATAACAAAAAGACAAAATAGGAAAGAGGAAAGAAAATGAAACGAAATATTAGATTTTATTTTGCATTTTATTTAGCCAAAATTTCAATAGTAGTATTAAAAATAATCAAACGAGATGCAACTCAGTTTCCAGGAAAATTAGCAATAACACTATGTCCCAATTTTTTAGAACAAATTGGAAAACCAAAAACCATTATCGCAGTAACAGGAACAAATGGGAAAACAACGGTATGTAATATGATAGAAGACTGCTTGAGACAAAATGGATATGACTTTATCGATAACCAATTAGGCTCTAATACCAATTCAGGAATTGCCTCTACCTTTATCAAAGGAGCAAAACTATCTGGAAACCAAAAAAAGGAGTTAGCGGTATTTGAAATTGACGAAAGAAGTTCCATTCGTGTATATCCTTATGTAAAACCAACCTATTTAATATGTACCAATCTATTTCGTGATTCCTTAATGCGAAATGCACATACAGAATTTATTTCTAATATGCTAACCACGAACATTCCAAAAGAGACCAAACTAATCTTAAATGGGGATGATTTAATTGTTAGTAACATAGCACCAAAAAACGATAGAATCTACTTTGGAATAAACCGTTTAGAAACTGATACCGATACTTGTGAAAATATTACAAGAGACATCATTGTTTGTCCAAAATGTGACAGTAAATTAGAATATGATTTTGTAAGATATAACCATATCGGTCGAGCACACTGCAGTAAATGTGATTTTGCATCACCAAGCATCGATTATGAAGTAACAAAATTAGATTTAGATAATAAAACAATGACAATTCAGCATCAAGACCAAGAAGAAATCTATGACTTAATTAATAACAATATTATCAATATATACAATATGCTAGCAACCATTACACTATTAAAAGAACTAGGATTAAGCAAAGAACAAATCAATCCAATTCTAAAAAAACAAAAAATAGTGGATACAAGATATAGCAAAGAAAATATAAAAAACATTGAAGTAATTACACAACTAGCAAAAGGAATGAATCCAATTGCTTGCTCAAGAGCATTTGATTATGTAAGAAAAGAAAGTGGAAACAAAGCAGTATTTGTATTACTAGATGATTTACATGAAGCAGTAAATGGATCCGAAAATATAGCTTGGCATTACGATACAGATTATGAATTCCTAAAAGATGACTCCATTAAACAAATATTAACGGCAGGAGCAAGGTACTTAGATACAAAAGTAAGATTGCAAATGGCAGACGTAGACATGAAAAAAGTAGTATGCAAACGAGAAGAAACATCCCTAGTAGAAGAGTTAAAGTTAGAAGGAATTGATAAAATATTTATATTGCATGACTTATATGCCATGGATTTAAAAAATGAAATCAAAGAAAGTGTAAAAAGAAAAATAGAAGAGGAGTAAACAAAATGGAAGAAAATATAACCATCGAAATTTTATTTCCAGAGTTTTGTAATTTATATGGTGATATCAGCAACATGGAATATCTAAAAAAATGTATGCCAAAAGCTAATTTTATCGAAACAGCATTTGATGAAGAACCTACTTTTAATAAACAAAAAGTAAATTTGATTTACTTAGGACCAATGACAGAAAGTAGACAAGAAAAAGTAATACAAAAATTAATGCCATACAAAGAAAAAATCGAAAAATTAATCGAAGAAAATACCATCTTCTTAATAACAGGAAATGCCATTGAGGTATTTGGAGATAAGATAGAAAATGAAGATGGAAGCAAAATACAAGCATTAGGCATCTTTGATATTTATGCAAAACGTGACATGTTGCATAGACATAACAGTATTTTTGTAGGAACATGGGAAGATACCCAGTTAGTAGGTTTTAAAAGTCAATTTACATTTAGCTATGGGGAAAACAGTAAAAACTATTTTGCAAAAGTAGAAAAAGGAATTGGATTAAACAAAGAAAGTAACTTAGAAGGAATTCAACAAAACAACTTCATAGCAACTTATCTAATAGGACCAATTCTAATTTTAAATCCGTACTTTACCGAAAAGTTAATACAAAAAATGGGAATAGAAAAGCCAAATATAGCTTTTCGAGAAGACCTAATACAAGCATATAATCAAAGATTAGAAGAACTAAAAAAATTATAAAATAAGAAAAAAGAGAGGAATCTCTCTTTTTTCTATTGTAGGAATTCTTAAATTCGTTTCTGAAACAAGTAAAGTTTTGAATTAATATCAATAAAAGCATTTCCTAATTTTTTAAAAAATGGTCTAAATATTCGGTCCACTCAGGAACGTCTTCTTCTTCAAAAAAGTGATAAAGAAATTCAACCATTATATGATGTCTTTCCAAAGCTTCTTTTTTTCCTGAATCAGTTAACATGAAATCCTTTAGTCTTAATAATTTTTCAAACATATGAGTAACAGAAGTTCCTACTTTTTTAGTCATATAATCGGTTGCAGATATATCTAATATAGGAAATATATTCTTGTCAAAAAACAAATTATTATGTGCCAAACTATATTGATAACAACGAAGGATACCAGTAGTTCCAAGTGCATCGCACATATCGGCATCTGATACAATCATACCTTCCAACGTAATTGGTTGAATGCCTTTTAGTCTTTTACTATATCCAATGGTTTTAATACTATCTAAAATTTGCTCTATTTTATCATCTTCAAAAGCACATTGCTCTAAAATTTTTCTGGCATTTGTTAAATGATTCGCATTTTCCATTCCAAATAATTTATGATCATCAACATCATGTAATAATGCGATTAAAGTAACGAATTCTTTATTCGCATTTTCCATTTCAGCAAATCTTAAAGATAGTTTTAAAACGCTTTCAATGTGTTTCATACCATGACCAGAATTATCTTTTTCCAATAAATTACATACTTGTTTTCTTACTTCTTCTATCAATTTTCATACCTCCAATATCTCGATACCATTATATCACAAAAAATGAGTTAAAGTAAAATTTTTATCTTATAAAGTACTAAAAAGATAGATAAAAAGATAGGAAGCATAGAGAAAAAATCCAATAAATCTACTAATATTACAAAAATATTACAAAAAGGTTGCAAAAATATGACAAAAGTGTTATAATAAAAATATATTCTAAAGAGAAGGTGAAAAAAATGGAACTAATGACAATTATTTACATATTATTATTAATCATATTTGCATTAATCTCTTATTCGATTATGCAATTAAAATTAGCAGGAATCAAAGTAAAAGACTTTTGGAGTTTTATTGAAGCAAACCAAATGTTAGATAAACTATATGCTTTTTCAAAACGTTATCAAAAAATGAGTCCACAAGAACAAATCATATTCTTAATGGAAGCAGAAAAAGTATTCAATGCATTCGATAAAGTACCAAAAATGATATGGGAAGAAGAATACGACAAATACAAAGATGTCCTAGATACCTATAAAAACATCAAAGTATTAAGATGGGCATCCAATTAATTAATATTGTTTAACATAAAAAACTCAAATATAGATAAAAACCACTAGAAAATAAACTTTCTAGTGGTTTTTTGTCGCATTTTAAGATTTCCCATTTCATCCATCTATTCATTTTTGCCATTTTCTCTATGCTAATTGGGCCTATTTAGGACAGATTGGCCAAAAGGAAACCTTACCAAAGCGAATAATATCAAACAAAATTAATATAATATAAAAGAGTAAAGTGAAAAGAAAAAGGAGTTTGCAATATGAAAATAAGATATTTTGACCATGGGGCTACAACACCAGTAAAAGAAGAGGTGTTAAAAGAGATGTTACCCTATTTTTGTTTAGAATATGGGAATGCTTCTTCTATTTATAGCAAACGGAAGAAAGGCGAAAAGAGCGTTAGAACAAGCAAGAGAAAGAGTAGCAAAAGCAATTGGAAGTAAACCAAAGGAAATCTATTTTACTGCCTGTGGTAGTGAGTCAGATAATTTGGCACTAAAGGGAATTGCTTATGCAAATCAAGAAAAGGGAAAACATATTATTACAAGCAAAATCGAACATCCTGCTGTCTTAGAAGCTTGCAAGACTTTAGAAAAGCAGGGGTTTGAAGTTACGTATTTGAATGTGGACGAGAAAGGATTTGTCTTAATAGAAGAACTAGAGAGGAATATTAGGAAAGATACGATTTTAATTAGCATTATGTTCGCTAACAATGAAATAGGAACTTTGCAACCGATTTCTGAAATTGGAAGAATAGCAAGGGCGCATCATATTTTATTTCATACAGATAGTGTGCAGGCAATTGGGAATGTGAAAATTGATGTAGAAGAAATGAATATTGATTTATTATCCATGTCTGCTCATAAGTTTTATGGTCCAAAAGGAGTAGGAGCATTGTATGTAAGAGAAGGCGTAAAGGTGGAACGCATTCAAGATGGAGGACATCAAGAGAAGAATAAAAGAGCAGGAACAGAAAACATACCAGGTATTGTAGGACTTGGAAAAGCAGTGGAATTGGCTTACGAAAATTTGGAGCAGTATAATGAAAAGTTGACAAAATTAAGAGAACATTATATTTCACAAGTACAGGAAAAAATTCCTGAGATAAAAATAAATGGGGATAGAGAGAAGAGATTACCAGGAAACGCTAATATTTCTTTTTCTGGAATAGAGGGAGAAGAATTATTATTAAAATTAGATGAAAGGGGAATTTGTAGTTCAACGGGAAGTGCTTGTAGTTCGGGAATGCCAAATCCATCTCATGTATTGCTTGCCATTGGTCTTCCAAAAGAATTAGCATATGGCTCTTTAAGAATTACCATAGGAGAGGAAAATACGAAAGAAGATATAGACTTTTTAGTAGAGCAGTTAACAGAGATTATTCCAAGGCTAAGAGAAAATAGCAAACCAAGGTAAAAGAATAGAAAGGGGAAAATAAAAGAGCGAAATGGTTTAGGGTATAGAAAAGAAAAGGGGGAGCATACTAGAAGAAAAAGGAAAAGGAAACATAGGAAAAAGTGAAAATGTTAAAAAAATTGCTAATAGGCTTAGTGGCTGGAGTGATATGTGGTTTATTTGCTTCAGGAGGGGGACTTATTTTAGTTCCTGCTTTTGTTTATTTATTGCAAATGGAAGATAAAAAGGCAAGAGGAACGGCTGTATTTTGTATATTACCAATGGTAGTAACAAGTAGTATTTTTTATTACAAGGACCGTTATATGGATTGGAAAACAGGAATTTGTTGTGCAATCGGAGGGATTTTAGGAGGAATGGTAGGAGCAAAATTATTAAAGAAAATACCAACGAAATATGTACGTATTTTATTTACTATTTTTCTATTCTATGTATCAATCAAAATGATGCGATAATACGATAAAAAGTAAGAATGAAAAAGAGAAAGAGAGACATACTAAAAGAAAGGATAAAAATAGGAGATAAAACATGTTAGCAATTTTATTTGGTTTTATAGCAGGAATGGTAACAGGATTAGGAATGGGAGGAGGTACCATACTAATCCTTCTATTATCTGTATTTATGGGACTAGAACAACATATTGCACAAGCAACCAATTTAATCTTTTTTATTCCCACTTCTCTTTCTGCTATTTTCATTAATTTAAAACAAAAAAATATTAATGTAAAACTAGCAATTATCATTTCTACTTTTGGCGTGATAGGAAGTGTGATAGGAAGCTGTATTTCAGAAAAAATTAGTTCTGAGATGTTAAGAAAATGCTTTGCAGTTTTTGTTTTTGTGATTGCTCTTCACGAGACATATGAATTATATAAAGAGTATAAAAGAAACCAAAAAAACACATAATAAAATTAAGAAATAGAAAAAAGGAGGAAACAAAAAATGAAATTTGTAAAAGGAATGGTAATGGGAACATTAGTATCGGCAGGCGCTATTATGGTATATAAAGAAATGACAGGAGGAAATAGCAAAAAACAAATGATAAAAAAAGGAAAACAGTTTGCAAAGAAAATGGGAATTTTATAAAAAAGGAAAAACGAGTTGGCATATTAAAGCCAACTCGTTTTAACAAAATATTATGACATTATGAAATAAGCCAATTAGAGCAGTTTGCATCGGAAGGCATCCGTAAATCTCCACGGGGAGATACGCTAACACTACCCACTTTCGGTCCATCTGGAATACAGTTTCGTTTAAACTGATTTTTAAAGAAACGTGAGATAAACCGATTATAGTACATTGTTAATTGTTCCACCGTATACTTTTTCGAAAATGCAACCTGTGCTAAAAAGATAATCTTTTCGCCGTTAAACCTATTTCGAAGGAAATGATATAAGAAGAAATCAAATAACTCATAGGGACCAAGGTCATTTTCTGTCTTCTGCAGAATTTCCTCTCCATTGCTCGGCAATAACTCTGGACTAATAGGAGTATCAATGATATCCAATAAAATGTCACGGAGATTCTTTTGATTACCACAGCAAAACTCAGCATACCATTCAATCAGATGCTTTACTAGCGTTTTAGGGATAGAACAATTTACTCCATACATACTCATGTGGTCACCATTATAGGTACACCAACCAAGTACGAGTTCAGATAAATCACCAGTACCGACAAGAATGGCACCATGTTTGTTGGCCAAGTCCATTAAAATTTGAGTACGTTCTCGAGCTTGCACATTTTCATAGGTGATGTCATGAATTTCAGGGTCATGTTGGATATCCTTAAAATGCTGAAGACAGGCATCTTTAATTGGAATTTCCAGAATAGAGGTACCAATTTGCTTGCAAAGAGCAAGAGAATTCTGATAAGTTCTATTGGTTGTGCCAAAACCAGGCATCGTAATACCAATGATTCCGCTTGCATTCAAGTCTAACTTTTTAAAGGCTTCTGCACAGACCAGAAGAGCTAAGGTAGAATCTAATCCACCAGAAATACCAATGGTTACCTTTTTACAGCCAATTGCATTTAAGCGCCGAGCAAGAGCGGTAGACTGAATGGATAAAATTTCCTTGCAAACCTTAGAACCAGCTTCTTCCTGAATGTTGGGAACAAAAGGAAGAGGATTAATGGAACGAAGTAGATCTTTCGGTTTGAGAATATTACAATATTGCTTAAAATGGATTACTCTATAGGACGGATGTGAAACTCGCTTACTATCGCTAAAGGTCTGATTATGTAAGCGCTGGTTTGTAAGATATTCAATATCAACGTCAAAGGTTTCCATTCTTCCTTTGAGTGAAAAACGTTCTTCTGCCGTACTACTAATAAGTTCCTTCCCATTCTCATAGGCATAAAGGCTACTGCCAAATACCAAGTCGGAGCTAGATTCTAAAAAGCCAGAGGAAGAAGCATAGAGATAAGCAGAAATGGTTCTAGCGCTTTGGTTTTTAATTAATTCTCTGCGGTATTCATCTTTTCCTACCAACTCGTTACTAGCAGATAGATTGGCAATGATGTTGGCACCACTTAATGCTAAATAAGAGCTAGGTGGAATGACAGACCATAAGTCCTCACAAACTTCTACCCCCAGCTGATAGCCCAAGCTAGAAGAAAAAATGAGGTTACCAAAAGGAATAAGGTCACCAGTTCCCCAAAGGTCAATTTCTTTCACATTAAAGTCGGTGTAGGGTTGAAACCATCTCTTTTCGTAAAACTCATCGTAATTGGGAATAAACTGTTTGGGAACAATGCCAAGGATGCGACCTTCATAAATAGCAACTGCACAGTTATATAAAGTGCCATTGACAGAAATAGGACAACCTACTAAAGTCAAAAGATTGTTATACTTATAAGAATTGTTCCGTAAAAGATCTAGATAATAGTTGACGTTTGACAAGTGACTCATCAAAAACAAATCCTGACAGCTATAACCAGTTAAGCAAAGCTCCGGAAACACTAAAATGTTAATTCTTGCATCACTTGCTGTCTGCATGATTTCTGCGATTTTGTTCGTATTGCTTTCTAAATTAGAAAGCTCCCCAGCAAAATTTGCAACAGCACATCTTACAAATCCATGGTTTATCATGTTGTTTACCTCCTTAAGTTTGGGTTTGTTAAAATAATATCTTGTTTTATTTGTTATCAAAAGTGAAAGATAACATCATAAAAAATTACAGTACTATTGTAGCACACAAATATAATTATGTCAATCGATTAAGATAAGGGATAAAATATGTTACGGTTGATAGTTTTCTATAGACTACTACATAAAAGCTAATAGGTAAAATAGATAGTCTGAACGCGAACTAAAATAGTACAAAATTGCAATATTGATATAATACTTACAAAGGCTTGCCTTCAAAATGTAGGAGTGATTTTTTGTTACAGAATAAGGTATGAAAAATAAATAACGAAATAATTAAAAGTAAAATTTGAATTTTTTTAAGGATAAAAAATCAAAAACTGGGTCTAGAAATTCCTAAACCCAGTTTTTGTAAAACTTTTATTAACCATGTAATTTCTGGTACATATCTAAGCGAAGCTGATAAACACGCTCTGTCATATCGACAAAATGCCGATGAGGATAAGTGGAGCGAAGCTCTTCTTCCCATACCTGATTTTCCAGCTGATCTTTGATATAATCGCGGATTTCGGTAACAGAAGGCATGTCACGAACCAATTTGCCATCTACAATATAAGGTACAAGGAGAGGCTTAATCACATTGGGAGTAATGGTATACTCTCTGCGAGTATCGGTCAAATCGGTAGTATATACCTTGATGGGCTTCCCAAGCTCAATGACTTCATCTTCCATGGCAATCAAGTCCAGATATCCTTTTCCGTCCTCATCGTAAACACGATAGAGCATCTTGTAGCCCGGAATAATTGCTTTTTCCAGAGTATCCGAACATTTCATCTTAGCATGCCACAGGCCATCTTCTTCTAATACAGCGACCAATTTGTAAACACCGCCGAATACAGGGCAATCGGATGCCGTAATTAAGTTTTCACCAACGCCCCAACCATCGATAGGAGCGTTCTGCTCAAAACGAAGACTGTGGATGGACTGTTCTTTCAAGCCGTTTGAAACGATGATCTTAATGTAGGGCTTACCTGCCTTATCGAATATCTTACGAAGCCTTTTGGCACCATAAGCAAGGTCTCCAGAGTCAATTCGAACACTCTTTACCCGCTTATTGGGGTCATTGGGATATTTCTGAATGAGGTAGTCATCAACCTTAATGGTATTGATGGCACCACTTTCAAAGATATTGTAAGTATCGATAAGAAGAGATACATTATCCGGATAGATATCAGCAAGAGCCTTAAATGCTTCATATTCGCTAGGGAAAAACTGTATCCAAGCGTGGGCAACGGTTCCTCTGCCAGGAACTTCCGGTCCATATACCACTTCGGCTAAGCAGTTAGCTGTACCAGAGCAACCACCTAAAATAGCAGCTCTTGCGCCAGTTAAACTAGCAGAAGCACCCTGGGCACGCCTACCGCCGAATTCCATTACATTCCCATTGCCAGTAGCCTGCACAATTCTGGTTGCCTTGGTTGTAATTAAGCTGTTGAAATTCATGGTCTGGAGCAAATAAGTCTCAATCAAAATGGCGCCGATAGGATCACATTTGATTCTTACCATCGGTTCATTCGGATAAGCCACGGTTCCTTCCGGCATTGCATACATGTCGCCTTTCCACTGGTAAGTAGATAAGTAGGAAACAAAATCTGGATGCATACCTTTATAGAGTAAGTAGTCACAAGCCGTCTCATCAAAGTGATAGTTCAGCAAGAAGTCGGTAAGCTGTTCCTGACCAGCTGAAATGGAATAACCAGTTTCCTGACCTTCAGGACCGGGATTTTTCCGGAAAAAACAGTCGAAAACCAGCTGTGTATCCTTTTTACCCAGCAGGAAGAGGCCGTTTGCCATGGTGAACTCATAGAAGTCTGTGTTTAAGGCATCATTCCGATAATTCTTCTGCGGAACAAAAGGGAATACCTTGATGTTTGCGTCTTTGTTTGTTACATTTGCCATACTGGAAACCTCCTTAGATGTTTGAAAAGTTAGACACAAATACGATTTGTGTCAGTTGCAATAATCATATCGGAATGATTATAACATGGATTATGTAAATAGTCAATTATTTCTTATGAATTTACATAAAGACATTGAATTTTAAAGAAAGAAATGGTATAATAGAAACAGAAATATGGTAGAAGGATTACCAAGTTCCTGTTTGGGAATCCATTCTATCTTAGTAATACCAAGATAGAATGTTGCCTAGTATAAAATATGCTAGAGAAAGGGAAAGGAATTTCTATGATTACGACAAAGGTGATTACATTAAAAGATGGAAGAAAAATGACTTTCATTGATTATCAGAGAGATTTTGTTACACATGCTCAGAGAGTAAATCGGGAGGCTATGCGTAGATCGTTGTTATTTACAGTAGATAGACACTTAAAGATGACTCAATACCGAGCACACTGCGTAACAGGAAACAGATAAGCACGAAAGAAAAGGGAGGAAGCGTTTCCATGCATTATATGAGAAGTGCTTTCTAAAAAACAAAGAAGAAGTAGTATTAAAATACCTATCACAAAACAGTGGTAGGTATTTTTGGTTATAAGTATTGACTTATGTTAATAACAATAGTATAATGTGGCACGTCAAGGAAGTAATAAGATTTTGTAATTCGTTGTCTTAACATAAGAAAGGAGAAACAGAAAAGAAAAAGACAACCAAACGTCAAATGACGAGCAAAATGAGAAAAGGTACAAAAAGAGTAGTAACGATGAAGTAAAACAAAAGGAGGAAACAACATGAGCAAATTAAGCAAACAGCATTTACAGAAGTTTCTACAGACAGATGCCGGAGAAACCGCTCTTAGGAAAGCAGGAGGAGTAGTATCCGAAGAGATTGTTTCGGCAGCCAAGTATTATATTGGTGTACCAGATGAGAAATATTTTAAAACAGGAGAATTTGATGAAAGCGTAGTAAAAGCGAAAAAAGCCTATATTACCTTAAATACCATTATGGGTGGGCAGACAGCAGAATTGGATCGGTTTCAGGAAGGCAAAAAGCAGATACCAGAGTTCTTTAACATGGCAGGGGTTAGAAAAATGTTATATCTTTTTACCCATTTGTATTGCCTAGGAAGTGGAAATGACGAAGAAGTCAACTTTGAGACCGTAAGAGCCTGTCGACAGACGGAGATAGAAGAAGGAGAAAGTGTAGTAGAAGCACTGACTTCGACCACAAAACTTTCCATTGATGAAATTATGCAATTAGGATATGGAAACAAAAATGGCTTAGCCATTTGTTGTTACCACTTCCACAAAGGATGTACGATTTGTGATATGGAGGAATTGGGCAAAAACTATCCAAAGCCAGAGGAAAGAGAAGTACTCATATTGATGGGAAACAGGTTAGTTACCCATTGCTTAGGGGAAAACGGTCAGTATGTAGGAAAAGATGGAAGACCTGCTCTTATTTATGAAGTAGATGTGTATCCGCCGGACTTTACTACCGTAACAGAAGAGAAAGAAACACTGGAAAAAGTGGTCTATGATAAAAATGCAATCGAAGAAATTCGGCTATTTTACCATGCACTTAATACAGAAGGAGATTTTCCAGAAGTACCAGAATGTTATAAAGAGTGGAAAGAAGCATTTAAGAAATTAGTATTTCTTGAAATTAAAAAATTAGCATAAGAATAAAAAGAAGCGGATTACCAAGAGAAAGGTAGTCTGCTTTTTACTATGTGACAAAAGTAAAAAAGAGAGAAAAAATAAAAATTTTACATAAACACTTGCATTATGTAAAATTTTGTGATACAATCCCGCTGTAAACAATAAAAAGTATTACTTAAGACATCTTAGGTAATCATTCAAATCCTTTAGAAATATAGGGATTTGAAGTAGCTCAACAAGGTAATGTTGAAGAAAAAAGAAAGGAGTTTTTGTGTTATGAAAACACGGTATGAGGACATTGTAGACGTATCCAAAATTGCAACCAGAGAGGGCAAAGATTTACAAGGCGTAATTAAGCTGGCACAGCAGGAGGACTTCACTTCAGCACTTGATGATGGAAAAAAAGTATTATTGCTCTTAATCGATCCCCAGAACGACTTCATGGAAAACATCGGGTCTCTTGGGGTAAAGGGTTCCATTGGCGATGTATCGAGAATTACGGATTTCATTTACCGGAACAATCATGCAATTAGCCGTATCATGTGTACGCAGGACACCCATTTCTATGCACAGATTTTCCATCCGTGCTGGTGGGAAGACGAAAAAGGAAATAACCCAGATCCCTATACAATCATTACGTATGATGATTACAAAGAAAAGATGTGGGCACCAGTATATGGCGATATCAACAAATCAGAGGACTATTTGGCACATGTGAATTCGATTCAGGTTTGGCCTTATCACTGCTTGGAAGGTTCTTTCGGCGGACAGGTGGAAGGAGAGCTGGCGAAGATGATTTACTTCTGGTCTGTTACCAGAAAAGTAAGACCTATCATTGTGCCGAAAGGAAATAATAAGTATTCTGAAATGTTTGGTGTCATCAAAGGAGAATATGATCCCTCTGGTTACCTGAATCATGCAGTACTCAAAGCAATTGAAAAGTATGATGAAATCTACGTAGCAGGTGAAGCAGGAAGCCACTGTTTACCGATTTCCGTTCAGCAGATTATCGATCACTTTGCATTTCGACCGGAAATTACTTCCAAGTTTACCATTTTGGAAGATTGCACATCACCGGTTGTCAATTGTGAGAAAATCCAGCAGGATTTCTTCAATAACTTTAACTACAAATATGGAATTCGTATTGCAAAAGCAGGAGACATTCAGCTGTAAAAAATCAACAAAGTCAAAGACAGGAGGAAAAAAATATGGCAAAACATTATGACGTGGATGAAGAATTTGAAAATGTGCAGAATGTAGATGTTGAGGACATCGAAGTAGTACGGCCTACCTTAATCGGCTATGTTGTAGATAAGTCTGCATCTATGAGCGATTATGAGTCTGATATGGGAGAGGCATTAAATTTGGTAAAGAATACCATTGAAGGTTCGAAAGAAGCAGATGAAATGCTGGTTTCTGTAACGCAGTTTGCAGATACTGTGAAGACTACGGGCTATCAGGGAATCGAGGATGTTGACATTCAGTATACAGCAGATGGCTGGAGTACCAAACTGTATGATGCCATCGTAGGAGTACAGAAGGCATTGTTTGCAGGAGATGGCAGTGGCTATATGGAAAAATTACAGAAGAACGGCAATCGTCCTAAAGCAGTTATTTTCATATTTACTGATGGATATGACAACGATTCTGACTATACCAAAAACGATGCGAGAAAGGCAGTGGAGTTCTTACAGAAGAACGAAATTCCGGTAGGTTTCATTGAATTTGGTTCCCATGCACATGGAATTGCAAAAGAACTCGGCATTTATGAGCAGAACATCAAGAGCATTAATGCAAATCCGTCTGAGTTAAGAAAGATTATGATGGCAACATCAAAGTCTGCGATTTCTGCCTCGAAGTCGGCGAATGTAACCGCATCGGATAGTCTGTTTGAGTTCTAAAACCGTATAAACAAAGCTTTTTAGGAAGGAGGGGGAAGGAAGTACCCCTCTTTCTTGTCGCATAGGAAAGTCGGTTTTAACCAATAGAAAAAGAAAGGCTTAAAATAAGTAGATAGCAAAGTGATTTTGGTTTCAATTATCAAACAGGAGGAAAATATGGGCAAAAGAATTATTGTAAACAAATTAGGAAGTGATCATTTCGCCGAAGAGCGAAACAACCAAGACTTTTGTGTCTCACTACCAACCTTAAAGATGGTATTAGATGGCTGTGGCTCACAGCGTTTTTCAGAAATAGGAACAAGGCTGTTTGCACAATTATTTACAGAAAATATGCCAGAAACCATTAACAAGGACAATTTTGAAGAAAGGGTAAAAGAAACCTTTGCACGTCTAATTTCTATTTTTCCAAGTGAAGAATACTATGCTTCGAATTTATCTTTTACGATATTAGCTTGTTTTGAGACAGAGGAAGAGTTTATTGTATTTTCCTGTGGAGATGGATATATTGTAATTGATGATGGAGAAAAAATTGGCTTTATGCAATTAGATGATGGGGAATTTCCCAAGTATTACATCTACAATTACGTAAAGAAAGAAAATTTACAAGCTTATCAAGAAGGTGTTAGCTTTAGTGTTCATCATTTTTCAAAAGATATGGTGAAGAATGTGGGAGTTGCCACCGATGGCTTAAGGTTTTATGAAGAGTTAGACATCCTTGAAAAAAATAAATTAAGGCAGGCATTACAGGACGGAAAAGAAGGAAAAATAAAAATATTAATTAATCGCAATCATCTAATTTTCAAAGACGATATTACCATTTGTTTCTAATTCTAAAAGGAGGAAAATGCCATGGCTGTTAATTTTACCACTGGTCAGTTAGCCAAACTTCCCTACTTAACAGAAGGTGGTGAGGCAACGATTTATACGTATAAAAATAATACGTTAATTAAGATTTTTAAGCCAAACATTGATTTAAAACGGAAAGAAGCAAAAGTAAGAAAAATACTTTCTGGAAAAATGCCAAGCAATGTGTATGGTCCAATCGAAATTGTGACTGTTAATAACCAGTTTGCAGGCTATGTGATGAAAAAAGTAGAAAATGCGGAAGTATTTCATCAGTTAGTGAAGAAAAAATATTTGAAAACCCATCAAATTAGCAACAAAGATGTGTTAGAACTGGTAGTAGATGCAGGAAAGACCATATCTGCCTTTCATAAAGGGGGAGGAATGCTGGGAGACTATAATGATTATAACATTATGATGAAAGGCAATCAGTCTTGCTTTATTGATGTAGATAGTTGGGGATTTTCCAGTCAGCTTTCGCCAGACGCCTATACGGAGATTTTTATGGATCCAAAAGCAATCAACGCAAATGGCTCGATTAGCTTTAGTTTAGAAGCAGAGTATTATAATTTTGCCGTCTTAAGCTTTAACATGCTTACCAGAATGCATCCATTTGAAGGAACTTATAAGAAAAATGAAAAAATGACAACGATGGAACGAATGAAAAATAAGATTTCCGTGTTAGGAAACCATGATATTACCATTCCGAACATGATTCCATCTTGGGATTGGATGTCTCCGAAACTCAAGCAAGAATACGAAGATATCTTTGAAAAGGGAAAGCGGGAAAGCGTTTTGGGAAGCTTGGAGGAATTAGCCGATAACATGGAATATTGTAAAATCCATCAAACGTATTATTTCTCAAAGTATAAAGAATGTCCATTATGCAATGCAAAGGCAACCGTAGCAACGCCTCCTGTTGTTGTGCAAGTAACAACAGCAAAGAAGAGTAAACTTCGTATTGCCTTTGAGGCTACTGATTTAAGGGTATTACTTAGTAATAAGATATATGTGAATACCAACAATGAAGTAGTTCACATTAAGAGCAAACGGAAAATGAAGTTAAATAGAGGCGAATTCGTGGATTATACAGAGGATGGAAGGTTTGCTTTTATTATCAAAGATAATAGCATTACCATATATGATGAACAAAACAAACTGCATTCTACCTTAGAACGAATGTATAAAACGCCCTATCAGGTGAAAGGAGACAATCTCTACTTTATTGATAAAACTGGGATATTGGCAAAAATACAAGTAACATCAAAAGGCAATATTCGCGTTGATATATCTCACGTTTATCAGCCAATTTTTACGGTAGCAGATAGTGGAGATATCTTTGTTGCCTCTTTCTATCCGAAAAAAGCAATTATTAGGGCGAACAATTACAACTTTGAGATAGCGTATAAGGGAAAAATTAGAGAATATGCTATCAAGCAAGACCCTATTTCCAAAAAATGGTTATTTATCTATCAACTTTCAAACGGGAAACATAGAACCATGATATTTGGAAACAAGGGAGTTATTGAATATGATGAACAAGTAATTGACTATACTGTAAGTCCGCTCTCTAATGTATGCTTTTACCGAGATACCATTTGTGTTCCACAAGAAGGGAACATTACCATGATTCATTACATTAAAAACCTAACCAAGGAAATTCCTTGCACAGTAATAAAAGAAGATTCCAAACTGGAATATTCCAATGGAATATTTGAAATTACAAATGATGATAAGATTTATCATTTTGAAGCCTAAACTAGAGCAGGTGCTGTTTCATAGCACCTGCTTTAACGGTTTATGACATCTTATGAATTACCATTAAATTAATTGACATAAAAAACAAAACATGATATAATAGCCGTGTTTAAATTACTAGAAAATAGAATGATTCTTATAAGAATGAGAAAGGAGCTTTTAACATGGAAAAGATGACAAATGGCATAAACCAGAAAGAAGCAGAAAAAAAGGCGGTAAGAAAACGGATAGAAGATATGTTAGTAGCCTTAAAAGGAAAGGAAATTACCATATTAGGACATGACAATATCGATGTGGATGCTACTTTATCGGGAATTTTATTGTCAAAGCTTTTACGTTTCTTAGGAATTTCAAGTGAATTCTGCATTTTAGAAAAAGTAAAAGAAAATGAGACATATCAGATTATTCGGGAAGCGATAGGGATAAACATGAAAGCGTGGCAAAAAGAAGGAGAAAAAGCAGATCGAAATCTATTTTTGGTAGACCACTATGAAACCCTTCATAAAGGAAAAGTAGTAGCTTGTTTAGACCATCATCCTACCAACCAGAAAAAGGAATATCCCTTTTACTATATAAGAAAATCATCTGCAACAGCATACTTAATCTATGAAATGATGAAAGAAGCAAACTATCCTCTTACCAAAGAAGAAGCAATGATGATAGTAGTTGCCATGATGATAGATACCACTGCTTTTCGAAGTACAAAAACAGTAGCAAATGAGGTAGAGCAAGCTAAGGAAATCGCAAAAAAATATCAGCTTGATTATGCTTCCTTAGAAAAGTATTGTCTATGTTTAACACCGATTCAGAAAATGACAACAGAAGAAATTATTTCAAATGGACAAAAATGGTATTCCTATCAAGGAAAAAAAGTAGGTTCCTCTTATTTACAATTAGAAGAATTGCCAAAAGAGGAAGAATTAAAAGGTTGGTTAACCGCTTTAGTAGAAAAAAGAAAAGAAACAGAAAGCGACATGTTAGTGTTTCTTATCTTTGAAAGTAACCACAATAAAACTTATGAATACCAAATCATGGAAGATTGTATAAAAGAGATAATCCAGAGAAATATTTTATCAAGAGGGCAAAATATTATGCCTTTGGTAGAAAGACGGTATTTAGAAAGGAAAACTACCGAAGAAAAAATGGAAGAGATTGTGAACCAATTAGCTAAAGAGCACAATACCATTGCGACGATGGAAAGCTGTACAGGAGGAGAGCTGGCTAGCCAAATAACCAATGTGTCAGGAGCCTCTGAAGTATTACAGGAAAGCTATGTTAGTTACTGTAATGGAGCAAAAATAAAGTTTGGAGTTCCAGAATATGTCATTAATCGTTATAGCGTATACAGTGCACAAACTGCTATGGTAATGGCTACAGTAGTAAGAAACATGGCATGTTCCCATGTGGGAATTGGAATTACAGGACAATTAGGAAGGATAGACCCTAGCAATCCTGGAAAAGTGAATAATACAGCATGGTATGCGATTGACAAAGAAGGAGACGAGATGGTAAGAAAAATAGCCATTACAAAAGAAATGACAAGAGCAGAAAAGAAAAACGTAATCATAAGAGAAATTGTAGAAGACTTGTATCATTTAGAGTAAGAAAAACAAAAAAGTTCCAACTTAAAAAAGTGGAACTTTTTTGTTAGTTTATAGCAAATCTTTTTATGATTTATTTACCACAAGGTCTATAACAAGGTCTACAGCAAGGCTTTTCACATTTATCTTCGCATTCTTTTTTGCAAATTTCCTCACATTTTTTCTCACAAATTTTTTCACATTTGTCTTCATAAATTATTTCATGTTTTTCTTCGTATTTCTTTTCACATTTGTCTTCGCATTTTTTCTCGCAAGGTTTACAACCAGTAAAATCATGCTTACAATCTAATTTTACCCCTTTTAAACATTTCCCTTCGTGTTTGCAATCTGTACAAATCTTGCAATGTTTTACGTTATCTACCCAAATTTCAATAGCATAGAATTTGTTAGCACATAAAGGTCCAAAAACAAATTCTCCTTCTTTATCTGTAAACGTATGAGATACAGGTCTTCTTTCTTCCTTACCACATTCACATACTACTTCAATTAACTTAACAACAGCGTCACATACAGGGTCACCATAACAATCTCTGATAACACCATAAATCACATTTCTGTTATCTTCTGGTAAACGGATATCAAGGTCAAATTGTTTTCCGGCAGCAATCATTCCATCTACTTCTACAACAGGACATACATTTTTATCGTATTCCATCATTTTAATCATCCCTTCTAAAATTTATTGATTCAGCATATAGCTTAGTATATACTATGACAAGATATCAAAAAAAGTGTCTAAAATTGTAGTAATTTTGAAAAAGATAGGTTATAATAAAAGGCATGATTAAGAAAAGGAGAAAAACGATGGATACAAGACCAATTGGAATGTTTGATTCAGGGGTGGGCGGATTAACGGTGCTAAAAGAACTAAGAAAGCAAAGTCCAAACGAGAATATCATTTATTTAGGGGATACAAAACGTTTTCCTTATGGAAGTAAATCAAAGGAAAGCATTATAGAATTAACCAAAAAAGGTGTGGAGTTTTTGCTATCAAAAAATGTAAAAGCTATTGTGATTGCTTGTGGAACAGCAACATCACAAGCATTAGAAGAAGTAAAAAACAAGTATGACATTCCCATCATTGGAATTATCGATTCTACAACAGAATATCTAAAACGACATAAAAAACTGAGAAAAATAGGAGTAATTGCAACAAATGGTACCATTCGAAGTAAAGGATGGCAAAGCAAGATACAAAGTAACATACCAGATGCTATCATTTCCTATAAAGCATGTCCACTATTAGCACCTATGGCAGAGGAGGGATGGACAGAAAATGAAGTAGCAAGACTTACTGTCAAAGAATATTTAAAAGGGTTTGAAGATATTGATTGCCTTATCTTAGGTTGTACTCATTATCCATTATTTAAGAAAATAATTCGAGAAGAAATAGGACCAAAAGTGGAAATCATTAATACAGGAGAAAAGCTAAGTAAAGAGTTAGAAGAAATTTTAAAAAGAGAACAAAAAGAGAATAGAGAAGCAGAATTGGGAGATTGTGAAATTTACCTAACAGATACAGAAACAAATTTCTTACATGTAGCAAGCAAACTTTTAAAAGAAAAAGGCATAAAAGAAAAAATAAAAAAAGCAAATATTTAGTGTTTAAGAATAACTCAGAAAAAATTCCATATATATAGTACAAAGAAGAGAAGAAAGGGGTTTTTTCGTGAAAAGAATAAAAATAATTGCCATTACCGTAATGGCAATCATGATGCTACTAATGATAAATCAGGTATCTTACGCAACAATTGATTCCACCATTCATTTTGATGTAATTTATGAAGGAAGTATAAAAGTAAATCAACCAAAAGAAACATTAATAATATTAGAAGGAGAAAATACGCCATTACATTCTAATGTAAGAGTAAAAGTAGATATTGAAGGACCAGCAAAACCCAAACTAA
Organism: uncultured Clostridia bacterium; assembly: GCA_949155365.1. Lineage (GTDB taxonomy): Bacteria > Bacillota > Clostridia > TANB77 > CAG-508 > UMGS1663. The sequence continues at coordinate 35,492 of CASCUT010000012.1, forward strand.
TGGCAACAGATTCAGCAGGAAATCTAATTGATATTGCAGAAGAAGGATATTGGGGTCCAGCTTCTGGATTTCCTATCCAAGGAACTTTTCGAAACGAAACAAAAGTAACTTCTACAGCAAGTGAGCCGGGAACCTATACCTTTACCTTAAGCCTATTAGATGTACAAAATAACAACGATATCTTAGCCCAAAAAGCCATTACATTTCAAGTACAACCAGATACACCACCAGTGGCCAATGTAATTGTTAATGAAACGGCGAATGAAATGGTAAATGAACCAATGCCCGAATTACCAAAAACAGGAACGTCTATGGCAGAATATGCGATGTATTTGATGGGAATAAGTGCAGTTATTTATGTGGTATATCAAATAAGAATGAGAAGGAAATAGGAAATTAGAGTAAGAAAAATATATGAGGCAAAGGGATAAATTAAATTGTAAATTTTGTTAGAGGAATAGAAAGAGAAAATGAAGTAGGAAGGACTACGAGTGTTTACTCAAAAAAGGAATTACTTAAAATGTAAAATATTTTGAGAAAAATTCTTAAGAGTGGACAGAAACTAGCCATTCCTACTATTTTTATGTCTATAGAGTAAAAGAAAATCCGAATACAAGAAAAAGAATAGAATGAATTTGTTTTTCATAGAAATAAGAAAAGGGAGAGAAAAAAATGAAAGCAAAAGTAATCAAAATAAAAAAGTCATTCATAGGTTCTTGTCTTTTACTAATTGTATTTTTAGGCATCATTATGATGATATGCATAGACCAAACAGAATATTTTTCTTATGAAGTAAAAGAAGTAAGGGGCAAAGTAAAAAAAGTACAAACAAATGAGATAGAAAATCAAGGAAGGGAAATAAAAAATAATGTTAAGCCAGTATCGAAAGAATATGAAAACTTTCCAAAAGAATATAAAGGATATTTCGTAGTAGGAAAAATAAAAATACCAAAATTAGAAATTGAAAAATATATTCTAGAAAAAACAACAGAAGAAACGTTGAAAGTAGCAGTTACGAAAACATATGGACCAAAAGCAAATGAAATAGGAAACTTTTGCATTTCTGGGCATAATTATGTTCAAACATTTGGAAGACTAAAAGAACTAGAAGTAGGAGATAAAATTATTATAACAGATACTTATAACCAAGAAGTAATGTACCAAATTTATAAAACTTATAAAGTATTACCAAATGACACAAGTTGTTTATCACAGGAAACCAATGGAGAAAGGGAAGTAACATTAATTACTTGTACCTTAGGTGCCATAAAAAGAAATATTGTAAAAGCCGTAGAAATATATGATTAAGGTTGAGAAAGATAACTTGAAATTATACAAAAATATAGTAAGATGAGTGAGACAAGCAAAAATATCTAAAAAGACAAAATAGAAGAATAATCTCCTAAGAGAAGCATACAATAAAGTAGCTTATATTAGGAGGTTTTTATATGTTTATTGTATTTAATAAAGATAAAATAAATTCATATTTAATTTCGTTAGGAACGGTTGTTATCTTATTTGTAATGGCATTTATGATAACAGGAGAGCAAACAGTACAAACAGCAGTAGCTACAAAGGAATTACCAATCTATAATGTAGAGACAAAAGAAAAGAAAATAGCCTTTACGATGAACTGTGCGTGGGAAGCAGACGATATTGAGAAGATTTTGGAAACGCTTTCAAAACATAATACACATATCACATTTTTTATGGTAGGTGACTTTGTAAATCGATATCCAGAAGCGGTGAAAAAAATAGCAGAAGCGGGTCATGAAATTGGAAATCATTCAGATACACATCCTCATGTAAATAATCTTAGTTTAGAAAAAAATAGAGAAGAAATTCAAAAGTGTAGTCAAAAAATAGAACAAATAACAGGAAAGAAAACAACATTATATCGAGGACCTTATGGAGAATATAATGATACGGTAATCAAATCAGCAAAATCGCAGAACCATACAACCATTCAATGGAATTTAGATACCCTAGATTACAGTGGATTAACAGGGGAAGAAATGTGGAAACGATTAGAAAATAAATTAACACCAGGAAGTATTATATTAAGCCATAATGGAACAAAACATACGGCAGATAGTTTGGAAATGCTATTAGAGCAAATAGAGCAAAAAGGCTATAAAATTGTAACAGTATCAGAATTAATCCATAAAGAAAATTACTATATTGATGTCAATGGAACACAAAGAATACAAGCAAAAAACAATGAATAAGATATGTTGGGATGGGAAATACTAACTAGTAGAGTGTATCGAAAAAGGAGAAAGAAAACAATGCCATTTATCGGAATTATTAGTGAAGAAAACATTGAAAATTGTGTGCGAAAAAGAATATTAGAAAAACTAAAATTAAGAGAAAGTTCCGTTCTATTTATCAAAGAAAAAAGTATTGAAAACATCAAAAATATAAAATTTGAAACGATTATTATAGCAAGAAAATTTAAAAAAGTGGAAGAACTAAAAAAATTATTAGAAAAAGCAACCTATGTAATTGTTAATTCAGATATAGAAAATAATTTGAATTTACTAGAAAACATCAAAGCTACAATTGTGACCTATGGTTTTAATACAAAAGCAACGATAACAGCTTCTTCAGTGGAAGAAGAGGAAATGTTGCTTTGTATTCAACGAACCTTTCAAAATAAAGAAGGCAAACCAATCGAGCCCCAAGAAATTAAAGTAGCAATGGATGAAACGGTAAATTGTACCATGGCAGAAACCATTTTATTTATGATTTATGGAAAAATAATATAAAGAGATAACAGATAATAGTGAAAAAATCAATAAAAACAAAACAAAAAATGGAAAATTTAACTTTTTATGTAGACAAAACCAAAAAAAGGTAGTATAATAGAATTTGTAAAAAACATTCTAAAAGAAACACAAAAAGAATAAAATACTAGTGAGAGAAACAAATAAGGGGAGGAAAAGAAATTGAATACAAATTATTCAGAGAATAACCAATTAGTATTAGTTGGAAAAGTAACAAGTGATAAAAGATTTAGTCACGAAATTTATGGAGAAAAATTTTACATATTTGACTTAAGCGTACCACGTTTAAGCGGAAATGCAGACAACATTCCAATTACCATATCCGAACGTTTACTATTAGAAGAAGATTTAGAAATTGGAAAAAATGTTATTATTGAAGGACAATTCCGTTCTTACAATAGTTTTGAAAATGAAAGAAATAGATTAGTACTAACTGTATTTGCCAAAGAAATCAAATTTGCAGAAGACCAAGAAGAGGAATTTAAACCAACTAAGGAAAATACCTCAAACGAAGTAATTTTAGATGGTTTCATTTGCAAAAAACCAATTTATCGTAAAACACCATTTGGAAGAGAAATTGCCGATATTTTACTTGCAGTAAACAGAGCCTACAACAAATCAGACTATATTCCATGTATCGCATGGGGAAGAAATGCAAGATTCTGTGAAAACATTCCAGTAGGAACAGAAGTAAGAATTATCGGAAGAGTACAATCAAGACAATACGAGAAAAAATACGAAGATGGTACATCTGAAATAAAAATTGCCTATGAAGTATCAGTAGCAAGTCTAGAAGTAATCGACCAAGCAGAAGATACCAATAGGGAAGAAAGTATAGAAGAAAATAAAGAGGCAATATAAAGAAAAAGGTTACTAAGTAGTAGAATTACTTAGTAACCTTTTTTCTATGATTTTTTCTTTTTATCCTCAGGAATAATAATTTTCTTTTTTTCTTTTTCCTCTTTAGGTTTTTGAATATCAATATGGTCATACACAGGAGAAATATTCAACTCCTTTCCATCACCAGCAATAATGTCTATTTTTTGATTCTTAGTTTCCATCACAAACACCATCCTTTAATCACTAATCTTATCCTAACATACAACAAAGAAAAGTGCAAGAAGAAATGAAAATTCTATTGAAAATCTAGTAAATTATGATACAATATAAGAAAACGAAAAAAGGAGAAATAAGATGTACCAAGAGTTTGGAATTAGTAAAGAAATAGAAGAGCTATCCACAAAAGTAGAAAAAGATGTGGAAAGTAAAATGAAAGAAATAGAAGAAACTTGTACCCAAAATAGTTTAAAGGTATTGCAAGCATTTCAAAACAATGAAATTGCAGAAATGCATTTTGGAAGTACGACAGGATATGGCTATGGAGATGTTGGAAGAGATACGATTGAAAAGGTGTATAGTGAAGTATTAAAAGCAGAAGATAGTTTAGTACGCAGTCAATTTATTTCAGGCACACATGCATTAACGGTTACCTTATTTGCACTTTTAAGACCAAATGATACCTTACTTAGTATCACAGGGAAACCATATGATACTTTAGATGAAGTAATTGGAATAAAAGAAAATCCAAGTTCTTTAAAATCGTATTCCATTCATTTTGAACAAATTGATTTGATTGAAGATGAGTTTGATTATAAAAAAATAGAAGAAAGATTAAAACAAGGAAAGGTAAAAGTAATTGAAATCCAGCGTTCAAAGGGATATTCTTCCAGAAAAAGTATTGGGATAGAGCAACTAGAAAAAGTAATTGCGTTTATTCGTAACATACAAAAAGAAGTTATCATTATGATTGATAATTGCTATTGTGAGTTTGTGACAACAAAAGAACCATTAGAAGTAGGTGCTGATATCATAGTAGGTTCTTTAATTAAAAATTTAGGTGGTGGAATAGCACCAAATGGAGCATATGTTGCAGGAAGAAAAGACCTAATTAATTTAGTAGCAGAAAGACTTACTGCACCAGGAGAAGGAAAAGAAGTAGGACCAACATTAGGAATTAATAAATCCATTTTACAAGGATTATTTTTAGCACCTTCTGTGGTAGCTTCTAGTTTGAAAACAGCAGTATTTGCTAGTAAAATGCTAGAAGAGTTAGGATATGAAACAGAGCCAAAGTGGGATGCGAAAAGAGCAGATATTGTACAAACCATTCATTTTGGGGACAAAGAAAAATTAATCAAATATTGTCAAGGAATTCAAATGGGCTCTCCAGTAGATTCCAATTCTATTCCGATGCCATGGGACATGCCAGGTTATACTGACCAAGTTATTATGGCATCTGGAGCATTTACCCAAGGCTCTTCCATTGAACTTTCTTGCGATGGACCAATTAGACCTCCTTATATTGCATTTATGCAAGGTGGTTTAACATATGAATATGGAAAATTGGGAGTATTAAAAGCCATTCAAAATATGATAGGATAGAGGGAAAAGAATGAAAGTAATTGTAGTTGGTGGTGGACCTGCAGGAATGATGTCTGCCATTAGTAGCGCAAAAGAAGGAAATGAAGTTATTTTACTAGAAAAAATGAATTCTCTTCGGAAGAAAATTATTAATTACAGGAAAAGGGAGATGTAATATCACAAGTTCTCTTCCAATGGAAGAGTTTATTAGTAATATTCCAGGGAATGGAAGGTTTTTATATAGTAGTTTTGAGCATTATACCAATCAAGATATCATTGCTTTTTTGAAAGAACAACAAGTAGAAGTAAAAGAAGAAAGAGGAAATCGTATTTTTCCAGTAAGCGATCAATCAATGCAAGTATTAGATGCCTTCATAAGAGCCTTAAAACAAGAAAAAGTAATGATAAGAACAAAAGCAAGAGTAGAAGAAATACTAGTAGAAGAGAAGGAAACAAAACAGGTAGTAGGAGTTAAGTTAGCAGATGGAAGTAAATTAAAAGCAGACAAAGTAATTCTAGCAACAGGAGGAAAAAGTTATCCTAATACCGGTTCTACAGGAGAGGGGTATGAAATGGCAAAAAAACTAGGGCATACCATAACAGAGTTAAAACCTTCATTGGTTCCATTAGTAGCAGGAAACAAGTCACTTAATCTATGTAAGCAAATGCAAGGATTAAGTTTAAAAAATGTAGCAATTAAAATAAAAGATATGGAAACTAAGAAAAATATCTACGAAGATTTTGGAGAAATGTTATTTACTCACTTTGGAGTTTCAGGACCAATGATTTTAAGTTCTTCGGCCCATTTATTACGATATAAAAACATACAAGAAAAAATGAAGAGAGGAAATATGGTATTAAGTATTGATTTAAAACCAGCCCTAACACCAGAAAAATTAGATGCTAGAATAAAAAGAGATTTGGAAGAATTTAAAAATAAAGAAATTCAAAATGGACTAGGGAAACTCTTACCACAAAAGATGATTCTGCCAGTTTTGAAACAAACCAAGATAGAACCGAGAAAACAAATGAATTCGATTACGAAAGAAGAAAGAATGAATTTAATAAAGCAAATAAAAGACTTTGCGATTACCATAGTCGATTTTAGACCAATTGAAGAAGCAATTGTAACAGCAGGAGGAATTGCAATTAAAGAAATAAATCCAAAAACAATGGAATCGAAAATTATAAAAAACCTATATTTGGCAGGAGAAATTATTGATGTAGATGCTTATACGGGAGGATTTAATCTACAAATTGCTTATTCTACTGGATATACAGCAGGAAAATATTAAAAAACAGAAAACAGACAATAATGTTAAAAAGTAAAATGATATCCTATTAAAACAGGATATCATTTTACTTTGATAGAGATAGGTAATATCTTACAATAAAGTATAATTAAAATATTAATTTAGAATAATCTAACCAGAGATCACGATACGAATCTCTTTTACCAGTCGTTTGAATAAAAAGCCACTTCTCTGTTTCGAAAGTTAATCCCCAAATCTCAATCATATAATCAGGCCAATCCTCGTCCTCACGTTGAGAGACATTCGTTCTCATTAAGAACTTAACTTCTGTTGCGGGTTTAGAAAAATGAACCGCATAGAAAAAAAGGTGAGAAAGCATTTTATAATTACAATTATAATCGGAATTAATGTACATTCCTAAAATATTTCCCTTTTCATCTTTAGCCCAATAGGCATCAAAATGCTCATTATATCTAGGAAAATCGGATTCATCCATTCTTTGAATAGAAGCACAAGGCCCTAAAACAGGAGATGGATTAGAATTAAAGATTGCTTCTCCTTCTTTATTCTTACCGATAAAATGAAGAGAGCCAAGATGAGGAGTAGGTTCTACTACATCAAATTCGGAAATAGAAGTACCTTCGTCAGGATATTCATTAGCAGATATCAAATAAAATTTATTATCTATGGAAACCATATATTTTTTATGCGGAAGATAAAAAAATTCGTCAAGGACAATAGCCTTTGAAGAGTTACCAGTATAATAAATTTTAGCTAATGCATCATAACGTTTTTTATTGAGTTTAGCAGTTAATAAAAAACTATGATAACTAGGAAAAATGCAAGTCCAAAAACCTTTATTATTTTCTAGTGCAACTTTAATTAAAAACATAGTTTCACCGTTTCGCTGATAGTATTGAAATTCTTCAATGTTAGTACATACACAAAAAAGACCATTGAAAAGGGTATATTCTCTTTTATGTACTCTTTCGTCAGGACGACAAGGAGAAATGGTATTGGCATATTGATAAGGTAAATACAACCGATAAAGTTGGTCAGTATTATTACGTACAAATACGGCAATATCAACTACTTCTACAGTCTCATCCCGAAAATTTTCTCTAGCATATTGGGATAGTTTTACTTGAAAGTTCATAATCGCTACCTCCTTTGATGTGGGTTTTGTCATAGTTATTAACAAAAGTAATTTACAAAAACATATCTATATATTACTACATTTTTGATGAATTGTCAAAAATATCATTTTTCTCTATAAAATAGTTTTAATAAAATGTAAGTATCCAATGACTTTAGCAGGAATAAAGCAAAGAGGAATAATAGAGTAGAATAAAAAAAGATAACCAAACAGGTTATCTTTTTTTGGATAATGGAAGTTATTACAATTAGAATGAAAAAGTTACGTAAATAAGTTATCAGCAAATCACTCTTAATAAATTGATTTGCAAAGAGAGATAAAGATATAATAAAACAAAAAAAGGGGGACAAAAGAAAAAATGAAAGAAAAGTTAAAGAGAAAGAAGCGGAATTACTTTAATAGCACTAGTTGTAACTATTATTGTATTAATTATATTAGCAGGTGTAAGCATCCAGTTAATACTAGGACCAAATGGAATTGTAAACAAAGCAAAAGAGGCTTCAACAGTAACAAAAAGAGAGAGCGCAGTAGAAAAAGTGGAATTAATGTTAGCAGATTATTTACCAGAAAGACAGATAGAGGAAAAAGAATTAGAAGAATATTTAAAGGAACAAAAAGAAAAAGGAAAACTAGAAGAAGTAACCAATAATGGAGATGGTACAATTACAGTAGAAGTTGATGGATATGAAATAACCATTAAAGACGAGAATTTAAGTGTGATAAAAGTAGAAAAGTCAGGAGGAGTAAGACCACAATTTACAGTAATAACAACAAAAGAAAATGGAGATAATATAATCGAAGAGGAAGAAGAAAACTTAACGAAAAAAGCCATTACGATTCATATTATGAACATAGTAGAATATGGGGAGAATTATACCATAGAGGTAATGGATGAGAGAGGAAATAAAATAGAAAAAGAAACCAATGTCATAACAGGTTTAACAGGACAAGCAAGTTTTGTTATCACAAAAAGCGGGAAGTATACCATAACAGTAAGTGGAACAAAAGATGGAATAACAAGACAAGCAATAAAAACAGAAAATATCAAATTAGCAATGGAACAAATAGAAGAAAGCCAAATGTTTAGCAAATTGAATGGAGTAATTGATATTGTATGGTTAGATTTAAATAATAATGTAATACAAAGTCCAATATCTCCAGCGGAGTATTTAGGAGGACTAGAAGCAATTAAATATAATGGAATAGAAGAAACGAAAATAGACCACCCAGAAACAGATAAAAGTTGGTACCATTATGTAGAACAAACAGGAACAACAGAAAATGGTGGGACTAGTCAGTGGGCAAATGCAAGAAGTAGTGATGGAAATGCATATTTTGTATGGATACCTAGATATGCATACAAAATAACGTATTTTAATAACGCAGACAATGCCCAAAAATATAGGCAGAACAATAGTAGTACAGAAGGAATCGTTGGTTATAGTACAATAGAAGGAATCATAGATGTAGTAAGTGGAACACCGAAATTAATAAAAGGAAGCAAACCAACGAATGTCGATACATCAAAACTAGTAAACGATACAAATTTTGCAGATTATATTCCTCATCCAGCATTTGAATTTGATGGAAGTAAAGCAGGAATATGGATAGGAAAATTTGAGAGTAGTAAACTTGCTTATAACAAAATAGGCATTGTTCCAAATAAAGAATCGGAAAAAGGACTAAGTGCAGGCAATGCATTTACAAAATGCCTAGAAGTAAAAAACACATATAATTTAGAACAAGATAGTCATTTAATAAAAAACATTGAATGGGGAGCAGTAGCATATTTAACAGAAAGCAAATATGGAAGAAATGGAACAGAAGTAACAAAAAATAGTAGTAACTATTATACAGGAGGAGGAAATAACAATGAATACAAAACTACGAATGCAGGACAAAGTACAACAGGTAATATCTATGGAATCTATGATATGAATGGAACCTCATGGGAATATGTAGCAGGAGTAAATGTCTTATCAAATGGACATGCAAGTTCCATCTTTTACGATTTTACCAATGTTGAAGCAAAATATTATGATATTTATAAAAACTACAGTGAAAGTAAAGGAATAAAGGGAGATGGTATATACGAAATATCCATTAGTGGAAATGGTTCAACTGGTTGGCATCAAGATTTTGCTAGTTTTTTAGATTCTTCTAAAACAATTTTGCAACGTGGAGGACGTCTATATAATGGAAGTGCATTAGGACTTTTCTCTTTTGACTCTTCAAATGGAAACAGCACAAACGGACTTGTAGAAGGAATGCCAATCAATGGTAACTGCTACCGAGTAGCACTTACTCCTAATACATAAAGAGATTTTTGAGGATTTTTGGGACGTACGAAAAAATCTACAGAAGAATGAAAATTCGCATAGCGGACAGAGTGTATATTTGTAAGAAAATAGAGAATAAATAAAACAAAGATAAATAAAACTTTTTCGAATTGATAATTTGAAAGAGTTTTATTTTAGTTTAGAAAATAAGCTTTATACATCTAAAAATCTCTTTACAAAAAGTAAGTAATCTATTGCTTTATAGAAAATAAAAACGTGTAAGGAGTATAAGAAAAAAGTGAGAAAAGAATTAACACAAAAGAAACGGAATTACACTAATTGCTTTAGTTGTAACAATTTTATTCTCTTATGACGAAAAATTAAAATTGAGTAATAGCAAAGGTTTCCTCCTACAAGCAATTTAGTAATTTAAAAATTTTCACATATTTAAAAGATGAATTGTAAAAAATAATAATACAATGTCATCTTTTTTTGAATTTATAATGAAATTTTTGGAAATAAATGCTATAATGTCAATTAATAAAGGATGATTAAATTTGGCAGACAGTATCTGCCAAATTAGAAAGAAGGAAAATAATGGAAAAACAATTAATAGATAAAGAAACAATTTCTAATGAGTTGGCAGAAGAAATAAAAAAGTTAGTATTAGAGGCAAGAAACAAAATATCTAAAGAAGTAAACGGAACACTGATAGATACATATTGGAATATAGGAAGAACTATAATTGAAAAAGAGCAATCTGGAAAAATAAAGGCAGAATATGGAAAAGCAATATTATTAAATGTTTCAAAAAAATTAACAAAAGATATTGGTAAAGGTTTTTCAAAAAGTAACTTATTCAATATGAGAAGATTTTATTTAACTTATTCGAAAATTCCAGACGCGTCTGGAATTTTGGGATGGTCGCATTATTGCGAATTAATAGCCATTAAAGATGAAAATAAAAGAAATTTTTATGAAAAAGAGACTATTAATAGTAAATGGTCAGTTAGAGAGTTACAGAGACAAATAGAAACATCATTATTTGAAAGATTATTATTATCGGATGGAAAAGCAAATAAAGAAAAGGTTTTGCAATTAGCAAAAGAAGGACAAATATTAAATTCACCAGAAGACATGATAAAAGATCCATTTGTTTTTGAATTTTTAGGAGTTCCAGAGAAAAAGCCATTATTGGAAAAAGATTTAGAATATAAATTAATTAAGCATATTGAAAATTTTTTATTAGAATTGGGAAAAGGATTTATGTTTGTAGGTTCACAACAAAGGGTTACACTTGGAAATGTGCATTACTATGTGGACATGGTATTTTACAATAAAATTTTGAAAGCCTATGTGTTAATAGATTTAAAAATGGGAAACTTGAAACCAGAAAATTTTGGACAAATGAATATGTACTTAAATTATTATGAAGAAGAAGTAAATGATGAAGGAGATAATAAGCCTATTGGAATTATACTTTGTGCAGAAAAAGATAATGTTGTTGCAGAATATAGTATGGGAGGATTAAACAATAATTTATTTGCATCAAAATATACATATTATATACCAAAACAAGAAGAATTAATTGCACAAGTAGAACAAGTTATAAAAGAAAATGAAAAAGAAACAAATGATGAAAATAAATAATAAATCAAAAATTCCAGACGCGTCTGGAATTTTCGCGACACTGTCGAGAAAATTAAAAAAAGGAAAAAAGCTTTAGATTTAGAAATAGGTCTAGGGCTTATTTTTATGGAAATTTTTTGTCTACATTTAACAAATATAAAATTATACTAAAAACAATTTAAAATGGCTAAAAATTAAAAATAAAGCGAATAAACGGAAGAAGGTGAGGGAATGTCTAACTTAAATTT
>CASCUT010000013.1 GCA_949155365.1 uncultured Clostridia bacterium
ATAGAACAGATAGATATGAAAATCAATCAGTAAAATGGTTGATTTTTTCTTTTGCGAAAACTAATCTTATATACATTGAGCCACATAGAACGATTATTAAAAATATTACTTTTTTAGTTTTAATTATTCAAGTGACATATATATTTCAAATGTAACTAAAAAGATTAAATTATCAGAGTTAAAAGAATATTTACAAAAGTTGAAATGCCCTAGATGTGACAGGGGGAGGTGGTAAAGCTACTATAAAGAAAAACGGAAATGCCTACTACTACTATTATTGTAATGACTGCAAGATTGAATTTAAAGAAAAGATTATAAATAATTATTTTAGTGAATTTATTAGTGAGTTAGTAGAAGATGACTCTGTTGTAAATCAAATCTTCTTGCCTATGATAAAGCAAAAAAATGATGAGCCTAAAGAACAATTAGAAAAAGAAATTGAACTCTATTAAGACACAAGCTGAAAAAATTATTTTTAGTGAATTGATTTATGTATAAAAAATTCTTAAAAGGGAATAAACTTTAGAAAAATATTTAATTTTATAGAAATAGACTGTAGAACTTGCAATTTTATGTCAAAAAAAGTAAGAGAGAGTTAATAAAACTCTCTCTTATTGGATAATGAAAATCCCACGTTTTACGGGTGGTTATGATTTAGTTCCTATCTTGCTTAAAAACCATTTTCGTACTGTTTTCTTACTTCAAATTCTTCTATAGCAGAGTCTTTCTCTTCATTTTGAGCCTTTTTCCACATTTCTGGGCATTCTATTTGTTGTTGTAAAAAAATATTATCGCGAAGCCTCGCATTTTGGTGGTTTGTAAAAACTTATAGGGGGAGGAGTTGTGACGACTGGTAGACACTAATACAGTAACGTATAAAACGACAAAATTTTGAGTCATATTGAAAAAAGAAGAAAAATGTGATATAAAAAATATATATTGTTGTATGAAAATGTTATAAGAGAAATTTAATAAGAAAATAATTTACTTATTAATTAAGAAAGGAGTAATGGCAATGGCTGATTTACAAATTTTACGGAAGAAAGAGGAAGAATTGATAAAAGAGTTCCAAATAATATTTGACGGCAAGAACTATAAAAGTGGAATATTTTTTTGTTATGTTTTTAATGAAATTGTTAATTTTCCAATAGAAGATGTGTTAAGTGCAATCCAAGAAAAATCAATAGAATTAGAGCAACTTCAGGAAGAAGCTAAAAAAAGAAAAGCACTTCAGAGAATGATAGAAGGTATTTTCAAACAAAGGGAAATTTGGTGGAACAAATATAGAGAGGAAAAAAACGCATATATATTACAATGTGCAACAAATCTTGAGCCAGATGAAGTCTTAGAAGCAAAATCGTTAGAAAAAATTCGAGCTATTTGCACAGATGCCATCTTTTGTCGTCGTTTTTTGGAATGTGGAAATCGGCACATAAACGGTGATCCACAACAGGTTTTACCAAAAGAACTGGATCAATATGAAAGAGTAAGAAATTTACTGTTTGAGATGAAAGAATTAATTTCTAAGAATTAGTAAAAAGCAAAACACCAAACTACATTTTGTTAGATTGGTGTTTTGTGTTTTTAGAGAGAAAAAAGTTGTAGATAACTACGACGTTCGCTCCATTAAGTAAAATCGTCCACCAGACGAAGAAATAGAGAAATCAAATAAGAGTAAAGAAACTAAAAAAATTGTTTCAAAAGTACAATCTATTTTAGAATGGACAAAAACCAAAATATAGTTAGATACTAATTTAGACAAAGCAAAACAGAATTATACGAAGAGGAGAAGTTTATAAATGCAATTTTGGAGTATTGGTATAGGTTCAGAAAGGTAAAACGAAAATTTGCTTATGCATACTAAAGTATGCTATAATATAGCTATATGGTCTTTATAGGAAAGGAGAAATATCATGGGATTATTTAAAGATATTTTGGGATTGTCATCTATTAAAGGTAGCAAAGAATATAGAAAAAGAATATTGACAGGTAAAGATATTGCTACTGGGGATTCCAATTATAGCATAAATACGGAAAGAAGAAGTAAAAATTTAAAAAGATTATCAAGTGTTGAAACAATAGAAACAGAACCTATAGAAAATAGTCAGACGATACTATATAAGATTGAAGAATTAAAAAGCAGATTAAATAATGGAAATATATCCGATAGAGAAAGAAGTATTATAAAGGAACATTTAAATTTACTTTATGAGAAGTATGAAGAATTACTAGATAAAGAGAAAAAGGAAAGACCTTACAATAGCGACTATTCAAGATAGACTAATATGAAAATGCATTCAATAGTCATATTTTAAATACTTTATCTAAAGTAGTACTACCATATAAATAGGAGGAACATCGCATAGCTTGGCGAAGTATAATCTTTAGTATTTACTCAAAATTACTACTGTTGTAACAAGCAAGGCAAAAGCTATCATAATCATTCCTACGAAATCGTAGAAAAGTAAGAATATTATCATTAACATAACTTGTTCTACCATATAATTTTTAATTTTACTATTGTAATTTATAAAAATTATGATATAATTTAATAAATTGATTGATATTTGTATAATCGTTAAGCGAGAAGTGGTAGATAACTACGACATTCGCTCCAAAAAACATTTAATTGCGTTTGAAAAAGAAACCCAGTAGTAATTCTATAGTTACAACAAAAAGAGAGATAGTGGCTAGGTGAAAACTATCAGAATATAGGATTATGAATTACATTCTTATAGTAATTAACGGATAAGCTACGAACAGCTTAAATGAGGCTTATGAAAATAAGCAAATAAAGGTGGTACCACGAGTCAAATCGTCCTTTTACAAGAAGGAGATTTGGCTTTTTTGATTGAAAAAAGAAGAAAAGGAGGAAAACACATGACATTAGTAGAAGAACTAAAATGGAGAGGACTAATCAAAGATATTTCAAGTCCAGAATTAGAAGAAAAATTAAACAAAGGAGGATTAACCTTTTATATTGGAACAGACCCAACAGCAGATAGTTTACATGTAGGACATTTATCAAGCTTTCTTATCTCAAAAAGATTAAAAGAAGCAGGACATCATCCTATTTTATTAGTAGGAGGAGGAACTGGAATGATAGGGGATCCAAGACCAACCACAGAAAGAGCAATGAGTTCCAAAGAAGAAGTATCCAAAAACTTCGAAAGCTTAAAAGCACAAGTAGAAAGAATATTTGGGTTTGAAGTCGTAAATAATAATGATTGGTACAAAGACATTAATGTCATTGACTTTTTAAGAGATTATGGAAAATACTTTAATATTAATTACATGCTAGATAAAGATATTATTAGAAGAAGATTAGACTCAGGAATTACTTATACAGAATTTTCCTATATGATTTTGCAAGCATTGGACTTTAAATACTTACATGAACACAAAAATGTAGATTTACAATGTGCAGGTTCCGATCAATGGGGAAATATTACAGCAGGAATTGATTTAATTCGAAAATCAACAGGAGAGGAAGTATATGGCTTTACCATGCCACTTGTTACCGATTCACAAGGAAAGAAGTTTGGAAAATCAGAAGGAAATGCATTATGGTTAGACAAAGAAAAAACATCAAGTTACAAACTATACCAATTCTTTACAAATGTAGAAGATTCTATGGTAATCGATTATCTAAAAATATATACATTCTTATCCAAAGAAGAAATAGAAACATTAGAAAAAAGCAATCAAGAACATCCAGAACTAAGAGAAGCACATAAAGCATTAGCAAGAGAAATTATTACCTTCTTACATGGAAAAGAGGAATATGAAAGAGCAGTAAACCTAGCAGATCATTTATTTAACAATAAATTCAGTGACTTAAGCAAAAAAGATATCGAAGACCTATTCGGAAGTGAACAAATTAAAGAAGTAGAAGGAAACCAAACAGTTGCAGATTTAGTAGTAAACATAGGAGCAGCATCTAGTAAAAGAGAAGCAAGAGAATTCATTAACAATTCTGCGATATCCATTAATGGAGAAAAAGTAACCGATATGAATCAAATAGTAGAGGATAGTATGTTTATTGAAAATGCATATATGATAGTAAAAAGAGGAAAAAAGAATCATTATATTGGAAAGAAAAAATAAAGAAATAGGATTCCCTCTTTTTACCAAGCAACTTTGCTAGAAGATAATGCTAATTTTTATGGTCAGACAACATCACTTATGATAAGATAAAGAAAAAGGAAGGTTAAAAAAGGAAGAAAAATGGAAGAATTTGATTGGAAAAATCAAGTAGAAAACAAAGAAGAAAAGTTAAAATTAGCCCAAAGAGTGGCAAAAAGAGCAAAAGATGGGGAGATAATCGGATTTGGATCTGGCACAACTTCGTATTTAACCGCAATGGAGATAGGCAAAAGAGTAAAAGAAGAAGGACTAGATATCAAAGCAATTCCAACTTCCAACATGATTGAAAAACTATGCAAAGAATTAAAGATACAAATGGTTAGTTTAGAAGAAGCAAAACCAGACTGGTGTTTTGATGGTGCAGATGAAATCGATGCACACAATTGGCTAATCAAAGGAATGGGAGCGGCTTTACTAAGAGAAAAAAGAAATATGCAACATTCAGATGAAAATTATATTTTAGTAGATAGTACAAAATTTGTTCAAAGATTAGGCGAAAAACATCCAATTCCAATCGAATGTGAAAAAGAGAAAATATTACAAATACAAGAAGAAGTAAAAAAATTAGGAGCCAACAAAACAGAAATTAGAAAATCCAATCGAAACGAAGGATATCTAATAACAGATAACGGAAATTATATATTACATGCATGGTTTGATAAAATAGAATCAAATTTAGAAGAAACATTATTACAAATAGATGGTATCCTAGAAAGCGGATTATTTATAGGATATGATATTATTGTTATAAAATAAAGAAAAACCCTCCCAATGCAAGAGCAGTGGGAGGGTTTTTTATACCTCTACAGAGATAATATGGTTAGAACTGATCAAAAAACGGACACAAAGCCAGAATAACGGACAAACTCATAAGAAATAAGGAATAAAGAACCGTTCCAATTCCCAAGAATAATTCAGATTTCCGATACTCAGGTAGGCATGATGGAACCTCTAAAATTTGATGAATTCCATCAATTAACATCCGTATGCCATTGACAGCAGGCACAGAAATGAAACCTAACCAAACGATACAAAGGAAAAGTGCAATGATAATCTTCATGTAGAAAATCCTCCTTCTATCAACTAAAATATAAGATGCAACTAGTATAGCATATTTAACATAAAATTGCAATAATGAAAATAAAGATAACCTAAAAAATTGACTTTTTTGAAAAATAATGCTATGGTAGTAATATCACTTTTCACTAGAAAAATCCAAAAAATAATTATGAAATGGAGGTAAATAACATGAAGTGTATTGTTATTCAAATTGAAGAAATAATAGGCAATGGATTTATCCATTATTTAGAAAAAACGGGAAATCGGATGCTAAAAATGTACAAATTAGAGGAATATGCGATAAAAGTAATTGAACAATTAAATACAGATGAAATAAAAGCACGTTTAAATGTATCTAGAGAAGCAGATGATGACTTTTTTTATCGATACTCTAATTGGTTTACACGTATCAAAAAAGAAAATAAAATGGTAGTAGTATTAAAAGAGGATGTTACAACCATGCAATTATATCAAGAGTTTGCAACTTCATTAAGCCTAAATGTCCTATCCGCATTTAAAAATCCTACCAATATTCAAGTATTACTTGAATAAAGAAAAGGAAAGCAGAACAGAAAAATTTTGTTTTGCTTTCCTTTTTATAAACGAATAAAAATATTAAACGAAAGAAAAATCTTATTCATATAAATCTTCTAAAGGAACCTCTTGTTCTTTTATGACATCCATATACCCAATTTTAGCAATAGGAGGCTCTAATTCTTGAATCCAAACAGGATGATTTTGATAATAGACATCACAGATTTTTTTATTTGATACAATTTCTACCGCTCTTTTATGATTCATCGTAACAATCCTTTCTCTTTTTTACTAGAATTATATACAAGCAAATAAAAAATATTCATGAAAGATTGAAATTTAAGAAAAAATAGAATATAATAGGGACCAGAAAAAAGTAATAGAAATCTTCTTTTAGAAACAAAACAATCGTTTTTTGAATTCAAATTTGAATAGGAGGATACCGAATGAAAAGTAATTTTATTTGCTATTTCGACGAAGATGGGGTATTAAACTTATTTGAGAAAGACAAGAATGCAAGAAAAAATATGTGGATTCCAGGATATTTTGAAAATATTCCAATCCGGGAGGGAATTTGCGATGTATTGAGGCGAATTAACAAAGAAGCATATGTCATTGTATTAACCAAAGTAATTAATCGAATAGGAGTTACTAAGGAAAAAAGTATATGGATAAGTAAAATACCAGAGGATGCATACAGCGATATTATTTATGTACCATATAATCAAAAGAAATCAGATTATATATATCCATTTTATCCTTCTATATTGGTAGATGACAAAGAAGAGAATTTGGATGACTGTAGTAAAAAAGGATGTCATGGGCTATTTTTATCCGATTTGAAAGTAAGCCAGCGTTATGAGAATGCCCGGAAAGTAGAAGATATTTGGAATTTTTATCAACGAGTAAAAAAATTATATGAAGAAGGACCCAGGTAGCATATGCTACTTGGGTTTACAAATGAAAAAAAATATAGTATGCTAAGAAAAGAAGAAAGAAGGCGAAAAAAATGAAAATATTAGCAATAGGAGATTTAGTAGGAGAAAGAGGCGTAAGAAAATTAAAACAAGAACTAGGAAAATTAAAAGAAGAAAAACAAATAGATTTTGTTATTGTGAATGCAGAAAACTCAGCAGGTGGGATGGGAATTACTAGTTCTATTTTTCAAGAATTGAAACAATTACAAATAAATGCGATTACGATGGGAAATCATACATGGGGGAAGAAAGATATTTTTCACTTTATAGATGATGAAATCATGAATCGACCAGCCAATTATTCAAGAGGTGTGGTAGGAAAAGGGTACCATATCTATTCTTGCAGAGGAAAACAAATAGCGGTTATTAATCTAATTGGAAGAACGGATATTGGAGTACAATCCGATAATCCATTTAGCAAAATGGAAGATATATTGCAAGAAATAAATGGAAAAGCAGATATTATCATCGTTGACTTTCATGCAGAAGCAACAGCAGAAAAAATAGCGATGAAACATTTCTTAGATGGAAAGATAACGGCTCTTTTTGGAACACATACTCATGTACAAACAGCAGATGAAGAAATAACAGAAAAAGGAACAGCTTATATTACCGATGTTGGAATGACAGGACCAAGCCATTCTGTGATTGGAATGGATGTTGAAGTATCGGTAAAAAGATTTGTTACTTCACTTCCAGAAAGATACAAACTAGCAGAGGGAAACTGTATGTTAAATGGCATAATCATAGAAATAAATGACGAAGATTGTCGAGCTGTTTCCATTGAAAGAATAAATTTGAAATAAATGACGAAAAAAGAAGAATAAACACGAAAACTTTTCCAATTTTTTCCATAAAAAGACTAGACATTTTTTCGAATTTGTATTATAACTATACCTGTAATTCAAATAAAAATAAAATTATAGGAGGCAAAAAATGGAAGTTTTAAAAATCTCATCCAAATCTAATCCAAATTCAGTAGCAGGAGCTATTGCAGGACTAGTAAAAGAAGAAAACAAAGCAGAAATGCAAGCAATCGGAGCAGGAGCATTAAATCAAGCAGTAAAGGCAGTAGCCATTGCCAGAGGGTTTGTAGCACCAGCAGGTGTAGACCTAGTATGTATTCCAGCATTTGCAGAAGTAGAGGTGGAAGGGGAAGACAGAACTGGTATTAGAATTATTGTAGAATCAAGAAAATAAGAATACCATTGTTGTTTAAAAAAAGAAAACACAAATAGAAATTTCTCATATTCGCATTTAGAATTTTTTCCATTCTAAATGCGAATCTAGATTTTTATGCTAGGATTTGTATCATTTCAATGTACCTTACGATAGCAAGGTAAACATTGAAAACCATTTTAAAACAGTAGAAATGAAATTAGAACAATTTTTAAATCATTTGTAATTAAAAGTCTAAAAAAATTCCAATATTAAAATAAAAAACTTGAAAAAACATAAAATTTCTTATATGATAAAGAAAAAAATAAGGAGAGAGAAATGAAATCAAATTTCTTTAAATATATCTTTATTCTATTTGTTGTAGGCATTCTTATTTTTGCCATTTACAAAGTATATGTAAAAGAGGAAAAAATAGAAAATGAAATAGAAGAAGTACGGAAACAAAGAAGAAATAGAGGTAAAAGACTTGCGTCTAGGAATTTCTAATTTTGATACCATAAACCCATTATTAACGAAGAATAAAGAGGTACTAAATATAGACAAGCTTATTTTTGAGCCATTAATCCATATCAAAGAAAATTATGAAACAGAGCTATGTCTAGCTACCGAATGTTCTAAAACATCCGAAACTTCTTATATTATAAAAATAGACAATAATAGAAAATGGCAAGATGGTTCACCACTTATTGCCAAAGATATACAATTTACCATTGACCGATTAAAAGAAGGAAATTCTATCTATGCATATAATGTAGAAAAAATAGTAGGAGTAGAAATTTTAGATGCCAATACGATAAAAATAAATCTAAGCGAAGAAGTTCCTTTCTTTGAATATAATTTAACTTTCCCGATATTGCCAAATAACTACTATTTAGGAGAAGACTTTGTACAAAGTAACAAAACGCCAATAGGAACAGGTATGTTTAAAATACAAGCAATGGACAATGCCAATATCACATTAACGAAAAATGAAAAATGGTGGAAAAAAGAAAAATTGGATAGTAAAATCGAAACAATTCAAATTAAATTGTATGCAGAAATAGGAGAGTTATACAATAGTTTTAAATTAGGAAATATTGATGTATTTACTACTGCTAATTTAAACTTAGAGCAATACATTGGAACCATTGGATATGCAAAAACAGAATTTAAAGGAAGAGAATTTGACTATTTAGCGTTTAATTGCCAAGATGAAATTCTAAAAAATCCAGAAGTAAGAAATGCGATTGCTTATGCCATTGATAAAAATCACATTGTTTCTAGTATTTATAACAATCAATACTATGTAGCAGATTTTCCTTTAGACTATGGACACTATTTATATGGAGCAGAAGAGTCAACTACTCCTTATGAAATTGAACAAGCGAAAAATCGATTAATCAGTAATGGATGGGAATACAAAAACAATCGTTGGCAAAAGAAAGAAAAAAACAAAACAACAAGATTAAATTTAACAATAACAGTAAATTCTAGTAATGCCAATAGAATAGCAGTAGCAGAAAACATAAAAGCATCATTAGAGCAAATCGGGATAAAAGTAAGCATCCATAAAGTATCAGAGGCAAATTATAAAAAAATATTAGAGAATAAAAACTATCAAATAATACTAACTGGGGTATATAACTCTTATAGCCCAGATATCACATCTTTTTTCCAAACAGGGAACTTACAAAATTATACAAATGAAGAGATGAATCAATTATTAGCAGAAGTAAAAAATATCACAGATACCAACTTATTAAAAGAAAAATATAAAAGAATAATAGAAATTTATCAACAAGAAAAACCATTTATTGGATTATATCGAAATAAGCAAACAATTGTAAAAAGTCAAAACTTAGCAGGAGAAATAGTAGGAAATAATTATTTCAGTTATTATCGCCTAGAACATTGGTATCGTTTCTAAAACAAAGTTTGCAATAAAATAGGAAAGAATAAAGCAACCAAGGATTGTGTGGAAAAAAAGCAAAACAATTCTTTTTGAGAACGAGAAAGTAATATCGATGGTAAAAGGAAGAAAGATATTTTTACAAAAAAAGTTACAAAAAAACTTGACAAAAAAATAAGTTAGTATATAATAAGAACAAACAAGCGTTTGAAAACAAATTAGGAGGAAAAAACATGGAAAAACAAAATTCAGAAAAAATGAAAGCATTAGAGGTAGCATTAGGGCAAATAGAAAAACAATTTGGAAAAGGTTCTATCATGAAACTAGGAGACTTCCAAGCAATGAGTGTAGAAGCAATTCCAACAGGAGCATTAAGCTTAGATATCGCATTAGGAATTGGAGGAATTCCAAGAGGAAGAATCGTAGAAGTATATGGACCAGAATCTTCAGGAAAAACAACCTTAGCATTGCACATGATAGCAGAAGCACAAAAACTAGGAGGAGAAGCGGCCTTTATCGATGCAGAGCATGCCTTAGACCCAGTGTATGCAAAACATTTAGGCGTTGATATCGACAACCTAATCGTATCACAACCAGACACTGGAGAACAAGCATTAGAAATTGCAGAAGCATTAGTTCGTAGTGGTGCCTTAGACGTAATCGTAATCGACTCAGTAGCAGCATTAGTACCAAAGGCAGAAATTGATGGCGATATGGGAGACTCTCATATTGGTCTTCAAGCAAGACTAATGTCACAAGCCTTAAGAAAATTAGCAGGAGCGATCAACAAATCAAAATCGGTTATTATCTTTATTAACCAATTAAGAGAAAAAGTAGGAGTTATGTTTGGTAACCCTGAAACAACTGCAGGTGGTAGAGCATTAAAATATTATGCATCTGTACGTTTAGATATTAGAAAAATAGAAAACATCAAACAAGATGGCGAAGTAGTAGGAAACAGAGCAAGAGTAAAAGTGGTAAAAAATAAAGTAGCACCACCATTTAGAGAGGCAGAATTCGATATTGTTTATGGAAAAGGAATATCAAAAGAAGGAAATATTTTAGACATTGCAGTAAACTTAGATATTGTAGAAAAAAGTGGTTCTTGGTTTAGCTATAATGGAGATAGAATTGGACAAGGTAGAGAAAACGTGAAAAAATACTTAAGTGACAATCCAGAAATAGCAAAAGAAGTAGAAGAAAAAATAAGAGCAAACTTTAGTGAAGCCTTTGAAAAAAGCTTAGGAGAAGAGACACAAGAGGCAGAAGACGAAGAATAAAACAAAAAAAGAAAATAGGGGCAAATAGAAAATAGTGTAAAACACTATCTTTCTATTTGCCTTTTGTTTTTATTCAAAAAAATATTGACACGTGTTCATAATACGTATATAATGTAGAAAGGATACACATAATATGAAAAGTTACTCACCAAGAGAAGTAATAAAAATATTGAGACGAAATGATTGGAAATTAGACAGAATAAATGGAGACCACTATATATTTAGAAAACTAGGAAGAAAATATGTAACAGTAGTGCCAATTAGTAGAGACACATTAAAAGTAGGCACACTGAAAAATATAGAAAAACAATCTGGAATAAAATTTAAATAAAGGAGAATGAAAAAATGAAAAATACTTATGAGTACGTGGCAATTTTTGATTATGCTGAAGATGGAATTAATATATACTTTCCGGACTTACCAGGCTGTCTTTCTTGTGCAGATGATACAAAGGAAGCTTTGAAAAATGCTGGAGAAGTATTAGAATTATATATGGTTGAATGTGAAGAAGAAAATATTGAAATACCAGAGCCAACACCATTAGAAAAAATAAAATGTAAAGAAAATGAAAAAGCAATTTTAGTTAGTGTATGGATGCCACTTGCTAGAAGTAGAGTAGAAGAAGCATCAGTAAAAAAAACACTAACATTACCATCTTGGTTAAATAAACTTGCAGAAGAAATGCATATTAACTTTTCACAAGTACTACAAGCAGGTTTAAAAGATGTATTAAGAACAAAAGGAATATTAAAAAATAGACCAGAGAAATAGCAAGTTTTATCTTGCTATTTTAATATTTGTGTAGTAAAATGAGGAAAAAGAAAAAAGAAGGAAAATTTGATATGTATACCATAGAAGAATTTGATAAAGAAAAAACAAAAGTACTAAAATATGTTCTTTACAAAAAAAGAACAGAAAAAGAAATTAGAACAAAATTTAAAACACAAATAGAAGAAAATATGTTAGAAGATATCTTGCAAGACTTAAAAGAAAATGGTTATGTAAGTGATGAAAACTATATCGAAAGAGCAATCCATGAATACATCGCATTAAAGAACTTTTCCGTAAAAGAAATCAAATACAAACTAATGTCAAAAGGAATTTCAAGTAGCTTAGCAGAAGACTACATTCAAAAAAAAGAAGAAGAACTAAACGAATATGAACAAAAGTCAGCAGATAATATCGTATTAAAAAAATCAGTTAACATGGAAGAAACAGAAATAAGACAATATTTAATGAAAAAAGGCTATACCGAAGAGCATATCAAATCAGCCTTAGAAAAGTTGGAAGAATAAAGAAAGGCTTAAATCTAGGAAGGAAAGAAAAACAATGCAAAACGTATTATCATTAGAAACAAAAAAATATGCCATAAAAATAGAAAACTTTGAAGGTCCACTTGATTTATTATGTCATTTAATCGACAAAAATAAAATGAATATTTATGATATCAAATTAAGTGAAATTACAGACCAATATATCGAGTATATTGACAAAATGGAACAAATGAACTTAGAAGTAACAAGTGAGTTCTTAATTATGGCATCTACTCTATTATATATCAAATCGAAAAACTTACTTCCAACCGAAGTAGAAGATGAAAGAGAACTAACCGAAGAAGAACTATTACAAAGAATTATCGAATACAAAAAATACAAAGAAATTTCAAAAAAAATGAAAGAACTTTACGAAACAAATGCCAAAAGATTTTACAAAATACAAGAAGTAATCGAACTTCCAAAACAAAAAATAGAAAGAGAATACAAAAAAGAAACCATCATAGAATTATACACACAAATCATAGAAAACAATAAAAACCGTTTAAACCAAAATGCAAAAAATATAGAAAAAATAGCAATTACAGACTCGTATACAGTAGGAAGCAAAGTAAAAGAAATTTTTAAAGAATTATTAAGAAAACCAAGATTTGTATTTAACCATTTCTACAAATTATCAGAGCATAATAAACAAGAAGTAGTTACTGCTTTTACAGGGTTACTAGAATTATCAAGAAGAAGTAAAGTAACAACAGAGCAAGAAGAGCTATTTGGAGATATAATTGTACAAAAAGCGAAAAAAGAAAAGAAAGTAAGTTAAAAGCAAAACAAGCTTAATGGAATAAACAAGAAAAAAATGGAAAAACTAATATCGGAGGAAAACAATGATATTAGTTTTTATTTTGTTTACAATACTAATTTTTATATTACTACTTTTTACAATCAGTTTGTTATCAACTCTTCAAATTGAAATCAAAAACTTAAGGTTGGGGAATAAAGAGCAAAACAGTCCAAAAAGAATAAAAGAAAAATATGAAGTAAAGATTTCTCTCTATTTTTTAGGAAAAATACCAATTCTATGGGGCAAACTAAATAATGAGAAAATGAGGAAAATTTATAACAGCAAGCAATTACAAAAAATAGACTTACAACAAATTGAAAAGAAAGTTCCATTTCAAAAAGAAACATTAGAAATGCTAAAGGCAATTCAATGG
The DNA here is from genome assembly GCA_949155365.1 of uncultured Clostridia bacterium. GTDB lineage: Bacteria > Bacillota > Clostridia > TANB77 > CAG-508 > UMGS1663. Next base: position 13,552 of record CASCUT010000013.1, read on the forward strand.
AATATCAGAACATTAAATTTGAAGATAGCAATTGGAACAGAGGATGCAATCATCACTTCGTATTTAATTGCAAGTATGGCAAGTGTCATAGGAATTCTGTTGCCTCATATCGCAAAAGAACATATCAAAGACTGCCATTATATTGTAACACCCATTTATCAAGATAAAAATCAATATCATATTAGCTTAGATAGTATAATCAGGATAAAAATAGTACATATTATCTATAGTATGTTAAATATTGTAAAGAAGGGAAGGAAGAAACATGAACGAACATCCAATCGAAGGGCTTATGCTTACCGCTATGAATAGTATTAGAGAAATGGTAGACGTCAATACCATCATTGGTGAGCCAATTGAGACATCCAATAATATTATCATTATTCCAATCTCAAAAGTTGGTTTTGGATTTGCATCAGGCGGAAGTGAATTTAAAGGAGAGACCATTGACGAATATAGTAAAAAAGACAAAGAAGAAGCCATCCAATACAAATTACCATTTGGTGGTGGAAGTGGAGCAGGTGTTAGCATATCGCCAATTGCTTTTTTAGTAGTACAAGGAGGTAATGTAAAACTATTGCCAGTAAACCATAGTTCCGCCATTGACAAACTGCTAGACTATGTTCCAGATTTAATGGAAAAGGTAAATAACATGTTAAATAAGCAAATGAACAACAAAAAAGAAGAAAAGAAAGAAATAGAACGTAAAATAGAAAGACAGAAAAGAGAGGAGAAAGAAGAAAGAAGAGAGCAACAAAAGAAAGAAGAAGAGGGGACAACCATTCTGTTACCAAATGGAAATAAGGTGCATCCAAAAAGAAATAGACCAGCCAAATATGAAATAGAATACGATGAAACACCAGTAGAATATGAAGTAGAAGAAAATTTTGATGAATAGTAATAAAAAAATACTACGATAAGTGTACGTAGTATTTTTTTCATAATAAGGGATTAAAAAACCTTGCGAAATTATGTAGAATTGTATATAATAGTAACATCATTCGTAGATACAGCGAAATAAAGAAGTGTATCACTTTATAGGAAATCTCTATAAAGACTTTTAGGAGGTTATATGGAATGGTATGAAAAACTTGCAGTTGCTGTTTTTGTATTTGTAGCGTTGATAACTGTTTACCGTCTTATAGTGATATTTCAATGAAGAAACTATACAAACCAGAAATAAGCAATGAGTTAGATGTAGCGGATGACACTACCATTAAAAACACCATTATAGCAAAGGGAACGGACATATTTGGAACATCCTTTGAAGTTTCCGAAAATGGAGTGTATTGGATTTACATTGAGGAGATTTCTGGAAAAGAATACACACAGCGATTTATTATTGAGAATATTTATTAGAGATTAATTCCACCAAGCCAGCGAGTATTACCGTTGGCTTATAACATTTAATTAAAGAACAAAATAAATAGAAAAACAATTAGTTACATCTAGTACTAACATTTATAAAGTATAATATGAAATTTTTCTATCTATTTTTCTTTTTGTATGATATAGTAGAGATAAGAAACCTAGGAAAGAGAGAAAAAAGATGAAAATAGTAAAAAGAATAATAGTAATAACAGGCATTAGTATTACAATATTATCAATGTTCCTATTAGCGATGTTAGGATACCATAAATATAAAAAGCATTATCTAGCAAGTGATTTTCAAATAAAAACGGTAAAAAGCAAATTAGATTATGACCAAGATGGAATTGATGACTACACTGACATTTTGCAAGGAGCCAAAAAAGAAGCAGAAAACAAACCAGTCTATAAGAGTGCTTACTATGCAGAAGGATATCCACCAGAAACAGAAGGTGTTTGCACTGATGTTATATGGAGAGCATTAAAAAATGCTGGATATTCCTTAAAAGAAATGATAGATGAAGACATCAAACATCATGTAGAACAATATCCAAGAGTAGCAGGAAAACCAGACCCGAATATTGATTTTAGAAGAGTGTCTAATGTACAAGTATACTTAGAAAGAAATCAAATTTCCTTAACAACAGACTTAAACAAAATAGAAGAATGGCAACCAGGAGATGTCGTAGTCTTTGGTATTAGCCATATTGGTATTATATCGGATAAAAGAAACAAAAAAGGAATACCTTACTTAATTCACAATGGCGGACAACCAGAAAGAGAAGAGGATATATTAGAACGATATAACCAATATGAACCAATTTCAGGGCATTATAGATTAAAAGACGAATAGAGAGAAAAAGGAGCGTTTCGTGTAAACACTCCTTTTTCTTGAAAGAAACGTCATCTTTTATATTTTTATTATCGAAGAAGTCGAAACCAAGAAAAGAAAACAGATTCTGTCATGGTAGTTAAGTTCATTTTTTTGACATCCCTATCAGAAATAATAGGTGTAATACCAAGAGTATCCCCATTTAATACATATTTTACTTCTCCAATTACTTGCCCTTCTGTAACAGGAGCCTGTAGTGCTTCTGGGAGACAAACTACTTGTTCAATATTTCTATCGCTTCCTTTAGGAAGAAGACTACCACTATCTTCTGCAAAAACAGCATGAATGGAATTAAAAATTCCTTTTGTAATCGGAATAGAAGTTAAAACAGAATCTTTTTTCGAAAACGGAATATAAGAATAATTGCTAAAACCATAATCTAATAACTTTTGAGCTTCTTCAAAGCGGACCTTAGTAGAAGGTGCTTTCATAATAACCGCAATTAAGGAAAGGTCATCACGGGTAGCAGAAGCGGATAAATTATACAAAGCAAGACCAGTAGAACCTGTTTTTAAACCAGTAGCTCCTTTATAATTTCGAATTAATTTATTCGTATTGGTAAGTTGTGATTTTCCATCTCTTAATGTATCCATCCAAATTGTAGTATAATTCGTAATAGCAGGATGATTTTTTAATAATTCTCTAGACATAACAGAAATATCATAAGCAGAAGTAACATGCCCATCCGTATCTAGACCATGACAATTTTTAAAAAACGTATCATTCATGCCAAGTTCTTTAGCACGAGCATTCATCTTTTCTACAAAAGCTTCTTCAGATCCTGCTAAATATTCCGCCATTGCAACTGTACAATCATTAGCAGAAGCAACGCAAATAGCCTTTAACATTTCATCTACCGTTAATTCTTCGCGGACATCTAACCAAATTTGGGAACCACCCATAGAAGCGGCCTTTTCAGAACAAGGAATTTTATCCGTTAAAGCAATTTTATTACTATCTAAAGCCTCCATAATTAATAAAATACTCATTACCTTAGTAACAGAAGCAGGACGAAGTTGTTCATGAGAATGATGTTCATAAAGAACCTTTCCCGAGTTTTGTTCAATTAGAATAGCACTTTCCGATTCTAATGCTAAATCCGTAGTAGGAGTAGTAGAACTGCTAGAAGTAGAAACAGAAGAAGTATCATCCGTCCAAATAAAACTAGAAGAAAAAGCATAAGAAAAGGAAAAAGAGAAACATAACAAAAACAGTAGTAAACCAACTAATAATTTACGCATAATAAAAACCCCCTATAAAAGTTTAATACATATATATGAGGGAGTTTTTTTATTTAGAAGAGAGATTTCTAGGACGTACCAAAAAATCTCTTGGTATTGAGAAAAGGTGAAAAAAGTAGCAAAAGGAAATTTTATTATAATTGAATTAGTTTGATAGTAATGGTTTGGTTATCTGTAGTAGCTTGTATGCGAATATCATGTCCAGTACCATTACGGAATTTAAAATCTAAAGAGCCATAGGAAACAGCGGCATCTTTTCCTTCTGGAACATAGGTAACATCCTTTCCATGTTCATGTCTTTCGATGATAGTAAGGCTTGGAATGGCTAAAACAGCATTGTACAAAGTACTACTTACTTGACAATTTCCGCCACCAATTCCTTTTTCTGTTTTATGGTCAATAATGACACTTGCTTCTTGATAACCTCTTTCAGCAGTAGGTTTTCCAACAATTTCATTAAAAGAAAAAGTAGAACCATTGCGAATAACTGTATTATTTAAAGTATTACAGGTAATATTAATATTGGTTAATCTTCCTTCCGCTCGATCTTTAATTGTAGTAGAATAGGAAGAAATTTCAGACTCATTAGTGTTATCTGGTACAATTTCATTGCTATGTTCTAGAATATTAGAAATTCTATTTTCTGCAACTTCTTCATTCACATCACGAGAAAGGACATTAGAAGAATTGTTAATTTCTTGCTCAGGAGAAGGAGACTCCTCTTGATTTGAAAAAATAGCAACCGCAATTACCAAAACGACAACAATCGCAAGAACAATAAAAATCAAATATCGTTTCATTTCAGAACTCCTTTATGATATATTTTTTCTTTCTTTAAGTATTATTTCCCAAAGTTTTGAAAAATATAAGCAGTTGACAAAATTAAAAAATATAGTATAATAAAAGAGGTAGAGAAAATGAGGAGAGAAAAAAATGATTGCGAAGATTTGGAAAAAATTATTGCTATTTATATTATTAATCGCATGTTTGTTTAATATCGTAATAAAAATTGTAAATAAAAATTCGTTAAACAAAGAACTTCAATCATCTGCACAATATATAAAAGAGCAAGAAATAGAAAACGAAACAACGAATACTAATACAAAACAGAAAAAATAAAGCATAAAAAAAGAAAACGAGAAAAAAACAAAGAAGAAAATTACCAAAAAAAGAAAAATAATAGAAATAAGTATTGAAAAAAACAAAAAAATATGTTAAGATAAAAAACGATATGTGAAAAAAGAGAGAAAGAGGTGAATACATAATGAGAGAAGGAGTACACCCACAATATACAGAAGCAACCATTACATGTGCTTGTGGTAATGTTATGAAAACAAATTCAACAAAAGCAGAAATGAAAGTTGATATTTGTTCAAAATGTCATCCATATTGGACAGGTAACTTAAAAAGAGAAACAACAGGTGGTAGAGCAGATAAATTTAAGAAAAAATATGGAATTCAATAAGAAACATAAATTAGAATGGCCAAAAGGTTATTCTTTTTTTGTTTTAGACAACGCAAGAACGCAAGACAGAGGGACGGAGATTTTGTCTATAGGCTTTGCAGGTTTTTAGGAAAAGAATATAGGAACATAAAACTTTTTCGATAAGCAATTCGAAAAAGTTTTATGTTTAAGCAAAAGATTGTACAATACCAAAATAATATTGTAACATGAAGTAAAAAACGTTACTATTGTATAAATATCCTAATGAAATCATAGAAAAAATTGAAAAAGAGAGAAGTTTATGATATAGTTGGTTTATCTAAAAAACGAGAAAAGAAAAGGAGAGAGTATGCAAGAATTGCAAAAAGAAATTCAATATGTAAAAGGAGTAGGACCGAATCGAGCAGTATTACTAAATAAATTGGGAATTTACACATTAGAAGATTTAATTTCTTATTATCCAAGAGGGTATGAGGACAGAAGTAAGGCAAGAAAGATTGCATCTCTTGTACATGGAGAAGAAGCAATGATAGAGGCAATTGTTGTTTCTCGCATGAGTGAACAAAGAATCCGTAAAAATATGACGATTTATAAATTGATTGTAAGAGATGAAACAGGAACTTGTTTGTTAACTTGGTTTAATCAAAAGTATTTAAAAAATAAATTTGCACTAGGACAGACTTATAAATTTTATGGAAAAGTAGCAGTACAATATGGAAAAATAGAGATGAATTCACCCGTTTTTGATACAGAAGAAACAAGCAAAAATACAGGAAAAATCATTCCACTGTATCCAGCTACATTTGGACTTGCTCAAACAACGATAAGGCAAGTGATGGAAAATGCCCTAAACTTAGTAAAAGAAGAAAGTTTACTAGAAGAAACATTGCCAAATGAGATAAGAAAAGAATATGGTTTAGAAGAAAGCAAAAAAGCAATAGAACAGATCCATTTTCCAAACGACTTTGCCAGTTTTGAAAAAGCAAGACAAAGACTCGTATTTGAAGAATTACTATCCATGCAGTTATCTCTTTACTATTTAAAGAATCAATATACCAAACAAGAAATAGGAAATGCATTTGATAAAAATGTGAAAATGTCCGATGTAATAAATGAGTTACCATTTAAACTAACAAAAGCACAATTAAAAGTATTAGAAGAGATTGATTTGGACATGGAACAAGAAAAGCCTATGAATAGGCTATTACAAGGAGATGTAGGCTCACGGAAAAACAGTAATTGCGATGATTGCTAGTTATAAAGCAGTAAAATGTGGATATCAAGTCGCCATTATGGCACCAACAGCAATACTAGCGAGTCAACACTTAGAGTCTTTTCAAGCGATTTTAAACCAATTTGGGATAAGATGTGAATTATTAATAAGTGACATTACCAAAAAGAAAAAAGAAGAAATAGTAGAACGTTTAAAAAATGGCGAGATTGATATTTTAATAGGAACCCATGCACTGTTAGAAGAAAATGTCGTATTTCAAAAATTGGGATTAGTAGTAACAGATGAACAACATCGATTTGGCGTAAGACAAAGAGCGACCATAACAGGAAAGGGGAAAAATCCAGATGTATTAGTTATGACAGCTACCCCTATTCCTAGAACACTTGCTTTAATATTATATGGAGACTTAGATATCTCAATCATCGATGAATTACCACCAAATCGCAAAAAAATAGATACCTTTGCTGTAACAAAAGGAATGGAACAAAGGGTAAACAATTTTATTAAAAAGCAAGTAGAAGAAGGAAGGCAAGTATATATTGTATGTCCATTAGTAGAAGAAAACGAAGAAATCAATGCAAAATCTGTCTTAGAATTAGCTGAAAAATATAAAACAGAAGTCTTTCCAGAATATAGAGTAGAATACTTACATGGAAAAATGAAAGCAAAAGAAAAAGACAGCATAATGGAAGAATTCAAAGAAGGAAAGATTCAAATCTTAATCTCTACAACAGTAATTGAAGTTGGTGTCAATGTTCCAAATGCTAGTATGATGGTAGTAGAAAATGCAGAACGTTTTGGATTAGCACAACTACATCAATTAAGAGGAAGAGTTGGTCGTCGGAGAATACCAATCATATTGTATTCTAAAATATCAAGGAAACTCAGAGGTAATAAGACAAAGAATGAAAACCATGCAAGATACCAATGATGGATTTAAAATCGCAGAAAAAGATTTAGAATTAAGAGGAAGCGGAGACTTTTTCGGAACCAGACAACATGGCTTACCAGAACTAAAAATAGCCAATCTTTTCGAAGACATGCCAATTTTAAAACTAGTGCAAGCATTAGCAATCAAAATAGAACAAGAAGACCCAAAATTAGAACTAGAAAAAAATCAACCGTTGAAAAAAATGGTAGACAAAAAATTTACAAACCATACTATGGAACTCGTAAAATCAATCTAAAAAAGGAGGCTTTTAGAATGTATCTAAAAGTCTCTTATATATTGGAAAATGTAAAAAGAATAAGAGATTTTTTGGTGCGTCCCAGAAATCTCTAAAAAAGATTAAGATTTTATATAGAAAATGCTAATAGAAAAAAAGTTATGATATAATGAAAGCAAAAGAAGGGGGAGTAAGATGCTTAAACTAAAAAGTGTGTCAAAATTTTATTATAATAAGGGAATTATCGCATCTGGATTTACGAAAATAAATCTAGAGTTGAAAATGGGAGAATTTATTGCGATAACAGGAGAATCAGGAAGCGGAAAAAGTACTCTTTTAAATGTGATATCTGGATTAGATAGTTACGAAGAAGGAGAAATGTATATTAATGACCAAGAAACGAGTCATTATACAGAAAAAGATTTTGAGGAATATCGCAGAAAATATATTGCTAATATTTTTCAAAGTTTTAATCTTATTAATAGTTATACTGTTTATCAAAATGTAGAATTAGTATTGTTATTAAATGGTTATAAAAAAAGAGATGTAAAGAATAAAATATTAGATATTATTGAACAAGTAGGATTAACAAAATTTAAACATACTAAAGTTTCTAAACTATCTGGTGGACAGAAGCAGAGGGTAGCCATTGCAAGAGCGATGGTAAAGGATACGCCAATTATTGTAGCAGATGAACCAACTGGAAATTTAGATACAGAGTCTGCAAAAGAGGTTATTGAAATTCTAAAGAAAGTAGCAAAAAATAAATTAGTAGTGGTAGTAACTCACAATATTGAACAAATAGAACCATACGCTACAAGAATTATTAAAATGCATGATGGACGAATTGTTGAAAATACAGAGATAAAGCCAATAAAGGAAGAAATAACGGTAGAAGAGAGTAAATATAACAAAATAACGATTGCCAATAAATATCGTTTGGGTATCCGAAATACTTTTAATATTGTAACCAAATTTTTACTACTATTTGCTGTCTTTTTCTTTATTACTTCAGCACTTTTCTTAGAATATGCAAGTTTCCAATTATCGGAATATGAAATAGAAAAGAACGGATATAATATGGCTTTTCGAGATTTATCCGAAAATCGAATTATCATAAAAAAACAGGATAAAACCCCATTTTCACAGCAAGATTATCAAGCAATAAAAAAATTGACTAACATTGATTATATTGTAGAAGATGATTTGTTTTTAGATGCAAATATCTCTGTATCAAAGGATGATATGTCATTTTATGGCAATGTACAAGACCTAGAAAATTTTAGAGGTAATTTAGATATAGGAAGAATGCCTGAAAATGACAATGAAATGATAGTAAAAATTAGTAAGCAACATTATTACATAAAAAGTAGAATAGAGGAAGTGTTAAATAAAACATTTCGTATCAATGGGAACAATGAAGTAAGCAAAGAACAAAAAATTGATATTGTAGGAATTCAATATAATGAAGAGGATAATAACTATGATGCAAAATTTTATTTAGCATCTTCTGTAATAGAAAACCTTAGAAGTGAGATTAACAAACAATACAGTGATATGAAATTATTATTTGATGGAAAATATATTCCTAATAGTGTATTACCAAGTGAAAAAGTAGAAAAAGGAACAGCTATCGTATACGATGATTTAAGATATCAAATGACAAGTGGAAATATAAGAAATAAAACCATTCAAATTGAGGTAAATAATATTTATTATCAAGAAACATTAAACTTAAAGATAAAAAACACCTATACCAAATCGAACTTTAAAAAAATGACAGGATATGAAGAGTATGACAATTATAGGGTTGCTATTTTTATTAATAACGAAGAATACAATGCAATTTATAATAAGCCTTCTTATCAATCTAGTATATTTGTAGAAGATAGCCAAACAATAGAAGAAACAATACAAAGTTTAAATGAACTTGGAATTAAAGCCAAAAAGGTAACTGATTATAAAGTAACCACAAATGGAGAAATTTTTACAAAGATTATAAAAATTATTAAATTGATTGTAACCATTGTGTTAATCTTTGTATTATTCTTTATCTCTTATTTTATTATTCGCATTATTCTAAAATCAAGAAACATCTATTATACCACATTAAGAATGTTAGGAGCAACGTATAAGAGTGTAAGAAGAATTTTAGATATTGAATTATTCCTAAATTCAACATTAGCATATGCAGGAATATTAGTATTTATTAAACTAATCGATATGGGGATTGTTTCATTTGATTATGGAGCAAAATTAATAGGTTTTCTAAGTATTAGAGAGTATATCATGATGTATGTTATTTTAATTGTAATGGCACGATTGATTTCAAGAAGATTTTCGAAAAAACTATTTAAAAATACAGCCATTAATACATACAATGAGGAGGTGTAAGAGATGGTAAAATTAGAAAAGGTAAATAAATATTTCAATCGAAGAAAGAAAAATGAAATTCATATTATAAACAATACCTCTCTTACTTTTGAAGATACAGGGTTAGTAGCATTGCTTGGCACCTCGGGAAGCGGAAAGACAACATTGCTAAATGCGATAGGTGGATTAGATAAAGTAAATAAAGGAAAAATTCATATCAATGGAAAGAAAATAACCAAAAGAAGAACTTATGTAGTAGATAAAATAAGAAATTTGAATATTGGCTATATCTTTCAAGATTATAAATTAATAGACCATTTATCGGTTTATGAAAATGTTGCTATGGCATTAAGAATGATAGGAGTAAAGGATAAAAAGGAAATTGCCAAACGAGTAAACTATGTATTAGAAAGTGTGAATATGTATCGCTATCGAAACAGACCAGCCAAAATGTTATCAGGAGGAGAAAGGCAAAGAGTATCCATCGCAAGAGCAATTGTAAAAAATCCCAATATTGTGATAGCAGATGAACCAACAGGAAACTTAGATAGCAAAAATTCTCTAGAGATTATGAACATCATAAAAGCAATTTCAAAAGAAAAATTAGTCATATTAGTAACTCATGAAGTAGAACTTGCGAAATTTTATGCCTCTAGAATTATCGAACTACAAGATGGTAAAATTACAAAAGATTATCCAAACGATACCAAAGAAGCATTAGATTATCGACTAGAAAACAAAATCTATTTAAAAGATTTTAAAAATGTACAAAAAATAGAAAATTCAAATTTGGACGTAGATGTTTATGCAGACAACCAAGAAAAAATAGAAATCAAAGTGATTGTAAAAAATGGAAATATTTATATTCAATCAGAAAATCGAAAAATAGAAGTAGTAGATGAAAATTCAGCAGTAGAATTAGTAAATGATCATTATAAAAAAATCGATAAAAGTATTTATCAAGAATATGAATATAATTTAGATAAAATAATTGATAAAAAGATAAAACCCCAATATCATTCTATCTATGGGATTTTTAAATCTATTTATCAAGGATTTAAGAAAATAACTAGTTACTCTATTTTGAAAAAGATTTTATTAATTGGATTTTTTGCCTCAGCAATGTTTATTCAATATGCCATTAGTAATATTGCAGGGACAATGGAGGTAAAAGATACCGACTTTATTACAAAAAATAAAAATTATTTACAAGTGGATATGGCAAAAGTAAAAGTAGAAGATTTTATACAATACGAAAGTTTAGAAGAAGTAGATTATATTCTTCCAGGAGATAGTATGGTTAGTTTTAAAATAAAATTTGATGATTACTATCAAACAGCACGCTATACATTAGAACTTTCAGGCTCTCTTACAAGCATTGATACAATTAACAAAGAAGAATTAGTAAAAGGAAGAATGCCAGAAAATGAATACGAAATTGTAGTCGATACAATGGTATTAAATAAGATGCTAAATAATGATTCTGGAATCGCAAAACATATGGGAATTAAAAATACAGAAGAATTACTAAATAAACAAGTTTCGATTGATAAAATGAAAGAATTCACCATTGTAGGAATAGTAGAAAAAGATAGCCCATGTATTTACACTAGCAAAAAAGTATTTGTCAATATTTTAAATCATACGAAAGCAAGTAACTATGGAATGGGAATTTACACTATGATAGAAAACGGACAAGAAACAGAAGAAGACTCTATATTAGATTATACCTTATATTTAGATGATATCACCTTAACAAAAGGAAGAATGCCAACAGGGGATTATGAAGTAATTGTCAATGAATCGAACAAATATGAAATGAAATTAAATAAACCAATTAAGACAAAAGTAAATGAAAAAGAATTAACAGTAGTAGGATATTATAAAAGTAAAAGCAACAGACAAGACTATTTCGTAAGCAATAATACAATTAAATATAATGTAATAAACAAAAGCAATGGTTTCATGATTTATCCTAAAAATGAGATACAAACATTAAACAAATTTACAAACGAATATAATCTAAACATAAAAAATAAATATGAATTTGACAAAGAAAATTATTTAAGAGAACAAAAAGAGGCAATGATAAGTTCTATCATCTTTGCCGGTGTGATATTAGTAATATCATTAGTCGAAATTTATTTAATGGTAAGATCTTCTTTCCTATCTAGAATCAAAGAAGTAGGCGTATTACGAGCAATTGGAGTAAAAAAAGCAGATATTTACAGAATGTTTTTAGGAGAAATACTAGCCATTACAACATGTGCCAGTATACCAGGAATTGCTTTAATGAGCTATATCTTAAAAGGAATATCACAAATTCCTTATATGGGAAGAATGTATATAGTAAGTATAGAAACCATAGGATTAAGCATCTTTCTAGTTTATGCATTTAACATCTTAGTAGGACTAATGCCATTAATTCGCGTTCTTAGAAAAACACCAGCACAAATATTAGCAAGACATGATGTAGAATAGGAAGATTTCTGGGACGCAAGGATTTCTGGGACGCACGAAAAAATCCCCCATGTTTTCCATGGGAGATTTTTTCGTGCGTCCCAGAAATCCTTGCGTCCCAGAAATCCCTTTGATTAAAAAGGAAAAAAATATCAATAAAAAATAAAAAAAGTATTGACAACCTATTTTTTTAAATGTATAATAAGTAAGTGTTGAGTGACAAATATTAAAATTCAACAAACACACAATTATATATGGGTAGATGGCCGAGTGGCTAAAGGCGGCAGACTGTAAATCTGTTCTCATACGAGTACGATGGTTCGAATCCATCTCTGCCCACCATAAAATACAAGGAAACTTGTATTTTATTTTGCTTTAACATTCAAACAAAAGTTCTGGTTTAAAAAATAAAGAGGGAATTTATCGGTATGCTAGAAGAACTAGTTCCTGTTTTACAATAAGCCAATTTTTTATGGAAAAGGTAAAAGAGATGAGAAAGAAACAATAAGATTTGAATATAAGAAGAATTACCCTATGTTTATAGCAAAAAAACGATGTAAACACATGACAGTTATATTTACGGTAAAAGAATTTTAATAAAGTAAAAATAGTAAGAGAAAGGAAGAAAAGATTTTAATTTTTCTTCCTTTATAAATAACTAATTTGCAAGTTCATGATATATAACTTCTTTTCCATTACGAAGGGCATATTCGATTTCATTTTTTGTGCTATTTCCAATATATCCATCAATATTAACAACATAAATAGCATCACTTATATCAATTTTCTTTCTATGAATGGTATCTAACATAGGAAAGTCTGCATCTTCATATGTTATCCCGTCAACAGGATAAACACATTGAATAACGGCATATCCTTTTTTTACTTCTAATTCATATGCTATTTTCATCATTTCTTTTGCATATCGCATACTTCCACAAAGGGTAATTACTTTTGATTCCATAATATTTCTCTCCTTTCCATTAAAAATTATTTATTAAAGAAAGTATAACATATAAAATTGACAATGTTCAATAGGAAGATTAAACAGAATAGAAAAAATAAAAGGTAAAAATGGATATATACCAAAAAATTAAAAAAGAAAATAAGTGACAAAATGCGAAAAAACTTGACATTTACATAAAAGCGTAATATGATAGTAGAGAAAAATGAGGGAAGGAGAAATGCTGGAATGTCTACACAGATGTTGACCACAAAAGAAGGAGCAGAATTACTTAGTTTTAAAATAAATGGGCAAGAAAAAATACACCAAGGATTAGAATGTGTAAATGCGAATGGAAAAGTATACTGGAAAAGACGTTATCCAGTGTTATTTCCTATGGTTGGAAAATGTAAGAAAAACCAAACGATCATTAATGGAAAAGCCTATGAAATGCAAACCGATGGATTTGTAAAGGATATGGAATTTGAACCAATTAGTAAATTAGACAACTTCCATTCATACCGTTTACAAAGCAATAAAAAACTAATTGATAAATATCCTTATGAATTTACCTTACTTGTTACTTATCGAACCGATGAAAACAAATTAACAACAATGTATAAGGTCATAAATGAGGGAGATGTTGACATGCCATTTGCAATTGGTGGAAAACCAGCATTTCAAATTAACTACGAAGACCTAGAAAAGGGAAATTATTATTTAGAATTTGAAGAAGAGGAAGAAAAAATACATTTCCTATACTTAGTAGATGGGTTAGTGGGAACCGAATATGCCAAAAACATTATGATAGACAAAAAAGTAATACCCTTAAACCATCATACATTTGATAATGATGCTATTATCATAAAAAGTTTAAAATCAAAGAAAATTAGTCTAAAGAAAAAGGAATCTAACGAAACCATACTAACTTTAAACTACGAAGGTTTTCCATATTTGGCAATATGGTCAAAACCAAAGGCACCATTTCTATGTATTGCACCATGGATGTTAGCACCAGACAATGCAAATGGTTCAGGAGTATTTAGACAAAAAACAGATATCTTATTATTACCACCAAAGCAAGAATTTGAATGTAAATATACGGTGGAATTTTTTGAAAAAGGATGTTAAAAAATGGAAACAATCAATATGCTAGCTACTATCATTGGCTTTATCCTTATGATGTTAGGAGTCATTATGATATATGATGCTAGAAAACTAACGCAAAAATGGTTTAGCTTTGGAGACCGAAACGAAGGTGTAAAATGGCTAAAAATAGGTGGATTTGTATTAGATGTGATAGGAATTTTAATTTTATATTTTGCGTTTTAAATGGAAAAAGAGATTACCACAAAGAAGAGGTAGTCTGTAGAAAAAGTAGGATAGAGAGTAACAATATCTAAAAAATAAATCCAAAAATCAGTTGCATAAAAATAAAAAATAGGATATAATAGATAACATAGAAAAAACAAAGAAAAAGAGGAGTACATTTTTAGAATTACTATAACAGAGAATAGAAGTAATTTGCTGAGAACTTCTAATAGGAAAGAAAATGGAAGGTAGCTTTGGAGTTGATATAGTGAAATACAAGTAGCTATATTCGCCTTGCCCGCGTTAAAAAGCAACTAAGAAGATGACAAACAATAAAATTTGTTATCAATTAAGGTGGTACCGTGAGAAATAAAAGCTCGCCCTTATGCTAGGGTGAGTTTTTTTGATGTCTTGGTAGAACAATCGCTTATTAAAACAGAAATAAGAAAAAAGAACATTAAAAAAAGGGAATTAGAAATAGAAGGAGGAAAAGAAAAAATGTGCGAACATTGTAATCATGAATTAGAAGGAAAATATAATCCAAAAGAATTTGAAGAAAAGTGGTATGAAACATGGGAAGAAAAGGGATATTTTAAACCATCAGAAGATAAAACAAAAGTGCCATATACCATTGTAATTCCACCACCAAACATTACTGGAAAATTGCATATGGGGCATGCTTTAGATGATACCATTCAAGACATTTTAATACGTTATAAAAGAATGCAAGGCTTCAATACCTTATGGGTTCCAGGAACAGACCATGCAGCTATTGCAACAGAAGCCAAAATTGTAGAGAAAATGAAAGAAGCAGGAATTACCAAAGAAGATATTGGAAGAGAAGGTTTCTTAGAAAGAGCATGGGACTGGAAAAAAGAATATGGGGGAGCAATTGTTAACCAAATAAAAAAATTAGGTTGCTCATGCGATTGGACAAGAGAACGTTTTACCATGGATGAAGGACTATCCAAAGCGGTAAACCAAGTATTTATTAATTTATATAAAGAAGGATTAATCTATCGTGGAAAAAGAATGATTAACTGGTGTCCATATTGCAATACTTCTATTTCCGATGCAGAAGTAGAATATGAAGAAGAACCAACGCATCTATGGCATATTCGTTACCAAGTAAAAGGGGAAGACCGTTATATTATCGTAGCAACCACAAGGCCAGAAACTATGCTTGGCGATACAGGAGTTGCTGTTCACCCAGAAGATGAAAGATATACCGATTTAATTGGAAAAACAGTAATATTACCAATCATGAACAAAGAAATTCCAATCATAGCAGATGAATTTGTAGAAAAAGAATTCGGAACAGGTGCGGTAAAATTGACACCAGCACATGATCCAAATGACTATGTGGCAGGAGAAAAACATGCACTAGAAGTTATTGAAGTATTTGATGAAAACTTCAAAATGGGTGATCTAGTAGAAGAATATAAAGGAATGGATTTATACGAAGCAAGACAAAAAATCGTAGAAAAACTAGAAGAAATAGGTGCATTAGTAAAAATAGAAGACTATACTCATAATGTAGGAAAATGCTATCGTTGCCATAACACCATTGAACCTAAAATATCAGAGCAATGGTTTGTAAAAATGGAACCATTAGCAAAACCAGCCAATGAAGCAGTAAGAAATGGGGAAATTCGCTTTGTGCCAAGTAAATATGATAAAACGTATTTTGCTTGGATGGACAATGTAAAAGATTGGTGTATTTCCAGACAATTATGGTGGGGTCATAGAATACCAGCCTATTATTGTGAAGATTGCCATGAAATCATGGTAGAAAAGGAAATGCCAGAAACATGTAGTAAATGTGGAAGTGAACACCTACATCAAGATGAAGATACTTTAGACACTTGGTTTAGTTCAGCGTTATGGCCATTCTCAACACTTGGTTGGCCAGAGCAAACAGAAGATGTAAACTATTTTTATCCAACCTCCACATTGGTAACAGGATATGATATTATCTTCTTCTGGGTAGCAAGAATGATTTTTTCTGGTATCAAACATACAGGAAAAGCACCATTTAAAGACGTTGTAATTCATGGTATTGTACGTGATAGTCAAGGAAGAAAAATGTCAAAAAGTTTAGGAAATGGAATTGACCCATTAGAAATTATTAATCAATATGGAACCGATGCATTGCGTTTTTCGTTAATTTATGGAATTTCAGCAGGAAACGATATCCGTTATATGCCAGAAAAACTAGAATTAGCCTCTAACTTTGCAAATAAATTATGGAATGCCTCTAAGTTTGTATTAAGCAATATTAGTGGAAATGGAAAAGAAGAAACGTTACAAAAAGAAGAATTACCAAAAGACTTAGCATATGAAGACAAATGGATTTTATCAAAATTAAATACAATGATAAAAGAAGTAACCAATAATTTAAATCATTATGACATGGGAGTAGCACTTCAAAAAGTATATGATTTCATTTGGAATGAATTCTGTGATTGGTATATCGAAATGGTAAAATCACGTTTATATGATGAAAATTGCACAAACAAAGAAGCATGTTTATGGACATTAAATACCATTTTAAAAAATTCTTTAAAATTATTACATCCTGTAATGCCATTTATTACCGAAGAAATCTTTGTGAAATTATATCATACCGAAGAAAGTATTATGACAGCAAAATGGCCAGAATATAAAGAAGAGTGGAATTTTGCAAAAGAAGAAAACCAAATAGAACAATTAAAAGAAATGATTGTAGGAATTCGAAATTTAAGAACAACACAAAACATACATCCTTCCAAAAAGTCACAATTAATCTTTGTTACCAAAGAATTAAAAGACATGTTAGAACAATCTAGCAGTATGGTTCAAAAATTAGGATTTGCAAGCAAAATAGAAGTAAAAGAAGAAAGAAAAGAACTACCAGAAAATAGTACTTCAATTATGACAGCAGATATGGAAGTCATCATTCCATTAGGAGATTTAATTGATAAAGAAGTAGAAAAACAAAGACTAGAAGAAGAAATTAAACGACTAGAAGCAGAAGTACAAAGAGCAAGTAAAATGCTTTCAAACCCAGGGTTTGTAAATAAAGCACCAGCACAAAAAGTAGAAGAAGAAAAAGAAAAACTTGCCAAATACCAAGAACTATTACAAACCGCCAAAGAAAGAATCGAAATACTAAAATAACTTCAAGATTTTTAAATTTTAGGGACGGGTCTAAAAATTTAAAAGTTAGATAACGATTAGGAGTTTTCTATACTTTAAATTTTTAGACCCGTCCCTAAAATTTAGTTTTTTGGGGTTACGTATAAGGTTTTATTGTTTGTATAAATCACCATACCGGGTTTACTACCAGAAGGTTTTTTTACATGTTTTATAAAACAGTAATCAACTGGAACATTAGAAGATAATTTTGCTTTGCTATGAAAAGCAGCAATTTGGCTACAAGCTAGAAGAGTACTATCTTTTACAGAATGTCCATTACATTTTAATAAGCAGTGACTTCCTCGAATATCTTTGGTGTGGAACCAGTAGTCTTCATTTTTTCCCAATTTCGTTGTAATATAATCATTCTGTTTATTATTTTTTCCAACATAAAAGGAAAAACCATCAATGGTATAAACGATAGGTTCATATTCTTTATGAACATTTCTTTTATTTACTTTATTCTTTTTTATTTGAGCCTTTTCTTTTCCTTTGAAAAGACCATTTTCACTAATTTCTTGATAGATTTCATCCAGTTCAGCAATAGAATTTGTATTTTCGAGTTCATAGACGATGCTTTCTAAATAATCAACTTCCTGTTCTGCTTCTATTTTCTGTAAAGATACAATTTCTACTGTGTTTTTCAATTTGTGATATTTTTTAAAAAACTTTTTGGCATTATAAGAAATAGAAATAGTATTGTCAAGAGGGATATTAATATCTTTATTTTCATTATAATAATTTGGTAAAGTAATTGACGCTTGATTTTTGGTCGCATCAATACAGTATAAATGAGAAGTAATTAATTCTCCATAGATGCGATATTGTTCCATTGATTCGCATTCTTTTAATTTTTGATTGATATTCGCTAATTTTTTTGAAATTTTCTTTAATGCAGTAAGGACTAATTTTAACAAATTATTTCGATACATTGCAATAGATTCTTGTTGTTCTTTTTTATAATACCAATCATCTAAAAAGAAATTTGTTTGTAAAGGTTCTTCATGAACAAAGGAAGAAATCGTATAATCTCGTTCTTCAAGTGGCAAAATACCAACTTTATTTGTTCCTAAATGGGCTAATAGAAAAGAAGTGGTATCATAAAAAGAGGCAAGGTCTTCTTTGGTATAATGAATAGCAGAAATTCCCATTGAAGTTAGCAAAGAAGAAACAAAAGTGTTACTAAAACCAGTAAAAGAATGAACCATATAAGTTACCAAATTTCCTTCTACGCCGTTTATAAAATCTTCTTTTTTTAGAAGAGAAAAGTCTCTTTTTTCAGAAAGAGGAAGAACATATTCTCTAGCAGGCATGATATCACGTAAAGAACCAGAAGAGACATCCAAATGACGAATACTATCAATAATTTTTTGAGATTCATTTAATAAAATAACATTACTATGTTTTCCCATTAATTCAATTACTAAGGTTTTGGTTAACAAATCATTTAGTTCATTATATCCTTCAAGTTCCATCATAACAATTCTTTCTAAAGAAGGAGAAGAAATGGATTTGATACGAAAACCAACTAAATGTTTTCTAAGTAACATACAAAAGTTAGGTGCATGCAAAGGATTGGGTTTCGTATGAGTCGTTAAATGAAGGCGATAAGCAGAAGAGGAAATATGACAAAGAAGAGCATAATGTTTCCCATTTGCATAAATGCCTAAGATAATTTCATTTCCGTTTGGTTGATATACTTTATTTATTTTTCCGCCCAATTAGGCAAGTTTGTAATTCTGTAATAACTTGTTTTAATACAATTCCGTCAAAGGCCATTGTGATTCACTCCTATCATAATTCAATGATGTTAGACGATTCTGATATCTTCTTATATTAGTGGAGAGATAGAGAATCGTTTTATTATGTTAGAGATAGTATCATATTTTTAGGAAAATAGCAATAAAAACATAAATTTCTCTTGACATTCTAAGGAAGGCTGACTTATAATACAACTAAATAAAGAAACGCAAGCGGAAGGAATAAAAAACAATATGAAAGAGAGTAATGTATACTTTTTAGCTTCAGACCATTATCAAGACATGAGTGATGAAGATTTAATTCAAGTAATTAAATCAGGAGACAAGCCTGCTCTTGAATTTCTCATAAATAAATATAAAGAATTAGTCAATATGAAAGTTAGCAAATTTTTTATGGTAGGTGCAGAAAGAGAAGATATTGTACAAGAAGGACTAATTGGATTATTTAAAGCAATTAAAAGTTATAATCCAGAAAAGCAAAACTCATTTAAAACATTTGCTAATCTATGTGTAGAAAGACAACTAATTACAGCAATAAAAACTTGTAATCGTCAAAAACATATGCCACTAAATTCATATTTATCACTAAATATAACAGCATATGAAGAAGATGAAGATTCTAGTTTACTTGATATATTTGATGCCAATCAAATGGAAGACCCATTAGATACCATCACCAAGAAAGAATATTATCAAACAGTAGAAAATGCCATTGATAAATCCTTAAGTGATTTTGAAAAGCAAGTACTAAATCGTTATATGCAAGGAGAAAGTTATATCCAAATTGCAGAAAAACTAGACACTCCCGTAAAATCAATTGATAATGCCATTCAAAGAATTCGAAAAAAAGCAATTCGAAATATTGGGGAACAATCTTAAAAAAAGTACTTGCATAATAAACAAAAATGTGGTATTCTAAAAAAGTGAGAGAAAAGTGTCAAAACAAAAGATACTTTTCTGATATGCTACTATAGCTCAGTAGGTAGAGTGCTACCTTGGTAAGGTAGAGGTCACCAGTTCGATCCTGGTTAGTAGCTCCAACAAAAAAGACAGAAGTGTTACCTTCTGTCTTTTTTGTACTCATAAGCTAGTTAATCAATCACTACTACTATGTGATGAACTAGCAGAATCGGCGGAATGGTCGCTGTAATAGGAAGAGAACATCATTAAAACTGTTTTTTCATCCAGTGGACAATCCTCTGTAATTCGCACATCGAAATCATTGAAGAAAGGGAAAGAATGAAAATCAGCAATGATATTGCCAGCCGTATCACGCATACTGCCATAAGTGTTTGAAAAGTTGAAATCTACATGGGCAATTTTGCTACCAGAAGTATCATAGATGTCATAAGCTTCACCAAATAACTTAAATAAACCAACCATTTCAGAAGAGAGAGTGCCATTTACATAGATGGTATGAGAGTCCTGAGCGATGAAACGATAAGAATCACCAGCATAAGCAACTTTGTTCCCATCTAGATCATACATGGTTAAAGGGTCAGTAACAAACTTAAAGATGTCACCGCTAACTGTTGCAAAATCCTCCTCCTCTTTGTCAATTTCAATGGTCGTTGCAAAGTGAAACAGCTTCACATCACATTGATACTCTGTGCAGGGACCGATATCCTCTGACGTTCCAGAAGAAAACAAAATGGCACCAAAGATGACAAAAATAAATAAAACAACTACTACAATAATACTCCGCACTTTCATTTTTTAATACCTCCATTTTATAGTATTATGTGAAACAATACAATTTTGTATTACAAATTATTATACCATAAATTTACGTAAAGAGCAATACGAATATTTTAAAAAAAGTTGACATAAAACAAAAAAAGCGATATAATAGTTATAGTTTTTAACAAAAAAGTAATATTTTTTATCTTTGAGAAATTTCTCAAGAAAATTAAAAGGAGGAAAATTTTATGTCATATCGGGACGAAGTGAGACAAAAGATATTAGAGGCATTGGAAGGAAAGGATAGGCGTAATGCAGAAAGACATTTAAAATCACTTTGTGATAAAGCTGCAGCGACAGGAGCATTTGAAGTTGAGGTGTTCTATAATGTAGATCTTTCTTTATGGGGAATGTTGGAAAGAAAAGATACAAAAATGTTTGCCGAAAAATTTGGCTTAGATGTTCGTGAAGATAAAGATGAAAGTAGGTGTTTTTCTACCGATTGGCTTAGTTGGAAAGAAGCTGAAAATACAAGTAGCATGTATCGTAAACAATTGGCAGAAAAAGCAACATTGGCTATTCAGGGACGTACAGAAGAATTACATGACTTGGAGGTGGAAATCCATATAAAAGGTATCTGCGATGAGGCAGCTAGCAAGGGAGAAAATGGAGCTATGATAGAGTATCAATACCAACTTAATGATGGCAGACCGCTCACAAGAGAAGATATACAAAAATTTGCACAGAAATTTGGTGCTACTTTCTATAAAGGAGAAGATTTCGATAAAGGACAACATGGGAAACATGGTGATGTAATTATCTTTGAAAATCTTTTGCCGACAGATAGGCCTTATGGAAAAGCTTACCTTTGAAAATCCCTTTTTTAAAATTCATATTTTAGAGATATGAATTAAAGAAAAAATGATAGGACAAAAATGAAAACGATATATTCTGAAATTTTAGAATATATCGTTTTTGCATGAATAGGAATTTTACGTGTACCTACTATAACAAACTATTTTTCTAGAATGGAAAATGCCATATATCACAAATGAATAAGATAATGTCGAAAACGGTGATAATCTATTATTTTTGCTTTTTTTCTGAAAATTAATTAGAAATCTATACAAACCATCATTTTTTTGTTATAATAAGTTACGAAAAATGAAGAAGAAAGAAGGACATAGAAAATGAAAATAGGAATTGTAGGGCTTCCAAATGTAGGAAAATCAACTCTATTTAATAGTATTACCAATGCAGGAGCAGAATGTGCAAATTACCCATTTTGTACCATCGAACCAAATGTAGGAGTAGTACCAGTACCAGATGAAAGACTAGAAGTATTAACACGGAATGTATCACCCAGAAAAAACAACACATGCCATTATTGAATTTGTTGATATTGCAGGATTGGTAAAAGGAGCAAGTAAGGGAGAAGGACTTGGAAACAAATTTTTATCTCATATTCGTGAAGTAGATGCTATTGCCCATGTAGTTCGCTGTTTTGAAGATTCTAATATTGTTCATGTGGATGGAAGTATATCACCATTAAGAGATATCGAAACGATTAATTTGGAATTAATTTTTTCCGATATGGAAATGGTAGATAGAAGATTAGAAAATGCAAAAAAGAGACTAAAAGCAGATAAAAAAGCACAAGAAGAAATCGATGTTTTAGAAAAAATAAAAGCAGTACTAGAACAAGGAAAATGTGCAAGAACATTAGAATTAAGCAAAGAAGAAAAAGAGAACATCAGAGATTTATACCTATTAACTGCAAAACCAATATTATATATTGCCAATGTTTCAGAAGAACAAATGGAACAGAAAGAAGAACAACCACAAGTAAAACAAGTAGAAGAATTTGCTAAAACAGAAGGAGCAAAAGTGATTCCTTTATGTGTCAAAATAGAAGAGGAATTGTCTTCTTTAGAAG
The DNA here is from genome assembly GCA_949155365.1 of uncultured Clostridia bacterium. GTDB lineage: Bacteria > Bacillota > Clostridia > TANB77 > CAG-508 > UMGS1663. The sequence continues at coordinate 36,537 of CASCUT010000013.1, forward strand.
GAGAAGATAAAAAAGAAATGTTAGAAGCATTAGGACTAACAGAATCTGGATTAGATAAAGTGGTAAAAACAAGTTATGATTTGTTAGGACTAATGAGCTTCTTAACAGCAGGAGAACCAGAAGTAAGAGCATGGACCATCAAAAAAGGAACCAAAGCACCAGAAGCAGCTGGAAAAATTCATTCGGATATCGAACGAGGATTTATTAGAGCAGAAGTTGTTTCTTATGAAGATTTAGTAAGAGAAGGTTCTATGGTAGCATGTAAAGAAAAAGGATTAGTACGTTCGGAAGGAAAAGAATATATCATGCAAGATGGAGATATTGTACTATTTCGATTTAATGTATAAAAGAGAAGAAAAAAGGATAACCGAAATTAGAAGTTACGGTTATCCTTTTTAGTAGACTAGAATTATTAGAAAAACAGAAGTAATCTATTTTTCTAGAATTCAGTATTAGATAATTTAGAATTGTGTATGGTCTTCATAGAAAATATCAATAATACGAAGTTTATTCTTTTCTAGATAAATTTGTTCAATATCATCTGGAAAAGAGTAAAGAAGAGCTTCTTTTATATCATCTGCCAAAGGTAGCTGATAATCCTCTAAATACAAGGTTAAAATGGTTTTCTTCTTCGTTACTTTTAAAACTAAGTCAATTTCATCGATATGTTGGGAAATTACTCTCATTAAATTTTCAAAATAAGACTGATTTTTTACGTATTTCAAAAAAGAATTGGATAAAGCATATTGTTGTACTCTTTTGCTAAACGGCTGAACCCAAACGTATCGACCATGTTCTTTTATCCTAAATTGTTTCATATAAGCCACCTCCTAAATTATTAACAACTGTTGCAAATTGGGTCCTCAAGTAAAAAAAGAGGTTATCGACAAGGTAATACAGAAAGTATATCACAAACAAGACAAAAAGTCTATTAATTCGACAGAATATTACAATATATTTTTAACAAAATAAACAACCTATTTATAATATTAGAAAATAAAGAGCAAACTGAATAAGAGAAAATCTCATCCAAGTTACAATTTTATAAAAAAACAAAATAAAATCGATAAAGAAAACAATAAAAAGTTCTAAAAAGTATGTTAAATAACTCTTTAGAACTTTAGTATGTTGCAAAAAAATGATTGCTAGTCACTCTTACAGTAAAATTAATTTTATTGCAAACGATAAAACAGTAAATTAATTTCTACAGTTATTATCATCACACATTTTCTTTGCGCAATTAGCCATATAAAACTTCTTTTCAGCAAGTTTATCTTGTACACCACGAAGTGCTTCACCAAATCTTTGGAAGTGAACAACTTCTCTTTGACGTAAGAAACGAAGTGGGTCTAAAACATCTGGGTCGTCTTTACAAAGATCAATTAATTTCTCATAAGTTGCTCTTGCTTTTTGTTCAGCAGCTAAATCTTCTTGTAGATTTGCAATAGGATCACCTTTGGCAGCAATATAAGCAGCAGTAAAAGGCATTCCAGAAGCAGATTGAGGGTATACATCTACACCGTGGTCTGTATAGTAAGCACCTAATCCGGCCTTTTCGATTTCTTCAGGACAAACACCATCGGTTAATTGATGAACAATAGTTCCAACCATTTCCAAGTGTGCAAGTTCTTTGGTTCCATGATCTTATCAATAATAAAAAGAATGATTATTAGTTGTAAAATTTTATTTGAAAAGAACTGGAAAATCAATAAATTAAAAAATACATAAAGAATATAATAGTTAGTTTAATAAGAAAACGAAGCCCTTCATTGTTGCAATGATAGATATTATAATGAAAAATGAAAGATAAATTAGAAGGAAAAATTAGGTGAAACAAACCTAAAATTCAAAAACAGAAAGATGTTTAAAAGATTTAAGAAATATGGAGTTATAGGTATCAAAAATAAAATTTAAAAAACAAAAAATTCAAAAAAAATATATTGACGGAGCAAAGAAAAAATGTTATCATTTTAGCGTTGTACATACAATTATTAAAAATAAAAGATATTAAATGTAGCGAAAAATGCAAAAGAGGAGGAAATTATGAAAAAAGTAGCAAAATTGAGTATAATGGTATTATTAATGATGGTTGTTTTTACAGCAAAGGTATATGCAAAACCTAGTTGTACAATAAGTATGCATACTACACAAGAAGAAGTTGAACAAGGCAAGGAAATTACAATAGAAGTAAAATTAGCAAACATACAATCTGAAAGAGGCATTATAGCAATGGAAGGAATGTTAGAGTATGAAAAAGATTGCTTAACATTATCAAAGATGGAAGGACAAAATGCATGGAATACACCAATTAAAAATTTATCTTATAATGAATCCAGTGGAAAATTTGTAATCGATAAAGAAGGTTTAGCAAAAAGTGACGAAACCATACTTAAGATTACTTTTATAGCAAATACAACAAAGAAAGAAAATACTACGATATCATTAAACAATATGATTGTTGCAGATGGAACTGCACCAGCTAAATTAGGAAATACATATAAAAACATAACAATAAAAGACAAAGAAGAAAAGCCAACACCAGGGGAAGAAGAAAAGCCAAACACAAAGCCAACACCAGATGAAGAGCAAAAGCCAAACACAAAACCAACACCAGGTGAAGTACAAAAACCAAGCACAAAACCAACACCAGGGGAAGAACAAAAAACAAATGGAGACCAAAAAACAGAAACAAAACCAACAGAGAATGAAGAGCAAGAAACCAATACAATATTAAATCAAGAACAAGAAGAAAATTTAATTGAAGAAGATAAAAATACAAATCAAACCATAGAAAAAACAGAAAATAAAACGAATCTTCAAACAGAAAAAAATAATAATGTAATAATATTTGTATTCGTATTAGTAGGAATAATTCTAATAATAGGAGTAATCCTATATGTAAGAAGAAAAAATCGTAAAAAGAGAAGAAGATAATAAAAAACCTATAATAACTATTAATAAAGTTATTATAGGTTTTTTGTAAGAAAAAGACGTACTTTGATAGATTAAATCTTATATAGCTAAAATAAATGAGAGAGTAAGAAAAACCTTTTTAATATAGTAAAAGAAATTGACATTTTTGTCATTTTATGTTATTATTTTAAAGATAAAAAGCAACAATTTTAGTAAAAAAGAAAGTGAGGAATTTAAATTTATGAAACTAAAAAAATCAATCACAATGTTTTTGTTGATTGTACTTCTTGTATCACAATTTAGCTTTATTAAATTTAACAATTTTGTATATGCAGTAGAAGAACAAACAGAAGATGCAAGATTTCACTATAATCAACTAAATTCAGAAGCTAAAAGAATTTACAGTGCAATGGTTGAAATGTACACAAGTGGTGCATTAAAAACAGGGACACAAAAATATGATTTAGCGGAAAACGACAAATATGTTACACAAGACGAACTTCAAAGTTATTCAAACGGAAATACAACATTAAAAGAAGCAATGAATGCTGCAAGATATGCATTTTATGCAGATTATCCAGAAGTATTCTATGTAAATTTTCAAAAGCTTACTCTTAGAGTAACAAAAGGAAATGATGATAGATATCATGCTTATATTGGGTCTGGTAGTAAAGCAAATTACTATACCGAAGGTTTTACAAGTGAAGAGCAAGTAGAACAGGCAGTTACAGATTTTAATAATAAAGTAGATGAAATTGTTGCGAAAGTAGAAGGAATTACGATTGAAGAAGGAAAAAATCGTATAGCAGAGCAAACAAAATCTGCTCACAATGAAATTATTAAACAAACAGGATATAGACTAGAAAGCGATTGTACACCAGGAAATGAAGGATTTATAGGAACTCCTTATGGAGCTCTTGTAAAACAACAAGCTGTATGTGAAGGATATGCAAGAGCATTAAAAGTAGTATTAGACAAACTAGGAATTAATTGTATATTAGTACAAGGAACTCATCAATCAGAAGGGTCAGCAGCAGTACCTCATATGTGGAATTATGTTGAAGTGGAAAAAGAAACACTAGCAAGATCAAGTGAAAAAGTTTGGTATGCAGTAGATAGTACATTAGACGATCCATTTTTACGTAAATTAGCTGTTACACCAGATGCATTTCCAAATCCAGGAGATGATATTGAAGAAGGATTTGAAAATACAAGATATTGCTTAGTAGGAACAGAAACAATGAACAGAGAGCATGTTGCTTTAGAAACAGTAGAAGCGGCAGGCAATTATGTATTCAAATATCCTGAACTAAGTGTAGAAGATTATGGAATTGACGCTATTACAAATATAAATGGATTATTTGTAAAATATAAACAAGATGGAACACAAACAGAAGCATATAAAGCTGGAGATTACTATATTAGTTATAATGGAAAAGGATATGGCGAAGCAGCAAAAGAAGGAAAATATATGATAATGAAGTCATATTACTATAGACCAGGAGATGAAGAATGGGATATAAGCCCATGGGCTTATTTTTTACCAGATGTATATGCAGGTGGATTTAGAGATTATGATGATCACATTTACTTAACTATGCCAAATTCAGAATATGTCGAATTTGCTGTAACAACATTAGAACCTGGAGACTATAAAAACAATCCTAAATATTTAGCATATCAAGGTGATGAATCTGATTTTGTGGCACAAAGTGGAAAACTATACAATCCAAGTGGAACCTATAAAGGAAAACCATATATAAAAACACAAACACCAGCGCCAACGGCTAGTTTAACAGTAGGACCAACCTACCATATAGATGTTACTTATGATGATGATTTGATTTTAGAAAAAGGAGCAACAGAAGTTGGATATAGAATGGAATCAACAGGACCTACAGGTGCTACAGAATCAAAAATAACAAATTTTAAATTTGATGGAAAACGTAGAGTAACCTTCGATTTACAATTTAGTAAAATGTATGCAGATGATGGGGCAGGTTATAACATCTATATTACAGGATTAGTTGGAAAAAATAGTGGAAAAGCACCATTAGAGATTACATATGGTGCAGTCAACCAAATAGCATGTTCTTTCAGTATGAACAAAGCAAAAAATTGGCAAGTTTTTGCTACACCAACTCTTCTTGAAAATGAAGACCTTTCCATGAACGAATGGAAAACAAGTGATGGAACACCAGTATCAGATAAGTTAAAAAGTAGAATAGCATTAGTAACAACTAGAACAACCAAAACAGAAACCGATGCCATGAATAACTTAATAGAAGGTGAACTACCAAATCAAGAAGTAGTTACAAGTGAAACCTATAACATATCACTAAATGTATGTAAAAAATATGTTGTAAAAACAGGACATAGATTAAGATTATCACTTGGATTCCCAGCAGGTTATGGACCAGAAGACGAAGGAGTTACATTTAAAGCATATCATTTTATCAGAAATGATCAAGGAGAAGTAACAGGAGTTGAAGAAATTCCATGTGTTATTACACAATATGGATTGATTATTACATGTGATTCTTTTAGTCCATTTGCTATTGCAGTAGTAAAAAATGATGGAACACAAACACCAAGAGAAAAAGCAGTAGTTGTATCAGATTCAGAAGGTGGAACAATCACAGGAGCAAATAGAGAAGAGGGAAATATTATTACACTAAAAGAGAATGAGTCTAGAACCCTTACAATTAAAGCAGAAGAAAACCATCAAATCGAAGCAATCACAGTTTGTGGAGAAGTTGTTGAAATAGCAAATAAAGATACAATGGATATTACAGTAAATTATGAAGATATTAAAGATGGAAACTGCATTGTTGATGCAAAATTTGTTGCAAAAGAAGTAGTAGAGCAAGAAGAAGCAAATGGAGAAGTAGCAGTTCAAGAAACAGCAATTCCAGCCAATATAACAGGAATGCCAGAAAAAGTAGTAGGAACCTTAAATAGAAAATTAACCATTAATCCAACGGTAGAAGAAGTAGAAGGAATTATGACATACCAATGGTACAAAGATGATGTAAGACTAGAAGGAAAAACAAATAAAACATTAACCATTGAATCTCCAACAGAAGCAGATGAAGGAACCTATACTTTAAAAGTTACAACAACAGCAGGAACAACAAGTACTGAAACAACAAGTACACCTTGTGAAGTAACAATTAGTAGTTTTGGAACTTCAATTGCATTAGCAGATAACAACATAAATGCAGAAGAACTAAAACCAGGACAAGAAATTGAAGTAAAAGTAAGTATTAATAATTTCAAAAATATTGGAAATGGATTAATATCTTTAACAGGACAATTAGAATATGATACTGACATTTTTGAAAGAATAGATGTTAAAGGACAAAACGGATGGAACTTAGGAGAAAATTCGTTTAACGAAGAAAACTTCAAATTTGTAATCGACAGTGACAAAGTAATCACAGATTCTGGAGAAATATTTAGTATAAAATTAAAAGTAAAAAATACAGTGGCAGAAGAAACAAACACAACAATTAAAGTAAAAGGTGTCTCAGCAAGTGGAGGATATGGTATTATAGGAGCAAATGATGCAAGTATAGAAATGGGAATTAAAATACCAGAAGAAGCAGCAGAAATCACTTCTAATAAATACATAATCGAAGAAAATAGCATATCAAGAATAGCACCAGGAACTACAGTAGCTACATTTAAACGAAATATAAAAGCCAATAGAGATGTTATCATTCTTGACAAAGAAGGAAACACATTAAACGAAGATAGTGTTCTTGGAACAGATATGGTATTAAAAGTAGGAGACAATGAATTACAATATACGATAATTGTAACAGGTGATATTGATGGAGATACAGAAATCACAACAAATGACCTTGCTAAATTAAAATTACATCTTATTGATGATGAGGAGTTAACAGGCAATAGCATAAAAGCAGCGGATGTAGATAAGGATGGAGAAATTACAATAAATGATATTGCACAAATTAAACTAGTATTAATTAATTTAATGGAAATCCAATAAGAATAGTCAAAAATAACTAGAGTATTAGCATAAAGCTAATTTCTAGTTATTTTGCTAATATAAAAAATAAGATTTTAATTTAAGATAGAATTTGTTAAAAAGTGGATAAATAGCATAGAATAAAATAGATAGAAATTGCCATTGATATGAAAAAATAGTAAAAAACGGTTAAAACAATTTACATAACAAAAATAATGTGGTATAATATAAGAGGATAGTAAAAAGAAATGGAGGATTTTTAAGTGGGAAAAAGTAAGAAAAACATAATAAAGATAAGTTTAATAGTATTAATGACAATTTGTATAACAGGAAGTGTATATGCAACCCTTAAATGTAACATCAATATGAAGACAGAAAAATCAGAATATAACAAAGGAGATACATTTGTAGTAGATGTTATGATATCCAATATTGAATCAGATAGGGGAGTTATCTCTTTTGGAGGAACTCTTGAATATGATAAAGAGAGTTTGAAATTAGAAAAAATAGAAGGACTAAATGGTTGGGAAACACCAGTAGAAGGAATTTCATACAATGAAGCAAATGGAAAATTTGTTATAACAAGAAACGGACTTGGAAAAAGTGATGAAACAATTTTTAAATTAACATTTAGCGTAAAAAATACAAACAAACAAAATGCTACCATAACACTAAAAGATATGACAATAGCAGATGGAACAGCTCCTGCAAAAGTTAGTGAAATTAGTAAGAGTATTACCATAAAAGAACAAACACAAAAACCTATTCCAAATCCAGGAGAGGATACCAACAACAATCAAAAACCAGGAGATGGTTCTAATAACAATAACAACCAAAAACCTGGAAATAATTCCAATACAAACAATAATGTTTCAAAAGGAGACAATACTGTTACAAATCAAAAAATACCTCAAACAGGAGAGAAAAATCTAACGATTCCAATATTAATAGGAATGGTAACAATAGTAGGGATTATATTTTTAATCAAAATAAAAAGAATAAAAGAATAGCGAAACGAAATGGAATAAAACTAAAATGATATTGTAAATGAAAAATCAATTAACATTCATTATAGTTAGCAATTAATAATGAATGAATGCCAATAGTTGGGGTGGAAAACTTTCAAAGTTTTCCACCCCAATAAAAATATAATTACTAAAGTTACATATCTAAAAACCAAAAAACGACTAAAAGAGACTCAGCTACAAGCAATTTTGAATTACATATATATCACAAAATACCAAAAAGTTAATTATTAAATTTTTCCGATATATATTAATTATATTTATTATTTGATATAATATAAAAAATTAAAAGGAGACAATAGATATGTTAGAAAAAATAGAATAGATACTTCAAAAAAATACTAAAAACAAAGAGTTTTTTAATTTACTTATTCATTTATTTAAGGATGTAAAATATGTAACTAATATTAACAACGAAGAAATACATATAATAACATCAGATTTAAAACCTGAAACTATTTTTAGATTAGATAATATTAATTCTAATATTCAACTAAATATTGGAGATAAGAAATATTTAAATTTATTATCTAGGAAAAATAAAAATGATAAAGAATTGTGTAATATAAAAAAGTTGAAAATTAATGATGTTTCTAACAAATTATCAGGACACATCAAAAGAATTGACCATACTGGGATAAATTTGCCAACTATGTTATATGATGAATGGGAATACAAAAACTTATTAGAATACTTATCTTTTAATGGGAATGTATATAGTTATCCTACAGGAGAACCCTGGTCATTTTTACTACCAGTAACAGAGAATGAACATAAAAACGAAATAACCAATTTTAAAATTTTACGAGAACCAAGATTCGAATTTGTTTATGATAAATATACTAGTATTGTAGGAATACAAATCGATATAGAAACAGATTTATCAAAAAATGAAATAGAAGATTTATTTCCTAAAGATCAAGGAGTATATTATCAAGGTTGTACGTTCAAAGCAATTTATTTAGATTATAGTGAAAATCTAGATATAAGGTTAGATATCCGATACAAATCAACTTATGGTGACTGGGAAAGTGGAGAATGGCTCGTATGTGAAAGGAAAAGAATGTAACTTAATCTATCATTAAAATAATTTATTATACAGTCAATAGCCAAAGTTGTAATTTGGTTAGTTGTTGAAGCATTAGTCGATTACAAATAACTTATGTCTTTAGCTATTGACATCATCATAGTACTCATTCTTCGGTTCCATGATGTTGTCACTTAAAAAAACTTAGTGCTATTGACTGTAAAATTCAAATCAATTCACTTGGTGAACGAAAGTACACTAAGTGAACTTACTAATTTTATTTATTATTATTTTCATCTAAATATCT
>CASCUT010000014.1 GCA_949155365.1 uncultured Clostridia bacterium
CACTACGGACTTTCACCGATTAGTTAAACGACATGCCTGTCGCACTACAAAAAAATTATGCATATTTTGAAAATATGTATAATTTTGGTGTCTATTATCAATCTTTTGTGCAAATAGGAATAGGATCAAAAATAGAACCATAATATAGTCCTATCTCTAAAATCTTGCTATTCCTTGCCATTACGCCTATTTCAGCTTATTATTCTAATAACAAACTATACTACTTTTTAATAAAATCGTCTTAAAATCGATTCTGGAGTTTCATTTATTTTTTGTTATATCAGGTTTTATTATTATCATATATTTATATTATTACTTTATAATTTTTCATAAGTATATTTAATGTTTTTTTCTAAAATTCACAAAATCCTTATATTTCAATAATTACACCATTTTTACAGACAACAAACTATATGCCTAATTTTTAAAAATGGTTTAAAATTGATTTTCGTGCGTTGGTTTTTTGACACTTTTTGGGCTAAACACCAGTTGCTGCAATAATTATAAGATTTTTTTAAATACATATTATAATGATGATTTTATATAATTTTTATATAATAATGTAAGTTTTAATATAATAATGTTTGGTTTTTAGAATTTTTGTTAATTAACTTTGCACAAAATGAAATTTTTAAATTTAAAATTTTAAAATACATTAATTTCTAAATTTTAAATTTATAATTATAATTTGTTTTTTTTTAATGTAATTTATAAAATCTGTTTAGAATCAGTCATAGAAATTCTTTATATAGAGTTTTAAAATATTAATTTATAACTATAATTTAAAAATAGCCTATTCCCTACTCCCTACTGTTTTTTTACTATATACAAAAATTTATCTTTATATAACTTTAAGTTTATTATCTGGTTTATTATTGCTAAAATCTTTGGCTTTGGTATAATCTTGTTGTTAATCCTTCTTCTTTTAAAATATTCATAATTAGTTTTCTAAAATTTCCAGTATTTTTTATATTTAAGTCTGATGTGTTACAAGATATTCTATATAAATGATATACATGTTCATATCCATCTTCTATTATAGGTGGTACTAAAAAATCAATCTTCTTCATTAAAAAATCTGTTAATTTGTTTGCATTATTTTGAATTTTGCTTATTGTAGTGTTAAAATGTTCTAATTGATATTTTAGAAAAATACAATTTAATGCACTAGGTTTATAATTGTAACCATATGTAAATGAATTATAATAAAAATTTGAATCTCCTTCTATTATTTTTTGTGCATATGTTTTTACCGAATTTGCATTATTAAATAAGTCCACATTATTTGTACAAATTCCTCCTAGTTCACCACATGAAGCTAATTGTTTTACTGGCATAAAACTAAAACATCCTATATCTCCATATGTTCCAACATATTTGCCATCAACTTTTGCTCTAAATGCTTGAGCACAATCCTCAATCAACTTTATATTATAGTCATCAGCAATTTTTCTAAGACTTTTTAGATTACACGGATATCCTTGCATATGTACTGCAATTATAGCTTTTACTTTTTTAAATTTATTTAATAATTCAATAACATTATTTTCGTCTAAATTATATGTATCTGGTTTTATATCAGCAAATATTGGTATAGCACCAACCCTTAATACTTGAAATGCAGGAGCAGCAAAAGTCCAAGATGGTACAATAACCTCATCTCCATATGTAACATTACATGCTATTAATGCAGAATGTATAGCAGAGGCTCCTGAATCAAAAAATGAAAAGTATTTTGTATGTAAGAAATTTGACATATCATCTTCGATTTCTGCAATTTTGTCATTTTTATTTGATACAAACTCTCGTGAATCTAAATATTCATTTAACACTTCCTTATCTTCCACTCTTGGTGGCATATACTTCTAAAGTTATTTATATTATCACAAACTTTTTTAGCATTTTTATTAAAGAATACTAAATTATTCATAACTTTTTCTCCATTCCTATATTTTTTATTTTAATATAACCGTCTACAAATATTTAAAAATCTGTTCTGGATATAAAATAAGTTCTTTATTTCTAAATTTATTAATATCTACCCATATTGCCTCAGTTTCCGAATCATCATCTACTAAATTATATTTTTCTTGATAATCTTTATCTTTGATATATGCATCATAAAATAATATTAATTCATGTGCATCTTTACCTTTATAATTAAATATATTTTCTGAAATACCTAAAAATTTACCAATTTCTATTTCTATGTTTATTTCTTCTTTAAATTCTCTCTTTAATGCATCTTTGCTCTTTTCAAGAAATTCTATACCTCCACCTAAACATCGATAAAATTCTTGATTTTTTGATTTATCATATCCTTTGCTAACTAACAATTTATTATCTTTTCTTACCACTCCAAGAACTATCGGTCTAATTTCTTTAAACTTATCCATATAAATTTTTCTCCTTTTTACTAAAATATGTATAATTATAGCATTTTATCTATAATATTACAATTATTTTTTATATTTTACTTACTCTATTTGGTTGTTATTTTATGTAATGTATTTTCTATGTGAATTTTTCACATTATTTTGATTTACCATTGCATATTCCATTGTAGTATCTATTTTTATATGCCCTAATAACTTTTGCACTTGTTCAACTGGCATTCCTTTATCAATAGCCATAGTTGCCATTGTTCTTCTAAATTTATGTGGATGCACTTTGTTTATATTTGCTTGTTTTCCTAAATTTCTAATAGCAATTTCAATTCCAGATATTCCTAATCTGTTATAAGGTTTTATAAGAGATACAAATAGTGCTTCATTATTATCAGTTCTTGTTTCCAAATATTTTTTAATATACATTTTACTTTTTGCACTAAAATAGACTTCTCTTTCACTATTGCCTTTGCCCATAACAATACAACTTCTTTCTTGAAAATTCATGTCTGCTATATTTAATTTAGTTAGTTCTCCAACTCTCATACCTGTCGAAATTAATAGTTCTAATATTGCTAAATTTCTTACATTTGAACAAGTATCTCTTAATTTTTCTAAATTTTCATCTGTAAATGTTTCTTTAACTTTTTTAGTTGCTTTTACTTTATGAATCCTTCTAACAGGACTTTTAACAATATAATCTTCATTTTCTAACCAAGCAAAGAAACTTGATAATGTCCTTCTTATATTGTCTATTGTTACCATACTAGCACTTGAATTACTTTTATAATCTGCTAAATAGTTTCTTAATATTTCAGTAGTTATTTCATCTATTGGAAGATTTACAGTATTAAACATTTTATTTATATTATCTCTGTAGTAATTTAAAGTTCTTGTCGAGCAACCTTCAATCTCTTTAGATGATATGAATTTATTCAATATATCTGTATTATTCTTTTGTGTTTCTTGCTTTTCAGCTTGTTCTATTATTTCAATTTGATAATTTAAGCATATTTCCATAAGTATTTCTTTTAATTTTATTCTTTGGTTATTATCTAAAAAGTTTACTGATTCATCAATTACTCTTTCAACAAATAACTCTTTCAAATAAATTACCTCCCATACTTTTAAATTATTTTATATTTTGCAATATATAGAACTCTACTTATATTATACAACAATTTATCTGATTTACATAATTTGAATATGTAAGGGCAATTTACGTAATAAAGTTTTTTATAATAAAATAATAGAAATGAGCATATTGAAACTAATATACTCATTCTAAATTCACTTCATTTTTATTTATAATCTCAGCGATAAATTACTAATTATCTCTCTCATTATAACATTATTCTAAAAAAATGTATATGAAAATAGTCAAAATAAAGGATATTGCTAATTGGTTAGCGATATCCTTTATAAACAAAACAATTTTATATTCTTTTTCGTGTAAAAAAACTTCCAATGATTAATCCAATCAGAATAATTGGTGCTATTCTGATAAACAGCCATACAAATATATGAAAGATAACTCCTAAAACAGCTTCTTCAGGATTACTATAATCCAAGTTCAAGTAAAAACTATTGAATGATATTAAGGCTATGAAAGTTATTATGATGATTGCACACAATGAGATTAGTAGCCAATGAATTATTTTTCGCCTTGAATTTTTTCTTTGTGATAGTTGCAAGTTTATGATCTCTAATTTCTCAGAGATTGCTTTTAGATCATCCACTTTAGATTCAGAAATGTTTTCTCCAAGCAAAGTGCTTACAGGAGTTTCAAGTACTTCTGATATAGAAATTAGCATTTCAGAATCAGGGACAGATAGCCCTTGCTCCCATTTAGAAATTGTTTGTCTTACTACATTCAACTTGATACTAAGTTCTTCTTGTGAAAGTCCTTTTGACTTTCTAATTGCTTTAATGTTTTCTTTTAACATTTTAATACCCTCCTTTCATTAAAATTATTGTATAATGAAAAGGCCGTTGCTACAAGCAACGCATATTAACATTCAAAACTTATCCCCTATTCCCTACTCATTTGGCACATTCCTAACATAAGAAAAATTAATATAGCAATAAATTTATATTTGCAAAGAATTATCTTCTCTAGGATATTTCATTTTCAACGGTTTATTTGGCTCATAACCAAATATTTTATTTTTATCATTTAATTCTATTATAAATTCATCTCCATCTGTACAAAATTCACCAAGTATTTCTGTTTCATTACATATGTATATCATTTCCGAATCATTTCTATTTACTTTTAAATAAAAAGTTTTTCCTTGATAGGTAAAAGAAGAAGTTCTATTATTATAAGCATCTTGTAATACATCTCTAAAGGTCATTGGTTTAGTAGCTTTTGTTTTTATAATATCTTTATAACCATCTTTTTCTATTTTGTAATATGCATTTTCATTTAAAAACATACTTCTATTACATTGAGGCAAATTTCTTATTGCTTCCGATCTATATTCTTGTTTTACTACAGCAAAAACAGCTTCCGAATCATGTTCTAAAGTTCCCCACCCTTGAAAATTTCCAGGTAAATTGCATTCATGTTTATCAGTAGCATTTCCATTTTCATCAATTCGTATAAAATGGTGACCTGTTTCTCCTGATCGAAATACAACTACATATTCCTCTTCTTTAAGCTCTGTGTCTGATAATAATCGAACAAAAGGGTACAATTCTATAATTCTTAATACTTGTTCTTCAAAGGTATAATCACTTCCAGAAAATATGCATATTGGAATTTGTAAGGCGAATCCTCCGCAATTTTGAATTTGTTTCATATAGTGTTCCAAAGCATTGATATCTTTATTTTCATTATAGTATTCAACAGCTTCTTTTAATTTTGAATATGCTTCTATATCTACATCAAATCCTAATTTTTTGATATGCTCTTTTAAATCTTTATATTCTAAAGACATAAATTATCACCTCAAAATTATTATAACACGATTTATTGTATTTTTACAAGGTTGTTAAGTAACAAAAATGGGCAAGGAAGAAGCAGTGTCTCTTCCCTACCCATTTTTAATACTTTTAAAGAATTGGCCTAAATTAATAAATCTGGCTAACCAAAACAAAAACTAATGATGGCTCTCATTTACATATCGCATCACATCAATATCCATATACTGAATCTTTGGATGTTCTACCTCCATGATGGATTTACTTGTATAGATTTTGCTGATAGGAGAACCTTCTTTTAATAATTCTCCATCAAACACCTTCTTTTCACAATGTGAAACAACAAGAACGATTTCACTTGCACCAGCCTCTTTTAAAATATTAGCTGCACGGTACATCGTTCCTCCAGTAGCACACAGGTCATCAATAATAATGCATTTGGAACCAGGAATAACAGTTCCTTCTTTAAGATGCATATCTGTAATCCATCCTGTATAAGGATTTCTAGTTTTTTGCATAATGCATATATTTCGATAACCACAGTCATGATACCTTGCAACAGCACCTTTATCCGGAAATACAATCTGCACGTTGTCACTCAGTTTCTCTGGTTTTATCCAATCTTTTACAGGATATACTGCGGTTGCATGCTCCAACAACTGCATCGTTTTGTCTGAATGAGGTTCCATTACAATCAATCTAGTAAAATTAAGCCAGTTAATAAAGTTACAAATATACTTGAGATTGTATAAATCCCCCTCAATTTTCCGATCCATTCTACTGTATGACATATACCAGATAAACAGAGTGCACGGTACATTGAACTCATCAATCCGCTGTTTTACAAACATTAATAGCACCAAATCCTCATCATTAAAGTATTTGAATTCAAGTACATTCTCTTGTCCATCTAAGAAAATGTGCTGTTCAAAATCTTTTACCCTTGTTTCATTGTTTGGGAACCGTTCTGTTTGAACTTCATAACCATTGAGCCTAATCATGTTGCATCCTCCTTTAAGTCTTTGTTATTGTGTTGTTACTTTTTATACTTTCCAATATGCTATATATTATAACAAAGATATTTTAAAAAGTCAATTATGTAAATTGATAGTTTTAGGATTTTTGGGACGTACGAAAAAATCTGCCTTATTAAAAGGAGATTTTTTCGTACGTCCCAAAAATCCCCACGTCCCAAAAATCACCCAAAATCCCATTTGACACAAAGTTGTATTTATTGTATAATATATAAAGTTTATGTTAATTAGCATTGAGGATGAAGATTTCGTTTTCAATGTCACAAAGTCAAGAGGAGGACGATTATGCTATTTGATCAAGACATTAACCTTGGGAAAGAACTTTTGTCGTTGGGTCATCGTGCGGAATATGATCACCATATTCATACACAATATTCTGATGGTGCTTTTACTTTGAGGCAAATTATTGCATTAGCCAAAGCTTCACAGCTAAAGAGAATCGTGATTACAGATCATAATCAGATTTTAGGCTGTTCGAATGAGTTAAAGACCATCTCCAAAGAAGAACTGGGTAATCTCAAAGTTTTTGTGGGTTCTGAAATTGCTTGTAAAGTCTTAGATCAAGCAACTGGTGTGTATATTCCCATTGAACTTCTTTATTATGGTCCCAATCCAGAGAAGGTACAATCTTTTATTGACCAATATCATTATGGAATGGTTCCACAGGAAGATCAGCTTGCGTTTTTGGTACGCCAGTGTGATAAGCATCATTTAAGGCATTCGGAACACTTGCAGGTGCCAAAAGGAATGTTTGCTACAGAGTATTTATGTAAGGATTTGATAAGATACCCTGAAAACAAGGATTTTTTTGATTCGACTCATCCGATTGTATATACTTCACCAAAGTTGTTTTTTAAAAAGTTTTGTCTTCATCCTAGTAGTGATTTTTACATCGACACTACTAAGAATTTACCACTTGCAACGGAGGTAGCTGATATGGCTGTGGCAAATGGTGGTTTTACCGTTGTAGCACATCCTTGTTTGTATATTTATGAGACGCAAGAAGAAGTGTTATCCTTTTTAAACTATGTTTTAGAAAAAACCAGAACAAATGGAATCGAAGTATTTCATTCTTCTCATACTTTTGAGCAGAGAGAGTACTTGTATCAATTTGCTAAACAGCATAACCTTCTTATTGGTGGTGGTAGCGATTTTCACTCTGGCCCTCAAACTGTGGTTGGATTTGGAAAAAGAGAGCAAATACTTTCTTTGTCTGGACATGATTTTGATTGGATTGAACACATTTATCGTTAGCAACTCGTAATTCTTCCTTATTGAAACAGCAAAAAGTCGAATGATTTCTTAATTTCATTCGACCTTTTTGTTTTTTATTTCGGTGAAATAATTTCACGCTCAAATTTAAGTATTTCTCCATGGTCTACCAAGGCTCGTACAATAGCACACTCCGCATTTGCTTGAATTATTTTACTTGCATTGTCTGGGTCAAGCGTTGGTCCAGCAGTACTTGTTACATAAATTCCGCCTGAATGGGATTCGATTGTAGATGGTACAAAACCATAATAGATGGCTCCAATATTATATTCGACGCCATTTATTTTCGCAATGTTTCCTGTTTTAGCCATAAGACTTCTTTGGGCTTTTACAATATCGTAATCTCTTGTGTATGGATTTTTTAATGCTTTTTTGTCATTTACCATGCGGAAGACAATTCCATCAATTAAAAAATCACATTTTGATGCTGAGATTGCTGTGAATTTTATCCCTTCTTTTTCAAGTGTTTCTTCTACATATTGCATTGGGTCAAATCGTGACTTTTCGTCAGCACGAATGAATGTATTTTCACAATAACCGTTAATAGAATAATAATGGAATTCTGGATAATCTTTTAAAATTCTAACTAGTTCAGATGCTTGTTGGGAACCAGAAAAAAACTTTGTCTTATCAGCATCATTCTTTTTGGGAATCCCCCAAACTGCATTTCCGCCAATATGAATATGTCTTATTCCTGCCTCTTTTGCTTTGTCTAACATGTAGCGAAAAGCTTCTTCTTGAAAGAAAATAGAGCCAACTAATAAGTTTGATATTTCAAGGTAAGTTACTAATCCTTTTTGTTCTATTGGTGAATAAATAATAGCCGTTTCTTCTTTATCTGTTTTAAATACTATGGTTTCATCATTAATATAAATATTATAGTTGCAAGTCTCATTAATGTAATTGATTTCCTCTTGGGTTAAACCAAGCTCTTCTTTATTATAAAACCCTTTGCGAATAAGCAATTTTAAGGCTTTGTTAATTTTGATAATGTCTAAGTCTTCTTTAGGATTTTGCTTGTTCTTTAGCGTTTTGGTTGCATGCTGTGGTTCTACGTTTAAATAATCTTCTTTGATATTTAAGGATTCGAGTTCATACAGTTCTGCTGTATCACGAGCAAAAATGATAGCACCTTTTTCGCTAATACATTTGTTGGAATCGATGGTAAGTTCCGATACTCTAGCTCCTGTTTTAGAATGGATACCTCTTCGATTAATGAAATCTGTGGTATGCTGTGCACTTAATGGTGATTCTACTACAACATTTCCATAAACAAATTTAGCAATGGAATGATAGTGACCAGTTATGACATTAATGACTGGTACCATTTTCCCCATAATTCTTACTGCATTCACATTGGATTTTCCCATTTTAGCAGAGGTTTTGAAGATATTGTCCATCATTTTTTGCCCTGCATAAGTTTCGCTAATGCTATTATTCCCCCCATCCATATGGATGATTTGAATGGCAACATCCTTGTATACGATATAGCCAGAATAGCTTTTTAAATAGACAAACTTCATACCACGATGTAACATTTTTTGTTCGATTAATCGAATGACGTCTACTCCTGCATTTTTAGTCGAGGAAGCATCATGGTTTCCTGTATTTGTAATGTATAGAAAATTAAACATGGATAAAATAGAGACCACTAAGTCGGCCTGCATATCTAATGTTGCTTCTGAGATGTTTTGGATATGGCCCCGATATACATTAAAGCCATCTATAATATCACCAGAAAGTGTAATAATACGATATCCACTTTTCCAAAGATACGTAAGTAAAGATATCAGTTCTTCTTCATCTACTTCGTTACTTCCCAAATGAATGTCTGACATTTTGGCTATTTTTAATGTACTACCAGATGTTTCTGGTAAAATGACAAATGGGTCATCTCCTTTTTCAAGAGCATAATAGACAATATCATTTTGAATGGGGTCATATTGTTCCATTATTTTGTAGTTGAATTTACGAAGTTTGGTAAGTTGATATTCTGTTACTCCCTTACGTTTCAATTCTTTTAATGAAATCTGCCGTACTTTGAGCATTTGTAAAAGTTCTTCGTTCGTTATCTTATTCTTTGATGTAGGTGTTACTAATTTTTTCTTCCTATTTTGTTTTTTTCCTTGTGCATTCATCATAATACCTCCATTTTTAGAAAACATATGATTAATTATTACTATTATTAACGCATTGTATCACCGTTTTCTGCTCTTGTCAATGAAAATCCCCTCGATTACAGAGTCTTTTCATAAAATATTAGCACTTTGTAATTTTTATATAATAACTTTATCTTGATTACTTATTTTATAAAGAGAAAGAGCAGTGACTTTATATCGTCACCGCTCTTTGTGGTTGCTTTTTTCCCTTTATAACTGGAAGTGTTTCCAGTCTGAAATATCGAGTCGACTAAAGGCATAAACCTTTTTGCTAGCAATTCTTCGTCCCCAGTGATTTTGAATTGCTTTTTCTAGCCGGCAAATCTCTTGATCCTCAGCTTCTTTCATCCTGTTTATTTTTTCTGTTTCTTCAGAAGCATCCAATTGGTTTAACATTTCTCTCCGCTCTTTTGCACATTTCAACATATAGCGTAGTTCTCCAATTGAGTCTGATACGTAATTTCGGATAATAAAGAATATTCCAGTTAATGAAAAAAATACAAGTGATGCCATAGCAATTCTAGTTACAACTTCCATATGTTACCTCCTTATTAATTCTAATTACGAGATTTTTTATTTCGCTTAACATAATTATTTTATCACTTTATTGTAACATTGTCAATTCTTTGCTCCGTATCTACATTTTTATCTTTTATTTATTCTTTCCTTTTTTTTATATTTGTTATATAATATGTTTATGATAGTAAAAATGGAGTGTGATTATATATGATAAATCGTGAAGATAATCCAGAATTTTTAAATTCCTTTTTGGATTATTCCATCATTATTTTAAATAAGTCCCCTAATTCTGTGAAGGAATACAACTATGATCTTGCTATGTTTCTAAAATATATGAAAATACATTTTAAATTAACCGATGAGACAGACTTTAAAGAAATTCGCATTGATGACTTTGCTATTGATACTTTAAAAAGAATTACATTAGAGGATATTCATTCCTTTGTTTCTTTTTTGGCTACAACACATCATAGTAAGCCTGCTACACGTGCTAGAAAAATATCTACTATTCGTGTATTTTTTAAATATTTAGCAGTAAAATCCAATCTTATTGATGTCAATCCTGCTCAAAATTTAGAAACACCAAAACAAGACAAAAGAATACCAAAGTATTTAAGCTTAGAAGATAGCCAAAAATTGCTAAAAGCTAGTTCTAGAGAAGATAACCGAAATAAAGAAAGAGATTTTGCGATTATTACTTTGTTTTTAAATTGTGGCATGCGTTTATCAGAACTCATTGGAATTGATATTCGAGATATTCACTTTGATGATTTTCGAATGACGGTAATTGGAAAAGGAAATAAAGAAAGAACGATTTATTTAAATAAGGCTTGTATTTATGCAATTCAACAATACTTATTGGTTCGACCTACGGAAGGTGTAGCTATTAACTCAAAAGATGCTTTATTTTTAAGTGAAAGGCGTGAACGAATTTCGAAACGAACGGTTCAATATATTGTAGAAAAAGAACTCCAAAATGCTGGATTAGATACTTCTAAATATTCTACTCATAAGTTGAGGCATACAGCAGCCACTTTAATGTACCAATATGGCGAAGTAGATATTAGAGCCTTACAAGAACTCTTAGGACATGCTAGTATTTCAACTACTGAAATTTACACTCATGTTGCCAATGAACAAGTAAGAGATGCCGTGGAAAGAAACCCACTTGCTAATTTATAGTAGATTTTTAAGACTACAATTTTATTCTATTGTAGTCTTTTGTTTTTCCCTATTCTCTATTTAAAATTAGTTTTTGACCTACTGTTAAATTGGTATTATTGGGCAAATGGTTTAATTTTTTTATTTCGTGAATGATACTTCTGACGTCTTTCTCTTGGTAATAAGAATTTGTTTCTTGTTCTTCTTCAGCAATGGTCCATAGAGTGTCTCCACTTGAAACATAAAGCGTTTTTATTTTTGCTTCTCCTTTTGAAAAGGAATTATTTGAGAAATAAAAGAAGGTTATTAGTAACATTCCTAGTATGATGGCAATCATTCGAATAAATTTTTTTCTATTTACAATTTTCATATTAATTCCTCCATTTTTACAAACATTGTTTCGTATTTACAATCATAGTATAACCAAACATTTATTCTTTGTCAATAGTTTTTTCAAAAAAATGTTCGTTTTTATAATTATTACCGATTCAAAGGTATCTATTCGAATATCCCCCATAATTATGGGGTTTTCTATCAGTAGAGACAATGTTCAAAAAGCTAAGAAAAAATCGCTCCTCTACTGTATTTCTGGTCACAAAAAATAGAGGAACCAAAAAGGACCTCTATTTTTGTTTTTCTTAAGATTCGATTACTTTTTCTAAATGTTCTAGTATTTTTACTATAATTTCTTCTCTTTGAAATGTTTTTTTCCACTCTCTTTTTAGTGATGTTGCTATCTCTCCGTAATTCGCCTTCAAAAATTTCTTCATTTACATTAAACCCTATGCCAATCAATACATAATTTACTTTCTGTTTAATGACAGAACTTTCTGTTAAAATTCCACAAATTTTTTTACCATTTAATAATAAATCATTGGGTTTCTTTATGGTTAATGCATAAGAATATAATTCTTTAATGGCTTTTTGAATGGCTTCTGCTATTTTAAGAGTGAATCCCTCTAAGTCTGCTATTTCCCAGTCTTTTTTTAGCAATATTGTCATAGTTATATTATTTTCCTTACTTGCAACCCAACTTCTTCCTTGTGTTCCTCTTCCTCTATTTTGTTTATCTGCTAAAATTAGTGTTCCATTTTCAAACTCTTTTTTCGCAATATCTTTTGCTAAATCTTGAGTGGAATCCATTTCTTCTTTATAGATAATTTCTTTCCCTAAATATTTTGTATTTGCTGTTTTTATTTTTTCCAAATTCATGTTATTTCTCCTACTTCTTCTCTTAAGAGATATTAGACCAATATTGGTTCTATTTGTTCCCTATCTAAGGCATATTCTAAGGTAGGAATTATTAATTTACTATCAAATACCAAAGAACGTGGTTTGGTAATTGGGTTGTCTTGTCTAAAAGGAACAAAGAAATAATGATTGCGATTTAATAGTTTTCCGATATTTTCTGCTGACCCCGCCAAGCCATCATTGGTTGATATCGCAATTACAACAGGATTTCCGTTACGAAGATGTGATTTGACAGACATTGTTGCAGAGTTGTCGGTTATTCCATTTGCTAGTTTTGCAAGAGTGTTACCGTGAACATGGGGCTACAATTAAAATGTCTGTCATGTTTTTCGGTCCTATTGGTTCTGCTTCTGGAATGGTATGAATAATCTTTTTTCCTGTTATGTTCTCTATCTCTTCTATATGCTGACTTGCTTTTCCAAATTTGGTATCTAGTTCATAACTGTGGTCTGACATAATAGGTAATACTTCTGCTCCTTCTTTTATTAGCTTTTTCATCTGCTCTTTTGTTGCTTGAAATGTGCAGAAAGAACCTGTTAATACAAATCCCACTCTTTTGTCTTTTAATTTCATAAAATATGTCGTCCTCCTTTCTTGCTTTCTCTTTATATTTTATGAAATTATGTCAAATTTGCGATTGATTTTAGATATCTTCATCCGACATTTCTCGGTAAGTACTTGGATTTGGTTTTGACATTTTTTCTTTTAGTTCTTTGGTAAGCATTTTTCTTACTTGTGCTAATATTTCACAATATTTTAAAGTTTGTTTATAATTTTCTTCTACAATAGATTCGATAATATATTTTACCGATTTTAAGATGGTTGGTACTTTTATTTCAATACTTAGTTCATAAAACCATTTCATATTTTCTAATATTTCGATTCTTTCTTCTTGTGTTAGTTTGGTTGAATCAATAAATTTATACAAAATATAGTTCATACTTTTGGCATAAAAATAACGATAAAATCCAAGTTCTTCATTTTGTTTAAAGTTTTCATATATCATACGATAGGCTTTATTAATTCCATCAAAATATTTTTTAGAACAACTATTGGAAATAGAGTCTGAATAACGTTGTCTATATTGATAGATAATATCTGGTGTATAATATACATGTTGTGATTTTATAAAACAATAAGTAGTAAAAATAGCATCCTCTGCTGGTAGCTTTTCGACAAATTCTATTTGTAAGGAATCTAAAAAAGATTTCCTAAAAATTTTATTCCATACTGCAGAATTCATAATGTAGAAAGATTTCTCATAATCTTTAATAGATAGTTCAAACGCCGAATACTGTTCTTTTTTAAATACTGGATTTTCCCACTTTGTACCATCTTCATCAATGTTAATATAGTTTGCAATGATATAATCTGCATCACTATCTTTTATGGCTTGATACATAATTTGACAGGCATCTAATTCAAATTTATCATCCGAATCTAAAAACATAATATAACTTCCAGTAGCATGTTTTAGTCCCGTATTTCTTGCTCCAGATAAACCACGATTTGCTTGATGAAACACTTGTATTCTATTGTCTTTTTTGGCATATTCATCGCAAATTTCACCAGAGTTATCGGTTGAGCCATCATCAATTAACAAGATTTCCAAATTTTGATAAGTTTGTTTTATCACACTCTCAATTGCTTCTTTTAAATATTCTTCTACATTATATACTGGGATAATAACGGTAATCTTTTCCATGTGTATTCCTCCTAAAAATTTAAAAAATATTCTTTATATTTCTTTCCATATGCTTTGCTATTAAATTTTTTAGAATTTTCATAATTTTCTTGTGCCAATTCGAATTGTTTCGTTGGATTATGATATAATTCAATTATTTTCTTTTTTAATTCTTTTCTAATTTCATCATCACTCTTACCAATCTGCCTTTCTCCTATGATAAATTGACTTTGCTTAGGTCCCATATATTCTCTGGCAATTCCAACATCTGTTGTGATAACAGGAACCCCACATCCCATTGCTTCTAATAAAGGCTTTGGCGTGCCTTCTGTAATAGAGGCACAAATATATACATTTAATTTATGATAATATTCTGGCATCTTATCATTTGGTATAAAATTGGTATTTTTATCTGCATAATAAGTTTCAATTTGATATCCTTCTTTTTGTAGTTCTTCTATTACTGGCATTAATACCGTATGGAAACCTTTAAAATCAATTTGTTTTCCATTTTCATCTCTTAATTTGTGGTTCCAAGCACTATTTCCAACCCATCCTATTACAAAAGAAGAGTCCTCATTCCCTTTCCCTCTTTCTTGTTTTTTAGGATAAAATAATTTCTCATCAAAGGTATCTCCTAGTATTCCCCATGGTTTTTTTATCCTGTTATTTTGACAGTAAATTTCATATAGTTTTTCAGATGATGTTACATATTTCTTGCTAATTTCATTAAAAATTCTGTCATACATAGGGTCATCGATAAATAAATGGTCATAGATACCAGTTGATATTTTCTGCTTTAATTTATCGATTTCTATTTTTTGCTCTATTAACTTATTTTGGAATTCTAAATCATAAAATTGTAATAATGTCTTTCTCCAAAAGAAATGGATTATATCATAATTTTTTACTCTTTCTATTATCTTCCCTAAATCTTCGCCAAACTCTTCTGATTTACTATAGAAAATGTCTATTTTAAAGTCTTCTTTTAATTCCTTTTTTATCATGTGAGCCGCCAAATCAAATGCCCATCCTTTTACGTCTGCAATAAACGCAATTGTTTTCATGATAACCTCCTTACTTATTTCTATTTATTAGACGCTATTTATTATAACATTTTTTGTCATTTCTTGACATATTTTAAGAAAATTATAAGAAATATTTTAATTTTTATAACCCAATAAAAAACTAGGTTACCCTAGTTTTCTATTCCTTTTTGGAATGCTATTATAGTTCTACAATTTCTTTAGTATCTCTTGCAATAACTAATTCTTCATTCGTTGGTACTACCCAAACTTTTACTTTTGAAGTTTTGGTTGAAATTTCTTGTTCTTCTGATTTTACTTGGTTGGCTTGTGTATCTAGTTCTACTCCCATCCAAGTTAAATGGTCACAAATACATTTTCTAATATTGGTTTGATTTTCTCCTACGCCTGCTGTAAAGGCAATGGCATCAATTCCATTCATGGAAACAGCATATTTGGCAATGTATTGTGCTACATTATAGCAATAGGCATTTCTTGCTAGTTTTGCTTGCTCATTTCCTTCATCGGCTGCATTTTCAATATCTCGGAAGTCTGGGCTTACACCAGAAATACCTAGTACACCAGATTTTTTATTTAAGATATCTTCTATTTCGTCTGGTGACAATCCTTCTTTTTTCATTAAAAAGGTTACGATAGATGGGTCTAAATCTCCACTTCTTGCACACATCATAATCCCAGAAACGGGTGTCATTCCCATAGAAGTATCTACAGATTTACCATGTTCTACTGCACATAAGCTGGCACCTTGACCTAAATGACATACTACTATTTTTAATTCTTCTACGTTTTTGTTCATTAATTCGGCTAATCTTTGCGATACATAACGATGAGAGGTTCCATGAAAGCCATATTTACGCATTTTATATTTTTTGTAATATTCATATGGAATTGGATAAAGGTATCTTTCTTCTGGAATGGATTGGTGAAAAGCAGTGTCAAATACTGCTACCATTGGTTTTCCTGGGATAACTTGCTTGCAAGCTTCAATTCCATTTAGTATTGGTGGTGTATGGATAGGAGCAAGTTCTGTACAACTTGCAATTTCTTGAATCACTTCCTCTGTGATGAGTACTGATTTATTAAACAAATCTGTTCCATGTGGTACTCTATGACCAATCGCATTTACTTCATCTAAAGAGGAAATAACACCATACTCCTCATGTAATAATTGTTTTAACATAAATTCTAGCGCTTCTTGGTGATTGGCAACAGGGTTTTCTAATACTTTCTTTTCTCCTGCTACTTTATGTGTTAAAAAACTATTTCCTTGCCCAATTCTTTCATAATTTCCTTTCGCTAGTACTTCTTCGTTTTCCATATTAATAAGTTGATATTTTAAGGATGAGCTTCCACAGTTAATGACTAATATTTTCATATAATTTGTCTCCCTTCTTCATTTAAAAGAATTTTTTACTATTTAGTATTATAACCATAAAACTTAAAAAGTACAATAGTTTATTTCGTAATTTTTTCTTATTATTTGTAATTCTATAAACGATTTTCTCTTACAATTTCAATATTCTTTCTCCTATAAACAGAAAAAATAAGTGCCAAACAAATCATGTCTATTATCAACTCTATTTTTCCACTAGAAATAAATGGAATCGAAAAGCTTGCCTTTATCCCTATATTTACATTCATTAGTAAACAATGAATACTCCTTAATAAAAAGAGTGAACTAATTCCAATAATTAGCAGTTTTCCATAGCTATCCTTTATTTCTTTTGCACTTAACAAAATGTTAATATTGAAGGCTAAAACCATTATCACCATGAGAATAGAAACAACGATTCCATAGTTAGCAAGCATTGCAACAAGAGGAAAGCTATCGCATTCTACATTAAAAAGTGCTCTTGTACTTTGTTCAACCTCCTCTACTTCTCCAAATAAATTCGCCTTATCTAGAATTTTCTTTTGCTCAATTCCTTGCCAGCCTTCCCCATTTGGAGCAATCTCTGGTATAAATGACGCAACAAAACGATTTACTCGATACTCTCTCATAGCTCCATCGTTAACCAATAAAAAGGTAAATAATAGTATGGTTGATAAAATAACACTTCCCCATAAGATTGCTACTGCTTTTAACTTTTTTTCTTTCTTATGTAACAATGTTACACTACTAATAATTAAATAACTTAATAGCAATACTATTACAGATTTAATGTCATTTGCTACTACCGCAAATATTAAAATAGAAAAAACACTTAATCCACTGATTAGTCCTATTTTGTTTACCTTAATTTCTCTTTCTTGCACTGTTATTCTTAGTATTCTATCTTTTTCTAAACTTTGTAAAAATCCAACAAAAGCAATCACATAGAGAACCATGCTAATGGAAGCACAAGAAATAATATAATCTCCTACCAAAAGAAAAGTTCTACCTTCTGCATGTAATAAGATAATTGTCGCAATTCCATATAAATAAGGAGAATATTTTTTCAATTTTTTATAATCCCAAAAGTAAATTAGTACACAGGGAATCATTCCTAATATTAATAAAATTAAAGTTGATTTATTATCCTGTGCACGAGGAATGCTTAATATAAATCCAAACTCTAGCAATATGATTGTTAAAATGAAAAGTTGCCAATTAAATTTTGGCTTATGGATTTTATTTAATTTCTTTCCAATTTTTTCTGCCTCTCCCATTTGGGCAATTGCTTTTTCTTCTGCTTCCTTTTCCTCCATTCCTTCTTCTAGATAGTGCTCTTTTGATTCTGCTAGGTGGCTTTCTAATTCTTCTGCTATTTGGCTTCGAATCGGTTTATATCGAATTTGTTCACATACTTCATATAAAAATTCTTTAATTGGCAAAAGAAACACCTCCTATCACTTTTGCAATTCCTTTGCTAAATAGGTTCCATTCTTCTTTTTTATCTTTTAATTGCTTCTTTCCTTTTTCTGTAATGGCATAGTATTTTCTTTTTTTGGCTGTTGTTTCATCCCAATAAGAAGTAATAACCCCTTCTTCTTCTAGTCCATGCAAAATAGGATATAAGGTCCCTTCTTTTAATTCAAATACTTTTTCTGATTTTTCACTTAATTTTCGAATCATTTGGTAGCCATACATGTTTTCCGTTTGTAGCATTTCTAAAATCAACATGCTTGTACTCCCTTTTAGCAATTCTTTGTTTATTTTCATTTTTTCTCCTCCTTTTTACATAGATTACCTAGGTATTTTTATACATTGTATATCTAGGTATAGAAAATGTCAAGTGTCCATCGATAAAAATTGAAAAACACATAGGAAAGATAATATCTCTCCTATGTGTTAACCGATTTGCTAAGTATATCACCCTATTTCTATTTATCTATTTCACAAGAAGAATAAAAGTTTTTTATTTTTTCTTCCTCGATAATAGAACTGTAATAGTAAATCAATGCTGTTTTTCTCCAAATTTCCTCCATCCATTTCGCTATTTTAATAGCATTTTCTGGTGTAAGAAGCTCTTCTAAGGTATTCGCCTCTATAATTGTCATATAGTTTTCTCTGAAACATCCCTCACAGCTTGTTAAACTGATAGTGTAATGTTCTTCCTGCAAATCCTTTGAAATGTAATAATTAAAATAAAGCAATCTTGGATACCAATTTTCAGGAATTCCTTTAGTAGAAAGATATTTATTAAAATAGGAATAGCCAATGGTACTCTTTATACAATCCCAAAGAGAAAATGAAATTTGTCTCTCACTCGGCGATGTCGTACAGTGGGAATTCTTTCTTATAATAAATTTTTTAGGAACAAACTTGTAAGGCTCTAAAAAAGGCTCTTCTCCAACAAATTGTATGATTGTCTCAATAAGAGGAATCGTAGGACAGCCCTTTGGTGTTTTCCAAAAAAGGCTCATATCTTCTTTTCTTATTTTCTTTGATGTTACTGCACAATAACAATTAACAATAGTTGCAAATCGATTTGCTTCCTCTTCAAAGTGATTTATCTTGATAAGAACTTCTTCTGGCACTCCGCTCTCTCTATTATATTCTCCATACTTTGGTTCAAATTTGGCAAAATCAAGTTTTTCTCCTTCAAAGGTTTCTGCAAATTTTTGAAAGGTTTGAGGCTTTTCTAAAATATTACTTGGGTCCAAATAAAATTCATTTCTGATTCTCCATACTATTTGCATTAATTCGTATGGACAAAAAAGACGGTCTTCGTCATAATTGTCATTAATGAAATCAATTCTTTCTGCTACTTCATCTGGCTTACTATCTCTTCCTTTATAGTATAATGAAAAGAAATGAAGTCCATCTTTTCTATGGTCATAACACCTTTCTCTACACCTTAAAACGAAAGTAACCGTATCATATTGTTTCTTTTGGAAAATATCTTCTTTATTGCTTTCTACATCTGCAAAAGTATACGCCCAAACAATTTCATAATCCAATCCAGGACATGTTGTATTTCCATCATTTAAAAAAGTGCTTGCTTCTTTTCTTTGTATGATGAAATGTTCTTTGTTTAATTTTCTCCCTTTTGGAAGTTTCCGGTTCACTAAACGGATAAACTTTCTTACCTTACTGGTAAGACGTTCTACCTTTTTTACAATTTCTACGCATTGAATGTCTTTTTTTGCAATTTCCATTTTTGTTTTCCTCCTATATCCAATTGTTTTATAGAATAGTATTAAAAGCTGAGGTATATTTTATCATATTTTATGGTAAATAGCAAGAAAGCCACCGAAATAGTTGTCAAATTAAATAAAAGATAGGCAATTCAAATTAATTGCACTATCTTTCTTATCGATTTATTTTGCTAACTTAGCAGTATCTCTTGCAATCATTAGTTCTTCTTCTGTTGGTACTACCCAAACTTTTACTTTTGAATTTTGGCTTGAGATTTCTTGTTCTTCGGCTTTTACTTTGTTTGCTTCCGCATCTAGTTCTACTCCCATCCATGCTAGGTGATTACAAATCATTTCTCTTTCATCTGGTCCTCTTTCTCCTACTCCTCCTGCAAAGGCAATAACATCTACTCCATTTAATGCTACTGCATATTTAGCAATATATTGTGCAATGATATAAGTATAAGTTTCCATTGCAATATTGCATTTTTTTGCATTTTCATCTTGGTTTTCCATAGAAGCTAGTAAATCTCTGTTATCTGCAGAAAGTTCACTAATTCCTAATAGTCCAGATTTTTTATTTAAAATTGTTTCTATTTCCTCTGGTTTTAAACCTTCTTTTTTCATTAAGAACGTTACAATAGATGGGTCTAAGTCTCCAGAGCGAGTTCCCATTGCAATTCCAGCAAGTGGTGTAAATCCCATAGAGGTATCTACCGATTTACCATTTAAGACTGCACATAAACTTGCTCCTTGTCCCAAATGACATACAATCGTTTTTAAATTTTCTACTGGTTTTCCTACTAATTCTGCGACTCTATTGGATACATAGCGGTGAGAAGTTCCATGGAAACCATATTTTCTAACACCATATTTTTTATAGTATTCATAAGGAATTGGATAGATGTATCGTTCTTCTGGAATGGTTTGATGGAAAGCAGTATCAAATACCGCTACATTTTTCTTTCCTGGCATTACTTTTTGACATGCTTCAATTCCTGTTAATGCTGCTGGATTGTGTAATGGTGCAAGTTCAATACATTCGCGAATGGTATCGATTACTTCATCCGTAATTACCACAGATTGATTAAATTTTTCTCCCCCATGAACGACTCTGTGTCCTACTGCTGTAATTTCATCTAGTGAAGAGATAACGCCATGCTCACTATCTGTGAATTGTTCTAATACAAAAGAAATTGCTTCTTCATGGTTTTTGGCATCTCTTTCATATTTATATTTTTCTCCATTGGCTTTGTGTGTTACAAAAGAACCTTCCATCCCAATTTTTTCATAATTTCCTTTTGCTAATACTTGTTCGTTTTCCATATCAATTAATTGATATTTTAGGGATGAACTTCCACTGTTTAATACTAAAATTTTCATTGTTTTATTTCCTTTCTTTTTTCTAATTTTCTTGTGCTTGTACTGCTGTAATGGCAACTACACCTGCAATATCTTGACTAGAACATCCTCTTGATAAATCGTTTACTGGCCTTGCTATTCCTTGGCAAAGTGGACCATAGGCTTCTGCTTTTGCCAATCTTTGTACTAGTTTATAGCCAATATTTCCAGCATCTAAATCTGGGAACACTAAAGTATTTGCTTTTCCTTCTACTGGGCTTCCTGGTGCTTTTGATACAGCAATTTCTGGAATAATAGCAGCATCTAATTGTAATTCACCATCTGCAATTAAATCTGGCATTTTTTCTTTTAATAATTTGGTAGCTTCTACTACTTTATCGGTAAGTGGTGAATGAGCACTTCCATAAGTAGAATAAGATAGCATTGCTACTCTTGGTTCTGCACCTACTAGTTGTTTGAAGCTTTTGCTAGAAGAGATTGCAATCTCTGATAATGCTTCTGGGTCTGGATATTCATTTAGCCCACTATCGGCAAACACAAATGCTCCCTTTTCTCCATATTCACAATTAGGAACAACCATTAGGAAAAAGGCGGATACTAGTTTGGTTCCTGGCGCTGTTTTTAAAATTTGAAGTGCTGGTCTTAAGGTATCTGCTGTCGAATGGCAAGCACCTGATACCAATCCGTCTGCATCATTGGCTTTTACCATCATCATACCGAAATATACACTATCTTTCATCATCTCTTTTGCTTTATCTAATGTTATTCCTTTTGCTTTTCGCAATTCATAAAATTGATTAGCATATTCACTAAATTTTTCTGAAGTTTCAGGGTCTACAATTTTAGCACCTGAAATATCAATTTTATGCTCTTCTGCTAGTTTGTTAATTTCTTCTTTGTTTCCTACTAGGATAATATCGGCGAAGCCTTCTTTTAATACTTGGCTTGTTGCCTCTAATGTACGTACATCCTTACTTTCTGGTAATACAATTGTTTTTATATCTTGTTTTGCTCTTTGTTTTATCTCGTCTATAAAAGACATAATCCATTTCCTCCCTCGTTTTTTATTACGCTACTATTATATAAGCAAATGAAAATAGTGTCAAGGAGATTTTGGGAGCGTCTCTAAAAATTCTATCATAAATGAAAATAGTGAATTAAAAAGAGGATTTTTAACTCACTATTTCTTGTATTACTTTTTATTTCTTTGTTATCAATGCTAAGAATTCATTTTCTAATTCTGTCCTAGTAACTGCATCCTGTTTAGATACCTCTCTTAATTGATATAGTAATTCTTTTGCTTTTTCTTTGGTTGTAGATTCTCTTAAACCATATTTCTTAAGTAACTTGAGCATATCTCTATCCTCATTTTGAACAGCAATATCACACAAATAAACAATAGCATGCTTATCCCCTCTATAAAAAGAGGATATTCTGTAATCCACACATCCGGATTCGAAATAATTTTCAAGTAAATATTCCACTGCCTCTATTGCTCCATTTTCAACTAGTCCCTGCAAACATTGAAATATTTGCATATCGGTTGGTCCTATTCCAAACGCAAAAAGTAACTTTACTTTTTCAAAAATTCTAATGTTATAATCAACAGAGTCGTAGATATCAAGCCAAGAAATGTTGTTAGATTTGCCTTCCAGTGATTTAAGCAGTTCCTTCAAAATGTCTATTTTTATATGTGGTTTCATTGCACTCATTATTGTCTTCTTGGTAACCTTCGCACCATTTTCAAGATAAAGATTAACCAATTCAAGATTGTTTGCATCACATGCTAGTAAAAGTGGTAATACCTTTTGACTCTTATCTGCTCCACATTCTATTAACCATCTAGCCATTTCTACTACATCTTCTTTCCCGTTTTTTGTTAAAAAAGTTAACACGGTATCATCCCGTTTTGCATTACAAAACGGAACATCTTTTGGGGAACAAAAATTAATATCAAACCCGGAATCTAATAAAATTTGACACATTTCTCTATTATTCTGTAGAATGGCAATGCAAAACATTTCAAATTTGATATCATTATTTAATTGGCTAAAGAAATTTACTAAATTACTCCGGTTCATTTGATTTTCCATACATTTTTCCTCCTATATACACTTGTTTTATAGAATATTAAATTGTTACAAAGTTATTCTATTATATAACACTTTTTTGTCTTATGTCAAGCATTTAATTTTTGAACATTGAAATATTACATTTTTATTTCATTTTTATGAATTTTCTTGAAAGTATTGGGCAGTTATATTATAATAGGGTAAGTAAAATTAAGGAAAGGAAGCGTTTTTATGTTAAAAAACAAAATAAAAATAAGCGTGATGTTAGTCGCTATACTACTAATACTTTCTAATGTTTGCTTTGCTGTAA
The DNA here is from genome assembly GCA_949155365.1 of uncultured Clostridia bacterium. Taxonomy (GTDB): domain Bacteria; phylum Bacillota; class Clostridia; order TANB77; family CAG-508; genus UMGS1663. Next base: position 23,743 of record CASCUT010000014.1, read on the forward strand.
CAGTAAGTTCAGAAAAGGCAAAATTAGAGATTGTAGAAAATAATATTTGCAATATTAAAATTAATGATGTTTCAAGTTTTGAAAAAAAGATAATTGATTCTGACTTGAATAAAAAAGAAATTACAATGCAAATGAAAATTACCAATGATGCAGAGAAACCATTAGCACAACCTACCGAAATCTTTTTGGTATTAGATACTTCTTTTAGTATGAAAAATGAAGTAGAAGCCAATGTTTCTAGAATGGAAGCGATGAAGTCTTCTGCTAAAAAACTAGCAACGGAACTATTGAAAAATGAAACCGTTAAACTGGGAATTACTACTTTTTCTTCTAATGCGGATAGTGCTAATTTTGGTACTTTATTAGATGCTAATTTAGAGGCTCCTTTAACCAATTCTGTTTCCACTATCTCTTCTAAGATTGATGCGGTTACTTATACTGGAAATGGTCAAACTAATATAGATGCTGGTCTTACTTTAGCTAGTCAAAATTTTTCAGATACTTGCAAACATAAATTTATTATTTTATTAACCGATGGTGTTCCAAATTTATCTCTTGGAAATAATAAATTTACTTATTCTGGTGTTACTGCTACCAATACTAGAAAAACATTAGAAAAATTAACTACAGAAGAAAATATTAATCTTATTTCTGTTATGACAGGTGTTAATCCAGCTATGCAAAATGTTGAAACAGGAATGACTTATAAAGAATTAGTAGAAGAAATTTTTGGTACTTCAGAAGAACCAAGCTATGGAAAGTTCTATTTTATTAATGACTCTCAAATTGAAAAAACAGTAACACAAGATGTGTTAAAAGATATTATCGATACCGAAGATGGTGTGTTAACTAATATTGATATTTATGATTATTTCCCTCAAGAAATTATTGATAATTTTGATTTTAGTTATACTACCTCTCCTACCTTAGGAACAATTTCTCCTAAGATTGACTTAGAAAATCGTTATATTATATGGCACATTGATCGATTAGAACCTCAAACTTCTGGTTTAATTACTTACAAATTGACATTAAAGGAAACCATTGATTCCAATATTTTAAATAAGGTTTTAAACACAAACGAAAAAGTAGAAATTACCGCAAATGAAATTAAAACAGAAGATGGAAGTAATGTATTATCTTCCACAGTATCACCAAAAGTTCGTGTTACCCTTCCAGAAGAACCAAAGGATAATACGGTAGCTAATACCGTTATCCCTCAAACAGGTAGTACGAATGGCTCTTTTATTGTAACGGGTATTGTAGTAATAAGTTGTCTAGTAATTGCCCTTCGTATCTATTTCTTAAATAGAAAAACAAAATAATAAAAGCTTAAAAGTAAATTCTCCATATGAGGTCAATAAGTCTTATATGGAGAATTTTATTTTTATACCAATAATATAAATTTTATAATTGCATTTCTGCTTCTATTGAAAGTAAACGATTATATTTTGCCACACGATCGGTTCTACAAGGTGCTCCTGTTTTGATTTGCCCCACATTTGTTGCAACAGCGATATCTGCAATTGTGGTGTCTTCCGTTTCACCAGAACGATGAGATACGATAGCATGATAGCCATTTTGTTTTGCAATTTCAATGGCATCTAGTGTTTCTGTTAATGTTCCAATTTGATTTGGCTTAATTAGAATACTATTGGCCACTTTCTTTTGGATTCCTTTTTTTAATCTTTTGACATTGGTTACAAATAGGTCATCTCCTACTAATTGTACCTCTGTTCCTATTTTTTCAGTTAGTAATTTCCAAGTTTCCCAATCTTCTTCTGCCAGTCCATCCTCAATCGAAATAATAGGATAATTTTTCACTAACTCTACTAAATATTCTACCATTTGTTCTTTGGTTTTGAAGATATCTTTTTTCCAAAAATAATACCCATCTTTTCCTATTTTTTTTGCTTCTTCATACATTTCTGTACTTGCAATATCTAAGCTCAAAGCAATTTCTTGCCCTGGTATATAACCTGCTTTTTGAATAGCTTCTATGATTAATTCAATGGCTTGTTCTTCTCCTTCTAAGTTTGGTGCAAAACCTCCCTCATCTCCTACTGCGGTACTATATCCTTTTTGCTTTAATACCTTTTTTAAACTATGGTAAACCGTTACCCCCATTTCCATTTTTTCTTTAAATGTATTTCCTCCTACTGGCATAATCATAAATTCTTGAATGCTAATATTGTTGTCTGAATGCTTTCCTCCATTTAATATATTCATCATGGGAATAGGAAGAACTTTGGCATTTGTTCCACCCAAATAACGATATAAACTCATTCCTAACGAATTTGCCGCCGCCTTTGCTACTGCAATGGATACACCTAATGTAGCATTTGCCCCTAATTCTTTTTTGTTTTCTGTTCCATCTAAATCAATTAATACTTGGTCAATTTTTGTTTGTTCATATACATTCATTTTCTTTAATGCTTTTGCTATTTTTTTATTTACATTTTGGACAGCTTTTGTAACACCCTTTCCAGAAAAACGTTCTAAATCTCCATCTCTTAATTCTACTGCTTCAAAACTTCCTGTTGATGCACCAGATGGCACCATTGCTGTTCCACAAAATCCTCCTTCTGTTACTACTTCTACTTGCAAAGTCGGATTTCCTCTTGAATCTAATACCTCTAATGCTTTTACACTTTCAATTCCTAAATAATCTTTCATTTTTTTACGAACCTCCTTTTTCATAGTATTCACTAGAGTTTTGGTTCTATTCAATTCTTTTCTATATTTCTTCTCAATTTAGAATGCTACATTAAAATACTGTGCTACGTCAATTTGTAATGTTCTAATCAATCTCTTTGAAGCATTACTATTTTTTTAACTATTTTTTTAGAAAGACTAGCAATCTTCTTTTACATATGATATAGTAATACCATGCAGTAAGTAAACTCACTTGTGATGATTTTCTAACTATATTGGGGTATCGCCAAGCTACTGAGGTTGTTCGAACGAAGTGAGTTACAACGTCAGTATGCAATGAGCAAAGCGAGTTGCTGGTAAGTATCCTTTTTCGTGACTATCCTTTTAAAATATTGGGGTATCGCCAAGCGGTAAGGCATCGGACTCTGACTCCGACATTTCCTAGGTTCGAATCCTAGTACCCCAGCCAATCAAAAACTAGAAATAAAGAAAACATTCTTTTATTTCTAGTTTTTTGATTTATAAAAAATAGCTAAAAAAATAATTGAAAACAAGTTAATTTTGTGTTAAAATAGATGGCATGTAAAATTTATATATACATGTGAACTATATTTTATTCACAAAGCAACTGTTAATGTCAGCATATAGGAGGAGGTCCATATGAAAAAAAATAGTATCAAAAAACGGTGGTTTTATGATTTAACAGAAAAGCAAGTTCAAAAAATAATAATCGTAATAGAAGTTATCGTTTTTGTAATATTGCTTACTCGCCTTGTTACCTCTTGGCCAACACAACAATTGTTAATGCAAAAAGGATTGACTATGCCAGAGGCTATTTTATTTGCTATTATACTATTATATTGTTCTATGGTAGCAATCGGTCTATTAATTTGGGAATTTTTGTGGGAAAACCCATGGAAACAGTTCTATTTATCTTCAGAAAAACATGATAAAGAAATTGTTCCAAAGGTAAGAGAAAAGTTTGGTTTAAACTCTGATTTCAAAGAGGTTTTACCCAAATCCGAAGAATCTATTCATTATTTTGCGAAAGAAACGGAAGATGGAATTTTACTAAGCTACCGAAGTAGAAATGGTGAAGAGTTAACATCAAAAATAATCACAAATTATGATTATTTTGACTTACATTATACACCAAAATTATAATGTGAAAAGTCATTTTACTATGTAGACACTTAAAATTGTCCTACATTCTACTTATAACCGCTACTTTCTTAAGAATTTAAGGAGCTGTAAAAAAAACATAAAAAAATAGATTTAAGCTAAAAATTTGCTTAAATCTATTTTTGATTTATCCAATTTTCTTCCCTTGTAGTTTGAATTCCCCCATGTTCGTTTTAGCATAAATATTTAAGTTGTTTCCTGTTAATTGCCCCATAATTTCATACTCTATATTAAGTGCACTATTTTTGATATTTCCCTTAAAATAACATTGGTTCCCTTTCACCTTTCCATTTCCCAAGTTATTTTTCATTCCCATTATTTCTAATACACCTGTTAAATTCTCTCCATTGGTTTTCAAGGTTACTTTCCCATTCATGGGTCCCATTGGTGTATTCATTGTAATTTGATAAATTCCATCCATACCATTCATCCCTCCTGCTTCATTATATTCCTGTTTTCTATAATAGTTGTATGTCTTTGCATTTATTTTTTTCCATTGGGACTTTGGTTTTATAACTCATTTACAAACTTTTTAAATTTCTCTCCTCGCTCTGCAAAATTTTTAAAGGCATCAAAACTAGCACTCGCTGGTGATAGTAACACAACATCACCTTCTTTTGCTTTTTCCCTTGCTAATTTTACCGATTCTTCTAACTGATTGGTATGATAAATTGGCATTGCTTTTCCTTGTTTTACTAATGCATTTTTAGTGGCTTCTTCTATTTTTTCAGATGTTGGTCCGCATAAAATTAAAGTTCCTACTTTTTCAGCAATTGCTTCTCCTACTTCTTTATAGTCTAATCCTTTATCCGAACCACCTGCTAATAAAATAATATTTTCTTCAAATGCATGCAATCCTGCAATGGTACTTGCTGGACTTGTTCCAATGGAATCATTATACCACTTTACCCCTTGAAGTTCTCTTACAAATTCTAAACGATGTTCTACACCATTAAATTCTTTAACAGCAGTTAAGGCTGTCTCTATGTCTACAAATTTAGAAGTAACTGCTAGGGCACTACAAATATTTTCATAATTGTGCACTCCCCTAAGTTTTACTTCTTTTCGATGAAGCAAATGCCTACGAACGCCATCTTCACAATATTTTATTGTTTCATCTACTTCATCATAAATATAACCATTTTGTAATTTTTCTTTACTACTAAAGAAAATAACCTTTCCTGGTGCCTCTTTTGCAAAAGAACAAGTAATATCATTATCGTGATTTAGTACCAAAGTTCCCTCTTGGTTTTGATAGTGAAAAATATTCTTTTTTGCTTCTTGATATTCTTCATAAGAACGATGGACATTAAGATGGTCTGGATAGATATTCGTTACTAGAGAAACTTCTGGGCTAACATCCATATCCATCAATTGGAAACTACTCATTTCTAATACTACAAAATCTTCTGGTTTCATTTCTTTAATTTGTGTAAAAATTGGTTTCCCAATATTTCCTCCCAAAAAGCAAGTATATCCTGCCTTTTTTAATATTTCAGATATTAAAGAAGTGGTCGTTGTTTTTCCTTCTGTACCAGTAATTCCAATTGTATGAGAAGGTGCCAACTTTAGTACCATTTCAATTTCAGAAGTAAGAATAGCTCCTCTTTGTACTTCTTCCTCTATTGCTTTCATAAATGGCATCGCACTAGGAGAACGGAAAATAAGGTCAAATCCCTTTAAATGTTCCAAATTATTTTCTCCGAAAAAATAGGTAACATGATATTGTTCCATTTTTCCAATTGCGGTTTCATCTATCCTTTCTATCTCACGATTATCAAAAACTGTTACCTTTGCCCCTTTTTCATAGAAATAATCTAATAAAGGAATATTACTAACCCCCATTCCAATAATAGCAATCCTTTTTCCTACAATAAAACGATTAAATTCTTCTAATTTTTCATTACAATATTCCATTTTCTCTCCTCTTTCCTAACTTTCCTATTTGTTACCAGCAACAATCTCATCCCCAATTGTTCTTAATTGTCCCATTTGTTCTAATACTTTATTGGTGGATTCTTGAACGTTTTTGCATTTTGTTACATCGATGGCTATGGTTTTTTCTTCCCTCTTATAAAACCCTGCTTTTTCTTGTAAGTTATCTCTTGTTTCTATGTGTTTTTTTAGTTCTTCTAATTCTACCTTTCCTTCATATTGAATCGCTTTTCTTCTTACTCGTTCTTCTAGGTCTGCTGTTATAAAAAAGTGATAGTCTAATTCTGGATAAATGGTATTTAATGCTCTTCCAGATAATATTACATTATATTTTTCTTTTAAGTCATTTATGTAATTTCTAACAAAAATAAATAGATTGGTATTGTCTGCCCTTCCTCCTGCTATGGAAACAGCCATAGAAGACTTTTGAGATTGTAATTTTTCTTCTTCTACTTTCTTTCCCTCTATATAAACAACCGTTTCGCTATTTTCGATTTTGATTTCTACCTTTAGTAAGTCCATCATTTTCTTTATATCAATTTGCTCTAAGTTTTTCTCTAAATTTTTCATGTTACTTGCGAGTTCTTTATTTGCTTCCATTAGTGCATATACAATTCCTCGGTATAAATTGCCACCATGGATAACAATGCTATTTGGAATTTTATGTAATAATTCCCTACATATGGATGTTTTTCCACTTCCTACTAGTCCTTCTATTCCAATTACAATATGTTTCATTTTTATCATTCCTTATTTTAATTTTTGTTTCGTAATCTATTATAACATATTTTTTTTATTTGTAAAATAAATTTGTGTTCTAGCTTCTTTCTTCTTTTTTATAATTGCTTTGTTCTTTTCCAAATAATAAAATTTCTTTTTATGTATAAATTTTTCAGATTATGTACAAAATAAAATTAGTAAAAGAAAGGAAGGTGCTTCATTATGTCAGAGAAAAATAATAAAAACAACAAGAATAACAACAACCAAAAAAATAACCAAAACAATCAAAACAGAAATAACAATAACGAAAATAATAATAACAACTGTAGATAATAAGAAAGAGGACATTGCAATTAATTTTTTGCAATGTCCTCTTTTTTATTATTTTTCTAAGTACTTCTTTAAGAATTTTCCTGTATAACTTTGCTCATTTCTTACTACTTGTTCTGGAGTTCCAACGGCTACAATTTGACCTCCTTTATCTCCTCCTTCTGGTCCTAAATCAATAATGTGGTCACAAGTTTTGATTAAATCTAAGTTGTGTTCGATGACAATAATGCTGTTTCCTGTATCAACTAATCGTTGTAAAATATCTACTAGTCTATGAACATCTGCAATATGAAGTCCTGTGGTTGGTTCATCTAGAATATATAATGTCTTTCCTGTTGGTTTTTTGGATAATTCGGTAGCCAGTTTTACTCTTTGCGCTTCTCCTCCTGATAAAGTAGTAGATGGTTGTCCGAAGTTTGATGTAACCTAATCCTACATCATATAAGGTTTGAATTTTATTTTTAATTCTAGGTAAATTTTTGAAAAATTCTAACGCTTCTTCTACTGTCATTTCTAATACATCTGAAATATTCTTTCCTTTATATTTTACTTCTAGTGTCTCTTTATTATAACGTTTTCCTTTACATACTTCACAAGGTACATAAATATCAGATAAAAAATGCATTTCTATTTTATGAACACCATCTCCACTACAAGCTTCACATCTTCCTCCTGCTACGTTAAAGCTAAATCTTCCTTTATCGTAGCCACGTAATTTTGCTTCATTGGTGCCTGCAAATAGGTCACGAATGTAATCAAATACCCCTGTATAAGTAGCAGGATTAGAACGTGGTGTTCTTCCAATGGGAGATTGGTCAATATTAATAATTTTATCAATATTTTCAATTCCTTTTACTTCTTTGCATTTTCCTGCTTTCACATTCGAACCATTCAGTTCCTTGGTAAGGGTTTTATATAATACTTCATTTACTAATGTACTTTTTCCAGAACCAGAAACTCCTGTTACACAAACAAATTCTCCTAGTGGAAATTTAACATTAATGTTTTTTAAGTTATGCTCTGTCGCTCCTTTTACTTCAATTGCCTTTCCATTTGATTTCCTTCTTTTTTCTGGCACATGGATTTGTTTTCTTCCACTTAAATAATCTCCTGTAACAGAACCAGTAACTAGTTTTACTTCTTCTGCTGTTCCGTTGTGCCATGACATTACCACCATGAACACCTGCCCCTGGTCCAATATCAATGATTTGGTCAGCAGCATACATTGTATCTTCATCATGTTCCACAACAAGAACACTATTTCCTAAATCACGTAATTTTTTGAGTGTTGCTATTAGTCTATCATTATCTCTTTGATGAAGACCTATACTTGGTTCATCTAAAATATATAAAACTCCTGTTAACCCAGAACCAATTTGCGTAGCCAGACGAATACGTTGCGCTTCTCCTCCTGATAATGTTCCTGCACTTCTAGATAATGTTAAATAATCTAGTCCTACATCAATTAAAAATTGTAACCTTTTATTTAATTCTTTCATAATTTGGTCTGCTATCATTTGATCCTTTTTGCTCAATATTAAAGAATTTAAGTACTCTTTTATTGGTGTAATTTGCATGTTTGTTAATTCATTAATATTTTTATCTCCTACTTTTACTGCCAAACTATTTTCGCTTAATCTAGAACCATGACAAGTAGGACAATCGCTATTGCTCATATACATTTCATAAAAATCACGCATTCCTTGGGATTTCGTTTCATTATGTCTTCTTTCCAAAGTAGGAATCACTCCCTCAAAAGGACAAGTAAACTTACGAATTCCTGCAGGAGATGCATATTCAAAATTAATTTCTTCGGTACCAGTACCATATAAAATTTTATCTAAGAACTCACGTGGCAGTTTTTTTATTGGAACATCTTTTATCTTTACCCCATAATGTTTCGCAATACTTTCAAAGTACATTTTTGCCATCGTATCCCCTTTTTTCATAGTACTTGAACCAAAAGCTTTCACACCATCATATAAGGTTTTATTTTTATCTGGTATAATTAACTCTTCATCCATTTTCATTAAAAACCCTAAACCAGTACAACTAGGGCAAGCACCAAATGGATTATTAAAAGAAAACATTCTTGGAGATAACTCATCAAAACTAATATTGCAATCTGGGCAAGCATAATTGCCACTAAATAGGATTTCTTTTTGATTCGTAACATCTTCTATTAATACTAATTGATTGGCATGTTTCAATGCAATCTCAACACTTTCTGTTAGTCTGGAACGGATATCTTCTTTTACAACCAAACGGTCTACCACAAGTTCAATATTATGTTTTTTCTTTCTATCTAAGTTTAAGTCATCCGAAAGTTCGTAAATTTCTCCATCAATTCTAGCACGTACAAACCCCTCTTTTTGGAAACCTTCTAATTGCTTTACAAACTCGCCTTTTCTTCCTCTAACAATAGGAGATAGCACTTGAATTTTCGTTCCTTCTGGCATACTTAAAATGCTATCTATGATTTGGTCAATCGTTTGCTTTTCAATTTTTTTACCACAGTTTGGGCAATATGGTACACCAATTCTAGCATATAGTAAACGAATATAATCATAAATTTCTGTTACTGTACCAACGGTAGAACGAGGATTTTTAGAAGTTGTTTTTTGGTCAATCGAAATGGCTGGAGATAATCCAACAATTGACTCCACTTCAGGTTTCTCCATCAATCCCAAGAACTGTCTTGCATAGCTAGATAAACTTTCTACATATCTTCTTTGCCCCTCTGCATATAATGTATCAAACGCCAAAGAAGACTTCCCGTGAACCCGAAAGCCCTGTTAACACCACTAATTTTTCCCTTGGAATCTCTAAATTTATATTTTTAAGATTATGCTCTTTAGCACCTTTAATGACTATTTTATCGTTCATTTTTCCCTCCTTGTCCCATTAGGGACGTTTCCTTTTGGGTAATTTGTCCCTTTTGCGACATTATACTATAGAAATTTATAAAAAACAAGAGTTTGGTAATTTTTTCATGTTTTAACTGCATTCTTAACAATTATATAAAATGGTAAGATGCTCTCTATTCCTTTTTCTCTTTGCCTCTTGCTTGCTATTACTTTTTTAAAAGAGGATATTACCAATTAAACTTATCACAGATTGGAAGAAAATCCTTTATAATTTAACCATCACAATTCTCCAATTTCATAGCATATCAAAAGAGCTGATTTATTTTCAGCTCTTTTTAAATCGGATACTATGTCTCTTTAGGAAACGTCCCCAAAGAGACATCTAAGGAGACAACATGGCTAGGAACGCCAACTGCGGTGCAGTTATCGTTTAGTGGCTGAAGGACTACAGAGTTTGCTCCTATTTTTACGTTGTTTCCTATTTTGATAGGACCGAAGTATTTTCGCACCACATCCTACTATTACATTGTTTCCTAAGTCTGGATGTCTTTTGTTTTTATCTTTCCCTGTCCCGCCTAATGTTACGTTATGATATATGGTGCAGTCGTTTCCAATCGTCGTGGTTTCTCCTATTACAATTCCCATTCCATGGTCGATAAATAGTCTTCTACCAATAGTTGCCCCTGGATGAATTTCGATTCCTGTAAAAAATCTTGTTATTTGCGAAATAAGTCTAGCGATAAAATACAGATGATGTCGATAACAAAAATGAGCCATTCGATATCCTACTAAGGCATGAAATCCAGGATATAATAGGATTACTTCTAAGACATTTCTACTCGCTGGGTCTTTCTTTTTTATATTGTTTGCATCTTCAAATAATTCTTTCCAAACATTCATAGCTATCACCTGTATTATTATATGCAAAAAAGGAATGTTTGGGGACGCATCCTAATACATTCCTTTTCTTTTAATTTGGTTGCAATGCTTTGATTTTGTCTCGAATTTCTGCTGCTTTTTCGAATTCCATTTCTTGGGCATATTTTAACATTTCTTCTGTCATTTTGTCTATCATTTCTTGAAGGTCCGCTTCTTTTGATAGTTGAAATTCTTCTTGCATTTCTTCAATAATACTTGCTTTAATTGAGTCTCGAATTGATTTTTGTATGGTTTGAGGTATGATTCCATGTTCTTTGTTATAGCTTTCTTGTATTTTTCTTCTTCGATTTGTCTCTGAAATTGCCTTTTCCATACTTTCCGTTAGTTCATCGGCATACATGATAACTTTTCCATTGGTATTTCTTGCGGCACGTCCAATCGTTTGGATTAGAGAACGTTCGGAACGTAAGAAACCTTCTTTGTCTGCATCTAAGATAGCTACTAACGAAACTTCTGGAATATCTAATCCTTCTCTTAATAAGTTGATTCCTACTAAAACATCAAATTCTCCTAATCTTAAAGAACGAATAATCTCAATTCTCTCTAATGCTTTTATATCAGAATGCATGTATTTAACTCTAATTCCTAGTCCTGCCAAGTAAGAAGTTAAATCTTCTGCCATTTTTTTCGTTAAGGTTGTCACCAATACTCTTTCTTCTTTTTCTACTCTCTGTCTAATTTGTTCTACTAAATCGTCTACTTGATTGGTAACTGGTTTTACTTCTATTTTAGGATCTAATAGTCCAGTAGGACGTATGATTTGTTCCACCACATTTCCTGCTGATTTTTCTTGTTCGTAATCTGCTGGTGTTGCACTAACAAATATGCATTGGTTTATTCGCTCTTCAAATTCTTCAAATTTAAGAGGCCTGTTATCAAAGGCAGATGGAAGTCGAAAACCATATTCGACTAAAGATTCTTTTCTTGCTCTATCTCCATTATACATAGCTCTTACTTGTGGAATGGTTGCATGTGACTCATCTACTAATAATAAGAAATCTTCTGGGAAATAATCAAATAAAGTATAAGGTGCAGAACCTGGCTCTCTTCCACTAATATGTCTTGAATAGTTTTCAATTCCTTGACAAAAACCAGTTTCTTTCATCATTTCGATATCAAAATTAGTTCTTTCCTCAATTCTTTGTGCTTCAATTAGTTTTCCCTTTGCCTTAAAGTATTCGACTCTTTCTTTCATTTCCGCTTCTATCGTTTGAATTGCTCTTTCCATTTTATCTGGCGTAGTTACATAGTGAGAATTTGGGAAAATCCAAATATGTTCTCTTTTGCTTATGGTCTTTCCTGTTAATGGATTTATTTCACTTATTTTTTCCACTTCATCATCCCAGAATTCTACACGAATTGCCATTTCCGCTTCATCTGCTGGATAGATTTCTACGATATCTCCTTTTGCTCTAAAGGTACCTCTTTTAAAATCTAATTCATTTCTAGCATATTGCATATCTACTAATTTTTTTAGTAAATCATTTCGTTCTATTTTCATCCCAGGTCTTAACGAAACTGTTTGATGTTCATAATCAATTGGATCTCCTAATCCATAAATACAGGAAACAGAAGCAATAATGATGACATCTTTTGTTTCAAATAAGGATGCTGTTGCTGAATGACGAAGCTTGTCTATTTCGTCATTTACAGAAGAATCCTTCTCTATATAGGTGTCAGAGGATGCAATATAAGCTTCTGGTTGGTAATAATCAAAATAGCTAATGAAGTACCCGCACTTGCGCATCTGGGAAGAACTCTTTGAATTCGGAATATAGTTGTCCTGCCAGTGTCTTATTATGTGCTAATACAAGTGTTGGCTTTTGTACTTTCTCTATTATATTTGCCATTGTAAAAGTTTTTCCTGACCCAGTAACACCTAGAAGTGTCTGGAATTTCTTGCCCTCCATTATTCCCTTACTTAAATATTCTATTGCTTGTGGTTGGTCGCCTGTTGGCTTATAATCTGATACTAATTCAAACATTTTTCCTCCTTTGTGACCGACAAAAATGATTACTATCAACCACGAAAATTCGTGTAATTGTCGAAAAATTCGTGTAATTTACATTTTTTCAATTCAAAATTATCTACATAAAATGGATTTACACGAATCAGGTCACAAACTTTATATTTTACTATTTACTCTCTTTCTATCGAGTTATCTACTATCTTTTCTAAATGTTTTATTCTCTTTTCTATTCTTTGTCTGTATTCTTCATCTAGGTCTTCTTCATTTTCTCTTCTTAGTCTATCTAGTTCATCTGCTAATTTTTGCTTAGCATTATTTTGTATTTTTCTCATACCTCGTATCTTTTCCAATAGTTTTTTACATCTACTATCTTCTGTATTAATAGATGCCATTTGCCTTTCTAATATTTCTTCTGCATATGGATGAATTGTTTGATAGCAATTCAAACTAATACCACGTGAGAAAAACTCTGCATTTTCAGCAACCTTCTGACTATATTCACCTGATAAATTTATTAACTCTAATATAAAAACTTTATTACTTTCAAATAATTTCTTTTTCAATAAGTTTAATCCTTTGCTAGCATACCCTTATTTTGAAAATCTGGTTTTGTATCATAACTTATAATAGCTTTTTCTCTCTCATACTCAACTGAAAATCTTGTAAGTATATCTCCATTCTCATTACATAAAGCAAACTCTTCCTCATCTTTATCTAATATTTTTAGTTCTAATTTTTCTTCCATAATAACTTTTCTCCTATTCATTTTTTAATTTTCCAATATCCTACTTTATCTGTTCCTATTCTTTGTAATTTAGAATATTAACATTTCTTTCTATTGTTCTCACAGTAGTTTTTAACTTTGATGCTATTTCTTTTTGAGTTATATTTGATTTTGTTCTATTAACTCTAAAATTTTTCTTTGTGTTAAATTTACACCGACACTATAATCTTATTTTACATTCTGTTACTTTAATTTCTTTATATCTTCACCCATTATTTTCAAATAATCTTTTTCTGCCTGTGTTAAATGATTTTGCATATACTTATCATATTCTCTATGAGCTTTTTCTAATGCTTCTTCGTGAGATACTTTACCCTTGTTATTTAATATATCTTTTCTAGTCATTTTTAAAAAATTATCTAATTCATTTGTCCAATCCTTCATTGTCATTGTATGCATGCTTAATGCATTAATTTCTGCTATATCTAAATATGCTGATACCATTCTATTTAGAATTTTAAGTTCTTCTTCCGTTAAATAATTTTTAGCAATTTCAGTTTCACTTCTTGTTGGAATATCTCCTTTAAAATTTGTTAATCCTATATTTTCTTTATTGCTATCTACTCTATTATAAATAACTTCTGCTGCAGTGTTTCCATGTGTAGCATAATGCATTTTGTTTTGAATTGTTTTAAAAAATTCTTTTGTTAATTCATTGTTTGCATCATAATCAACACTTGTTGCATAAATATCTAAAATTTTTCTCCAAAATACTTTTTCTGATGAACGGATATCTCTAATTTTCTCTAATAGTTCTTCAAAATATACTCCTCCACCATTATTTTTAAATCTATCACTATTGATATTATATCCTTTGATTAAATAGTCTTTAATTAATGTATTTGCCCATATTCTAAACTGAGTACCTCGAATTGATTTTACACGATATCCAACAGCTATAATTAATTCTAAATTGTAAAATCTAATTTTTCTTTGAACTTCTCTATTTCCTTCTTTTTGAACTGTCAAGAATTCCTTTACAGTTGAATTTTCTTTTAATTCACCCTCTTCAAATATATTTTGTATATGTCCACTTATGTTTTGTTTGGTTGTATCAAATAATTCTGCCATTGCATTTTGAGTAATCCATACATTTTCTTCTTCTAGCCTTACTTCTATTTTAACTTGTCCATCATCTGTTGTATAAAATATTATATTACTTTTATTATCAATTATATTATTTTCCATATTAACACCTCCTAAATACTGATTCATTTTATCATACTTACTCCTATATTTAAAATAATATTTTATAGCTTACACGAATTTTACACAAATTGGTCACAAACTTTTTTTGTTTGTTTAGTTTTATTTGTTTTTTTAGTTTTATTTAGTCATTTTTCATTAAACTAAATAAAACTAAAAGTGGCTAAATAAAGCCATTCTTGGTGTTAATCATAATAACTAATGAAGTACCCGTACTTGCGCATCTGGAAAGAACTCTTTGAATTCGGAATATAGTTGTCCTGCCAGGGTCTTATTATGTGCTAATACAGTGTTGGCTTTTGTACTTTTTGTATTATATTTGCCATTGTAAAAGTTTTTCCTGACCCAGTAACACCTAGAAGTGTCTGGAATTTCTTGCCCTCTTCTATTCCTTTTGATAGATATTCTATTGCCTGTGGCTGGTCGCCTGTTGGTTTATATTCTGAGTGTAATTTAAGCATTTTTTCCTCCTTTTGCTGAGACTGTTCGAAGCTTTAGCTAAAGTTACAGTGTCAGTATGTAATAGCCATGACCTAAAAAATGATTACTATCAACCACGAAAATTCGTGTGATTGTCGAAAAGTTCGTGTAATTTACATTTTTTCAATTCAAAATTATCTACACAAAATGGTTTTACACGAATTAAGTCACAAACTATAATATTTTTTTAAATGAATCGTCATTTTCTCCTACATGTATATCTATCTCCATTTTCTCTATTTGATGGTATCCATTGTTTAAATAAAATCTATGTGCCTTTTCTAGTACATTTCCACATGTCAAATATAAGGTTTTTATATTAACCTCTTTACTATATTTTTCTAGTGTTTGATACAAATTTGTACCAATTCTTTTATTTTGATATTCTTCTTGAACATAGAATCTTCTTACTATACCGATATCTTTTCTTTTTTCTATTCCGATTGTTCCTATAATTTTATTAAAGTTTGTATCTATCGCTATCCAAAAGTTACCCCCATTTTCAATGTAATGTTCATCAATGTTTGCAACATCTTCTCTTACCTTATAAGGTCTATTAATAAATTTATGCATACTTTCATTAATAAAATTATTTATTTCTTCTAAATATTTATTATCATATTCTATATATTTTATTGTTTCCATTAATCTTCTCCTTTTTCCTCTATTCTTTCATTTCTCAATATCTTACTTTATCTGTTCCTACTCTTTTTAATGATTCTTTTTCTTTCAGAATATTAATGTCTCTTTCTATCGTTCTTGCAGTAGTTTTTACTTAGATGCTATTTCTTTTTGAGTTATATTTTGATTTCGTTGTCTTAACTCTAAAATTTTTCTCCAAAATACTTTTTCTGATGAACGGATATCTCTAATTTTTTCTAATACTTCTTCAAAATATACTCCTCCACCATTATTTTTAAATCTATTAATATTATATCATTTTTCCATAAAAAAACAAGATGTTCTATGTCCCTTGCAAATATAATTTTGTTCTTATCTTTCTGTAAATATCTTAGAATTCTTTTACTTCCATATAATATAAAAAATAGCGAATTAGAAAAATTATCTTCCAATTCGCTATTTTTTTGTCCTACTTTTTTAGTAGTTTCCTATTTAGGAGTTCCTTCTTCTCAAAAAGGAAATTACATTGCTTTATTCAATTGCTGTAAATTCTAAAGAAAGTGTTGCTACTTTAAAATCTGTAAATTCTTCTACTTCTGACTCAAAACCAGCCTTTTCAACTTTCAATGTTAATGTATCTTTATTACTGCCATCATCGTTGCAGGTCAATATTTTTTTGCCAGTTGCTTCTTTTATTTCAGATGCCTCTGTGATAGTTGCAAGAGTTTCATTATCCCGTTTAAGACTCATGGTATATGTTACTCCTGTTTTAGTCCCTTCTTTATTAAGAGATGGCAACAACTCTACCTCTCGGTTAGATTTATTCGTTACAATAATTTCTTTTTGAACGCTTGCAGTAGGCTCAACAATCACATTATATTCCAATGCTTCTGCATCCCATTTGATTGCTTTTGCTTCATATGAAAACTCTAATGAATCATATTTAATCTCGATATTATAATAAATATCTTTCTTGAAATAAAGAATAAGCTCTGTTTCTCCGTTTTCCTTAACCTCAGTTTCAAGAACATTGCCTACATTTTCAACATCAAATATATATCCATCAAAGTTTTTATCCGCTTCTTCTACTGCTACGTCAAAGCTTATATAACCTGTCCTTTGTTCAGATTTAAGTTCTGTTCCGTCATCAGCATCTTTCCAAATTACCCGATAACTAGCTTCAACTGGCACAAAGGCATGTGCACATTTAAGAGCAATATAAGAGGTAGTATTATGAATTCCTGGATCGTATTCTACATAATATGCATTTTTATTGCAACTATGTGAATTACCATTATAAGTTCCCCACCTAGAATTGTTTTCGTCAAGATACCAACCAGTAATAACTTCTTCACAATCACTAGGGCAAGAAGACAACTTCTCATTAATTGTGATAGTATTAAGAATTAAATTAGTTGGATTTCCATAATAATCGTCACCATAATCTTTTCCTTCATTATTAAAAACATTCTTAAGGGTAATTTTTTTAGCCTTACTTCCAGTCACCCCACCACCAAATGTATTGGCAGTGTTATTAGTAATAAAGGCGCTATTACTCATATACAATGCAGCATTTTCTCCATTTATGCATATACCACCACTGTGCGTATTTGAAGTGTTGTTTGTAACTGAAGCACTTCCACTCATATCAATCTTGCCATTAGTAAGTATTCCGCCAGCATACTTACTGACACTATTATTATTAATGGAAGAATTGTCACTCATATGAAGGAGGGCTGTTTCATTTGCAACAACCACTCCTCCACCTTTAATAGCATGGTTGTTTGTAATTTTAGCATTATTTCTCATATACATGTTTCCATATATAACAACACCTCCACCAAAATTACCTGCTTCATTCTGGCTAATACAAGAATCTCCCATCATATTAAAAGCAGTTCCAGTCCCTACCAAAACGCCCCCGGCACTTGATATTGTAGTAGATTCAGACATATTATCTCTATTTTCTGCAATCTTAGTATTGTCATCCATAGTAAACTTGCCACCACCATTAATATACACGCCACCAGTATTGCTAGCACTGTTATTCGTAATTGAAGCACTTCCACTCATATTAAAAGTACTAGAAACCATATACACACCACCGCCATAACTATCAGAACTATTATAACCAATAGAAGAATCATCCTTCATATTGAAGGTGCCTATAGTGATATACACACCACCAGCATTTCCCTTGCTAGTATTATTTGTAATGGAAGCATTTCCACTCATATTAACCGTGCTTCCATTACTGATATACACACCACCAGCATTTCCCTTGCTAGTATTATTTGTAATGGAAGCATTTCCACTCATATTAAACGTGTTATAGCTACCTACAAACACTCCTCTACCTATGTTATCAGTAATTGATGCATTGCCACCCATATTAAACGTACCACCTTCGACAAACACGTTACCATCACTACTATTTTGGCAATTATAAATTTTTCCACCATACATATTGAAAGTGCCTCTAACACAGATAGTTCCACCTCTACTAAGATTGGAAGTTACTGTACTAAATTCAGTTAGCGAAACACCTGAATACATGTTCATAATACCGTAAACCACAAAATTTCCTCTTGAATTATTTCCTGTTATATTAAGTGTATCACTTCCATCATCAGCACCAAGAATAAGTGTAGCTGAACTCTCAATATTAAAAGGGTAGCCGTTCATGTTGATGGTATGTTCATTACCAATAATTTGTACTGTGTTTTTACTTAATGTAATTTTTGATGCAAATTCAAAATCAGCAGTAATATTTGCAGTGAATGTACCACTATCAGCTTCATTAACATATGTTATAAACTCTTGAAGCTTTTCAAAGCTATCTATATCGACAAAATTTGTATCTGCTAGTAATGATCGTCCTTCTGTAAATTTGGAAATCAGTTCTTCTGCTTCATGCATTTTTTCTATGGCTTCTTTTACCCCTAAATAACTGGTGTAATCTTCTACAGCTGTTTCCATATCTATAAAAGCTTCATATACTACCTCATACTGTTCCATAAGCTCTTCTGCATTCTCTTCGGTTAATTCCTCAGGAATTTCCATTGCTTCTACCGCTTTTAAAAATGCGGTAACTTCTTCAGGAATCTGCTTCTCGAATTTGGAAATGAGCTCTTCTGCTTCGTTCATTTTGTCTATCGCTTCTTTTACTCCCAGATAATTCTCGTAGTCTTCTATAGCTTTTTCCATATTTTCAAAAGCTTCA
This sequence comes from uncultured Clostridia bacterium, assembly GCA_949155365.1. Taxonomy (GTDB): domain Bacteria; phylum Bacillota; class Clostridia; order TANB77; family CAG-508; genus UMGS1663. Next base: position 42,655 of record CASCUT010000014.1, read on the forward strand.
CACACTGCCTGATACTGTTCCTTGAACTCTTCGGCATTTTCTTCGGTTAATTCCTCAGGAATTTCCATTGCTTCTACTGCTTTTAAAAATGCGGTAACTTCTTCAGGAATCTGCTCTTCGAATTTCGAAATAAGTTCTTCTGCTTCGTTCATTTTGTCTATGGCTTCTTTTACTCCTGAATAATTCTCGTAGTCTTCTACAGAATTTTTCATATTTTCAAAAGCTTCAGACACTACCTGATACTGTTCCTTAAACTCTTCCACATTCTCTTCGGTTAATTCCTCAGGAATTTCCATTGCTTCTACCGCTTTTAAAAACTCTGTAATTTCTTCAGGAATCTGCTTCTCGAATTTGGAAATAAGTTCTTCTGCTTCGTTCATTTTGTCTATGGCTTCTTTTACTCCCGAATAATTCTCGTAGTCTTCTACAGAATTTTCCATATTTTCAAAAGCTTCTGACACTACCTGATACTGTTCTTTGAACTCTTCCGCATTCTCTTCCGTTAATTCCTCAGGAATTTCCATTGCTTCTACCGTTTTTAAGAACTCCGTAACTTCCTTAGGAATTTGCTCATTACTATCTGTATCAGTTTCCTCTGATTCTTCAGGTGTTCCTGATTCTTCAGGTGTTCCTGACTCTTCAGGTGTTCCTGACTCTTCAGGCGTTCCTGATTCTTCAGGTGTTCCTGACTCTTCAGGCGTTCCTGATGCTTCAGGTGTTCCTGACTCTTCTGGTGTTCCTGACTCTTCAGGCGTTCCTGATTCTTCAGGTGTTCCTGACTCTTCTGGTGTTCCTGACTCTTCAGGCGTTCCTGATGC
>CASCUT010000015.1 GCA_949155365.1 uncultured Clostridia bacterium
ACGGTGGTTTTTATTCTTATATTTTGTAGATGTATTTTGTTATTTTCTATTGTTTGTATTGTCTTTTTCTTTTTCCTGTTTAGTCAATTGCCTGCTTTATGTGGTTTATTTGGATTTCTTTCTTTTTTATATAAATTTCAATGACATCGATTCGTATAAAATCCTGTTCTAAGTTTCTTGCGTAGATATAATAATTGATACTATTTATGAAATGTTTTTTCTTTTGTTTGTTTACCGCTTCTGCTGGTAAACCATAGTGTTGATTTCTTCTTGTTTTTACTTCTACAAAAACAATTTCTTCTTTGTCTATTGCTATAATATCAATTTCTCCTTGCTTGCATTGAAAGTTTTTTTCTAAAATGATATATCCTTCTTGCTTTAAATACTCGCTTGCTATTTCTTCTCCACTTTTTCCTGTTTCTTGTTTGTAATACAATTTTATTCCTTTCTTGCCACCTTATTTCCTGGTAACATTTCGATTAATCCTTCTATTTCCATCATGGTAAGGTTTTGATTGATTTGCACTATGTTTTCTGTTATTTCTTTTGCTAATTCATCGCTACTTTTTGGGCCTTTTTGTAGTGCTTGGTATATTAATTGATATTCTTTTTTTATTTTCTTCTGTTTTTTGTCCTTTTTTTCTATTTTTTGTTTTACTTCTGTATGTTTTACCTTTTCTTCTTCCCCTATGGTAAGTAGTATTTCTTTTGGAGTTGTTACTAAGGTTGCTCCTTCTTTTATTAGGTTGTTGGTTCCTACTCCTGTTTTTATTCCAATTTGGTTGGGAATACAAAATACTGGTTTTCCTTGTTTTTTAGCGTACCTAGCGGTAATGCTACTTCCGCTTCTATGCTTTGCCTCTACTACCAATACCGCTTTTGATAGCCCTGCTATGATTTGATTTCTAGTAGGAAAGTTTGACATATTTACTTCTGTTTCTGGTGGATATTCACTAATAATACACCCCTTGTTGTTTACTATTTCATCAAAAAGTTCTTTGTTTTCTGGCGGATATAAATGGTAAAAACCTGAGCCTATAACACTAATGGTGTTTCCTTTTGTATTTAAAGCATTTCTATGTGCAATACTATCAATTCCAATAGCAAGTCCACTAATAATGGTTATTCCATTTTGTGCAAGGTAATTGGCAAATATTTTGCTATACTTTTCTCCATAGGGGGTGTGTTCTCTGGTTCCTACAATAGCGACTGCTTTCTTTTGTAATAATGCTATATTTCCCATAGCGTATATTTTTTTAGGGTGTTTTTTTATTCTTAATAATGCTTTGGGATAGTTTTTTTCTGTTTCTGTTATTTCATAGATTTTTTTTATTTTATTTCCTCCTAATTTCTCCAATATTTTTTATCTAAACTTCGATATTGAATGGCTTCTGCTATATGATTTATTTGTATATTTTCTTTTCCCTCTAGGTCTGCTATGGTTCTTGCTACTTTTAAAATTCTTCCATGTGCTCTTGCACTAAGTCCTAAAGTTTCGAATGCTTTTTGTAAGAGTTCTTTTCCTTTTTTATCTAACTTACAATATTTCTCTATTAAACTTGGGGTTAATTCTGAATTTGAATAAATTTCTAAGTTTTTGTATCTTTTTCGTTGGATATTTCTTGCTTGATTCACTCTTTTTTTTATTTCTTCTGAACTTTCTATTATTTGATTTGTTTGCAATTTTTCATACGGTACTTGTGTTACTTCTACTTGTATGTCTATTCTATCTAGTAGGGGGCCACTTATTTTCCCTATGTACTTTTGAATTGCTTGTGCAGAACAAGTACATTCTTTTTCTTTGGATCCATAAAAGCCACAGGGACATGGGTTCATGGAAGTTACTAGCATAACGTTACATGGATAACTAAGTGTTGCGTTTACTCTTGCTATTGTTACAATCCCATCTTCTAGTGGTCCTCTTAGTACTTCTAATGTGGTTTTGTTAAATTCCGGTAATTCATCTAAAAATAATACGCCATTGTGAGCTAAACTAATTTCTCCTGGTTTAGGGATTCTGCCCCCTCCTACTAGGGAAATTGCCGATATGGTATGATGTGGTGCTCGATAAGGCCTTTGGATTATTAAGGGCGTCTCTTTGGAAAGTTGTCCTGCAATACTGTGTATTTTAGTTGTTTCTAGTGCTTCTTCGAAACTTAAGTCTGGCAATATAGAAGGGATTCTTCTTGCCATCATCGTTTTTCCGCGAACCGTGGTGAACCGATTAAAAGTAAGTTGTGTCCGTCCTGCTGCAGATACTTCTATGGCTCTTTTTATATGTTCTTGCCCTTTTACTTCTGCAAAGTCTAATAGAGATTTTTTTCTTTTATTAAACATTTCCTTTATTTTTGTTGTTTGAATTGGAATTTCTTGTTCTTGGTTTAGATAGTTTACTACTTGTATTAAGTTAGATGCCCCTAATATTTGAACGCCTTCTACTACAGATGCTTCTTTTGCGTTTTGAATTGGTAATACTATTTTTTGAATTCCTAATTTTTTGGCTTCGATACACATAGGAAGAATTCCATCGATTTTGTTTAGACTTCCATCTAACGATAGTTCTCCTATAAAAGCGATTTTCTCCATTTCTTGTTTTTGAATTTCTCCTAGACATGTTAGAATTCCTATGGCTATCGGTAAATCAAAGAAAGAACCTTCTTTTTTTGTGTCTGCTGGTGCTAGATTAATTACTATTTTTCTACTTTTTAGTTCATACCCTGAATTTCGAATTGCTGTTTTGACACGTTCTTTTGCTTCTCTAATACTAGCGTCTGGAAGCCCTACAATTTCCCATCCGTGGCATTCCTGCTGATACATCGACTTGTACGGAAATAAGGTAGCCTTCTAAGCCAATAAGTGACATACTTTTTATGACTGATAACATTGTTTCCTCTTTTCTTTTTTTGGATTTTTATTTGAATCAATTGTTAGAATTAAATTTGAGTTATCATATCATGTTTTCTGTTTTATGTAAATAGGTTTTGATTAATTTTTTATTTTTTATAACAAAGATGTGTCAAAAATGACACATCTTTGTTTTCCTTTTCTATTATTCCATATTGATTTGTTACTGGGTCTTTGAATAGTCCTATATTAGGAGTATAGTAAGTAAATATTATAAAACATATTAATAGGATTGTTAGAATTATGAGTGCTACTCTATTATGACATTCGAAATTACCAATCATAAGTTTATAGGCTAAATATTCTCCTAATATGACTGCAATAAAAAAGGAAGCGATATCAATAAAAAGAATACTTATTCCTATTATTCCAGTATAGGTATAGAAAAATATAACGATAAACAACATAGATGTAATTATTTCTAGTGCTTTTGAACATAAAAAATTAGGTACCTTTTTTCCGATATAAAAATAACCAATTATTGTAGTAAGTAACATAGGAAAAAATAGTAATTTTAAGTGCTCCCATACACTTTCATTCACTGCGGAAAATGATGCTACAAAGATATTTTCTCCCCAAAATTTATATGTAAAATGTAATAATGTTCCTACGATACATATAAAAATAGCACTTGCTATTTGTGTATTTTTTACTTTAGTTTTATCCATATCCATTCCCCTCCTCTAATCATTTTATGGAAAATCTATTTTTTTATTCCATTATAAAAAATCCACCCATTGAATTGTCTTACTCTAAATGAATTCATCTTAAGTTTTTTAATTTAGTCTGGTTTTGGTAACACATGGACTTTTTATAACTATCTCTCCTATTATAGGGGGATAAAAAATACCTAAAGCAAGCTTGTTCTGGGTATTTTTTTATTCTTTTTTCATAAATTTTAAAGAGGCGATTTATATGGTGTTAGAAGATTATATGTTAGAAAATACAAAGATAACATTTTATGATGATTGTATTATGGAAAATACTGTTATCCAAAAAGAATATATTGATAATATTATGATCAATTTAATAAAAAAAATAAATTCTTCCTTGTTGTAATTTCTTCACTTGCGTTACAGATATCCTAATAGAAAGTGAAAGACAAATTACGAGGAAAGGAGGAATTGTGCAAGTTGGTACCTATGCAATCTATTTAAGAAAATCGAGAGAAGATATTGAGTCTGAAAAATATGGAGAAGGTGAGACATTAGCAAGACATGAGAAACTGTTGACTACTTTGGCAGAAAAACGAAACTTACCTATTTCCAAAATTTATCGAGAAGTGGTAAGTGGTGAGACTATTTCTGAAAGAGAAGAAATGCAAAAACTCCTAAAAGATGTGGAAAATGAAAAATGGACTGGCATTTTAGTTGTTGAAGTAGAAAGACTTGCTCGTGGTGATACTGCTGATCAAGGTATGGTTTTAAAAGCTTTTAAATATTCTCATACCAAGATTATTACACCAGTAAAGACTTATGATCCAGATAATGAATTTGATGAAGAATATTTTGAGTTTGGCTTGTTTATGTCTAGGAGAGAATACAAAACAATTAATAGGCGTTTGCAAAGAGGTCGAGAAATTTCTGTTTCTGAAGGCAAATTTGTTGGTAATATTGCTCCTTTTGGCTATGATCGAATAAAACTAAAAAATGCAAAAGGATACTCTCTATGTATCAATCAAGAGGAAGCACTTATTGTGAAAGAAATTTTTCGATTATATACTTTTAAACATAATACGATTGGTTCTATCGTTAAACAATTAAATGATATGAATTTAAAACCTAGAATTTCTAGTGAATGGACGATTTCTTCTGTGAAAGATATTCTTTCAAATCCTACTTATATTGGTAAAGTTGTTTGGAATAGGAGAAAACAGGAAAAGAAAACAAAAAATGGACATCTTATTATTCATCGACCTCGCAATCAAGATTATTTGGTTTTTGATGGATTACATGAGCCTATTATTGATAATACAACTTGGGAATTTGTTCAAGAAAAAAGAAAACAAAATACTCCAAAGGTAAAACATAGCTATCAAGTTCAAAACCCATTAGTTGGTTTAGTTTTTTGCCAAAAATGTGGCAAACCTATGCAAAGAAGACCTTACAATAAAGATAATAAACCTGCTACTCTTATGTGCTGTAATTCAAAATGTGATAATGTAAGTTCTAAACTTTATATTGTAGAGAATAAAATAATCGAGTCTTTAAGAATATGGCTTGAACATTATAAAGTAGATTATGAAGGGAAAGAGGATTCTATTTTTGAAAATAATAGAATCATTGAAAAGTCGATTGCTACCACTAAGAAAGAATTAGAAAAAGAAAATACTAAACTGAATAAAATCTATGATTTTTTAGAAAATGGAATTTATGATAAAGAGGAATTTATTAATCGTTCCAAATCCATAAAAATTACCATTCAAAGTTTAGAAAGTAAATTAAAAGAATATAATGAACTTTTACTTAAAGATAGGGACATACTAAATCCCAAAGATAGTATGACACCTAAATTAGAAAGTGTAATTGATTTATATCATCACTTGAAAACAGCCGAAGATAAAAATATCTTACTAAAAAGTATATTGTTTAAGGTTACCTATTTAAAGAGTCAAAAGGCTATAAGAAAAGAGGATGATCCAACGAATTTTGAGTTACATATTTATCCTAGAATACCTAAAATTTAATTTCTTTTACTCTATCTATCGATAACCAATATAACATTTTTGAATAGACTATAATAAAACCATTATAGGAGGAAATTTTATGTTTTTTATTCATTCAAATGATAACGCGAAAATCGCAGTATATGAGTTAAATCCAAATGGCGAAAAAACAATTGTATTAGTACATGGTTGGCCTTTATCTCATAAAATGTTTGAATATCAAATCCCTACTTTATTACATGCAAATTATAGAATTATTACCATAGATTTAAGAGGATTTGGAAATTCAGATGTAACTTATACAGGATATCATTACAACCAATTTGCAACTGATGTATACTGTGTTATCTATGCATTAAATCTATGGAATTTTGATTTGTTGGGTTTTTCAATGGGTGGTGCTATTGTTACAAGGTATATGAAACTGTATCAAGGGTATGGAGTTAGAAAATTGTGCTTATTAGATTCTGCTGTTCCCTCTTATTGCAAATCTTACTATAATCCATATGGTCAATCGATAGAGGAAACGAATCAATTAATTCAACTTGGACTTAATGATAGACCTTCCTTAAATGATTTTTTTGGAAGTATCTTCTTTTATAATCAACCATCCAAACCATTTAAAGAATGGTTCCAAAATTTGAATAATACTGCTTCTGGATTGGGAGAAATGAATTCTTTAATTGCTTTAAGAGATGAAAATGTATTTGATGATTTGAACGATATTTATGTACCAACAGGTATTTTTCATGGAAAAGAAGATAAAATATGCCCCTTTGGAATGGCAGAAATAATGAATAAAAATATTCATAATTCTATTTTATATCCTTTTGAAAAAGCAGGTCATGGAGCCTTTTATGAGGTTAAAGATACCGTAAATAAATCTTTAATTCAATTTTTGAATACTTAATTTTTTAGTTATGAATATTATTTATAGAACATAGTAAAATCTTAAAATATAGAGCGAAGTAGATTTTTTAAAATGTGCTTTGCTTTAATCTTCTGGTCAAGATATAAGGACTCACTAATCTTAAAAGTATTGATTTATCTATATTTTACAGATATGTTTAAATATTATAATGTCAGTAAGAAATAGGCACAAATAGTATTAGATAGAAATTTTTTAAGTCTCATTTGACAAAAAAAAGATGTTATTATATCATTACATTAAACAATGTACTCTCGGTTAGGTTGTATCTATTGTTTGCGTATGTGTACTGCAATTACACATACTATTTTTTTGCCTAAAAATAGAGCGAAGTAGATTTTTTAAAATCCGCTTCGCTCTAATATTCTGGTCGAGGCGAAATGGCTCACTAATTTCAAAAGTATTGATTTATCTGTATTTTAGAGACATATTAAAAAATTATAATGCAAGTGAGAGATAGGTACAGATAGTGTCAGATATTTTCAGGTAGAACATTCTAAAATTAATCTAGCCTAATGCTATTTCTAGAAACTTTTTTCCTATATAATTTATTGATACTAATTGTTTCAAAGCTTCACTTCCATCAATAACACCAACTGTTAATTCATCTAATTTTATATCGATAATTCCAATCGAATTTAATCTATATATTCGATAATTTTCATTATTTGTTTCGCTTATAAAAGTAATATCACCATCATAGATATCTTTTAGAATCGTCATATCTTCCATAAAAATCCTGTTTACAATTTCAGAATATTCACAAAACTCTTCCCAAGTTAATGTTTTATTAATGTATGCTTTGTATAGCTTTGCTAATATTTTAGATTTATTAACATCTATTATGTTGTTTAAAATTAAAACAACTCTACCAAGCTCTTTTTCACATTTGCTAGGATTATGTTCTAGTGTAGTTTTATATGCTCTATATTTATCCCTATTAATTTCTCCCGAATTTAGTTCTTGTATAAATACTAATGTATTCTTTAATAAGTTTCTATCATATATATTATGAAAGCCTTTTAATGTTGCTGAAATTGTTTTTATAATTGGAAAGTCAGTTAAAGTATCTGACATTTCTATCAAATTATCAATTGTATATTCTGAAATATCAATTAGTATATCAGTATTATCTACAAATAATGATTCTCGGAATGATGGTATAATACTTTTCATAAATCAATTCTCCTTTTCTTTTATTAATTAGTAATTATTTATATTGCTTTTTTCAGTTCCATATTTTAACTTTTTATTTCACATATAGTCTATCATATTATTTTATATTTGACAAATCTACTAAAAGATGTTATCATATAAATACATTAAAACAATGTACTCTAGTTCGGCTTGTGTATATTGTTTACCGTATGTGTACCACAATACACATACTTTTTTTATGCTTAAAAATAAAAAGCAGGAGAACCACCACAATAGTTCTCCATACTCGACTATGTATGACGCATTTAGTCTTTACTCTTTTTGTATTCTTCAAGTTTTGTTTGAAGTTCGTTGTTTTTATCTCTTTCTGCTAATAGCTTTTCAACCAATTCTCGAATAAGTTCGGCTTGTGTCATCTCATTTACCTCCTTTCCGTCTTTAAGTAAAGACTACCTTTTGACAAGAAAGGTTGCTATAATATTACAATATTTTACGATAGAATACAAGTGAACATCACAACATTTATTTAAAATTCTCTTATTAATAGATATTAGGTGAATTTTTATTCAACTATAATACAATTATAATGCGTATACAATTATAATTGAAAAAATTTTAATGCAACCAGAAAATATTGTCAGCTATACACAGCTAAAATAGGGTAAAAAAATACTATCTCAAATATTCTCAGATATTGTGAAATACCTTCAAATACTGTGAGATAGAGTTTTACTGTGGTCGAGGTGACAGGGATCGAACCTGCGACCTCATGGTCCCAAACCACGCGCGCTACCAACTGCGCTACACCTCGAGATTTGTTTTGTTTAACAAATGCTTATATATAATATCATATTATTTTATAAATTTCAATACTTTTTTAGAAATTTTTTAATTTGCTTTTTCTTTCGTTTTATGTTAATATATAATTATCATTGTTAAGGAGGTATTTTGCATGCAAGAAATTATGGCACGGGCTACGATAAAAATGGATACGGTCTATAATACAGGATTCATTCATATTAAAGATTCCCTTATTGAGGGGGTTTTTACTCTGGACTATGTGCATATTATGTTGGCTGATAATACGATGAGTCTTTTTTTGAAGGAACATCACCTTGATTTTTTGGGACATGGTCTTGTCCGTCATAGGGTTGTTCCTACTATTTTCACAACTCACTATTCTCACCGGTTTCTGTACGTTCCTGATACGTATCCTTTATGTGATGCGTCTGGTCACGTGTTAATTCTTAGCTTGGATGAAGTGGTTCATGACCGTCGTCTGATCGAATCTATCCTTCGGAAGATTGAAATAGCTAAGTCTTAAACATTTCTAAAGGGAGTTGCTTCTTGCAACTCCCCTTCTTTTTTGTTATATCTCTAGATACTTTTTTATTTTGTTTGAATTCTTTCTAAATCTTTAATTGATGGGTCATATATCGATTTTCCCTCATACGTAAAGCGGGAACCATGGCAAGGGCAATCCCATGTGTCTTCTAAGTTGTTCCACGAAAGTTCACATCCTAAATGTGTACAATATGGTTTTACTGCATAGATTTCTCCTTGTTTATCACGATATACTCCTACTTTTTTCCCTTCTATTTCTACAATTTTACCTTCTCCCTGTTTTACGTCTTTTGTATATTCTTCTATTTTTTCTAATTTGTTCAAAATAGCAGAATGTCCTACTTCTTTTAGCATGTTTCCTAACTCTTCGTGGTTTTTTATCGGTTTTAATCTAGTTGACTTGAATACTTCTTCATATGGATTTTCTTTTCCTAATATTTTATCTGTGATGATATTTCCTGCTACATTAGAACTGGTCATTCCCCATTTTTTATAACCGGTTCCTACATAAACATTTGGCCATAGGTTTGAAAATTCTCCGATATATGGAATTTTATCTAGTGGAATACAGTCTTCTGTATTCCAACGAAAGACTACTTTACTATCTGGATATAATTGTTTTGCTACTTGTTCTAATTTTTGATAACTATCTTTCAAATTAATTTTAGCACCTGTTTTGTGGTCCATTCCGTCCTATTAAAAGTAGTCTTTTTTCTCCCTGTTTTGCTGTTCTTAGTGAAATGGTTGGGTCTTCACTGTTAATATACATTCCTTTAAATAAAGGCTCTTTTGTTTCTACCGCAATTAGATAGGATGTTACTTGATACATCTTCATAAAATAAAATCCTGGTGCATTTACAATTGGATAGTGAGAGGCAATTACTACTTTTTCAGCTTTTATCTTTCCTTCTTCTGTTATGATTTCATATCCTTCTTCTACTTTTTTTACTTCTATTACTTTCGTGTTTTCATATATTTTTCCTTTTCTTTCTTCGATTTTGTTTGCTAATCCTTGTGCATATAGACAAGGATTAAATTGTGCTTGGTTTTTGAATTTAACAGCTCCTAATACTTTTTTTTGAATATTGATTTGGTCTTCTTTTTCTTCTTTTTGTTTGTCTTTTATTGGTACTTCTATTTGTTCTACCAATTCACTTTCAAATCCTAAATAGTCTAATGCTTCTACTTCTTTTTTTAATTTTTCTATTTCTTCTTGTTTTTGTGTAAATACATAGGCGTCTTGTCTTTCAAAGTCACACTCTATTTTTTCTTCTTCTATGATATTGGCTATGTTTTCAATTGCTTGCTGATTTGCCTCTAAATATTGTTTGGCTTGCTCTTTTCCTAGCGATTGCAATAGATAATAATAAAATAATCCATGCTGACTTGTTATTTTGGCTGTTGTATTCCCACTTGTATGATTACAAATTTTATCTTTTTCTAATACCATTACCTCTCTTCCTTCTTTTGTTAAATAATATGCTGTCGTAAGCCCTGTTAACCCTCCTCCTATAATTGCAATTTCTGTGCTTTCTTCTTTTTGTAGTTTTGGATATTGTTTTTTGTTTTCTATCCAAGAGGATATCCAATATGATTGATCCATTCTAATTCTCCTTTCTTATATTTTTTGTCCTAATTGAATTTTTATTTGTTGTTCTTTCTGATTTCTTATGATGGTTAATGTTACTTCTTCTCCTGGTTTTTTGGTATAAATGTAACATCTTAAATCACACATTTTGGTTAATTCTAAATCATCTATTTTGGTAATGATGTCTCCTATTTTTAGTCCACTTTTTGCACTTTGTGAATCAAGTGCTATTTGTGCAATATATATTCCTTTTGGTGCTTCTATTTCTGAGTCAATGTAAGGAATAATTTGTTTATCATAAGCAAAAATACCTAAGCTTGCTTCTTCAAATTTGTCTTCTTTTAAATAGGATTCGATAATCGGCTTTATAATATTAATAGGAACGGCAAATCCGTATTCCTTCTGCTGTTGTAATTTTAACAGAGGTAATGCCAATGACATTTCCATCTAAGTTAATAAGTGGTCCTCCACTATTTCCTGGATTAATGGTAGCGTCGGTTTGGATTAAATCTTCCATATAAATACTGGTTTCATTTTCATCAATTCTTACTGTTCGGTCTAATGCACTTATAATTCCTGCGGTTACTGTTCTTTGAAATTCATAGCCAATGGGATTTCCAATTGCATAAACAGGTTCTCCTACATGGTTATTACTAGAATCACCGAGTGTTGCATAGGGTAAATTTTTTACATTTATTTTGCAGATGGATAAGTCTAAATTGGCATCTGACCATACTACATTGGCAGAATAGTTTCTTCCGTTTTCTAGTGTGACATAACAGTTGCTATATTTTGCCCCTGTTACATGTTCATTGGATAAAATATAGCCATTTTCTGATACAATTACACCTGTTCCTAATCCTAATTGTGTTGCTCCATCTTTTAGAAAAATGGTACTTCCTGTATTTTTTATTTTGGATATTCCTACAACAGAAGAAGTTACTTCTTCTATTACTTGTGCTATTTGTGTTCCCTGTTCTTTCATTTTCTCTACACTTTTAATTGTTTTTTCCGCTTCTCCTGCCTGTGTTTCATATGTATTAATTTGAATTCCTTCATAAATTTTATAACAAAAGATGCTAAAGATAGAAGTTAATACCATGATAACAAAAATAAGACCTGCATTTTTTAATTTTTGCTTTCCTGCTTTTTTATAGCGATACATCTTTTTTCTTCCTTTCTTGGTAATCTTATTTTCATTATTTCCTATATTTTTCATTTTAATCTTTTTCTTGTCTTATTTTTATGACTTAGTATATTTCTACTAAAGAATTGAATTTTTTGAAAAATTTCCCAAAAAAATGTTGCTTTTTGGGGTTGTTATTATATAATAAGAAAAAATAGAAAAATTTAGGAGATTGCTATATGGAAAAAAATTTTTATGAATTAACCAATCCACAAAAGTCAATTTGGTATACAGAGCAGTTCTATCAAGGGATGGGAGTAAATAATTTATGTGGTACTGTCCATATTGATCAAGTAGTGGATTTTAATAAATTGAAAGAGGCAATTTATCGATTTGTAAAAGATAATGATAGTTTTCGTCTTCAATTACAAAAAACAGATAAGGATGAACCGAAGCAATTTTTTACAGAATTTGAGCCTTTTCCAATGGAGTTAGTAGACCTTTCTAGTGAGGAAGATTTGCCTAATTTACAACATCAGTTAGTTGCTCTTCCTTTTACTTTATTTGAATCTTATTTGCATCGTTTTACCATGTACCGTCTTCCCAATGGAAAAGGTGGGTTTGTTTTAATTGCTCATCATTTCATTTGTGATGCTTGTACTTCTACCTTACTTGCTAGTAAAATTATGAATCTTTATTCTTCTCTTTTAAAAGAAGAGGAAGCAACCGAAACGGCTACTTCTTATCTAGATTATATGAAGTCCGAGCAAGACTATTTAGTAAGCAATAAGTTTGAAAAGGATAAGGCTTATTGGAATGCTATTTTTGAAACCGTTCCTGAGATTGGAACTATTCCTTCTATGAAACAAGAGAAAGGAACTTCTTGTGAAGCAGAAAGAAAAACCTTTATTCTTCCAGAAGATATTGTTGGAAAAATTAATGAGTTTTGCTCTACTTATAAAATATCTAGTTTTAACTTTTTTATGGCAATTTATGCTACTTATATTAGTAAGGTTTCGAATTTGAATGATTTTGTAATTGGAACTCCTATTTTAAATCGTTCTACTTTTGTTGAAAAACATACTCCTGGTATGTTTATTAGTACTGTTCCTTTTCATTTTTTGATTGAGGATTCTACTTCTTTTGTTGATTTTGCGAAAAAGATTGCTTTTGATTCATTAGGAATGCTTCGTCATCAAAAATATCCCTATCAAAATTTGTTAGAAGATATTCGTAAAAAGAATCCTTCTCAACCAAATTTGTATAATATTTTAATTTCTTATCAAAATGCAAGAACGAATCGAAAGGATGCGGAAATTCCTTATCGTGTGGAATGGACATTTAATCATAAGCTTGCAGATAGTATGCAAATTCATTTATTTGATATGAATGATGAGGGATTACTTAATATTTCTTATGATTATCGATTAAATTTATATGATGAAAAAGATATTTGTGCTCTTCATGAAAGAATTTGTTTTATGATAGAACAGATTTTAACATGTCCTTCTTTATTGGTAGAGGACCTTAGTATTGTTACCCCTGCTGAAAAACAAAAGATAGTACATGATTTTAACGATACCGCTTTCGTTTATGATTCTTCTAAAACTGTGGTTGACTATTTTGAAGAACAAGTTGAAAAGACACCAAATAATATTGCTTTGATTTGCAATGATACTTCTTTTACTTATGAACAATTAAATAAAGAAGCCAATAAATTGGCACATTATTTGATAAAAGATGGTATAAAACCAAAGGATATTATTGGTATTATGCTTCATCGTTCTCCTGAAATGATAATTGGATTACTTGCTATTTTGAAAGTTGGAGCTACTTATTTGCCAATTGACCCTGAATATCCACTTGACCGAATTTCCTATATTTTAGAAGATAGTGATTGTAAAACCATTCTAGTTCATTCTGATACTAGTCATTTATTAGATAATAACTTACACAAAATTGATATTTCATTAGATTCTTCTATTTATCATTCTTCTGAGATAGAAAATCTAGCTACTGTCATTTCTCCAGATAGTTTGATTTATATGATTTATACTTCAGGCTCTACTGGAAATCCGAAAGGGGTTATGCTGACACACCAAAATATCCATAATTTTATTTTGGCGGAAAAAGAACATCTTGATTTTTCCGAAAATAAAGTCATGGTATCGGTTACTACTATTTGTTTTGACATTTTTGCTTTAGAAATTTGGTGTAGTTTAACTTCTGGTATGAAAGTGGTTCTTGCAAATGATACAGAGCAAATGTCACCTATTTTACTTCGTGAGCTATGTAAAAAATATCATGTTAATATGATACAAACGACTCCTTCTAGGTTTTCTACTTTACTTGCCAATACGAATGATTTAGACTTTTTAAATGATTTTACGGACATTATGGTAGGAGGCGAACCTTTTCCAAAATTATTGTTAGAAAAATTACAAAAATACACCAATGCTCGTATTTTTAATATGTATGGTCCTACTGAAACAACGGTATGGTCTACGATTAAAGAATTAACAAATTCTTCTAAAATTACAATTGGAAAGCCACTTGCCAATACCACTTGCTATATTTTAGATTCCAATAAAAATTTACTACCTACTGGGGTAGCTGGTGAATTGTATATTGGTGGAGATGGTGTTTCTCGTGGTTATTGGAAACGTGATGAATTAACAAAAGAAAAGTTTATTGTTTCTCCTTTCCGTAGTAATGAAACTATTTACAATACAAATGATTTGGCTTATTTCACGGAAGAGGGAGAGTTGGTTCATTTGGGTAGAACCGATTTTCAAGTTAAAATTCGAGGATATCGTATTGAATTAGAAGAGATTGAAAATAAAATTATCCAATTTTCAAATATTATCCATTGTGTTGTAAACCCAGTCGATAATGCAAGTAAGTTATGCGCTTATTATATTGCAAAAGAGGAAATTGCAATCTCTGATTTAAGAAATTATTTAGCTGAAGAGTTACCAATTTACATGATTCCTAATTATTTCGTTAAAATGGAGGCTTTTCCTTATACACCGAATGGAAAGATTAATAAGAAAGCTCTTCCTTTACCTGAAGTAGGAATAAAAGAAAATCTAGTTGCTCCTAGAAACGAAATTGATACATTTTTAGTAACAGAATTAACTTCTGCTTTAGGATTAACTTGTGTTAGTATTACCGATTCTTTCTTTGATATTGGTGGAGATTCTCTTACTGCTATTAATTTATGTACCAAAATATCGAATCAATATCATATCAATTTTATGGTTCGCGATATTTTTGAACACCCTGTTATTCAGGAAATGTCGGAGCATATTGCTTCTGCTAGTAAAATTTCTTCTTTTGCTCTTCAAAAAGCAGAGGAAAAAGAATATTATACTCTTTCTTCTGCACAAAAAAGAGTTTATTATGCTTCTAAAATGGCAGGAGAAGAATCTACTCTATATAATATGCCTGGTGCTATTATATTTGATAAAAAACCGGATATAGAAAAATTAAGCCGTTGTTTTGAGACTTTGATTCAGCGACATTCTAGTTTGCGTACTTATTTTGAGTTAATCGATGGTGAGGTTTTTCAAAAGATTGCTCCTCATGTTGATTTTACTATTACAGAATCGTTACAAAAACATTCGAATATCGATGATGTCATCGCTAATTTTGTAAAGCCTTTTGATCTTTCAAAAGCTCCTTTATTCCGAGTAAATCTTGTTACATTAGAAAATCAGATTTTACTTTTATTTGATATGCACCACATTATTAGTGATGGTTTGTCTTTGTCTATTTTAACAACAGAATTAAATACATTATATAATGAGGAAGATTTGTCAAGTCTCTCCATTCAATATATTGATTATGTTGAATGGGAACATCGCAATCTTGAAGAACACACTTGGCAAGAAAGTAAAGACTTTTGGATGAAACAATTTCAAGAAGAAATTCCTGTATTAAACATGCCAACTGATTATCCAAGACCTGCCATTCAGTCTTTTGCAGGTGCTAAAGTTTATCAGAAAATTTCTTCTGATTTAACAAAAAAATTAAATGCTTTTGCGAAAAAGTTAAAAGTTTCAAATTATATGGTTTTACTTGCTTGTTACAACATTTTACTTGCTAAATATACTAATCAAGAAGATATTGTAGTAGGTAGCCCTATTACGAATCGAAATAAAGAAGAATTACTTCATGTTATTGGAATGTTTGTTAATTCTTTACCATTAAAAAATCATGTTGATTCTTCTATGCGTTTTCTTACTTTTTTAGAGATGGTAAAAGAAAATTGTATGGAAGCGTTTGAGCATCAATTATATCCTTTTGATGACTTAGTAAATGATTTGGCAATTACTCGAGATAATAGTAGAAGTCCCTTATTTGATACGTTGTTTACTTATCAAAATGATGGTATGGTTCCTCTCCATTTTGATGGACTTCAAGCCACCTACTATATTCCAGATACGAAAATTGCAAAATTTGATTTGTCGTTAGAAGTCATTCCAACAGCAGAAGAGATGGCATTGAATTTTGAATTTTGTACTTCACTCTTAAAAAAAGAAACGATTGAGAGATTTTCTCTTCACTTTATCCACATTTTAGAACAAGTTGTGGATAATGCAGATTTGAAAATTTCAGATATTCGTATTCTTTCAGAAGAAGAAAGAAATCAAATTGTGTATAATTTTAATGATACACAAGTCTCTTATCATCGAGAAAAAACGATTTATCAAATGATAGAAGAGCAATGTCAAAAAACGCCAAATGCAATTGCTGTTACGTTTGAAGATTCTTCGATTACTTATCAAGAATTAAATGAAAAAGCAAATCAATTGGCTCGTTATATGAAACATATGGGGATTGGAAGAAATAGCATTGTTGGTGTGATGCTTCCTCGCTCTTTAGAAGTACTTATTTCTATTTTAGCAGTATTAAAAACGGGAGCTTGTTATATTCCAATTGACCCAAGTTTTCCAAAAAATAGAATTGATTATATGTTAGAAAATAGCCATGCTAATTTAGTATTGTGTTTTGATTCTTCGGATCATTTTGCATCTTCCTTAAATGTAAAATTGGACCATGAAGAGATCTATTCTGGCGATACTACTAATTTGAATATTGTAAACTTCCCTACTGACCCTTCTTATATTATTTATACTTCTGGTTCTACTGGAAATCCAAAAGGGGTAATGTTAAATCATATGGCTCTTACTAATTTAACAAATTCTTTAAATCATAGTGTTGCATTTTTAAAGAATTCTTATGGCAATATGGCAATGGCTTCTATTACTACAATTAGTTTTGATATTTTTGTATTTGAAACTTTAATTTGTCTTCAAAAAGGTTTGAAGATTGTTATGGCAAACAAAGATGAACAAGTAACAGCTAAACTTTTAGATGCTTTGATTGAAAAACATCAAGTAAAAGCGATTCAAATGACTCCTTCTAGAATGCAAATTTTTATGGACCATCAAAGTCAAATGCCTCATTTGAAGGATTTAAAATTTATTACATTAGCTGGTGAAGCTCTTCCAGATAGCTTACTTGCACAAATTTTAGAAATGGGAGACATTACTGTTTATAATGGTTATGGTCCTTCTGAAACCACGGTATTTTCTACTTTTACGGATGTGACACATTATTCTAAGATTAATATTGGTAGACCAATCGATAATACACAAATTTACATTTTAGATAAGGATTTAAATGTTTGCCCTATTGGTGTTTCTGGCGAGATTTATATTGCTGGAGATGGTGTTGGTATTGGCTATGTTAATAATGAAGAGATTACAAAGGAACGTTTTTTAGTAAATCCTTTTGATACTAATACTCGTTTTTATCGTACTGGTGATTTGGGAACTTATTTGCCAAATGGTGAAATCTCCTATATTGGAAGAATTGATAATCAAATTAAGATACGTGGTCTTCGAATTGAGTTAGATGAAATTGAAAAATGGATTTTGAGATTTCCTGATATTGATAAAGCGGTGGTTACTGCTCGAAATGATGAACAAGGAAGAACCTTTTTGATTGCTTATTTAGTAACAAGTAACCGTGTTCCTATTACTAATTTGCGCTCTTATTTAGGAAATAATATTCCTCGTTATATGGTTCCTTCTTATTTTGTAGTGCTTAATGAGTTACCTTATTTACCAAATGGTAAGATTAATAAGAAAGCTCTTCCATTACCTAATTTATCTGCCTTCCAGACAGATAAGACCTATGTTGCACCACGAAATGAATTAGAAATTAAAATTGCAAGGATTTTTGAAAAGGTACTTGGCATTTCTCCTGTTAGTATTAAAGACAATTTCTTTGAACTTGGCGGTGATTCCTTACTTGCGATGTCTCTTCAAATTGAACTAATGAAAATTTCGAATACCATTACTTATTCTGATATTTTTATGTACACAACGATAGAAGAATTAGCCAATAGAATTGATCAATACTTATTGTCTGGTTATTCTAATTTTGCAACGGAAGACTTTTCTAATATTTCGAATATCTTGGAATATACAATGAATTCGAAAGAAGAAAAACAAAAAATAAATCCTGGAAATATTTTAATTACTGGTGTTACTGGATTTTTAGGGGCTCATATTTTAGCAGAATATTTAACCTTGTTCCCTTCTAATAAAGTGTATTGCTTAATTCGTAGTGAACTTGGATTAACATTGGAGAAAAAATTACTTGATAAATTACATTTTTATTTTGGAGAACGTTTTGATTCTTTGATTGGCAAGCAAATTATTATTGTCAATGGAGACATTTCACAAAGTAATTTAGGACTTCCTGAACAAACGTTAATGGATTTATCGGAACATGTTTCTACGGTTATTCATTCTGCCGCTAAAGTTTCTCATTATGGAGATTATTCTTCTTTCAAAGATATTAATGTGATGGGAACTCAACATGTTATTGATTTTTGTAAACGTTTCTGCAAAAAGCTATATCACATTTCTACTTTAAGTGTTTCTGGAAATGCTTTTGCAACTGGTTCTTTTATGGAACAGAATTTTACGGATGATGTTATTTTTAGAGAAAACAATTTCTTTATTCATCAATCTTTAAATAATGTTTATATTCGTAGTAAATTTGAAGCAGAGAAATTGGTACTAGAATCGATAAACGATGGTGTGGATGCTTATATTTTAAGAATTGGTAATTTAATGGCTCGTATTTCAGATGGCAAGTTTCAAATGAATGTACAAGAAAATGCCTATGTAAATCGACTTCTTACTTTTATGAAAATTAAAATAATGCCAGATTATTTATTACAAGGTTATGCCGAATTTACGCCTGTAGATAGTTGTGCTCAAGCAATTATTCATCTTATGGAATATCCAACGATTTTGAATCGTATTTTCCATTTGTTTAATCATAATCATGTTCTGGTTACTACTTTATTAGATATTTTTAATGAGATTTCCTCAATTGAAGTTCTAACAAGTAAAGAGTTCGTAAAACGAATTGATGCTATGTTAAATCTTCCTAATTCGAATGAATTACTTGCTGGAATTCTTAGTGATTTTGATACCAATCGAAATCTCGTGTATGAGTCAAATATTAAATTAAATTCTGATTTTACAATTCGTTATTTGGAAGATACTGATTTCAAATGGCCAAGTATTACAAAAGAGTATTTAATGAATTTTATTGAAAGTTTAATGTAAAGAGGAGGTTTTTTCATGTTTACAAATCAGGTTACTTTTTGGGGATTAATTATCTCCGCCATTTCCATTTTTTCACTTGCGATTTATTCGCTACGAACAAAAAAGAAGACGCAATTACATAAAGTGTTTATTACGAACTGTTTATTAACTTTACTTTGGTCTATCGCTTTGATTGCACAGATTATCTTATCTCCTCTTTGTGAGATAGAACCAATTAAGTTTGATTATGTTGTTTACATTGGAGCTTGTTTCCTTCCTGTTAGCTTATTATTTACTGGAATTGTTTTTGCTAATACGAAAATTAAGTTTTCTTGGAAACATTGCTTATTGCTCATAGTACCAATTATTTCTTTATTGGTACTATGGACAAATGATGCACATCATTTATTTTATGTGCATTATTCTACTAATTTTTCTGAAACTGTATATGGAGATTATTTTAATATCCATAGTATCTATTCGTATGTATGTATTTTTATTGGTGTTTATTTCTTAATTTCTTATGCAATTAAGAATTCTGGTTTCTTTTCGAAACAGTCTATTTTAATTATTATTGGTACACTTATTCCAACCATTGTAAATGGTCTTGCTACTTTTGGTGTTTTGGATATTAGTATCTATGTAACACCTATTACTTACATTATCACTATCTTTTGCTATGCTTTTGCTATGTTTAAGTTTCAATTATTTAAGACTTCTCCCATTGCTTTGCAAAAGATTGTTGACCGTATTTCAGATAGCTATATTGTACTAAATGAAGATCATATTATTACCGATTTCAATGAAACTTTTTTAACAACTTTTGGTTTAAAGGCTTCTCTTGTTCGAAATAGTGATATTTTTGATTTGCTTTCTTCTAAAAAAGAAAACATTATCAATGAAACCGTTTTTAGACAAGCTTTAGAAGAAATTAGAAATTCTTCAAAGACTGTTTACTTTGAAAAACAGTTTCCATCTTTTCAAAAACATTTTCATATTGAAATGAATACGATTACTTCAAATGGAAATTTTTTGGGAACCTTAATCTTATTTAAAGATACTACTCAACATATTCAAGATATGCAAACCATTCAAGATAATCAACAGATGCTAATGGAAAAGGAACGTTTGGCTTCTTTAGGGCAGTTGATTGGTGGCATTGCTCATAACTTAAAGACTCCTATTATGTCCATTTCTGGTGCAACAGAAGGGCTTAATGATTTAATTAAAGAATATGATATTTCGATTGGTGATCCCGAGGTAAATGAAAATGACCATCATGATATTGCAAAAGATATGGTTGTATGGACCCAAAAGATTAAAGAATATACAGAATATATGTCTGATGTAATTACTGCTGTTAAAGGTCAAGCTGTTGTTATGTCAGAACAAGATTCTTATTTGTTTACTATTGATGAATTAGTTAAACGTGTTGATATTTTAATGAGACATGAGTTAAAAAATGCTTTAATTAATTTGAAAGTTTCTGTTGCTATCGATGGAAATACTGAGTTAAAAGGAAATGTAAACAGTTTAGTACAAGTAATTAATAATATGATTTCCAATAGTATTCAAGCATATTATGGCAAAACCAATGAAACCATCGAACTTACGGTTTCAAAGGAAAATGCTAATGTGATTATTTCTATTAAAGATTATGCAGGTGGTCTTCCAAAAGAAATTTCTGATAAATTATTTAAAGAAATGGTGACTACGAAAGGAAAAAATGGTACTGGTCTAGGATTATTTATGTCATATTCTAATATTAGAGCTCACTTTAGTGGAAATATCACTTTTGATTCTAAGCCTGGTATTGGTACAGAGTTTCATATTATTTTACCAATTTAATAATTCGTATGGTTTATTATTGGTACCATAATATCCGTAATTTTTATAAATGGAATTAATAACTTTTTTACCTTATCATGAGAAGAGTTTAAGATTTTCTGAGTACTTAAATTACTTAGAAAATCTTAACTTTATTTCTTATTATTCGTACTTTTATAAATTTTACTTTACTTTTTTCACTTTTCTTTACTTATTCGTTATATGTTTTTTTACTTTTTTTCAAGTTTCGACTTTTTTCTTCTTTTTTTGTTGCTTTTTATTACTATTATAGATATAATGATACTAATTTAGATAACATTTTATACTATTCTTTCATTTATGTTATCTTTTTAATGTGTTTAATTAGAAAGGAATGGAACTTTATGAGAAAAGGTGTACCTGGTGTACCATCTAATGGTTATAAAATTATCGCGGTAGATGATGAAATGGGAATTGTCGATTCTCTTTCTATCTTTTTAAAACGTTCTGGTTATCATTTCACTGGCGTAACAGACCCAATGGAAGCAATTGAACGTGTCAAAAATGAACATTTTGATATGATGATTTTGGATTTTATTATGACTCCTATTCATGGTGATGAAGTCGTTGAAGAAATTCGTAAGTTTAATCAAGATTTATATATTTTACTACTAACAGGACATAAAGATTTAGCTCCACCTTTGGATACCATTCGTAGGCTTGATATTCAAGGATATTGCGAAAAAAGTGACAAATTTGACCAACTTCTTTTGTTAATCGAATCTGGAATTAAATCCATTGGCCAAATGAATGAAATTAAACGTATTAATAATGAGCTTTCTGATACTTATGATAAGTTAGAGCATGCCTATTTAGAAAGTATTGAAGTATTACGTTATACCGTTGAAGCAAAAGACCCTTATACAAGAGGGCATTCTGATCGTGTTTCCGAGTATTCTGTTTTAATTGGCGAAAAATTAAATTTATCAGAGGAAGAATTGAAGATTCTTCGTATTGGTGGCTTATTCCATGATATTGGTAAAATTGGTATTCCAGATAGTATTTTGCTAAAAGAATCCAAACTTACAGATGATGAATATTCTCAGATTAAAAATCATCCTACGATTGGTTCTCATATTTTACAAAATGCTACTATTTTTAAAGATATTTTACCAATTGTAAAACACCACCATGAAAAATATGATGGTAATGGATATCCTTCTCGCTTAAAAGGAGAAGAAATTCCATTGTTTGCTAGAATTTCTGCTATTGCGGATACTTTTGATGCAATGACTTCAAAAAGAACGTATCGTGATGCGTTATCTTTAGATATCGTAAAGGCGGAAATTGAAAGATGTTCTGGCACACAATTTGACCCTGCACTTGCTAAAATATTTTTATCTATTTTAGATACAGAATATGATAAAATTAAAGAGATTCAAGAAAAATATAATTAATTTTATAAATAAGAGAACTCAAAAAATAACATCTCAATTAACGAGATGTTATTTTTTGTTATATTTGTTTTTTCTGATTAAACTGATAATACCTATAAAAGTAATACTAAAAATGCCTCCTATTAAGATAATTTCTATTATCTTTATTTGATTTATCTTTTCTTCTGCTCCTGTTTTTATACTAAATATGGTTGTTACCTCTCCGTAATTGTTTGCTGTATTTTTATCTTCATAATGATATGGGTTTGTACTATCGTTTACTTCTGCTACATTTTTCTTTTCCCCAAAGTTTGATTCATTATTTATCCATTTTAGTATAATTTCTACTTCTTTACTTTCTCCTGGAGCTAATTCTTCTTTTTGTGCATCCCATATTGCTTGTTTGTTTTTTCTTTTCCAATTAGTACTAATTAGCGCAAAACCATCTGGTATGTTGTCTATAATCTTACCAATTGTTGCTTTTGTCTGTCCTACATTACTTACTCGTATTGTATATTCTAATCTTATATCGATGGTACTTATTTTACTTTCTTGAATTTCTACCTTTTGGATTTCTCCTTTTGGAACTGTTTTCTTTTTTCCATTTATTGTAATGCTTTTTAGTTCTTTTTCTACTTGCATATCATAGATTAATCTTTTGTTTTCTATGTTTACTATTTGAAGTTTCTTTGTGTCTTTTACCATCATATCTACTTCTTCTACTTCTTGATATCCCTCTGGTGTCTTTTCTTTTATGATATATTCTCCTATTGGTATTTTTTCCAAATAGTATCCTTCTTCTGTTTCCACTATTTCTATTGTGTCATCTTTCTTTCCTTTTGTGGCTGCTACTACTTGATTGGTTTCTTTGTCTATTATTGTAATTTCTAAATGGTCTATTTTATTTTTGGTTTCTTCATCTATTATTTTAATTTGCACTTTTGTTGGATAGTCTCTTATTATAATTGTATTTTCTTCTTGTTCAGCCCCTTCTTCTACTATAACTGTTCCATTTTCTGTTAGATGAAAACTTACTTTTTCTGCTGTAGTATAACCTGGAATTGGACTTGTTTCCACAATTTCATATGAGACATTCGTTTCTAACATTTCGATTTGTTCTTCTTTCCCATTAGTGGTAAAGTGTTGTTCTACTTCTTCTGTATCTTTTCTTCTAATTTCGAATTGTGAACCTTTTGTGATTTCATCGTTTTCATTTATTTCTTTTATGTTTGCTATTGTTATTGTTCCTCCAAAGAAGTCTTCTTCAATTCGAATAATTTCTGCTTCTTCTTCTTTTGTTGCGTCTATTTCTAATATTTCTTCTTGTAATATATATCCTTTTGGTGCTTTTAATTCTTTGAAATAGTATTTTCCTTTTGGCAAATCGATATTGATATCTCTTTTTATTTCTATCTTTCCTTCTTCATTTGCTGTTAGTGTTATTATTTTTTTATCTTTTGGAATTATTTGAGAAGTTCCTTCTGCATCTATGTATTCAATTTCTTCTCTTGTATATAAAGCATATTCTCCCCCTACTCTCTTTTCCTTTGTTTGACTGTCTTTATTATGAATTGTAATTTCTACTTTTTGCCTTATTTCTTCTTCGAATACTTCTTCGAATACTACTGGTACTTCTTGCCCTTCATAATTAATTTCTACTTCTTTTATTGGTTCTTTTCTGCTAAAGCCTTCTAACTGTTTTGTTTTTTCTAATAAGTAGGTTCCTAGTGGAAGATTTTCTATTGTTGCTTTTCCTTGTTTGTTTGTAATAACTTCTCCTATCAACTGATTTTTTGTATATAGCAATGTTCCTTGATTATCTTGTGTATAAATATCGTCGTTTGCGTATATATTGTAGGTTATTCCTTCTATCGGTCTTCTTTCATATTGAAATTCATATTGATTTTTTTCTTCTGCTTTACTTAAATATTCTCCTGTTGTTATTATTTTTATGGTTCCTACAACTGCTTTATTTTCTTGGTTTAGTACAATTATTTTTTCTGAATTCTCGTCCATATAATAAGGGATATTACTATTGATAGAAAATTTTACTTTTTCTTCTCTTTGCCATTGGATTTCTCCATCTTTCGAACTTCCTTCATAACCATTTACACTATATCCTTCTGGTGCTTTTACTTCTTCTAAAATATATTCTCCTGTTTTTATTGCAAATGGCGTAATAAGGTAGCCAGAAGCTGTTGTTTCAAATGGATGCTCTAATGTTCCATATTCTATTTTCTCTTTTAATGTCTCATCCCATACTTCTTTGCTTACTATTTCGTTTGTTTGTGCATCTTTAATAATATAGTTTGTTTTGTCTTTTAAAACTGTTTGCTTTGTCTCTTGGTCCTTTTTATAAATTTTGATTTTTGTTTTATAATCGTTATCTATTATTGTACGGGTTTCTTGTACTTCTGGTGCATTACTTTCTACTTTCACAATGAATGGTTTTGCTACTTCTTGTTTTCTTGGTACACTTGTTTCTATTACGATGTATTCTCCATAAGCTAATTCTGTACTTCTTAAAAAACCTTTCTGATTGGTTCTTATTTCTGTTATTTCTTCTCCTTGTTGATTGTTTTTATAGTCTAATACATATGGTTCATTTTCCATCTCATATGGATAATATACTTCATTATCTCCTGGCAATACTGTTGCATTTCCTTCTTCTGCTATGTACCTTTGATAATAGTAATCAATTAAGTCTTCTAAGTAATACATTCCATCTTCTGTTTGTTTTTGATTTAAGCGTTTATCTTGTTTTGCATTTTTATCCTTTAATTGATATTTATTTTCTGCTATTTTTTCAATTTTTCCCTCTTTTACAATACTCAATTCATTGATTTGATAAATACTAAAACCTGCATTATTTAAGGCTTCTTTGTTTTCTTTTTGTTTTTGAATTTGAAATGCTTGTTTCTTTACTTGCAACTTTATTATTTTTTCTAATACTACTTGTTGTACGCTTTCTCCTTGATAGCTTAAATTTATTTCGTATTCTGTTTCGTCTTCTACATAGCCCTCTGGTGCTGATATCATTTTTAAATAGTATCTTCCACATTCTAGGTCCTTAAAGTCCATCCTTGCTTCTTCGTTTGTTATCTCGCTTATAATTAATTCATCTTTTCGATATAGTAACCCTGGTTCTGTCTCTTCTGAATATCTTGATGTTACTCCGTCAGCATGATAGATATCTTCTTTTGCATATAATCCATATATTGCTCCTTCTAACTTGCTGTCTGCTTGTCCTATGTTTTTTTGACTTTCTTTATCTAATAGTTGCACTTGTAATTCTGCTTTTACTCTTGTATTTTGTATTGTTTCTTCTCCTACTACACTTTCTAGTAGAATGGTTGCCTCGTTTGTTATTTTTTGATTTCCAAATGTTTCACTTGATATACTTCTTATTATATCTATATCATATGTTTTCTTTTCCGCTTCTTGGACATAATCTGCATAGTATCCTTGTGGTGCTTTATTTTCAATAATTCTATATTTTCCTTCATTTTTTGTAGTATAGTATAACCATTCACTACTTAAATATCGATTATCTTGCTTGTCCATTGTTACTTTTTCGTTTGTTTTCTTATTTTTGTATTCTTCGTATTGCTTTGTGTCTTTATTCCATTCATAAATACTAAATATTCCTTCTGATTGTATTATTTGCCCTGTTTCTTTGTCTACTTTTGTAATTTGTGCTTTTACTTTATATGGTTCATTTCCTATAATTCCTTTTACTTTTTCAAAACCATCTGGTATTCCTTCTGTATATTGAATATCATATTCTTCGTTGTCATAGTCTACTTCAATTGTATAATTTTCTTTTTTTAGTTGGTTTATACTATATTCCATACTAAATTTGGAATCTTTATGATTTTCTGGTACTCCTGTTTCTATTATTTTATAGTTTCCTTGTGTAGTATCATTCCATCGATAATATGCTGATTCGTAAATTCCATTTTGGTCTACATCTTGTATGGTTTCTTTTTCAATGTATTCATTTCCATTCCACTCATATAAAATAAATGTAGCATCTGTTAATTTTTCATTTGTAATACTATCTACTTTTTGAAATTGTATTTTTGCTTCTGGCATTTGTTTTCCTGCAATACTTTCTGTTATATCGTTCGTTGAAGTTACTAAAGTTCCTAAGTTTATTCCTGTATCATTTCCTGTTTCATAATCTCTTAGGTAGCCTGTATAGGAAAGGATGCTAGTATATTGTTTTTCTTCTTTTAAAGTTCCTTTTAATTCTATTTTTAAGCTATCTCCTGCTGTTATATGAGACTCTTTATTACTTTCAAAATTTACACTTAGTAAATGATTGGTTAAGCGGTAATTGGTTATATTTTTCGTATTTCCTTCTTTGTCAATATAGCTTATTTTTATACTATTTGTATCAATTTCTATTGCATTATCTATTTCTAAATTTACTTCTTCGTTACATGCGCCTACTTTATCACGGTTTTGATTATCTGCTGTAACAATACCTACTATTTCTACTTGTCCATTTTTTAATAATTTGTCTTCAAAAGTATGATATGGTTTCATTGTAATTTGTGAAGTATAACTTGGTAATATTAAATTATTTGTAATGTTATATCCATTTATAATCGTTTCATATCCTAGTACTTTGTTTTGACCTATGGTATATTTATAATTTGTATTATCTTTTGTTTTTTTGCTTTGTACACTATCAAATTGATATTGTGTTTCTGTTACATTTTTCGTAGCTGGTGTACTTAATGCTCCTTGCGATATTTCTGTTACTGGTTCATCCGAATTTAATATTACTTGTACACTAGCTGGTCTAGAAGTATATCGATTGTTTTGATCATTCCATGTTATATTTCCTGTAATGCTATGTGTAATTAATTGCCATTGTGCTGTTAAAGTAGCATTTGCATGTCCCATTGTAAAATTTGCATTATTAGCTGTTAGGGAACTCATTTTACTTCCTTCCCCTGTTAATACCCATTTTGTAAAGTTATAACTATTTCTACTTGGAACGGGAATAATTTGTGTTCCTCCATAATCAATAGTAAAATTTTGCTTTTCTGTTGTTCCATTCCATGTTCCATGATTTGGATTTACTTCTAAATTATATTTATTAATTTGCCAGTTTGCTGTTAAGGTAGCATTTTCATATCCCATCGTAAAGGTTGCATTGTTCGCAATTGGAGAACTTATACTACTTCCAGCTCCTGTTAATGTCCAACCAGTAAAGGTATATCCATCTTTTGTTGGTAATACCATTTTTTTGGTTCCTTCACATTCTATGGTAAATGTTTGATTATTGGTACTTCCATTCCAGCTTCCTCCATTTGGTCTTACTTCTAAGTTATAATTATTTTTTTTCCAATTTGCTGTTAATGTGGCATTGTTAGCTCCCATTGTAAAGGTTGCATTATTGGCTGTTAGGGAACTCATTGTACTTCCTGTTCCATTTAAACTCCAACTTGTAAAGGTATATCCATTTCTTGTTGGTAATGCTATTGTTTTTGTGCCCTGATATTCTATTGTAAATGGTTGGTTATTGGTTTTTCCATTCCAAGTTCCTCCGTTTGGTCTTACTTCTAAGTTGTAATTATTTTTTTGCCAATTTGCTGTAATTGTATCGGTTACATTATCTGTTGTTCCAAATGTATAGGTTGCTGCACTTGTAGTAGAAGATAAAGAACCATAAGTGTTAGTTCTGCTCCAACCAGTAAAACTATATCCTGTTCTAGTTGGAATTGGTATACTTTTAGTTGTATTGTAATTTTCAGTAAAGCTACTTTCGTTTGTTGTATTATTCCAAGAACCTCCATTTGGATGTACTTTTAATGTTGAACGGTTCGTTCTCCATTGTGCATATAGTAACATACTTGCATCTGTTGCATAATTTGCTCCTGCACTATAGCTACTTCCTGTTCCATTTGCTCTAGTATTCCATCCTGTAAATGTATATCCTGTTTTTGTAAATCCATTTTGTTTTAATGTAAGTGTTTCTCCTTTTATCTTTGATTGATATGGTGTATTACCACTTGTTGCCGTATTTCCATTATAATCTACAGCAAAGCCTTGCTGATATATTCCAATGTAAGAAACTCCTACATGTATCATATGATTTGGGTTGTGGTTTGACGTCCTATTAGTAACTCCTACATATATTTCAATTGTATGTGTTCCAGGTGATAATAAAGTATTTGTATTTTGTTTCACATAATTTTGATTTTTAATCTTAATTGTTGCTGTATCCTCTGCTGTACTTTTATCTATTTTAACATTTTCTGCTCGATCTATCCATATATATACAGTTGCATTTGCATTGTTACATCCACTTCTTGCTGCAATTGTTGATAGTATTAAATATCCAGGTGCATCTAAATTAACTGTGTATTTATAAGTGTTTGCTTCTGCAATTGTAGGTTGAGGAATGTGATTACTTGCATAACAGTCATAAGAATATGAAATATTTTGATCTATATTTGCTTCTTTTAACTCTGTATCCCATATAATATAAGTAATATTTGCATTGGATTCAAATGCTTTTGAAACCATAGCAGAGTCTCGATAACATCGAATTGTTTGGTTACTTGATACTCTTCCTCCTGCAGTTTTGTTTAAGATACAAATCTCTTTGATAGCAGTATTTAAAAATACATTATCTCCTATTGATGATATATTTTCTAATAAATGTGCATCACAATCGCATGTTTCAATTTTTTCATTGTTTAATGTAAATGATTGTAATTTTGTACAATTTTTAAATGCATTTTCTTCTATCGTTGTCAAATTACTTTCTATCGAACGATATATTTTCATTTTATTACCATAATATTTTGTTGATACTTCTCCATATTTTACTGTTGTAAGAGAAGTACAACCTTCAAAAGCACTTCTTTTAATTGTAGTAACTGCCATTGGTATTGTAATACTAGTAAGTGCTGTACATCCATTAAATGCTGATACTCCTATTGTAGTAACTGTTGTTGGTATTGTAATACTAGCAAGTGCTGTACATCCATTAAATGCTGATGTTCCTATAGAAGTAATATTGTGCTTTGTATAAGTAACAGTTGTTAATGCCACACAATTACTAAACGCATTATCTCCTATGGCCGTTATATTATCACTATTAATTTTAACACTTTTGACTTTCGCTACATATGTACTTAATTTTTCATTACTTTTCCATTTATCTGTTATTATTCCTGAACCTGTTATTGTTAAAATGGCATTTGTATTATTGCTATAGGAATATGTTACACCTGAGTCTGTAATTGCTATTGCTGCTGCATAAGAAACAGATATTTCTATATTGGTTACTAATGGAAAAATAATATGTAATATTAATAAAATTGTCAAAATGCTACTAATTATTTTGATATCTCTCTTCATTTTTTCTCCTCTTAATAACATAAATTTATTGTTTTTACATTAAGGTACTAACTTTTTTTGTCTATCTTTCATAATGATAAAGATTAACTTTTTTCATTATGAAGTATTTTTCTTTTTATCCTTTCTTTTATTATACTTATTTCTATTTTATTAGTAAATAGTAGTTTTTACCAGTATTCTATATATTTTCCAAACATTCTTACGGTTACTTTTGTTTGGATTGTTATATGATATTTTATTAACAACTTGTTTACATATTTGTTTCATGTCTCTTTTTATGTATTTCCGTATGTTTTTTATCTATTTTTATAAAATTATTTTTTGTCGAATTATATACTCATTGGTAGAAAATCTTTTATTGGAATGTTTCTTTAAGCTAAAAAATGTAGTAAGAATTTTTGTATTCTTACTACATCTTTATGATTGAATTATTTTTTACTATTTCATTTATACTACTATTTTTTACCTTTTATTTTGTTCTTATTTATAATTTCATACTTAATTTTACTTTTTGTCTTTCTTTATCAATACTAATTACTTTTACTTTTACAATATCTCCTACCGATACTATTTCAGATGGATTTTTTACAAATTTTTCGCTCATTTCGGAGATATGAACTAGTCCATCGTGTTTTACTCCTACGTCTACAAATGCTCCAAAATCGATAACGTTACGTACGGTTCCTGTTAAGATTTGTCCTTCTCTTAGGTCTTCAAATTTTAAAACATCTGTGCGAAGTACTGGCTTTGGCATTTCTTCTCTTGGGTCTCTTCCTGGTTTAGATAGTTCTGCTATGATATCTTTTAGTGTCATTTCTCCTATTTCTAATTCTTTTGCTACTTTGTTTACATTTAGTTGTGCTAGCTTTTCTTTTATTTCTTTTAATGTTTCTTTTTGCAATAGGTCTTTTGGCTTATGTCCTATATTGTTTAATAATTTCTCTGCTACTTCGTAACTTTCTGGATGTACAGAGGTAATTTCTAATGGATTTTTTCCATCAAAGATACGGATAAATCCAGCACATTGTTCATAAGCTACTTTTCCTAATTTTGGTACTTTTAGTAGTTCTTTTCTTTCTTTTAATTTTCCATTTTCATCTCTATATTTTACGATATTGTTTGCAATTGTTTTGTTAATTCCTGATACATAAGATAAAAGAGATGGTGTAGCTGTATTAACATCTACTCCTACTTTATTTACGGCATCTTCTACTACGCCACCTAAACTTTCTCCTAGTTTCTTTTGATTTACGTCATGTTGATATTGCCCTACTCCAATTGCTTTTGGCTCTATCTTTACTAGTTCTGCTAATGGGTCTTGTAATCTTCTTGCAATTGAAATTGCTCCTCTTAGGGATACATTAATATCTGGGTATTCTTCGGTAGCAAGTTTTGACGCTGAGTACACAGATGCTCCTGCTTCTGAAACAATTGTATAATGTACTTCTTTTCCATACTTTTCTTTTATTTCCTTTATGACATCTGCTACAAATAGTTCCGATTCACGTGATGCGGTTCCATTTCCGATGGCAAACATGTCTACATTATATTTTGCAATTAGATTCATTAGTGTTTTTTTCGCACCTTCTACATCGTTTTGAGGCTCTGTTGGATAGATGGTTGTAGTGTCTAATAATTTTCCTGTTTCATCGATGACTGCTATTTTACAACCGGTTCGATAAGCAGGGTCAAATCCAATTACGGTTAGCCCTAATAATGGTGCACCTAATAGTAATTGTTTTGCATTTTGACCAAATACTTTGATGGCTTGTTCTTCTGCTTTTTCTGTTAAATCCGAACGAATTTCTCTTTCTATGGATGGTTCTATTAAACGTTTCCAGCTATCTAATATTGCAGTTTTTAAATATTCTGTATATTGGTTTTGTCCTTGTAATATATCTTTTTCAATTTTTGTTATAATTTGGTCTTCTGGTTTTGTTATTTTTACTTTTAAGTATTCTTCTTTTTCTCCACGATTAATTGCTAAAATTCGATGACTAGGAATTCGATTTATTTTTTCACTAAATTCGTAATACATTTCATAATTTGATTTTTCTTCTGGTTTTCCTGCTTTTGTTTCAATCATTCCATCACGATACGTAAGTCTTTTTATTTGTTTACGGTATTCTGCATTGTCTGATATGTTTTCTGCAATAATGTCTAATGCTCCTGCAATTGCTTCTTGTGCTGTTTCTACTCCCTTTTCTGTATCTATGTATTCTTTTGCTATTTCTTCTATTGGTTGCTTTTCTTTTTGTAAGTAGATAATATTCGCTAATGGTTCTAATCCTTTTTCTTTTGCGATGGTTGCTCTTGTTCTCTTTTTTTGTTTATAGGGTCTATAAATATCTTCTACTTCTGCTAATGTTTTTGCTATTTCTAATGCTATTACAATTTCGTCTGTTAATTTTCCTTGATTTTCAATTGCGTTTTTTACTTCTTCTTTTCTTTCTTGAAGATTTCTCAAATAGGTCAATCTTTCTCCTAATTCACGTAGTTGTTCGTCTGAAAGTCCACCAGTTGCTTCTTTACGATAACGTGCGATGAAAGGAATGGTATTTCCATCATCAATTAATTTTATTGTCGCCTCTACTTGCGTTTCTTTTACTTTTAATTCTTCTGCTATTGTTTTTGTAATATTCATTTTTCTTTCCTTCTTTTTTTATTCCTTTTCGTTCTCTTCTTGTTCTTTAATTTCCTTTTCTTTCATATCCCAAAAATCTGGAAATCTACTATAATAGTTTTCTTTTTCTTCTTGACTAGCGTTCCCTTGTAACTCGACAATTCTATTTGTTTTTACTGGCGAGTTGACTTTGGCTTCTCTTCGATATGCAATATTGTTCATTTGATTAAAATCTAAGTCTAATCGATATATTTTTATTTCTTCTTTATGTTTTGTTTTAATTGCCACTTCTACTTTCATTCCTTGTATGTTTATAATCCTTCTTGACAGTATTTGACCTTGTATTTCATCTAATCTTATATTATGTGCAATCATAATATCTACGGTTTTTAATATTGCTTCTTTTTTATATTTTTCTACGAAATAGTTGGTTTCTTTTATTTCTTCTATTCGTTTCGCTCTTGCTTGTTTTTCATCCCAAACATCGATTATTTTTTCTCCATAATATTTCTCTTTTTCTTCTTCACTATCTTTTTCCATTAGCTCAATGATTTCTCCATTTCGCTCTGGTGATGCTATCTTTGCTTTTCTTGAGAAGTTTGAATTTTCCATTTGACTAAATTCCAAACTTACCCTGTAGATTCTTGTTTTCCCACTATCTTTTGTTTTTGTTTGTACAGTAATGATATTTCCATCTATTTCTGCTATTTTTATTTCTTCTACTTTTCCTTGTATTTCTCCCATTCTTCTCATTCGTTCCAACATAAATTGAAAAGTTTTTAAAATTTCTTCTTTTTCATAATTCTCAGTAAAATAATCTTTTTTGGGTTTCAAATCTTCTTTAAATGACATCCTTTTTCTCCTTTTTACCTTATTTTGTTATGATTATATCAAATGGTTTTTATTTTAACAAGCTTTTTTGTCTACATCTTTTCTATTTTCTAATTTATCTATCTACTTATTGTAGGTAAGTTTTTTATCCTTTTTTATAACATTAATAGACTATAAAAAGATAAACTTTAATTACTTTCTAATTAAAATTTACCTTTTTATTTTTTCCCTATTTTAACTTTTTCTATTTATCTCAACCATTTGATGGCTCTATCTCCATATACACATCCCCATGGTGAACCAGAAATACTTCCTTTTGGTTTATCTATTATAATTTGTGATAAATTGGAGCAATCTTCAAATACTGCCCATTCTATTGATTCTATACTGTTTGGAATTTCGATTTTGGTTAATCCATGGCATCTAGCAAATGAATAATATTTAATTTCCTTCAATGTGGTAGGAAGAACAATGTTGGTTAATTGTTTTCTCCCTGAAAAAGCGGATACTTGTATTACTTCTATACCTTCTGGTATTGTAAATTGTGTTGCTGTATTATTAATGAACGCTACTAATTGTGTTTTGTCTTTTGTATAAATTGTTCCATTTTCTGCCATGAAATATGGATTTTCTGGATCTATTTCAATACTTTGTAATGTATCATTATAGTCAAATGCATGGCCACCTTCTATGTATTGCACATTTTTTCCTAATTTAATAGTTTTAACATTTATCATTCCTTGTAAAGATTGTGCTTCTAATCTTTTTAGCGTGGTTGGTAAATTGATTGTAACTGCATTTGAACAATTAAATACTGCTTTTGCTTATAATGTTTCGATTCCTTCTTCTAAGGTAATGCTTCTATCTTTCGAATAACAAAAATATAATATCTTTTTATCTTTACTACATATTTGTTTATTAATTGATATATATTGTGCATTTTTTTCATCAATTTCGATTGTTTCTACCATTGTTGGAAAAAAGTTTGCTTCTAATTCTTTAACACTTTCTGGTATTATTACTTTGGTTATTTGTGCGTAAGCTTCTAATACTCCTCCAGCTAATTTTTCAATACCATTTGGTATCGTAAATGCATTTCCTTTAATGGATTGTTCTGTTATCGTAAATATTTTCGTTCTATCTTTTGATAATAACAT
Organism: uncultured Clostridia bacterium; assembly: GCA_949155365.1. Taxonomy (GTDB): domain Bacteria; phylum Bacillota; class Clostridia; order TANB77; family CAG-508; genus UMGS1663. The sequence continues at coordinate 34,583 of CASCUT010000015.1, forward strand.
TCCATTTTCATATATAAAATGTTCATTGTCTTCCTTGATTTGTAAGTTTCCTAATTTCAGCCCCCAAAAACAATTTTGATCTATGGTTTCTAAACTTTTTGGAAATGAAATTTTTGTTAAATTACAAGACTGAAAGACAAATCCTCCCATTTCTTGTACTCCTTCTGGAATTGTAATTTCTTTTAAGCTAAGACAATCTCCAAATGCTCTAAAAGAAATCGTTTTTAAATTATTAGAAAGCTGTACATCTGTTAAAGAAGAACAATTTATGAATGTACTCATTCCTATTTCTTTTACGGTATTAGGCATTTGAATAATTTTTAATTTTGTACAATCTCTAAATGCAAAATTTCCTATTCTTTCTAATCCTTTATTTCCATCTGCTAGTATTATTACCTCTCTAATGTGGTATTTCCATAAAACGCATTATCTTTTATTTCTCTACAGGTTGGAGGTATAATAATTTTCTTTATTCCTTCTAATTTCGAAAATGTTCCTTCTCCTACTGCTATTACTCTTTCTGGTATGGTGATACTTCCTGTCGCTTCATCCATTAACGATAAGTTTTTTTCAGAAGAGATTAATACTCCATCTACTATTTCATAAGGATTTGTTTTCATCCCCATTTCTAATGCCCATTTTAATTTTCTTTTATCTTGAGTAAAATAATACATTTCTCCTTTTATTACTTCAAAATCTTTTGCAAAATCTTGTTTTATTCCCTTTAATACAGTATAAATATTTCCCTGTTCTGTTTCTTCTTTTGTATTATAAAAGATACTTGTTTCTCCTACGTTTAAAGTTCCTCTTTCGAACTTCATATTTTGTAATGTTTTTTCGTTTAAATATAATCTAAATTGTTCATCTACTTTTCCTATTTCTGTTTTAAAAGCCGCTTCTTGCGCTTTTGTTATCATTCCATTATCACCTATTAGAGCCCCTATTCCTACTCCTGCTAAGATCAGTAAAATAATAATTGTTACAACTAGAGCGATTAATGTTATACCGTTTCTCTAATTTTTTCAAATTATTTTCCCCTTTCTTCATCGTTATATAAAAAAAAGTATATCATCCCCCCTTATTACTTTCAACAAAATGCCAGATTTTTACAGGGTCGTTTTATAAAATATTATCCTTATGTAATATTTTATAAAATGACCCTGATTTTTTTATTTTTTTACCTTATATGAAACAATTTACCTATTTTCTATATCATTCTCACATTGTTTCCTTTTACCTGTTTTTCTAGAGCCTTCTATTACCCTCTTTAAATGAAAAAATGCACATAAACACGAGTTTATGTGCATTTTTTTATTCAATTCCTAAATATTCATTATAGGTTACTTCTCTATCAATGACTTTGTCTAACTTGATATCGATAATTCGATTTGCTACCGTTTGTGTTAATTGATGGTCATGTGAAGTAAATATAATATTACCCTTGCATTTTGTCATTCCTTCATTTAATGCAGTAATACTTTCCATATCTAAATGGTTCGTTGGCTCATCCATAATTAAGAAATTTGCTCCTGATAGCATCATTTTAGATAAGACACATCTTACTTTTTCTCCTCCTGATAGTACTTTTACATATTTTAATGCCTCTTCTCCTGAGAATAACATTCTTCCTAAGAAACTTCTTACATAGGTTTCGTCTGGGTCTTTGGAATATTGACGAAGCCAATCAGTAATAGTCATATCTTCTTCAAATAAATAATTGTTATCTTTTGGGAAATACGTATTTGTGATTGTAGTTCCCCATTCTACTTGTCCTTCATCTGGTTCTATTTCTCCCGCAATTATTTGGAATAATACGGTTTTTGCATTTTCATTGTCTGCTAAAAATGCGATTTTATCTCCTTGTTTTACAACAAAGGATACATTATCTAATAGTTTTTCTCCATTGATCGTTTTTGAAACATTTTTTACTTTTAAGATTTCTTTTCCTGGCTCTCTATCTGGTTTGAAATCGATGTATGGATATCTTCTATTCGATGGTTTTATTTCATCTAGTTCTATTTTTTCTAATGATTTTTTTCTTGATGTTGCTTGTTTTGATTTGGATGCATTGGCACTAAATCTTGCAATAAAAGCTTGTAATTCTTTGATTTTTTCTTCTTTCTTTTTGTTTGCTTCTTTCATTTGTTTTGCTAATAACTGACTGGATTCATACCAGAAATCATAATTTCCTGGATATACTTTGATTTGTCCAAAATCTACGTCTGCAATATGCGTACATACTTTGTTTAAGAAATATCTGTCGTGTGATACTACGATGACAGTGTTTTCAAAGTTAATTAGGAATTCTTCTAACCAACTAATACTTTTTAAGTCTAAGTCGTTGGTTGGTTCGTCTAGTAATAAGATATCGGGATTTCCAAATAGTGCTTGTGCTAACAATACTTTTACTTTTTCTTTTGCTTCCATTTCGCTCATTAATTTGTAATGGTTTTCGGTTTCAATTCCTAAGTCGTTTAATAGTACTGCTGCATCGGATTCTGCATTCCATCCGTCTAATTCTGCAAATCTTTCTTCTAATTTTGCTGCTTTCATTCCGTCTTCTTCGTTAAAGTCTGGTTTGGCATAGATGGCATCTTTTTCTTTCATAATTTTATATAATTCTTGGTTTCCCATGATAACGGTATCCATAACCGTATATTCTTCAAAAGCAAAGTGGTCTTGTTTTAATACCGATAGTCTTTCTCCTTTTTCTTTGGTTACTTCTCCTTTGCTTGGCTCTATTTCTCCTGATAATACTTTTAGGAATGTTGATTTTCCAGCTCCATTGGCTCCTATGATACCATAACAACATCCTTTATTAAATTTAATATTTACATCTTCAAATAAGGTTCTTTTTCCAAATCGAATGGTTACTCCAATTGCATTTAACATGTTTTTTCCTCCTTGTTTTTTTGTCTTTGCTATTATATATGATTTCAGCAATTTTTTCAAGGGAATTTCTTGTTTTATGTTATTTTATATGATATAATGCATGTGTTACTATTAATAAGTAGTCCTTAAAAGAAATTGGAGGAAACACTATGACAAAAAAAACATTTTTAGCTTTCGCAGTTATTTTCACTTTACTTTTTACTGTATGGGGAATTGTCCGGACTGTAAAAAGTGTGTCTTTTAGTACAAACTGTACACAGTATTTGAAAAGAGCTGCTGATGCAACTTCTGTTGAAATGGCAAAAAAGGAACTTGAAAAAGCTATTTTCTACGCAGAGTCTAAAAATTTAACACATGGTAGAGTTTCTATTTTTCTTAACCAACCTGTAAATGATATTGGGTATTGGTATGAAAATATGAAAGTTTCCTACGAAGAATTAGAAAATCTTCCAGATGATTCAAGTCCATTAGAAAAAACGAATGTCTTGATGAAACTACGTGAAACTTTAACCGATTCTAGCGATGGTAGTTTGGTTGTAACAATGCCTGAGGGAATTAGCATTTATCCCTACAATGTCTCTTATTTTTGGTGGGGACTTATCTCTTCTATCGGTGCTATCTTGTTTTGGATTCTTCTTATTATTGCTTATGTAGAAGATTGGGACTAAGTATTATTCTTAAGTTAGAATAATTTTCGCCTGTCTACCATAGTGTAGACAGGCGATTTTGTTTGCTATCTTTTATCAAATATTAATTTAATTCCCCATAATCCTGAAATTCCTACTAATATATAGATAATTCTAGAAATAATAGAAAATCCACCAAATAGGGCTTCTACTAAATTAAAATTGAAAATTCCAATTAGTCCCCAATTGATTGCACCAATAATAATCAAAATTAAGGCAATGGTATCGATTATTTTCATCGCATTTATTTCCTTTCTTTTTTTCACTATTGTCTTCTTTTTTTGCTTTTTTATACCTTTTTCTTTTTATTTCAATTTTATTTTTTCATATGTTAATCTAGCATATCTTTCTTCTTTAGCCATATCATCGCAATAACTCCTAAAATAACAGAAAATGCTACTACTGCATAGAATGCCCATGGACTATTGCTAAATTGCATTGGCACTTCTACATTCATTCCCCAATAACTAGCTACCATGGTTGGTATGGCAAGAATAATCGTAATAGAAGTCAAAAATTTCATTACTCCATTTAAGTTATTGGATATGATGGAAGCATAAGCATCCATGGTTCCATTTAAAATATCACTATATATTTTAGCCATTTCGATTGCTTGTTTATTTTCAATAATGGAATCTTCTAATATATCCTCATCTTCATCATATAATTTAATTATTTTTCCTCTTAATGTTTTTTCCATTACTGCTTCGTTTGATTTTAAAGAAGTCGTATAATAAACCAAACTTTTTTCTAAACTTAACATTTTTAATAATTCTTTATTTTTTAGTGATGTTTTTAATACATTTTCTGCAATTTCTGTTTCTTTGTTTATCTTTTTTAGGTTTTTTAAATAAAATTCAGCATTTTTATAAAATATTTGTAAAATCATTCTACTTTTTTTATAGGTAATAATATTTTTTGTTTTTTCTAATTCGGTGATGACACGATTTTGTTTTAAACTTACTGTAATAAAGTAGTCATCTCTCACTACAATCATACCTAATGGCATTGTAGAATAGATTGGTTCTTTATTCTCTTTTTCAATCACTGGCACATCAATAATGAATAATGTAGTATTGTCATCTTCTTCCATGTCAATTCTAGCTTTTTCCTCATAGTCTAAGGAATAACGAATAAAGTCTTCTTGGATTTTTAAGGTTTTACACACTTTTTTAATTTCTTCTTCTGTCGGGGCAATCATGTTAATCCAATTTCCCTTTTTATATTCTTTTGTTTCTTCTGTTCTGTTTGTCTCTACGTTTGTATAGTACATTTTTACCACGATAAATCACCCCTTCTTTTTTTCGTCTTATTTACTATTATACCTTGTTTTTGGCTTTTATGCAACAAAAAGAGCAGTGTTGCCTGCTCTTCTTCTATTTTTATTTAATATAACGAATAAAAATAATATTTTCTATCATATCCATTACCGCATAAATTAGCATTAATATTCCAATTGTCATGATAATCGTTCCTTCATTTAAAGCAATGTATAGGCCACATCCAAACATTACAATAGAAAGAAGAAAAGTATAAATCCACATATTGGATTTTGATGCTTTTAATTTTAAGGCTGAAGTTGCTCTTATTACACTACTGTATATAATCCATATTCCTATAATAATACGAAATACTGTTTCGATTGTAGTACTATAAATAATGGTAATTAATCCAATCACAATCGCCATTATGCCATAAATTAAATGATAATTGTATATGTCATTTTTTTCTTTCATTTGAACATAAGCTATTATTTTATAAATTCCTACAAGGATAAAACATGCTCCTAAAATATAAGAAATTATTTTGATTGTTTCTTCTGGCTTTGCTATTAAAATAATGCCTAATATCGCAAATAAAATAGATTCTAATATGGATATATATCCTGTTTTTTTCAATATTTTTTGTATATATTCTACCATGTTCTTCCCTCCTTTTTTCTTTAGTCTATTCCTTTTTCCTTTTCTTGTCAATATCTTGTTTCTTAAGATTTTTTATATAAAGATACTATTCTTTTGCTCACAAAAATCACGCCAGAAATTACTTCTAGCGTGACAAAATTACGGCTCCAGAATCCAGACTTTCTTTATTTGCGTTTTTTCCAGTTCCCAGAATGTTGCTTGTACATAAGGAGGAAGTGCTTCTGCTTGGGTATATATTACTTTTTCCCAGCCTTTCTCTTTATACTGTATTTTTTCTTCATAGGATAAGCTTTGATAGTATTCTTCTTCCTTTTCTACTTCTATATCCCACTGTTCGTCTGAAATATCGTCCATGTAATTGGCTTTGTAGTTAATTGCATCATTAAGAATAATGTGCCAGTTCGTATGATCTGTTAATAATACTTGTGTATCTGGAATTTCAATTTCTAACAAAACTGATTTCTCAAACACTTTCATATAACGTTTTCTCATATCTGGCCTTTTATTTTTACCCTCTACAGAATGCCAAGCCCATACAGGATATTCGACTCCTTTTGGTGGATTCCCTACTCTTTTTTTCATCTGTTTAGAAATCCAATCATAGGCGTTAAAAAATTGGCTACAGTCTAATAACACACTTAATTCTGGTTTACACCGATAACTCCCTTCTTTTTCTATTGTCTCATATACGTTGTAGGGCTGTACTGTCCATAATCTCATTGTCTTTTTTCCTTTCCTCATTTTTATTACATTTTTTCCTTTTTCTATTATATCGCATTTTATAAATTATGTAAATATGTGTTTTGTCGATAAAAAAGAAAGTAAGCTAACTAACTTACTTTCTTTCTTTTTTGGTGCGCCATCGCGGGATCGAACCGCGGACCTTCTGATTAAGAGTCA
>CASCUT010000016.1 GCA_949155365.1 uncultured Clostridia bacterium
TATCAATAAATTTCTCAATTTTCTTTAAATCCATAATACTTAATCTCACTTTCAACTTGTAATTTAGTTATTTAACAATAAATCTATAAATTGCGTACGCAACCCATATAAGCCAAGAATATGCCCAAGACTTAAATATAATACTTACTGTTAAATACACAATAGCAACTATTATTGCTATTATCCAGTTCATCATTTTTTTCTTATCCATTATTATTTTTCCTCCTTTATATATTGTAATTTTTCAGTTACTTTGTATTATTGCTATTATCCTTTTTTATGGCTGAACCTATTGCCATACCCAAAATCATACCTATACATATTCCAAAACATATACAAATACCAATATTTTTTATTAGACTTCCTACTACTACTCCACCTGTTACTCCAAAGCACATTCCTAAACTCATACCCATTGCCATATAGTTTTCTTCTTTTTCTTCGCTAATTTCTGTATTTTTTCCTTTATTCATAAACTTTACATCTTCTTTAAAGTTCATTTTTTATCCCTCCATTCCTAGCGATTTATTGTAATTTATCTTTTTAGATAATTTAAGACTTTTTCATTAAAATCTTTTGCTTCTTCATAAACTGCGTGTCCATAATCTTCATATAAATATAATTCACTATTGCTAATTCTATCTGCTATTTCTTTTGAAGAATTTGCTCCTACAATACTATCTTGTTTTCCTCCAATTATTAAAGTAGGACATTTGATTTTATCTAAATCATCATATACATTATGAGTTAAACAAGAATTAGCTTGAATAATAAATCTTTTATAATCTTTTGGTTTGCTAACTCTCCATAGAATATTATAATATTTTCTATATTTTTTTAAATACTTTTCGCTATAAGATTTTTCAGCAGTATCTATAAAAATGTTTTTAAAATCTTCTTTCTTTGCTAACTGAATCCAGCTTCCAATCACATTATTTATCATTTCATTGCTTTTTGAAGATGTTACTGCTAAAACTAATTTATTTACTCTTTCTGGATTGTTAATTGCTATACATTGTGCTATCATTCCACCTTGAGAAACTCCTAATATATCAGCATTTGATATATTAAGTAAATTCATTGCTTTGGCTATATCCTGTGCCATATCTTGTGTTGTAAATCCATTTGTTAGATTATTCCTTCTACTAAATATATATACTGTATATTCTTTTGCAAACTTTTTATACATGAATGCAAGTGGAATAGCCATACCTTTAACAGTTCTTAATCCATCTCCAAGTCCTGGTATTATAATAAGATTTTTATTTCCTTTTCCAAAACTTATATATTCAATATCATTTTGTCCTATTTTTATATTATTATTTTTTGCATTATAAAACATTTTTCGCACTCCTAATTAGTTATTTTACAATAAATCTATAAATTGCATAAGCAACCCATATAAACCAAGAATATGCCCAAGCCTTAAATACAATACTTACTGTTAAATATACAATAGCAACTATTATTGCTATTATCAAGTTCATTATTTTTTACCTCCTAGACAGATTGTAATTTAGTGAATAATATGTGCTGTAATAATTGTATAACTATATGAGTTAATAGTTATCTTTATATTATCAATTTCACAATACCAGTTTTTGCCATGTTTATAAATATTACAATTCTTATCTATAACTTTATTTTTACAATATTCAACTACATCATTTGTATCTAATTTTAGATTTCTCTTAATTCTATCAATACCCATTTTTGTAGTATGAACTTTATCTATATTGGATAACAACACTTCTTTATTCATAGATAATCACACTCCTAAATTGTAATTTTATAGTTACCTATTATTTTTTTATTATTGTATTCAAACTATTTATAAACTCTTTTCTTCTCACAATGGTTGCAATTATAACAAACAAAGAATATATCAAGTTTCCTATAAATGGTTGTGCATTAAATTCTGTTGTCAAAGAAGCACTAATGCAAAAGAATATAATAGCCAATGCTAATACTATCCAGTTTGAATTTTTTATCCTATTTATATACAAATAGCCTAATGGTATATATATAATACCTACTAATAATTTTACAATATAATCTGGAATATTGGGTAAACCAAATATCATATTAAGTCCACTACCATTAAATATTAATGACAACAATACAATAATTCCTCCAAATATATAAAATCCTCCTATAAATGTTATGACTTTTGATTCTTTCATATTTTCTTTCTCCAATCTAAACAAAAAATTACTAGTTATCGCTATCATTATAACATTATTCTAAAAAAATGTATATGAAAATAGTCAAAAAAATAATAAGCCAAAAAAGTATTTTGTAAACTTCTTTTTTGACTTATTTTTCTATTTCAATATTTTCAAAAATAAACTTTTGTTTTGTGTTTTTTTCAGAAAAAGCTCTATAAGACTGTATACAGCTCTATGAGGTTAGTATCTTATTAGTATCACTTTTTTATTTTTTACAACTTTTTTGTTCTTTAAAAGTATTGATTTAAATGCATTTTAGCATATTTTTATATATTTTTATTATAAACCATTTTAGTATTATATCACTTTTTTTACTATTTTTCTACCTTTTTTCATGATTTTTCCAGTTTATTTTTATTTTTTTTGCATATCATAACTATTGAAAAACAGGATATTGTTTTTCTAAGAAATAAATTTCGCATTCTAGGAGGTGAAAAAAAATGACAAATTCAAATTCAAAAGTAGTTCCAGAAGCTAGAGAAGCTTTAAATAAATTTAAATATGAAGTAGCTAGTGAAGTTGGTGTAACTTTAAAAGATGGATACAATGGTGATTTATCTTCAAGAGACGCTGGTAGAATTGGTGGTAACATGGTTAAAAAATTAATCGAAACTGCTGAAAGACAAATGGCTGGTAAATAGTGATTAAATGATAATAATTGAAAAACAGGAATTTATTTTTTGCCTTTTACATAAAAGACAGGAAACGAGTTCCTGTCTTTCTTTGTTATTTAGTTGGCTGAATTTGATTCACTATCAATTAGAATTAACTGTTCATTATATATAAATTTCAAACCAGTATATCCCAATTTTTGAAGTTCCTTCCCTACTTTTTCTGAAACTTCTTTGCTTCCGCCAGCAACACTGTACCTTTTTTCTACCTTGTTAAGTGTAAAGTATGTCTTTACTATCTCGTTGTTGAGTTTAATCGTGCTATCTGCTTCTACCAAAATTCCTTCTTTTAATTCTGCTAAATATCCTCTTAGAATCCGCGCGTCATCCTTTTCCATCATTACAATTCCAATTACTTTCATACTCGTATTAACCTCCTTTTAATGAAAAGAAAATTTGCCTATTTTGAATCTTTTTCATTTTATTACATTTACATAATCTTGTCAATCTTTTGATAAAAATTTCCAGTTTATTTTCTTTCTTTTTGCACATTCTATATATTGAAAATACATTTTTCAAATTTTAAATTTTCAGGAGGTGAATTAAAATGACAAATTCAAATTCAAAAGTAGTTCCAGAAGCTAGAGAAGCTCTTAACAAATTCAAATATGAAGTAGCTAGTGAAGTTGGTGTAACTTTAAAAGACGGATACAACGGACATTTATCTTCAAGAGATGCTGGTAGAATCGGTGGAAACATGGTTAGAAAATTAATCCAACAAGCTGAAAGCCAAATGAAATAAGTTCATTTTTAAAGAGGTCTTTTATAAAAAAGACCTCTTCTTCTATTTTATTCTTATTTTTTATGCTTCTGGCTCTACTAATCCAAAGTTTTTTCCATCTTTTAGACGATAAATTACATTTACTTTTTGTGTGTCGATGTTAATGAATACTAAGAAATTATTTTTTGGTTTTCCTTCTAATTCTAATTTTGCATCTTCTGGTGCCATTGGCTTAATATCATAATAAATGGTTTTAATAATTTCATTTTCTACTTCGTGTACTTCTACATTCGTGTTTGCTACTTCTTTCATACGAATGGATTCTGTCATATTTTGTTTATCTTTTTTGGTTTTCATTTTACGAATTTGACCTTCTAAAATATCAATGTCTTTATCGATAGAAGCATATAAGTCACGGTGTGCTGTTACTGCTCTTAATGTTTGACCATCTGCTGTTACATGTAATTCTGCTACTTGTTCCTTTCCTTCTGTCTTTATGGTTGCTAAGACATCAAATTCCTCTCCAAAATATTTTACTAATCTCTCCAATTTTCTTTCTACATAGTCTTTAATTGATTCGGTTGCTTGAAGATCTTTTCCTGTAATTTTTATGTTCATAAAAATCGCTCCTTTCATTCTTGTTCTTTTGTTCTTTAAGGTTATATTTTTATTATACCTTGTTTATTCTTTTTTTTCAAACATTTTTCCAATTTTTTCATAAATTTCTTATTTTTATTAACTTTTTGTAAACTTTTCTACTTAAACTATTGCCAAAATACTAATTTTGTGGTAGAATTTTATTTGCTATATATGAAGAAATGAAAGAATACAAATTCTTATCGTTAATCGTATACATACTACAATACTTAAAGGGAGGTGCAAAATATGCCAAATATTAAATCAGCAATGAAACGTGTTCGTGTTATTGAAACAAAAACATTACAAAATAATATGGTTAAATCCGCTTATAAAACTGCTGTTAAGAAATTTGAACAAGCTGTAACAGAAGGAAATGTAGAAGAAGCTACAAAATTATTCTCTTTTGCTACTAAAAAAGTAGATCAAGCTTGTACAAAAGGTGTTATTGTAAAAAATACAGCTGCTAGAAAAAAATCTAATATGGCTAAAAAATTAAATGCAATGAATGCATAAGATAGAATAAAAAATTGTGCACAGTTTTTTATTGTAAAAAAGTAAGGGTATGGTTTCATACTCTTATTTTTATATCTTATTTTTCCATTCTTGGTAGCAATTACCTTTGCTTTTTCTCTCTATTCTATGATACTATAATATTAGAATAAATAAGAAAGTAGAGGTATGATTATGCGTTTATTAAACATGTTACGTGATAAAATTAAAAATTTAGATAGTAAGACAAAAAAAATTATGCATAGGGGATTTCTTTTTTCCTTTTTCCTATGTGTTCTTTCTGCCTTATCTCTTCTTACATATGAAATAATCTATGGTATCCCTTCTTTGTTTTACATTGGCATTTCCCTATTTCGTACTAGCCTAATGTTTGCTTGTATGTTTTTCATTTGTGGGATTGGATTTGATAGTATAAAAAAAGAAACCATTTAAAAGGAAAAATAAGAGGCTGTAAAAAAGTCCAACAGAAAAATAAGTAAAAATTTTTCTGTTGAACTTTTTTATAGCCCTTTATGTTACTTTTTCAATTCTTCGATAAACATCTTATTAAGCATCTGTGGATTTGCTTTTCCTTTTGTTTCTTTCATTGCTTGTCCTACTAAGAATCCAAGTGCTCTATCTTTTCCTGCTTTAAAGTCTGCTATCGATTGTGGATTTGCCTTTAGTATTTTTTGTACAACTTCTTTAATGGCTCCTTCATCTGAGATTTGCAACCAGCCTTTTTCTTTGATTATTTCTTCTGGGTCTTTTGGATTTTCAAATAACTCCATCATTACTTTTTTACCAATTGCACTACTGATGGTTCCTTTTTCAATTAGTGTTATCATCTTCGCTAATTGCTCTGCAGTAAATGGGATTTGGTCTGCTTCCATCTCTTTTTCATTTAAGATTCTTGAAACATCCGATAATAACCAATTTGCTACTGCTTTTGCATTTTTGCAGTTCTTTTCTGCCTCTTCAAATAGATTTGATAAATGTTTTGAAGCAGTTAATAAATTACTATCTTTTTCTGATAATTGGAATTCTTCTATATATCTTGCTTTTCGACTTTCTGGTAATTCTGGTAAATTATTTTTTATCTTTTCAATATACTCTTCTGACAATTTGATTGCTACTAAGTCTGGGTCTGGGAAATAACGATAATCTTGTGCATCTTCTTTATCTCTCATAGAGAATGTTTTTCCTGATACATCATCCCATCTTAAGGTTTCTTGTTCTATTTTTCCGCCCTCTTCTATGACATCAATTTGTCTATCTGCTTCATATTCAATTGCTCTTACAATGCTTCTAAAGGAACTCATATTTTTCATTTCGGTACGTGTTCCAAATTCTTTTGCTCCTTTTTTTCTTACGGAAACGTTTACATCTGCTCTAAAAGAACCTTCTTGCATTTTACAGTCCGATACTTCAATATATTCAAAGATAGATTTCAATTTTTTCAAATAATTTTCTGCTTCTTTACTACTACGTATGTCTGGTTCTGATACGGTTTCTATTAGTGGGACACCTGCTCTGTTTAAGTCTATTAAACTTCCTCCACCAAATTCATTATGATTTAGTTTTCCTGCATCATCTTCTATATGAATACGTGTAATTCCTATTTTCTTTTTTTGTCCATTTTCCTCTTCTATTTCAACAAAACCATTTTCACAAAGTGGCTTATCAAATTGAGATATTTGGTATGACTTTGGAGTATCTGGATAAAAATAATTTTTTCTATCATTTTTACTCTCTCTTGCTATTTCACAATTAGTAGCAAGACCGGCTTTTACTGCATATTCTACAACTTTTTCATTCAATACTGGCAACGCTCCTGGCATTCCCATGCAAACTGGGCAAACATGCGTATTTGGCTCTGCTCCAAATTCATTGGAACAACTACAAAATATTTTTGTTTTTGTAGAAAGCTCTGCATGTACTTCAAGTCCTATTACGATTTCATAGTCTTCTCTTGCCATCTATTTTCCTCCTTTATGGAAGTTGGAGATTGGATGTGGTAAACTCCCCACTTCTAATTTCTAACCTCTATTTTATGATTTTCTCTAAATTTTACTGCTTGTTCAAATGTATATGCTACATTTAATAAGGTCTCTTCACTATATTTTTGTCCTATTAATTGCATTCCTATTGGCATTCCTTCTTTATCTACTCCACATGGAATGGATATTCCTGGAAGTCCTGCAATATTTACAGATACGGTGCAAATATCGGCTAAATACATTTCTAATGGATTGGATGATTTTTCCCCTATGTTAAATGCTGTTGTTGGTGCTGTTGGTGTTACGATTACATCATATTTGCTAAATGCTTCATCAAATTTTGATTGTACTAATGTACGTACTTGTTGTGCCTTTTTGTAGTATGCATCATAATATCCTGATGATAGCACATAAGTTCCTAGTATAATTCTTCTCTTTACTTCACTTCCAAACGCTTCACTTCTTGAGTTTATATAAATGTCTTTTAAATTATTGAAGTTTGGTGTTCTGTATCCATATCGAATTCCATCAAATCTTCCTAAATTTGAGCTTGCTTCTGCACATGCTATAATATAATAGGTTGCTAATGAGTAGTTTGCAATATCTAATGAGAATTCTTCTACTTCTGCCCCTAGTTCTTTGTATTTTTCTATGGCTTCTTCTAATTTTTTCTTTACTTCTGGTTGAATTCCTTCTGCATAAAATTCTTTTGGAATGCCTATTTTGATTCCTTTTATATCATTTTTTAGGCTCTCTGTGTAATTTACTTTTTCTCTATTTTCTGATGTCGAATCTTTTTCGTCATGACCTGTTATTACATTTAAAAGTATGGCACAGTCTTGTACATCTTTTGTGATTGGGCCTATTTGGTCTAAGGAAGAAGCAAATGCTACTAAACCATAACGGGATACTAAACCATAGGTTGGTTTCATTCCTACTACTCCACAAAAAGAAGCTGGTTGACGAATAGATCCTCCTGTGTCTGATCCTAATGCCCAAGGTACCATTCCAGATGCAACCGCTGCTGCACTTCCTCCTGAGGAACCTCCTGGTACTTTATTCAAATTCCATGGATTTCTTGTTACGTGGAATGCAGAATATTCTGTTGAGCCACCCATAGCAAACTCGTCCATGTTTAATTTTCCTAAATTAATCATGTTTTCCCTTTTTATTTTTTCCATAACAGTGGCATCATAAGGTGAAACAAAATTTTCTAACATTTTTGAACTACAAGTTGTTTTAATTCCTTTTGTACAGATGTTATCTTTTATCCCTATTGGAATCCCTGCTAAAGCATTTTCTATTTCGCCACAATTTACTTTTTCTTCTATCTCTTTTGCCTGATTGATAGCCTCTTCTTTTAATACTGTTACAAAAGCTCCAATCTCTTTTTCTTTTTCATTTATTTTGTCAATATATGATTTTGTTACTTCACTTATTGTTATTTCTTTTTTTGCCAACTTTTCCTTTAGTTCGTGAACAGTTAATTCTGTAAGTTCCATCTCTATCCTCCTTCTTATTGTATTACTTTTGGTATTTTAAACATGTTTCTTTCTTTTTCAGGTGCATTTGCAAGCAATCGTTCCTTATCTTCAAAATTTATAATTTCGTCTTTTCTAAATGCATTTTGTTTCTTATTTACATGAATGGCTTCTGATAACTCTTCTACTGGTGCATTATTTACGATGTTTGCAAAATTCAAAATGTCTTGTAAATGTAGTAAATAAGTGTCTATTTCTTCTTCTTTTAACTTTAAATTTGCTAATTTTGCTATATGCAAAATTTCTTCTTTATTAACTGTCATTATTATCATCTCCTCTATTAAACTTGTGCTATTATATCCTTTTTTTCCATAAATTACAAGGGTTATCGCAATAAAAAAGTAGTTTCCTTATGCTAGAGAAACTACTTTTTCTATTAATCCTTATTTATTTGTTCAATTTCTTCTATTGTTAATTTTGTTATCTTACTAATTTCTTTTAATTCCATGCCTATTTTTAACATTTCTTTTGCTATTTCTATTTTATTTTTTCTTATCCCTTCTCTTATGCCTTCTTTTCTTCCCTCTTTTAACCCTTCCTCTTTCACACAATAGTTTCTTGAGTTTTCCTCTAACTCTACTGTAAATAAATAATCCTTCCATGCTTTTAATTCTTCGTCTGACAATATTTCTTCTACTTCTTCATTTGCTTCTTTTATAATTTCATTTTTCTCTTCTGCCATTTTGATTACCCCCTATCATCATCTATTAATGCTAGCCAACATTCTAATAAGTTTGTTAATTTTGGTTTACTTTTTCGAAATTTTGGTAGTTCAATAAACCAATATGTTATGTCTTTTATTACTTCATAGTTTCTATCTTTTCTTATTTCATTCTTTGGGAAATTTCAGACTTGTTATTTCACAAAATATTAGAATTAATTCATTTGATTTTTTGACTTTAAATAGATATTTGAATTTAATAAGAATACCGCCATTATAACATAAATTTTTATTTTGTAAATATATTTTACATAATTTTTCTATAAAAAATAGGCACCTACTTTTGGAGGAACTGCCCTATCTTTTATAAAATTTCTTAATGTATTATTCTGATTGAGACAAAATCTCCGTCTCTATTGTCAAAAATCTCCGTCCCCATTGTCTTATTCCTTTAATTTTAGAATTTCTTCCTCTTGTTTTAAAGTTTCTCCTAAGAAAGGAAAACAACTCTTATCTTTTTGCATGGCGATTTGTCCTATTTCTTTATCATTTTTTAAGCGATTACTCGCATATTTTAGAATAATTGGTTTGTTTTCTACTGCTAACTTTACGACTTCTTTGTCGTCTCGCATTTTTGGAATAGAGTAGTATAGAATTTGTCCTGTTTCTTTTAGTCCACTCATTAATAGTTCTTTGTCTTCTAGTAATTTTCCTTTTGCATAACAATATGTCCACCCTAATTTACTAACGGATTCATATACGATTTCTCTATCTTCCTTTAATCGATCAGAGGCAAATTCTAATGCTTCTGCATTATTTTTTACCGCTTCTAACACAATTTCTCTATCCTCTTTTAGCCTTTCACAGGCAAATTCTAATAATTTTCCATTTTCTTTTACTGTTTTTAATACATATTCTCTATCTTCTGCATTTTCTTTCATTTTAGTAATTTCAATTGGTTCTGGCATTTTTCTTTTCCTACTTTCCTTTCAGAATTGTTTTCTCTCTGTTTTCCTTACATTTTTTAATTTCTATTTTCCTTTTATTTTTCTTGCTAATGCTTCTGTTATTCCTTTTACTTCTGTTAATTCTTCCAAACTTGCTTTTTTTATTCTTTCTACACTACCAAATGTTTGTAATAATGCTTGCTTTTTCATAGGTCCTATTCCTTCTATTTCATCTAGTTCAGAATGCGTTATTTCTTTTTCTCTTAGCTTTTTGTGATACCCTATTGCTGTATCATGGACACTATCTTGAAAAAGAGTGATGACATTTAATAGTTCTTTTGATATGGTTAATTCTTTTCGGTTTTCATCCATTAATGCTCTTGTTCGATGTTTGTCATTTTTTACCATTCCAAAAATCGGAATTTGTATTTCATATTGCTTTACTGCTTCTTTGGCAGCTCTTATTTGGGTAATTCCCCCATCTACTAAAATTACATCTGGTAATGTTCCAAAGCTTCCCTTTTCATTTTCAATGGAATGTTTTAATCTTCTTGTAATTACCTCTTTCATACAAGCGGGATCATCTTGCCTCATTACTTCTTTTATTTTAAATCTTCTTGCTAAATTCTTTTTAATAACACCATCTTGCATCACACACATTCCTGCTACCATATTGGTTCCAGACAAGTTTGAAATATCATAACACTCTATTTTTCTTGGCAGTTTTTCCAATTTTAGTACTTCTTTTAGTTCTGCTAATACATTGTATTTTTCTTTGTTTTTATTTTCTAGTGTGATACTTGCATTTCGTTCTGCCATTTCTACTAGTCTTAACTTTTCGCCTTTTTGTGGTGTTTTGATTTCTACTTTTCTTCCTGCTACTTTACTTAGCCATTGCTCTATCAATGACTTTTCTTCAATTTCTTTTCGTATCATAATTTTATTTGGCAAAATTGCTCTTCCCACATAATATTGTTTTACAAACTCAGAAATAATTTCTTCTTCTGTTTCATCTTCTAAATTTTTCAAAAAGAAATGTTCTCTTCCTATCATTTTGCTTCTTCGTACAAAGAATATCTCAATACATACTTCAAACTCATTTCGGCTAATTCCAATCACATCAATATCATTTTCATTTAAGTTCGAAACCTTTTGTTTTTCTGAAATTCGTTCAATTGCTATCATTTTATCTCGCAAATAGGCTGCTCTTTCAAATTGCATTTTGGCAGAAGCCTCTTGCATTTCTGCTTGTAATTGTTTGACAATTTTTTCTGTTTTTCCTTCTAATAACATCATAATTTCATCAATTTGTTTTCGATATTCTTCTTTGGAAATGTATCCCATACATGGTGCTAAGCATTTTTTAATATGATAATTTAAACAAGGTCTATCTTTGTATTTAAAATTTCGACATTGCCTAATTTTAAATTTTTCTTTAATGAAATCTACCATTTCTTTGGCACTTCCTGCAGAAGCATATGGGCCAAAGTATTTTGCTCCATCGTTTAAGATTTTCCTTGTGATATACAAATTCGGATAATCGTCTTTTATATTGATTTTAATATAAGGATATGTTTTGTCATCTTTTAGTAAAACATTAAATTTAGGACGATTTTTTTTAATTAGATTGCATTCTAAAATAAGAGCTTCTGCTTCATTATCTACCACTATATATTCAAAATGGTCAATCAGAGAAACCATATTCTGAATACGTTTTGTTTTTTTGTTTTTTCTGAAATATTGTCTTACACGATTTTTCAAAGAAACTGCTTTTCCCACATAAATAATGGTATCTTCTTTATCATGCATAATATAAACACCTGGTTTATCTGGTAACTTTTTAATTTCCGCTTCAATATCAAACATGTTATTCTTCTCCTCTTTTGTATTATACCACCTTATTGTCAAAACGAAAAGATTTTTTTTACTATTGAAACATTTTCTGTTTTACGATAATATACTATTGATATAAAGAAGTACTACAAATATGATTTTTTAAGAAAGGAGAATCTATTACGAATAAAAGCGCCTGGACAGGAAATGTAGGTTTTGTTTTCCACTTATTATTCTTTTCCTGTTGACGAGGGAGAAACTAATCGAAAGATTCGGCGGATGGTTTCTTGGCATTGGCTACTGCCATAAATATGGAGAAAAAACAGATTGTGAAATCTGATAACAAATTCCATAGGGTAGCCTTTATTTGTATGCTTTCTTTTCGATACATTCCTAAAGGAGGTTTTTTATTATGTGTGGAATTGTAGGATATATAGGAGAAAAAAGATGTACTCCTATTTTATTACATGGTCTTAAAAATTTAGAATATCGTGGTTATGACTCTGCTGGCATTGCTATACTAGAGAACCATTCGATTCAAATTCAAAAAGAAAAAGGAAGAGTTGCCAATCTAGAAAGTCTGGTAAATCCTCTTTGTTTACAAGGAACGGTTGGCATTGCTCATACGAGGTGGGCAACACATGGAAAGCCCTCTCATGTTAACTCACATCCCCATTTAGACAGCGATTCTTGTTTTGCTGTTGTTCATAATGGTATTATTGAAAATTACAAAGTTCTTCGTGAATTTTTAGAAGAAGAAGGTTATACTTTTTCTTCTAAAACAGATACCGAAGTAATTCCTAATTTAATTCATTACTATTATACGCTTCAAAAAGAAACATCGATTTCTGCTTTTTTGCAAGCGGTTTCTTCTACTTGCCAAAGATTAGAAGGAAGTTATGCTATTTTAGCTATTGGTAAAGATTTTCCAGGGATTGAAATTGCCGTAAAAAAAGATAGCCCTTTGGTGATTGGCAAAGGAAATAAAGAATTTTACATTGCTTCTGATATGCCTGCTATTTTGGAATATACTAGGGATTTTTATTTTTTGGAAGAAAATGAAATGGCTCTAATTGAAAAAGAAAGAATTGCATTTTTTGATGCCAATTTAAAAAAACACGAAAAATTATTAACGTCTATTCCTTTTGATGCTCTTTCCAGTACGAAACGTGGTTATGAAGATTTTATGCTAAAAGAAATTTATGAACAACCAGAAGCCATTCGTAGAACTATAGCAAATCGAATTCAATTCGGGAAACCAATTGACTTTTCGGATATTTCTTTTTCCAAAAAGGAGCTTACTCATTTGCATCAAATCTATATTGTCGCTTGTGGAACAGCAATGCATGCAGGATTCGTTGGAAAACAAATCATTGAAAAGTTATGTCATATCCCAACTCATGTTGAAATTGCTTCTGAGTTTCGCTATGGCTCTCCTTTTCTTTCTTCTCACACCTTATGCATTTTTGTTAGTCAATCTGGAGAAACAGCAGATACCATTGCAGGTTTAAGATTAGCCAAAGAAAAAGGAGCAAAAACACTCGCCATTTCTAATGTCATTGGTAGTTCTATTACACGAGAAGCAGACCAATCTATCTATACTTATGCCGGACCCGAAATTGCAGTTGCTTCCACCAAAGCTTATACTTGTCAAATTGCATTACTTTGCTTGTTCGCTTTGTACCTTTCTGAATTACGAAAAACAGAAAAAGTAGAACAGATCGAAGATTTAAAAAGAGAACTATTCGAGCTACCAGAAAAGCTAGAAGAAATTCTTCAAAAACATGAATTATTACAAAACATAGCCAATCAAGTTTACCAAGAAACAGATATGTTTTTCTTAGGAAGAGGCATTGATTACTATGTAGCACTAGAAGGTTCTTTGAAATTAAAGGAAATTTCTTATTTACATTCTGAGGCCTATCCTGCTGGTGAGTTAAAACATGGTCCGATTGCTTTAATAGAGGAAGGCACTATTGTCATTGGTATTTTAACACAAGACGCTTTGCTTTCCAAAACCATTAGCAATTTGCAAGAAGTAATTACTAGAGGTGCCAAAGTAATTGCTATTACAATGGCAGAGTTACCACAAGATTTGTTTGAATTTGTTTTTAAAATTCCAACAACAAATTCCTATTTTTCACCTCTTCTTTCGATTGTCCCTCTTCAATTACTTTCTTACTATGTTGCAAAAGAAAAAAATCTTGATGTCGATAAACCAAGAAACCTTGCCAAGTCTGTTACTGTTGAATAATTTGATTTCTACCTAAAAAGGGTAACAAAGCTCTCGCCTTGTTACCCTTTTGCCCTTTAATATTCTACCGCATATTGTTCCATTTGCTCTTCAATATATTGTAGAAATTCTTTGTCGATTTCCTCTCCTCCTGCTTCTTCCTCCATGGTTTCGTCATAAAAGTAAAGGAGAATGGATTGGTACCCTTCCAATATTTCTTCTTCTGTTGCATTGTTCAATTGCTTTAATGCCTTTTCAAACGGCTTACACTGAAGGCAATAGACTTCCTTTGTAATAATGCCATCGTCTAACATGTTCTGCTCATCTGTCAAAGCCTTTACAAGAAGTTCCTCGTATTTCTCTTTTACAGTTAATTCATCCCCATCGCAAAATGGACATTCTTCTTCCTGCAATTGTACTTTTTCCTTGGCACACGCCGTTTCTCCTACGACTGTTAATAACAAAATAACTGTTATTAATGAAAATAAAGTTCTCCGCCCTTTGTTCATGTTGTACACCTTCCTTTATTTTTTATCGTGATATATTCTATTTTACTACATTTTCCTAAAATTGTAAATATATTTGTTTCGGTTTTATGTTGATTTTTATTTTATAATAATAGTTTTAATAGAATTAATAAGATTGCACCGAGGTAATCCTAATATTCCTACTATCATACTACTTCCAATATTTAATCCAATATGAAATTCAAGCCAAGTCCCCACCCAATTAATAATGATGATAAGAATTGCCCCTAAAACGGAATTTCCTATTATTTTCATTATTGTTTTTAATGGTAAAATAAAAACCTTACCCATCAAAAATAGAAAAATAATACATGCCAAATACACGATTACTGCATTTATGTCCAAAACCATCACCTTACCTTTTTTCTCTTTAGTCTATTGTTATGATTGTTTTGGGACAAATATTCCTAGATTACTTTATTATATCTAATATCAATTTGTTCTATCATATCTAATGCTAGTCCTTTTTCTTTTGCTTTTTTTACTAAATAATCAAATTTGGCTCTTGTTGCTTTAATTTGATACGTATAATAATCAATTAAATCTTCTTGTGCATATTCAAAATTAAGATTCGCTACTTCCAATTCTTTTCTTGCTTTTATAATACTAATCATTAATTCTAATTCTCTTTCTTGCTGTGTTTTTTCTGTTATTTTTATCTCTTTTTTGTATTCTTCTTCCTTCATCGAATTCCTCTTTTCTTTTTTGTACTTATTACTAGTATATTCCACTTTTTCTATCTTATTCCATTTTCTTTAACGGATATAATAAATTATAATTCCAATTGTTTGAATCACAAATAGATTCAGCACATTAGAAGTTAATAAATTATTTGTTGCCTCTATTACTCCTAATTTCTCGTCTTGTTTTTTACGGTGATGTTTTTGTGATTCAAAAAAAGTAATTAACTCTGGAAGACTTGTAATAACTCCCAAAGCAATTCCTAGTATTATTTCTGGAATAGAAAAATAAGTAGCCAAATTTTCTAGACAATTGCTTAATGCATTTCCTACTATATATAAAGAAATACTTGTTAACACTAAGTAAAAAGAATAAGTTATTACAATTTTTGTCTTGCCTTTTACCCATTTTTTTTCTTGTTCAATTTCTTCCTCTATTTGTTTGTCTTGCTTTTTTAAATATAACTTATGTGCATTATCATTGATGTAATAAAATAGTAAAAACAATAAAAGAAAAACAGGAATAATGGAAGGAGCAAATTCTATTTTTGTGATTAAACAAAATAGTGGTAATAAAATGGTAATTAGTACTAATATTAAATCAATTCGAATTGCTTTATTTTTTAGTGTCTTTTGATTTTTACTAAGATAAATGGATAAACTATATTGGAACAAATTAATTCCATTCGAACTAATTATATTATAAATACTGGTTCCTATTAAACCAGCATAAGCCGAAAAGCAAACGGTTAATAATTCTGGTACAGATGTTGCTACTCCTGCAATATTTCCTACTGCCTTGGCAGATAAATTTAAACTTTCGGCTAACTTACGTAATAATTTTACCAATATATATTTAGCTATTATTACGATAATAAACGAATATAATAAAAATTTTACGATTTCTACTAACATGTTCTCTCCTTTTTTACTATATTTTCCTATCTGCCCTTTTTTATACAAAATTAAATTTAAGAACCACTCTTTTCTACTTTTTCGTATTCCATCACTTTTTTCTTTCGAAATAAAATGTTCTACTTGAGGAAATACTTTTCTATCTAGAACTATCTTTTTCTTCTTAATAAAAATCTTTATTTCACAAAAAAAGAAACAGCTTTATTGCTGTTCCTTTTCTCTTCTTTGTAGTTCTTCTATAAACTGATTAAACTTTTCTGCCTCTTCCATCACATACCAGTTTTTCATTTGTCCAAAGATGTGAGGATAGGCAGATTTTTTTAATGGTGTTTCTGAAAAAATCAATACAGGAATTTTCTTTTTCCTTCTTTTGAGTTCTCTTAAAACGCACTCTCCTGCATTGGCATCTTCTACCCACTTATTTTCATAAATAGGTAATCCCATGTCCAGAATAATGCCATCGATTTCTTCTTTTTTCTCGCAAATAATACCATTTACTTTTTCTTTGCCATAAACAATTCTCTGTAGTGCTGGATTGATTGCTTTTTTTACTTCAACTTCAATTCCCCGCTTGTCACATTCTTGCATTATACCAATACATTTTGTATCGGCATGATCGTCCACTATTAGAATTCTCATATAGTTCTCCTCTCTTTATTTTTATGTACACTCATATTTTACCATGATTTTACTATTTTTACAACAATTTCATAAGAAATGATTGAATTCATCCTATTTTTATGCTAAAATACCAATATTAAAAGAGGTGTTTATTATGTTAGATATTAAATTGGTAAGAGAAAATCCAGAACTAGTAAAAAACAATATCAAGAAAAAATTTCAAGACCACAAACTTTCTTTGGTTGATGAAGTAATCGAACTGGATAGCAAAAACAGAGAAGTAAAATTAAAAGGAGATGAGCTTCGTTCTTCTCGTAATTCTTTCAGTAGCCAAATTGGTACTTTGATGAAAGAAGGAAAAAAAGAAGAAGCAGAAGCCATTAAAGAGCAAGTAAAACAAATTAATGAACAATTAATGGAAAATGAAAAATTAGAAGAACAATATGCAAATGACATCAAAGAAAAAATGATGCGTATTCCCAATATCATTCATGAATCCGTTCCTATTGGAAAAGACGATAGTGAAAATGTAGAAATCCAAAAATATGGAGAACCTGTTGTCCCATCCTATGAAATTCCTTTTCATGGTGACATTTTAGAAAAACTTGGCGGTATTGATTTAGACTCTGCTCGTAGAGTTGCTGGAAATGGTTTCTATTATTTTATGGGAGACATTGCTAGACTTCATTCTGCTGTTTTAACTTATGCTAGAGACTTTATGATTAACAAAGGCTTTACTTATTGTATCCCACCTTATATGATTCGCTCTGATGTCGTAACTGGTGTTATGAGCTTTGAAGAAATGGATGCTATGATGTATAAAATTGAGGGAGAAGATTTATATCTAATTGGTACTTCTGAGCATTCTATGATTGGTAAATTTAAAGGTCAAATTTTAAAAGAAGACGAACTTCCTTATACGATGACCTCTTATTCTCCTTGCTTTCGAAAAGAAAAAGGGGCTCATGGTTTAGAAGAACGTGGAATTTATCGTATTCATCAATTTGAAAAACAAGAAATGATTGTGGTTTGCAAACCAGAAGATAGTTATGAATGGTATGACAAAATGTGGAGCTATACCGTAGAATTATTTAGAAGTATGGGAGTTCCTGTTCGTACATTAGAATGTTGTTCTGGTGACTTAGCTGACTTAAAAGCAAAATCTTGTGATGTAGAAGCTTGGAGTCCTAGACAGAAAAAATATTTTGAAGTAGGAAGTTGCTCTAACTTAACCGATGCTCAAGCACGTAGACTTGGTATTCGTATTAAAGGTGAAAAAGGAAATTACTACGCTCACACATTAAATAATACCGTAGTTGCCCCACCTCGTATGTTAATTGCGATTTTAGAAAACAACTACCAAGAAGATGGAAGTGTTATCATACCAGAAGTATTACGTCCTTATATGGGCGGACTTGAAAAAATTCTTCCAAAGAAATAAGTTCAATCTTTCTTTTTCAATATTTTATAACAGAATATTTTTTAAAACTGCTTATTTTAAGCAGTTTTTTATATGCGATTAAAACATCACTTTTCGTAGCTTGCTATATTGTATTTTTTTCCCTTTTCCCTGTCTTATTCACTAGATTTCTCTATATAAATGTACAGAGATATTTCATAAAAATTACGATTTTATAATATCTCTATCCTTCTTGCAACAACTTACTTTCATAAATGTGGGGTGTGTTTTTATAAAATGACCTGGAATGTATTTATAATTATTGCAATTTCCATAAAACTGTGATATACTTATCGCGTTTATGATATATTAAGTACCTTTGTCACTAAAAATTATTATTTTTGTTGTAAGGAGGTTATGTTATGGTAAAAAACTTTAAACCATGTATTACAGAAATTGTAGGTAGCTATTGGGGCGATGAAGGAAAAGGAAGAGTGGCTTCGTTTGAAGCAAGAAATGCCCGGTTAGTGCTAAGAACTACTGGTGGTAATAATGCAGGCCATACGGTTTATTACCAAGGCAATAAAATCCCTCTTCATTTGGTTCCTGGTGGTATCATTTATGAAGGTGTCATGGCTATCATTTGTAATGGTGTTGTGATTGACCCCAAGGTCCTATTTGAGGAGATACAATTACTTTCCCAGTATGTTCCTATTACTCCTGAAAATTTAATTGTTTCCGATTGCGCTCATCTTATCATGCCGTATCATATTGTTTTAGATTCCATTCAGGAAGATAAACGTGGATTTAGAAAGATTGGAACTACCCATCGCGGTATTGGGCCTTGCTATGAAGATCAGGCAAGACGTATTGGCATTCGCATGCAGGACTTATTACGCAATGAAGAAAGCCTGCGGGAAAAATTAGCCCTCAACCTATCTTTCCATGAAGAACTTTTATGGGCGAATGGTATTAGTTACACCATCGAAGATTTGTATCAATTTTGTATGAAAGCGAAAGAAACCTTGCAGGCTTTTATTCGCAATCCAGAAGATATTATCTTAAATGCTCTTGAGGCAGGAGACAAAATTGTAATTGAGGGTGCACAGGCAGACCATTTGGATGTTCTTTGGGGAGATACTCCCAACACCACTAGTTCTCAGTGTAATCCTTCTGGCACACTTTCTGGCTCTGGCATTGGTCCTGTTTATGTGGACAAAGTAATTGCTACTATGAAAGCTTACTGCTCTCGTGTTGGCAATGGTCCTTTTCCAACAGAGCTTGTTGGAAAAGAAGGTGATATCATTCGAAATTTAGGACATGAATATGGTACCACAACTGGTAGACCTCGTCGCTGTGGATGGTTAGACTTAGTCGCCTTCCCCAAAACAAGAGGCTATACCGATATTTGTCTTAACCATTTAGATACCATCGGACTAATTGGTCAGCAACTTGGTTATATTAAAGTAGCCACTCATTATGACTATCAAGGAATGAATACGACGATTTTCCCCACCGACATGGAAATCACTGGTTGTATTCCAACTCCTCATTATGAAGTCTTTGAAGGCGGATGGGAAATTCCTACCAATTGCCATACCTTTGCTGAACTTCCCGAAAGGGCAAAAAAATTCATTACCTTTATTGAAGAATTCACTAAGGTACCTGTTTCTTATATTGGTATTGGACCCAATAATGAAGATACTATTATACGATAATCCGAAAAAGGCTCTCCTAGGAGAGCTTTTTTCTTTGGAAAAATTCCCCCTTTTACTCTTATTTGCATGTTTCTTTTCTTTATGGTATACTAATGGCAAAGATAAACTAGAAAGGAACGTAAGTATGTTAATCAAAAATCCAGAATTTAAAATATCCGCTGTATCTCCTTCTCAATATCCACAAGATGGTCTTCCTGAAATTGTGCTAGTAGGAAAATCAAATGTTGGGAAGTCTTCGTTTATTAATACTATGGTAAATCGAAAGAAACTAGCTAGAACTAGTTCTGAGCCTGGAAAAACAAGGCAAATTAATTTTTATAATATGGATGATCAGTTTTATTTTGTAGATTTACCTGGCTATGGCTATAGTAAAATGTCAAAACAAGAACAAGCAAAAGTGGGAACCTTTATTGAAGAATATTTGAATAAAAGTAAACAAATTGCTTTAATTATATTTTTGCTTGATATCAGACATGATCCTTCTGAAAATGACCGCTTAATGTATCGTTATATTATCGATTCTGAAAGACCTTGTCTTGTTATTACTAGTAAAGCAGATAAGATAGCAGTCACAAAAGTAGAAAATCAAGTCAACCATTTACAAAATGCTTTAAATCCATTAAAAGATTTAACTTTCCTTCCTTTTTCTTCGGAAAGAAGAATTTATACCGAACAAGTATGGAAAGAAATAGAACCTTTTATTACAAAAAAAGAGGAATAATTTATTTCTCTTTTTTGTTTGACTTTATGTTAATAATATTATATAATAGTATTATAGTTTCTTAAATAGGCAGTTCTTTACAACTGCTATGTGAAAAACAGGAGGATTTTTTATGCAGAACAGAAAGTCTTATTTAGCAGAAATTCGGTCACAGGAAAAGCTCCATGAGATGGAACATCTTTCGGATTCCAGTGAAGATGCATTCGAAAATTTTTACTATGATGATGAGTATCATAACTATCAGGAATATCTTCGTCAGCAGAATGCAGCTCAGAAACATCAGGAAACAGATCATATAGATGTTTATGATTCCCTCGATGGTGACTCGGACGACAATGACGACTGGTTCGATGATGATGACTGGGATGACTGGGACGACAATGATGACTCGGATGACTGGGACGACGATGATGACTCGGATGACTGGGACGACGATGACGACTCGGATGACTGGGACGACGATGATGACTGGGATGACTGGGACGACGATGATAACTCGGACGACTGGTTCGATGATGATGACTGGGATGACTGGGACGACAATGATGACTCGGATGACTGGGACGACGATGATGACTCGGATGACTGGGACGACGATGACGACTCGGATGACTGGGACGACGATGATGCTTTAGAAAACGAGGACTGAAAAACTCACAGTTAACCATGTACTGTTGAGTATCACCATTTTCATAAAAATAGCTTTCGTACTCACAAAAGCGAGAGGGTTCTTCCCTCTCGCTTGCTTTTTTCATTCACTATTTCTATTCTATCTATGAAGTCAACCATTACTTTTCTTTTACATTTCTTTACCAGTTCCACTATTTTCATTATATTTTTATGGTTCTTCTCTTTTTTCCATTTTCTTTGTAATCATTTTTAATGCTTTTGGTCTCTCTACTAAAATAACATGACCACATCCTAAACATTTAAGCTTAAAGTCTACTCCTATTCTTGTAATTTCCCATAACTTGCTACCACATGGATGTTGCTTTTTGGTTCTTACAATATCTCCTATTTTATATTCCATTTTTCCCCTCTGCTATTTGGAGGTTAGACTCTAAGAAAATACTTCGAAGTATTTACCTTAGTTTCCAACTTCTAACTTTTCATTACTTTTTCAAAACGTTTTAATATACTTTCTTTTCCTAATACTTGCATAATTTCATATAAATCTGGTGTATTACTTTTTGAAGTTAATCCTACTCTTAATACTGTACTAATATCTCCTACATGACCTGGCCATTTTTCTGGGTCTGCTTTCCATTCCTTTACTTCTCTAGCAAATCCAATTTCTTCGCTTAAGTCTTTTATTTTATTAAACCAAGTTTGCTTATCATCCTTTTCATCATAATATTTTTCCACATAAAGAGTTACTATTTTTTTAATCCATTCTTTATCTGTTACCTTTTGATATTCATAATCTCGTTCTTTTCCAAAGAATTTCTCGTCATACATATATTCTATATTTTCTTTAACATCTTCCCATTTAGCAATATCTTTTCTAGGTTTTACATTTCCTCTTTCAATTCCCAATACTTGTAACGCATATTCTTTGTTTTCTAATAATGTTACTAATTCTTTATCATAGGTTTCTGCCCATTTTTTTGCTTCCTCATAAACTTGCTCTGCTGTATATTTTGAAATAACGGTTTTCGCAATATCTAATATTTTCACCATATCAAACAATGCTCCGCTTACACTCATTTTGTTTAACTCTAGTTTAAATTCTTCCATACTAGCATCTTTATTTTGTTTTCTCCAAGTTTCAAAATTAGAGTTTGCAATGTTTAATAAGTATTCGATTACCGCTTCTTTTGGCACACCAATTTCGGTATAATAACTTACTGCTGCTTCTGGGTCTTTACGTTTGCTAAGCTTACGTTTTCCACCATTATCTTCTTTCATAATTGGTGCAATATGTGCATATTTTGGTGCTTTAAATCCTAATGTTTGGAATAATTGTAAATGAAGTGGTACAGAAGATAACCATTCATCCCCACGAATCACATGAGTGGTTCCCATTAAATGGTCATCTACAGCATGTGCAAAGTGATAAGTTGGAAGTCCATCTGCTTTTATAATAACGATATCTTGGTCATTTTCTGGAAAATCTACATTTCCTTTAATCACATCATGATGTTTTATTTTTCTATCTTCTCTTCCTTCTGATTTCAAACGAATAATGTAATGCTCTCCCTTTTTAATTCTTTCCCCTGCTTCCTCATTACTTAAGTTTCTATATTTTGCCCAAACACCATAATAACCTGGTCTTATTTTAGCAGCTTCTTGTTTTGCTCTCATTTCTTCCAATTCTTCTGGTGTAGCAAAACATGGGTATGCTTTTCCTTGTTCTAATAAATATTTGGCATAAGCTTGATAAATTTCTTTTCTTAGCGATTGTTTATATGGACCATATTCTCCTATTTCTTCTGTTTCATTTATCATTCCCTCATCTGGAGTTAAACCAAAATCTTTTAAAGATTCAATAATACCTGTCACTCCATTTTCTACTTCTCTTTTTTGATCCGTATCCTCTACTCTTAAAAAGAAAACACCATCTGTTTGGTTTGCCATTTTCTTCGCAATCACTACTTGATACAAAGAACCCAAATGAACAAAACCAGTTGGACTTGGTGCAAATCTTGTTACAATTGCTCCCTCTGATAAATCTCTTTTTTTATATTTTTCTTCATAATAAGATATTTCCTTTGCCTCTGGAAATATTAAATCTGCTAACTCTTTATAATCCATAAAAATCTCCTTCTTTTCTATTATTGGCTTATTATATCAAATTTTCTCCAAACCTTCAATAGCTTTCTCCCTATTTTTCTAAATTGCAACTCAAAACCATTTATGACACACCCCTGTCCCTAATTGCTACCTTTTTCCAATCGGTCTATTGACTTTATGTTAATTTTAGTGTATAATAATTAGTTCTTATAATATGGCGATTGTTTAAATCGTACTACAAACATTAGGAGGGTTTCTTTTATGTGTACAGAATTTTGTTGTGATTCTTTTGATTGCTTGTTGTGTACTACACTTTCCTGTAATGGGGAACTGGATGATGACTTCCCGGAAAAGGATCGTTCTGTCTCTAGAAGACGGCATCTGAATGGCTTGAAAGCCAAAAAGAGAGCAAAAAAAGCTTCCGCTATCTTGGATGCAAAATTTCTCAGACTTTCTGCTCATGCTACCTTTGAAGAGGAGCACAGAGCAAGCATGCGTGCTTTTAGAGCTTCGAAGAAAGTAGAACGGCTTTTGCCTAAGTCGGTGCGCTATGTCTCCAAGGAGGAAACAGCCTGACAAACCGTTATATTAGATTTACCTCTAACCTGGAAAGCTTTGCTTTCCAGGTTTTACTTTGAAAACAAAAAAATTTTAATTATAATTTAAAAGATACAACAGGAGACTATCCTCTATTATTCCATCTCAAACGGAAAAGATACTCTAGTTTTCACCAGAGTATCTTTTTTCTACGCTAAGTACTAGCCTTTGTTAGGATTTCTGTCGTATTTAAAGTTTTCTTTGCTTATGATAAAACGCTCTCCTGGATAAACAGTACCTATTGATAATGCTCCATGCTCATCCTGTATCTCTACACATGTTTTATCGGTAACTTCAAATACTGCTTTGACAAAAGTTAATTCCGCTTCTGCTATCACTGTATTGCCCCGTTTTAATGTCACTCTTTTGTTTTCCACCTTTTGTCTACCTCCTATTATGTTTTTTATTGCTACTTTTTAGTATAACATATTTTTATCGTTCTTTCAATATTTTTTCTATATTGGGTGTGACATATCTATTCTAAACCTATACTTATACAAATCGAAAGGACATTTTATAAAATATTGATAAATAAAACATACCAAGCCCTTTATCGCTTGGTATATTTGCATTTTTATAAAGACATAATGATTGGTAATATCATTGGGTTTCTCTTTGTTTTTTGGAAAATATAGTCCCTAATGTGGTCTTTTAATGTTGATTTAATCGTT
Source organism: uncultured Clostridia bacterium (assembly GCA_949155365.1). Classification (GTDB taxonomy): domain Bacteria; phylum Bacillota; class Clostridia; order TANB77; family CAG-508; genus UMGS1663. The sequence continues at coordinate 24,546 of CASCUT010000016.1, forward strand.
GACCAATCACGAATTCCCTTGTTTTCTAATATTTGTACTTCCTCACGGATAAATCGTTTTACTTCATCCATTAAGTTTTCCGATTCTTTGACATATACAAATCCTCTTGAAATAACGTCTGGTCCTGCTACTATTTCTCCTGTAGAAGAGTCCATTGTCATTACAATGACAATTAATCCATCTTGTGATAAATGTTGTCTATCACGAAGTACGACATTTCCGACATCTCCTACACCATAACCGTCGACTAGTATTTTTCCACATGGTACGCTTGAGCCTAATTTGGCTTCTTTTTCGTTCATTTCAATGATACGACCATTGGTACTCATGAAAATATTTTCTGGTTCTACTCCCATCATTTTGGCTGTTTCCGCATGAGCCATTAGTTGTCTATATTCACCATGAACTGGAATGAAGTATTTTGGTTTTGTTAATGCTAAAATTAACTTTTGCTCTTCTTGGCAAGCATGTCCTGATACGTGAATATCGGCAAGTGCACTATAGACCACTTCTGCTCCAATTTGCAATAAGTCGTCAATAACTTTGGATACGGATTTTTCGTTTCCTGGTATTGGATTCGCAGAAATAATAATTAAGTCATTTGGTGTAATCACTATTTTTTTATGCTCCCCTGCTGCCATTCTGGTTAAGGCGGACATGGTTTCTCCTTGGCTTCCCGTTGTAATAATGGTTAGTTGGTCATCGGTATAATTTTTAATCATGTCAATGTCAATGAATACATTTTCTGGTACATCAATATAACCTAGATTTCTTGCTGTTTCTATCATGTTTATCATACTTCTACCACATACTGCAATTTTTCTACCATTAGCAACTGCTGCATTTACGATTTGTTGTACACGATGTACGTTTGAGGCAAAGGTGGCTACCACAATTCTTTTTCTACAATTCACAAATAGTTTATCTAATTCTTGCCCTACACTTCTTTCTGACATCGTATAGCCTTTTCTTTCGGCATTGGTACTATCGGATAATAAGGCAAGAACTCCTTTACTACCTATTTCGGCAATACGATTTAAATCTGTCGTTTCGCTATTAATTGGTGTGAAATCTAATTTAAAGTCTCCTGTATGCATGATGGTTCCTACTGGTGTATTAATAGCAAGCATCACGGCATCTGGTATACTGTGGCAACTTCTAATAAATTCTACACTCATTTTTCCAAAGTGAACGGTTTGTCCTGCTTCTACTTCATGAAGTTTTGTACTTCTTAGTAATTTGTGTTCTTCTAATTTATTTTTAATTAATCCTAGTGTTAAACGTGTTCCATAGATTGGAATATTGACTTGTTTCAAAATATAAGGAATCGCTCCAATATGGTCTTCATGTCCATGTGTAATGACAAATCCTTTTATTTTTTCTTTGTTTCTTTCTAAATACGTAACATCTGGAATTACTAAATCTACACCTAGCATATCATCGGTTGGAAATTCTAGTCCGCAGTCTACTACTATAATTTCATCTTCATATTCAAAAATTGTCATGTTATTTCCAATTTCCTCTAGTCCTCCTAAAGGAATAATCTTTAAGTTAGATTTTTTGAATTCTATTTTTGTTTTATTTCGGTTGTAGTTTCTTCTTGTTTGTGTTTTTCTTGTTTCTTGCTTTCTATCTTCCTGCTTTGTGTTTTCCTGTTTTTTATTTTCTACTTTTTTTTCTACTACCTTTTTCTCAGGTGTTCTTCTTCTCTCTCTCTGTTTTCTTTCCCCTTGTTTACTTGCTGTTGGAACTATCTCCTCTCCAGCTTCTTTTTTCTTTGTTTCCTTATTTCTTGTATTACGATGATAAGGTCTTTTTGGTTTGTTTTCATTTTCTTTTCTTTCTTCTGTCATCTTTTTTATCTCTCCTTTTTTATAGTTTGCTCTCTTTAAACTTATATATTCTTTTACACACGTAAAAAAATAGTTTTCACTTACTCTAAAAACTATTTTGATTCCCTTTGATAAAATATATTCATAAAACCTATATCTCTTTTGGTTTCTACCATTTTTATGGTTTATTCTTTTGCTTTCTCTTTTTTCTCATTATATTTTATTTAGAATCTCTTTTTGTTTCTCTGAAATGATATTTCTCTTTCATGCTAAGTTTTTATATAAATTTAAATCTCTTCTTTACCGTTTTTTGGTAACCACTATTTGCTATTTTACCATATTTTTTCTTTTCTGTCAACTAAGGAAAGATTTTGAATGGGGAGATTTTGGGGAGGTGAAGATTTTTGGAGATTTTTTCGTACGTCCCAAAAATCTCCAAAAATCTTCACCTCCCCAAAATCTCTTTTATAATGTTGCTCCTATTATTCCTGCCGTATTTTGCAGTTTGGCAAGGACGATTTCCGGTTTTTCAAATTGATATGGGGTCGTTAGTGCTTTTTCTAGTAAACGTTTGTATAAGATGTCTTCAAAGTAAGTAAAACTTCCTCCTATGCAAATTTTCTCTGGATTTATGATATTTACAATGTTGGAAATTCCAATTAGTAATGTTTGTATGTAGTTGTCTATATAATGATTTAATTCTTCATTTTGCTTTTCTTTTTTTAAGATTACTAGTAGTTCTTCTGATGTCGTATTAGGATTTAAGTTCATTTGCTCTATCATGCCTTTTTTGAATGCTTGCATAGAGCTATATGTTTCAAAACAGCCTTTTTTGCCACAGTGACATGTTCTTCCTTCTTTGTCTATCACCATGTGACCATATTCAGATGGAAGGATGCTGTTATTAATAAGAGTAACTCCACCAATTCCTGTTCCTAAACATAAGAATACGGCTCTTTCTACGTCTTTTAAGGCTCCATATTGTTTTTCTGCTTTTGCACTGCATATGGCATCATTTTGAATTCTTACTGGTATTTGATAATGTTCTTCTAGTTCTTTGGCTAAATCCCATTTTCCAATTCCATATTTTCTTATGTTTTCTATTTTATTTTCTTTTACAATCCCTGGAACGCCTATTCCTATTTCTTCTATGACAAAAATAGGAATTTGAAGTTCTTTTAAAACGCAATGGATTAGAGATAGTATTCTATCCCTAATCCATTGTGTTATATTTTCTTGGTTTATTATCATTTCATTTTGGTCTTGTTTGGCAAGTAGTTTTCCTTCTTTCGTGATAACTCCTACTGCAATGTGACTACCTCCTAAATCGATTCCAATTTTCATATTAACTCCTTTTCCTTTTATACTCCTGCTGCTGAGAATAGGAAAGTTCCCATATATACTTCTAGCATTGGAACTAATACTACTAATACGAAGAAGATTAGTACAATACCTACGATAGAATACATTAATTGTGGCATTACTTTCATAATCTTTTCTAGAATATTGTTAATATCAATTTCCATATATTCTACTAGTTTTGCCATCATTTCGGATAAATCTGTTTGCATTCCTATTTTTAGCATTTCGGTTATCATTGCAGAAGATAAACCTGCTCTTTCAAATGGCTCAATCCAAGATTGTCCAATTAGTATGTTATTAATCGAAGTTTCTACCATCGATAAAAATACGTAATTGCTAACAACGTTTTTACTAACTTCTAGTGCATCTTGTATTCTCATTCCATTGTCTAAGTTAAGCATCATTGCTTTAATAAATCTTGAGAAATCTAAACTATAAATTAACTTTCCAAAGATTGGCATAGTATATTTAAAATAGTGAAAGTTGTATTTTCCTTTTGGTGTGTTAATATAAAATAAGATTGCTACAACTGCTCCTACGATTAGTGCTGTTGGAATATACCAGTGGGCAATGACACCATTAATAAAGTTCGAAAACCAAATGGTAACTGGATTTATTTCATCGGTACTTCCTACTTGATCGTATACATTTTGAATGGCTGGAACAGCAACTAAAGTTCCTACTACTAACATAATCATTAAAGCGACGAATTGAAGTACATTTGGTATTACAATCTTCTTTACTCTACGTGTAATATCTGCTGAATCGTCTAGATAGCGCACCGCTTGTTTTAGTGAGTTTGTTAAGGAGCCGTGATAGCTCACCTACTTTTATCATGTTAATATAGATATCTGGGAAGACATTGGAATAATATTCCATTGTGGTATACATGTAGTCTCCTCCCTCTACTCCTGCTAAGATGTCTTCTAAAATTCCCCTTAACGACAAATTTTCTGTACTTTGTATAATTGTATTTAAAGCATGTATATTATTAAAGTTTGCCTTTTTTAATAAATAAAAGTTTTGCGTAAAAATAACCAAATCACGGTTTGTTATTTTCTCTGTTGCAGCTAATTGTAAGTTTATTTTTTCTACAACAGAGATATTATTTCTAGCATTATTATTTAAGATATTGGTGGAGCTAGCTGTTTTCATGATGTCTTCCATATTACTAATATTCTTTTTCGTCTTTTTTGTTTTCTTGCCAATATAGCCAACTTGCACCACTTGAATTGGCGTTAAACCATTGTGTTTAAGCCTTCTAATTAATGATTGCTTGCTGGAATCTTCTACTTTATTTCTTACTACTAAGCCTTTTTCAGTGACAGCTCTGTATACATACTCTGGCATACTGTTTCTCCTCCCAATTTATTTGTTTTTTAATTTGCCTGTCTTTTTATTTTTAATTGCATAATGGTTCTATTTAAGGTTTCAATATTCTTTTCTTCAATTTGTGCTTTTGCTTGTTCTAATGTAATTTTATCTTCTACAAATAGTTCTGCTATTGAATTAATTAAACCAATACTTCCTTTTTCTAAGTTACTTTGTATGGCATCTTCTATTTCAGATACACTAATTTTCTCTTTTCGGATAATACCTGCAATGATATTATCTACTACCATTACTTCTGGTACTAATACTAGTTTTCCATTTCTTCCTCTTAATAATCTCTGAGAAACTACCAATTTTAGTAAAGCGGAAATTAAGTACTTAATACTTGGTTGATCTGAGATGTCATAAAAGTTGATAATTCTATCAATGGTTTCTGCACAAGATTTGGTGTGAAGAGTCCCAATTACTAAGTGTCCAGACTCTGCTGTATCAATGGCAGCTTCCATGGTTTCTCTATCACGAATCTCTCCTACTACAATAATATCACAATCTTCTCTTAATGAGTTTTTTACTCCATCACTATAGCATAAACAGTCTCTTCCTGCTCCTACTTCTTTTTGTACAATGACTGATTTTTTTGAAGTGTGTTTATATTCTACTGGACTTTCTAGTGTTAATATTTTTTTATTTTGATTTTCATTAATGTCATTAATTAATGCATTTAGGGTTGTTGTTTTACCAGAGTTTGTTTTTCCAGTTACTAAGATTAGTCCTTGTGGTTGATAAGTCATTCTTCTTACGATGTCTGGAACACCTAAGTCTTCGTATCTTGGAAGTTCATTTTTTATTAATCTTAGCGTAAAAGTAGGTATCTCGTCTGAATGTGAAACATTTACCCTTAAACGAATATCTTCAAATTCAAAAGAACAGTCTAATCTTTTTGTTTCTTTATACATCTCATCTTTTTCTAGATTTCCTCTTACAAAATAATCATATATTTCATTTAGGTCTTCTACGCTTAATTCATCCACTTCTTCAATTGCGACTAATTGTCTTGCTATTCTAAGCATTGGCTTTAGTCCATAAATAAGATGTACATCAGATGCGTCTTTTTCTTTTGCTATTTTTAGCACCCTATCCATATTTATCATTTGCTTGTTTTCCCCTTTCTTTTAATAAATTACTAATTTATTATTCAATTCTTCTAATGTCGTTTTTCCTTCTAATACTTTGCGTAATCCATCGATAACAAGTGGTTTATAACTTCCTTGTAATGCTTTTTCTGCAATTTGAATGCTAGAAGCGTCTTCTACAATTAGTTGTTTGATATCATCATCAATGATTAGTATTTCGTACATTGCAATTCTATCGTAATATCCCATATTGTTGCATTTTTCACAACCTACTGCTTGATAGGTTGTCTTTCCATTGAAGTCCAATGTTACATTATATTTGTTTGCAATTTTATTCATAATGTCTTTTTCTTCTTGGGTAAATTCCCTTTCTCTTCTACAATGTGGACATACTTTTCTTACTAGTCTTTGCGAAATAGCGGTTGCCAATGTACTTGCAATATCATAGTTAGAAATGCCCATTTTTCTTAGTCTTGTAATAACCTCTACTGCATTAATTGTATGTATTGTTGATAACACATAATGTCCTGTTTGTCCAGATTGCATTGCAATTTCTGCTGTTTCTGCATCACGGATTTCTCCTACTAGAATAATATCAGGATCTTGTCTTAGTACGGTTCTTAAAGAATCTAAGAATGAGGTTTTGGTATCTATTTCAATTTGGTTTAGACCTTGGATACGAATTTCTACTGGATCTTCAATTGTTGTAATATTAATATTTGGTTTGTTTAACATATCAATAACACTATATAGAGTTGTCGTTTTTCCTTCTCCTGTTGGTGCTGCAATAATGGTGATACTATTTTTCTTGTCAAAGCTATCTTTTAATAATTTTGGGTCATTTGGGAATCCTAAATCAAAGATATTTCGAATTCCTGCATTTTTCTTTAATAATCTTAGTACAAATTTCTCTCCATATACATTCTTTTGAGAAGAAACACGAATATTATAATCTGGATATAGAATAATTCTACCATCTTGTGATTCTTGTTTTTCTTGATGCATATTCGAAATTGCTTTTAATCTACCTATAATTTGTGGCTGTTTATCTGCCTCTATTGAAACAGCATTGATTAATTGTCCGTCAATACGATAACGCACTCTTAAACGGTCCTCCATTGGTTCAAAGTGAATATCACTTGCTCTTTTTTCCATTGCTGTTTTAATAATACTATCTACTAACCCTGTAATATCACGATTGGTATTAATATTATCGGAAGCCACTCCTTCTAAAGAATCTAATATTCTGTCAAGATTACTTTCAAACGTAATATATTTTTCCATGACTAAGCCTTTATTTAATAGCAATAGTCTTATGGTTTCAATTGCTCTTCTATTGGTGGTATCGGCAAAACATACTTTTATTTTTCCTGCTTCCATTCCAAAAGGAATCGCTTTATTTTGTTTTGCAATATCCAATGAGATGTAATCTGAAATGTTCAGTTTAATATCTCCTTCTTCTAGTAAAATTGCCTTTTCATCTAGAATTTCTCCAATTGCTTTAATTAATTCATTGGAATCGCATAAATGTAAAATGTGAAGAATATCACCTAGCTTTTTACGAGGATAGGTCTTTTGGTATTCTAATGCCTTTTCAATATCTTGTTGTGTTATAATTCTTCTTTTTGCAAGTTCAATTCCTAATGGTTGTGTTTGCTTTTGTGCCATATGCTTTTCTCCTTTCTTTTGTATCTTATCTTTATTATACTATATCTTTTGTTTTTTCTATAGTGTTTTTTCTAATTACCGCAAATTACCAATACTTTAGTACATATTCATTATTGGTCTCGAATAAGTGAGATCCTGCAATTATCATATGAACTTGTACTAATTTTTTTTCTACTTCATTGACAGTCGTTAACGATTTTGAAAAAGAGCAATATGGAATATTGGTACAAATTTTTACTTTGTTACGATAAATGCTATTATCTGGATTTGCTTTGTACGTATACGTAGTGCCATCTTCAAATATCACTTGATTTTCTGTTACTTCATACGTATCTTTATTATTTTTTACATCTTCAACAAAGTACATATTGAATTTATTATATTCTGCCATGTACTTTGAATTGTTTGTTAGTTGTTTTGTATTGGCATAAAAGAAATTGCTGATGGTTGCAAGGATTGCCATTACAATGCACATTACGACAATATAAACAATTAAAACCATTAAAGTTATTCCTTTTTCCGATTTCACTTAAGAATTCTCCTTTGCTATTTCTTTTATTTTTAGTTTTTTCACTTCATACACTCGTGTTTGTTCAAAACATTCATATTCTGCTCGAATGCTTACTGTTTTTATAATATCTTCCTTAGTTGGGTCTATTTCACTGTATTTTTCTACTGTTATCATAATATTGATTCCATCTGGAAGTTCATACGTTTGTTTTACTGTATTACTAAGTTCATTTGTTACACTTTCATAAGGCATCTTATCAATGTCTTCTGCTATCTTTACAACATAGTATGCTGCAACTGCATTGGATTGTACGATACTATTTTGCAACGCTATCTGGTAATATAAATTTCCAATTAATCCTACAAATAAGGATAAAATTATCATAGCAACAACAATATCTGTTATTGTTACCCCTTTATTTCCTTTTAAATATTGTTTCTTCATTTTACCACCTACATGCTATCCCATTTACTATTATGAAAGAAATGATATTGCTAAGACTTAAATAAAAACCAATTGATAAGTTTTTATAATAAGAGACATCTCTTTTCGCTACTTTATTTTTTCTTGTTAGGATGCTTCTTTCTATTTTTTCAATGGCAATCGTCAAAAAGCATAAAATAACACTTACAATATAAGTTATTTCTCCTCCAAAGATAGCCATAATCATACTTAGTTCTAATATTTCAGTTGGATAATGTGTGTTTAATTTTTTCTTCAAGTATGTATTGTCTATGATTAAAAATAGGAATAATAAGAACAAATATATTGCATATCTATATATATTAGCTTTTTCTACTGTATATAGATACACCATATATGCAACTATTATGAGAAATTCATAAATGATAACGGATTTTTCAATTTTATGCTTTTCTTTGTCGATTCCTGCTATGATAATTAAGCCTGCTATATATAACGTGCCAAATACCAAATATATTAGTTTATTTTGGTCGATAGAAACAAAGGAAATATTCAAAGACATCGCAAATAAAAGAAATACGATACCTGTTCCTATTTCTAATAATACATAACGAATTCTAATTTTTTGTTTGCAATAACGGCACTTTCCACCTAAAAAAAGATAACTTAAAATTGGAATCATATCCCAAAAAGAAAGTTTATGGTTACAGTTTGGACAGTAAGAACGTTTATGCGTAATATCTTGATGAAGAGGAATACGATATACTGCTAGTGTAAAAAAACTTCCAAATAATGTTCCAATGCTAAAAATTAGTAAATAAAAAATAATCTGTTCCATGTTTTTCCTCATAAATAAGAAATTAGAGGTTACCTAAATATAACGATTAGAGTCTTTATAGGTAACCTCATATTTAGTTTTTTCGCTAAATAATTAATGAAATTTATCTATTTCAGTATTAGTCATTCCATGGTTCTGATGTAGTCCATGATTCTGCATTAGCCATCATGTCATGTTCTTCGTTTGCACCTTTAGCATAGTTAATTTTTGCTTGTTTTGCTTTTGTAACGATACCATTATCTCCTAATACTAAAGCAATTGAAACTCCTGCTAAGATAATTAAAACGATAATTGTTACAACTAATGCAACTAAGGTAATACCTTTTTGTCCTTTTAACATAAAAAACTCCTCCTTATTTGTATTTTTTTGTATATATTTATTTGATAAATATAACCTAATTTAATTATTTTAATCCAGTATTTGTTTTAGTTGTTGTGTTTGTCTTTCCTACTGAATTATTTTTTGTTGTGTTTGTTCCTGATGTTGTATCATTCACTTTACTTGTGTTTGTTGTTACATTACTATCTCCATTGGCAGTTGATGCAAATGGATTTTCTTTACTTGGATTGTAACTATTACTTTTTTTGTAAATATTTAAGTCAGATCCTTCCACTGTATATACTTTATTCTCAATACTAATTGTATTTTGTACATTTTCTTCTTTTAATTCATTACGAATACTTTCTGGTACACTATACGCTATTTTATTTGGTACGACTTTACTAATTGGATTATAGTCATAGAACAAAATACTTAGTACAAATAGAATTGCAATACATAGTAATAGAACAATCATCATTTCTTTCAAAATTGTTTTTATCATTCTTTTACTCCTTTATTTTTATATTTCTACCTTATTCTTTTTTTCTGTATTTGTCGTATTGGTTCCTGTTGTGTTTGTTGTATTGGTATTTTTCTCTTCCTTACTTGTTGTTACACTTTGTGTTGAAGTATTTCCTTCTATTGCTATATTTCTTACGGTAAAAGTACCTTGTAATATTTCATTTTGATATGGTAATAATTTAAAGTTTTCAATTCTGAAGTTTAACTCCGTATCATTTTCAATCGCATAGATGAAGTTTGTTACGGCAATATAAGAACCATCGACTGTAAATTTAAGGTCATTTACATTGTTTGCACCTGTCCCACTAGAAGCAATTTCAAATTTTAAATTAATTCCTTCTTTTCTTGCATGTGTTCCTATTTTCGTCCATAAAAATTCAATCGCATAGCTTTTCTGTTGCATTGCTGCTAATATTTCTTCATCGGTACTTAGATTGGTATATTGTAAATATTCGTCTTTTGCATCTTTTAGTCCTTTACCCGCTTGTTCTAATTCTCTTCTTCTATTTGGATATTCAATATCAATTAAATTGTTTAATTCTTCAATTTTCATTTTTAAATTTTGACTTTCTTCTTCTAGTCCTTTTACACTTAATACTTGAAAATTTCCAATTTGTACTCCGTTCATAACTGCTACATAGCCCAAACCAAGCAATAATAGTATAATGATTATCATTAATATCTTTCTCATGGCAAATCTCCTTCAATTACAATTTTTACAATTCCATTTTGTTTTACTCCTGATGTAGATACTACTGTACTTGGGCTTAATATTCCATCTACAATAAGACTACCTTTAAAGAATCCTAGTAAATCATAATCTTCTGATTGTGCATTAATTATGATATGAGAAGAAGTGGTGTTTTCAATGGATGTGATAGTAACTCCTTTTGGAATTGCATTCATAACTCTTGTTAATAACATTGGAATTACATTCTTTGTTTTTATTTTTTCTTGCACTTCATCACTATAATTTTTTAAGTTTTCTGTCATTTGTTGATAATCTGTCGTTTTATTATTTAAAATTTGTATGTCATCATTTGCTAGTTGTATTTGTGCGGTAGTATCTTCTCTTACCACTTTTACTTCTTCTAATTTGCTATTGGTTCCTACTTTTAGGAAAGTAGCAATTGCAGAATATAATAGAATAAAAGAAAGAATTCCTGCACTTGTTCTTAAAAGCCATTTTTCTGTACTATCAAATTTTGCTTTCCAGTCCATTGAAAAGTTGAATTTAGAATTGCTCTTTTTGTTTCCTGCTCCGTCTTTTTTTCCTTTTCCAATTTCTATTTTCATCCAATCTGGTAATTGATCTTTTAATGCTGGTTTTTTGAAATTAACGGTTTTAATTCCATATCCTAGTCCTTGCATAGCAAGTGCAATTGCTGAGTTAACTTCAATATAATCTTTCATGTTAATTTTGATATTTTCTGGTATAAAATATGGTCTTAGTATTTCACATTTTGCACTTGGAAAATATTCTTGGAAGTATAAATCAATATTATTAATTACACAGCCTGATCCTGTAATATAAATTTTTTCAATTTTGTTTAATGAATTGTCAACAAGATCTTTTGTTTTTTGTACAATTTGATATAAAGTAGGCATAATATCTTCTAAGTAAATATTTTCATCTTCTTGTAATAGTTCTTTTCCTTCCATTGTATAAATGGTTGTATTTTTACATATTTCATAAGATTTTGCATAAGAATTTTCTTTTTCGTTAATATTATTTAGTATGATTTCCATTCCTTCATCTATTTTTTCAACACTGTATATTTTACTATCTAAAATAGTAGTTATGGTTGTATTCTCTTCCATATTAACGATAACGCTATTTTCTTTTTCTTTAATATCTGCCACATTGGCAATTGCCATTGGTAGTGGTACTACATAAGAAATAGAATTTCCTTCAAAATCTTGCAATCTTCTGTTAATTTCTACTTTATTGGCAGAAATATAAATTGCTTTTATTCTTTCTGTATCTTGCATATCTGGCACTAACGCATATCTAGATTCTAGTGCATTACGATTGATACTTTTGTCATAACAATAGGAATCAAATTCTGTTTCAATTGCTTTTTTTAAATCAGCTTTATTTAGCAAATTGAAGAAATAAAAATATTGATAAGTTTCTTCTGATAAATTAATACTGATTGGTGTTTTATAACTAAATGTTTCTGCTATAATTTGATTAATTGCTGGTCCTATTTGATCATAAAATTTCACACCAAAAGCTTCAACCTTTGTTAGGTCACGCTCTTTTGTTACTTTTGCATATTTAATTAAGTTATTTTCTATATATAATCCTAAGCAACTTGACATGATAACTCCTTCATTTGTTTTATTTTCATATTATTATATTCTGCAAAAAACGACAAAAAATACTTTCTTTTTTTATTTTATTTTTCATTTTTTGCATAATTCTACCAAATCTTTTCATTCTGTTTTTATTTTACCTTTTTTTTTAATGTTGTCAATACTTTTAATATACTTGTCATTTAATTGTAATCATTTTGTAATAATTAACCGTTTTGTATCTTATTTCTATTTTCGTTGTGTTTTTTGCACCACTACAAATATATTCATTCCTATTTTTTCTAAAAATGGAATCCTAACAAGAGTTTTCTAAATCATTCTATTTTTACAGCATACTACTCTTTTGATAGGAAGCAAAAAAACGACGAATACTCGTCGTTTCTATTTTTATCGGATAAAACAAATTCCTAATATGATAATTCCTAATATGACACGATAAATTGCAAATATTTTAAAGCTTCCCTTTTTTAAATAATTTAATAAAAATTTAATTACAAATAGTCCTACTATAAAGCTAACTATAATTCCAATTACAAAAGGCAAATTGAAAACAAAATGTCTCATTTCATATAGTGCCGCTGCCGCTACAATTGGTGTTGATAAAAGGAAAGAATATTTGGCAACCGATTCTCTTTCAATTCCCATTCCTCTTCCTACTGTCATGGTAATTCCTGATCTTGAAACCCCTGGAAATGCTGCTGCAAATGCTTGTGATATGGAAATTAGAATGGATTGTTTTAAGGTAATATCTTGATATTTTACCTTTGCTTTTGCTCTTTTATCTACTACATATAAAACAATTCCCATTACAATTAAAGCAATTGCAATTAGTATCATTTCGATTACGATTTCTTCTACTTTACAAGTTGTTGCTAATGTTTGAATTAACTTTTCAGATACTTTGTCTAGAATAAGACATAAGATTCCAGCTGGCACTGTACTAATTACAATATACCAAAAAATTTTTCCTTCTGTTGTTTTTTCTTTTTTTACTACTTGATTGTATCCTCCTTTTAGCAAAGAAATCCAATCTTTAAAAAAGAACACTAAGATGGCAAATAATGTTCCAATGTGAAGTGCCACATCGAAAGATTCGGTTAAAGTTCCCCAATTAAATATCCATGGAAATAGATTTAAATGGGCGGAACTTGAAATTGGTAATAGTTCTGTTAATCCTTGTACTGCTCCTAATATAATGGCTTGTATGATATTCATATTTTTTCCTCTTTCTATTTTTCATTTTCTTGTAGTACGTGATATATGGTATCTTTAATAAATTCTGCAGATGTAATAGGTGCTACCTTTCCTGGTAAGGATAATGCCCATATCATTTTAATTCCTTGCTTTTTTGCTTCTAGTTTGTCAACTCCACCTGGGTTTGATGCTAAATCGATGATAATGCTATCTTGTTTCATTTTTGTTAGTTCTTCTTTTCCTAATACTAATGCTGGTATTGTATTCATAATAATATCAAACTGATTTAGTTGTTCTTTCATCTTCTTTAAACGAACTGGTTCATATCCATATGCTTTTATCCATGCTAAGTCCGCATCTTTTCGTGCTTCGCAATAAACGTTTACACCAATTCCTTTTAGCATATTCGCTAATATTTTTCCTACTCTTCCAAATCCTAATACTAGCACTTTACTACCATGAAGCGTTCGAGGTGTCTCTTCCATTGCAATTTGAATCGCTCCTTCTGCTGTTGCTATGGTATTTAATACCACTAATTCTTCTCTTTTTAATAAATCAATTGCCTCTGTTCCTTCTTGTAATAATTCAAAGAATTCTTTTTGAATACTTCCTGCAATTAACTTCTTTCCTTTTAGTTGTAATGCAAATTCTTTTAATGTAATTTCTTTTTTACTAAATGGTGTATTAATTTGTTGTTTGTTACTAGATAGTGGAATTGGTCCTATTACAAAATCTACATTTTGTAAAGCTTCTTCTATTGTACCACATAATGTTATTTCTTTTATTTTTTTCAAACTTTCTGCTTCTTCTAACGCATATGTCTTAATGCTAAATTTATCTTTTGCTAACATCTCTGCTAGTTTTACAATCCTTAAGTCTCCTCCAATTATAGCTATACTTTGATTCAATCGTTACACTTCCTTTTTGTCTTTTTCTATTATTGTATTCTAGCTTCCTTAAATTATTCTCTTTCTGTTCCTTTTTCTTGTTCTTCTTTTCGTTTTGTTTGAATAATTTTCATTGCTTTGATATCATTATGATTTAAGTTTCCTACTAGTTCATAAGTGTGTTTTAAGTGTAACATTGCTTGTTTTTCTTTTTTGGTTGGTTTTATCTGCTTTCTCTTAGGTGCTCTATTTTTGCTTGGTTTTTCTACCTTATGCAAAATTAATTTAAAAATTAACTCTTTTCTAATTCTATCATAGATTTCTGGATTTTCTCCTACTGCTACATTTAAAAATTGAATGGCTCTTTCTTCTTCTCCTTTTAGCATTGCAATATAGGCCAAATAGAAATAAGCATCCTCTTCTAATTCTTCCTCTTGTAAACACTCTTCAAAATATTGTTCTGCTTCTTCTAGCTCATTATACAATAAAGCAATTTGTCCCAAATTGTATTTTGCATGATACAATAAAGAGTTTAATTCTGCTGCCTTTTCATAATATTCTTTTGCGTTTTGAAAGTCATTTAATCTGGTATAAACCATTCCCAAATTGTAATATAAATCATAGTTTTCTGGATGATATTGAATTGCATCTAGATAAACGCTTACGGCTTCTTTGAAACGTTCTTGTTCTTGATAAATATCGCCCAGTAAAAGACTTGCTTCCTGCCATTCTGGTTTCTTTTGTAGTAATTCTTTCAATATTTTGATTGCCTCATTTGGCTTTTCTGTTTGATGGAATAAATCCGCTATTTTATATTGGATTTTATCTTCATTTGGTCTTATATTTACCGCTCTTATATATTCTTCGGTTGCTACTTCTAAGTCGTTTTCTCTTTCATAAATCTCAGCCAATGCTTTATGTGCATGGTAACTATTCAAATCTTTTTCTACCAAATATAATAATGCTTGCTTTGCCTTTTCTTCCTTTCCTAGTTTTTCATAGAATTTTGCTATCGAAAGAAAAATGACTTCTGTCAAACTAATTCCTTTTCTTTCAATTAAGATTACGATAATTGGTACTATTATAGAAAGAAAATAGGTTATGATTAAAATTACAATTGGTAATTTAATTCGGATAATTAAACCGAAAAAACCAATTGTAATTCCAATTGCTTGTAATACTAATATATATAAGTAATTGGTATCATTTTTTTGTATCATACGGAAAAATAGAAATAAAAATAGATTCATTCTATAAAAAACAAAATTCCTGTTTTATTATAGAATCAACCTAAATTTATGAGTTCATTTTTATTGAATATTAGAAGTGTCCTCTTCCATAATTTGAAAATGATTTCCAGAATCTAAATATAAAATTCCTTTTTTTCCATCTAGTTGTTC
>CASCUT010000017.1 GCA_949155365.1 uncultured Clostridia bacterium
ACGTACGGTGGTGTGAGAGGGGAGAAATTCACTAAGAATTATCCTCTACTCGATTTTACCAAAAAACGATGAAAAACTGGATTTTTCTAACTTCATGAAATAAACCAAAATCACGGGAAAATGGTAGACAGAAGAAAAAATAGAAATGGAAACTAAGAAAAAAGAAACAACAAAAAATAACGAAAAACATTGAAAATTATGGAAACTTATGATATACTTACCTAGTAACAAAAAACAGTTTTATTTTGAAGACATGACTATGTCTTCACATGGAGGGAAAAATAATGAAAACACCAGACGACTTAGAGAATGAAGTAATGGAAAAGTATTTACCAATTGCTAAAAAGCGGGCTAAACATTATCTGGAACAATTAGAAAAAAGCATAGAGGAAAGGAAAGAAGAGTACTATCTATATAAAAGGATAGGAATAGGGGAAACGTTAGAAAATCTGAGTACAGATGAAGATTTAACAAAAGAAGAGCAAAACAGTGAAGAGAAGAGCAAAATAAAAGCAGTTATCAATACTCTGGCATGGAATCATATAAGAGAAAAGTTAGACGAAGCAAACTGGAAAATTGCAAAAATTAACAAATATTACTATTTGGTAAGAATAGAAGAATAAAAACAAGACCTAGCTATATCCAATTAATTGGAGTGCTAGGTCTTCTTCTGAATCTACTAAAAGCGACTAAAAAGTCATTTTTTCTAATTCTTCATATTGTTTAATTGTTTCCTTGAGTTTCCGTTCAAGAAATGTTCTTTTATATGAAAGAGACTCTAATTTTGCTGATTTGCAAGTTTCAAATAGTTCCTCTTCCGTCATAACGGCTCCAGTTGGTAAATAGTAGTAAGTGTGGCTAACCTGATTTCCAATGGCAACCAACATATGATCTGAAAGTACTAAAGTGCAGTACGTGGGAGCAGATAATAAATTGGTATTCAATTCATAAGAAAAGCCTTTTTTGAATGGAACAGCAACATGGCCATACAATACTTTAGAAATCCCATTTAACTGTTCCTGCGTTACCTCTCGGCCAGTTCCATATACGATGGAGGGCTCAGAAGAAATCACCAATTTATTTGTGCGATAATCTGCATCAAAAGAAATGGCTAACTTCTGTAAAACAACAACTTCCTTTGTCAATACTTTCATAGATATTCTCCTTTCATCCAATTGGAATTTAGAATGTGATAGGGTAACTGCCAGAAAGTATATCATATTTTACATAATATTGCAAGCACTTTTTACTTTTTCCTTGTCAAGGAAAAGAGAATGAGGTATAATTGGGAAAAGAAAAGAGAGGAGAAAAGAATGTTAATTACGTTAAAAAATGTAGTAAAGAAATTCGATACCTTTACCGCATTAAACCATCTAACAATGCAAGTAAGAAAAGGTAGTATTTATGGCTTAGTAGGCCCAAATGGTTCACGGAAAAACAACCACTATCAAGCATTTAATAGGAATGTATCAGCAAGACGAGGGCGAAATATTATTTGAGGGGAAACCAGTTTATGATAACGAAGAGATAAAAAAGAAAATTGCCTATATTAGTGATGACTTATACTTCTTTCATACTTATTCGATTAAAGATATGGCGAAATTTTATAGTCAAATTTATGAAAATTTTAGTTTTGCAATGTTTCATGAGCTAGAAAAAATCTTTCAAATTGATAGTAAGAGAAAAGTGAATAAACTTTCCAAAGGAATGAAAAAACAAGTTGCCTTTTGGTTAACGATTTCTTGCCAACCAGAAGTTATGATACTAGATGAACCAATTGATGGGTTAGACCCAATTATGAAAGAGAATGTATGGAAAATTTTATTAAAAGAAGTAGAAAAAAGACAGATGACAGTCATCATATCCTCCCATAATTTAAAAGAACTAGAAAATGTATGTACTGATATTGGTATTATGAAACAAGGAAAGATGGTACTAGAAAAACAATTAGAAAAAACAGAGAAAAATCTTCAAAAAGTACAAATTGCCTTTCAAAAAGAAATAAACCTAGAAGAACTACAAAAAAATCTTACAATCTTAAAACAAGAAAAAATAGGAAGTGTTTACTACTTAGTTATTAAACAGGAAGAAGAAAGTATTCGAACAGAATTAGAAAAACACAAACCAATCTTAATGGAGTTTTTGCCATTATCTTTAGAAGAAGTATTTCTATTCGAAAATGGAGGTGAAGAACATGTTTAGTAAAGCAATATGGAAAGCAAATTGGAAACGCTTTTGGATTGTTCCTATCCTCGCATTTGCTATTTTATTTTTAGGGATTACTTTCCAAATGATAATGGAAACACAAGATATACAAGAAAGAGAAAAAACATCTCCCTATACCAATCGTGTCATTGTACCACAAACAGCGTATGAACCAGTACTAGAAGATGTCAATCGAATAGAAAATCAAGAGATACAAAGTATACCAGTAGATACAACAGTGCCTACTGATATGCCAATAGTGAAGCCAGATTATGGAAGATATTTAAGAAACATATTATATAATCCAGTAAATGTAATAATGATCTTTACCTTACCAGTCATGGTATCCATTTTATTATATGGTTATATGATGGGAGAAAAAAGCAGTAGTTTTATACATGGTCTTCCAATTTCAAAGAAAAAAATCTATACGACCAATGTGGTAACAGGAATTGCTATGTATGTATTACCATATATGATTAATTTGGTAATATTACAATTATTACAACTAGGAAAAATGGGAGAATATATTCCAATAGTAGAATTATGGAAATGGTTTGGAATTAATCTATTGTATCATACCATATTCTTTAGTTTTTCTACATTAGTAGGAATGTTTTGTGCTTCGAAAATATCTCATGGAATATTAACGTATGTGTTAATGTATGCACCAATTGGAATTTTAGTTATTCTTAGTAGAATTTTGGAAGAAATTATCTATGGGTTTTATGCCTTTTCTTCTCAAATAGAAGAACTATTTTTAAAAAGTCCATTTATAAAAGTATGGACCGACTTTAATCAAATAAGTTACTATTATGAAAATGCTAAAATTAACATAGAAGGAAAAAACATTCTGATATATATGGTAGTTAGTGCTATTATGCTAATTCTTAGTTTGGGGATATACAAAAGAAGAAAATTAGAAACAACAAAAGAATTCATTGCGTTTAAAGGAGTAAGAATTTTCCTAAAGTATAGTGCAACCTTATGTGTTCATTTACTATCTTATCTTTATTTTCACTATATGTTAAATGAAAGCAAAATCGGAAGTATGGTAGCTTCTCTTATCTTAACCATAATTGCTTATTTCATTATTGAGATGATATTAAAAAAGACCTATAAAGTATTACCATCATGGAAAGGAGCAATTGTTTATACCATTATCATTAGTAGCTTATATGCCATTGCAAGCAATGGAATGTTAGGATATGAAACAAGAATACCAAAGATAGAAGAGGTGAAAGAAATCGAATTAACAAGAAATGAAGAAACAATAGCATTTGATGAAGCAGGAAGTAAAAAGATAATTCGAGATTTTCATGAGAAGATAATAAACAACAAAACGAAAGGCTATCAAACCATAGTAATAAAATATACATTAAACAATGGAAAAAAAGTAAGTAGAAAATATGGAATTGATACAGATAACTATAAAAAAGAATTAAAAACAATATATGAGAGTAATGAATATATCGAAGAGGTATGGAAAACCATAGAAGATATTACAAAGGTAAAAGAAATTAACCTAAGCATAAGGTATAAAACAGCCAACCATCGATATCAAAATAAAGAAATAACCATCCAAGAAAAAGAGAAAAAAGAATTTCTTAACTTGTTATTACAAGATATGAAGCAAGGAAAGGCAAAAATAAGATATGACTATTATACGGCACAAATTGCAACGGTAGAGGGAGAACAAATCGTAGATTTATCCATTCGAATTGCATTGAAGGAAAAACGAAGCCAATTAATTTACTATACAAAAGTAGACGATTTAGAAATTCAGCCATATATTAACCTAGAATAAAAATAAGGAAAACACGAGAAATAACTTGTGTTTTTCTTAGGAAAGAAGATAATCCAACCATTAGAAAAGAGGCAAAAATGAAACAGTATTTTGATTTAAAAGAAAACATAGAAGAAAAAAATATAGAAGAAGCAGGAAAAGGAATACAAAAAGGAGAATTAGTATTATTTCCAACAGAGACAGTGTATGGAATTGGGGCAAATGGATTAGAAAAGCAAGCAGTAAAAAGAATATTTGTTGCCAAAGGAAGAAAACAAGATAACCCTTTAATTCTTCATATTGCGGATATGGAAATGTTAGAGCAAATTGCTCAAAATATCACAACATTAGAATACAAACTAATGGAAGCCTTTTGGCCAGGACCATTTACCATCATCCTAGAAAGAAAGCCAAATGTTCCTGACATAGTAACAGGAGGATTAAATACAGTAGGAATTCGAATGCCAAGCAATTTAGTTGCACAAAAACTAATTTCTTATGCCAAAGTACCAATCGCAGCACCAAGTGCCAATATATCAGGCAGACCAAGTGGAACCAATATACAAGATATCTTCGAAGAATTATCGGATAAAGTAGACTATATCATCGATGGAGGACAATGTGAAATTGGATTAGAATCCACTGTAGTAAGAGTAATCAAGGAAGAAGTACATATCTTAAGACCAGGAAAAATAACAAAAGAACAAATTCAAAAAATAGCAGAAAAAGTAGTCATCGATAATCATATACTAGGAGATTTAAAACCAAACGAACCAGTCCTTTCGCCAGGAATGAAATACAAACACTATGCACCAAAAGCAAAATGTATGTTAATCTATAGCAAAGAAAATAACAAATTAGTAGAAGAAATCAAAGAAAGAGCAAAAGAATATGAAAATCCACTCATCGTATGTCACCATCATAACATCAATCAATATGAAAATGCAAAGGTAATGGATATAGGAGAAACACTAGAAGAAATTAGCAAAAACACATTTAAAGTACTAAGAAAAGTAGATTCCTATCATCCAGATATCGTAATGATTGAAGGCGTAGAAAAAGAAGGAATTGGCCTTGCCGTCATGAACCGATTACTAAGAGCCTGCGAGCATCATTACATAGAGATTTAGATTATTAATACTTAAAAAATGAAACGGGGTATCCTAAAATAGGATACCCCGTTTATTCTAACTAGAGAAACAAAAAATAAAATACTAACCAAAATAATAAATTTCGCCAGCTATTTTATATGTATCTGTTATGCTTCCAGGTTTGATTCTTAATACATAATTACCAGTTTTTAGTTTACCAATCTCCTGAATTTGATTTCCAGATAGATTTAGTTTTGACCAAAACCAAATATCGGATGATTCCATCCTAACACCTAAGTGAGTTGTTAATGTATTTCCGTCTGAAGATTTAATGGAATATAGAACTTTCACCGGTCTGGAGGAGTCAGTAACCGTGAAAGGAACATCTAACCATCCAGTATAAGTCCCAGAAAAATATTTTATTGTTTCGTTGTTGACAGACCTTGTTACATAGCTTTCAGCAGAGACACTAATAATTTCAATATCTTCTGAATCATTTGAGATAGTATTCTCAGATGCAAAAGCAACACTGCCAAAAGATAATACCATTATAGCAAACATAAATAAAGAAAGTAACCGTTTGCTCATTTTTTTTGTCATATTATTCTCTCCTTTTGATTTTTTTGATTGTTGTTATAATTGGAAATCGTTTCTTAGGTAGAATATACTAATTAATATGCAAGTAACCAACGCATATTAATAATAAAACTATAAATAGAATTATAAAGCAATAATTAGAAAAGTCAATAAATTTAATTTAAATATGCCGTTTATCTCAAAAAAAGACCATTTGTCGTAATATAGTAGAAATAATTTTATAGTTACTATATAATACATGGAAAAGGAGCAAGAAATGAATATAAATATTGAAAAGAAGGAAAATGTAAATCTGATAGATAATGAAGTTAAAGTAATAATTCAATATGCGAAAAAAAATAAAGAAGTAAATGACTTAGAAAAATATATCCATGAATTTAAAGAAAGAAAAAAAGAAATATTTGTTGAAGACAATTATAATCTTATACCAATTTTAAGAGAAAACATTATAAAAATTTATAGTATAGGAAAATCGAATTATTGTAAAACTGTGAATGCGGAATATAAAATAAAAAGCAAATTATATGAGATTGAAAAAATGGATAAAAACTTTATAAGAATTTCAAAATCTTGTATAGTAAATATACTTCATATTGAGCAATACGGGAAAAATATTGATAAAATTAGATAATAATACAGAGGAAATCGCATCTCGTAGAAGAGCAAGAGAAATTTTGTTTTATTTAGATGAGAGGAGACTTTAATATGAAAAAGATTTTAGATATCGGAGAATATATTATAATTTTTCTATTCGGTTATATCATTTTTAATTTAATGATAACACTTACTCAAGTGATATTATATGGAACCTGGGGGTTACTGATAGATTTTGATATTACTTACCTGAAAAATTGCAAACAATTAACCATAGAATATATACTACTATTTATCATTTGTTTAATTATCAATTATAGTTATAATGTTTATTTGGTTAATAAGCTAAACAAATCATTAGATAACTTTAAAGAAAGGAGGATAGAGAAAAATGAAAAATAAAAAAATATTAATAATATCCTTAATTATCATGATTCTAATAGTCATTATTTGGATGATAGCAAAACCATTTCATGATTCTAAAGTTTTTGACCAAATAGGACAAGATGAATTAATAGAACAATTGAGAAAAATTGAAGATGTAGAGCAAAGACAAAAGGAAATAGAAAATGCTATAAAAAAAGGATGGATAACAGAAAAAATAGCAAAAGAAATATAATATTGTTTCGTTAAAAATATCGATGAATTACATAGCTTTCAAATCAAGTATAAAGTTGAAAGAAAACCCAAAAAAGAATTGGAATTCCAATTCTTTTTTGGGTTTGTGCTCAGAAATTTATGTTTCCATTGACAAATACTATGAATCATTGATATAATATATCACTAGAAAAAATGAGAAAAAGAGGGGTAGAAAAGAAGAAACGATGATAGTAAATCCAGGGATTCTAAACGAAATACGTAGTGGAGCAGGTTCTGCAAGAGAGCAAAAAGCAGAAGACTACGTAGAAAAGAAACGAGTGAATATTAAAAAAGTAATCTATGATGATAGTAACAATTTTGAAATTCGTGCAAAAGTAAGAGGAAACGCAGATAATTACGATGTCCATATTCAAGCTAAAAAAGGAGAAATAGAAGCCATTAGTTGTAATTGCGAGGATTACTATAGCCATTATGCTACCTGCAAACATATTTTAGCTACTTTGTTAGAATTTAATCGTAATGAAAACTATGTACGTATCTTTACAGGCATGCAGGAAGAAAAGCAAAACGATGTAGCAATCTATCAAAAATATCAAAAACAAGAAGAAAAATATAGAAGCTTTAAACAATTAATCCATACCTTTTATCCAAGCAATCAAGAAATAGCCGAGAAAAATAAAACAAAAGTAATGCCACATACCATTAAATTAGAGCCAAAACTAATTTACAATTCCTATCTAAAAACATTAAAATTAGAGATAAAAATAGGAGATAAACAATTATATAAACTAAAAAACTTACCAGAGTTTTATGACCGAATGCAAAAAAAAGAGACCTATCGCTATGGAAGTAAATTAGAATTAAAACATGAAGAAGAAGCTTTTGAAGAAAGCTCTTTGCCACTATTACAATATGTTTTAAAATATGCAGAAATTATCAAATATGCCAATGAAACTACCAATACCTATAGTTATTATGGAAGAACGATGGAAGACAGTTATATTACCATATCAAACAGTGGAATGGATGAACTATTTGAAATATTACAAGAAAAAAGCATCTTATGTCAAAAAGATGGAAAAGAAGAAAGAATTCTATTTTTAAACGAAATGCCAGAAATTAAATTCGAAATAGAACAAGAAGAAAAACAAGAATATAAACTAATTCCTAATATTGATATATATGGTTATGAAGTAATAGAAGGAAGAAAACACCTGTATTTTTTAATGGATCAAATATTATATAAATGTGATAGAAACTTTGAGCAAACAACCTTAAAGTTAATTCAAGTATTCCGTGACAACTTTACCAATCAAATAGCATTTCCAAAACAAGAGATGACAAAGCTATTTTCAGTAGTATTTCCAAAACTAAGAAACCAAATTGAAACTACAACACTAACGCCAGAAGAAATAGAACAATATGTTCCAAAAGAATTATTTGTAAAAGTATATCTAGACTACAACGAACAAAACTATATTACAGCAGATATCAAATTTGTCTATGGAAAACAAGAATTTAACCCTTTACTAGAGCAAACCATTTCTTTGCCACGTGATATTGCAAAAGAAGATGAAGTGTTAGAATTATTTAGAACCTCTGGCTTTATGCTAGAAGTAGAAAAAGCAAGGCTTATCTTAGCAAATGAAGAAAATATCTATCAATTCCTAGCGCAAGATATTGAAACCTATATGAAAAAATTTGAAGTACTAGCTACCGATAGTTTCAAACAAAAAGAAATAAAAGAACCTAAAATAGGAAGCATTGGTGTTCGAATCGAAAATAACTTACTACAAATGGACTTGTCTAACTTAGATTTTGACCCAGCAGAACTAAAGGAAATAATGCAAAAATACCATCTAAAGAAAAAATACCATCGCCTAAAAGATGGCAGTTTCTTGAACTTAGAAGAAAATGAAACAATACAGTTAATAGATAGTATGACAAATGGAATGGATATTTCTTACAAGCAATTGGAAACAGGAGAGTTAAATCTACCAATCTATCGCAGTTTATATTTAGACCGTGTGTTAAGTACATTAAAAGCAACAACAATAACCAAAAACGAAACATATCAAAATTTAATTCATAAAGTAGAAGACAAAGAATATATAGCGCCAATTCAAATACCAAAGCACTTAAATGCTTCGTTAAGAAACTATCAAAAAACAGGATATGAATGGCTAAAAGTATTAGATGAATACAAGTTTGGAGGAATATTAGCAGACGATATGGGACTTCGGAAAAACCATTCAACTATTAGCCGTTGTATTAGACTATGTACAAAAAGAAAAAAGCCCAAAGCCAAGTATTGTAGTATGTCCTAGTTCGTTAACTTTAAACTGGCAAAATGAAATTAAAAAATTTACACCAGACTTAAGCTCCTTTGTTATTCACGGAAATGCAGAAGAAAGAAAAAGACAAATCAAAGACATTCCAAACTATGATATTGTAGTAACATCCTATGACTTATTAAAACGAGATGTTGAACAATACAAAGAGCAAAACTACGAATTTAAATATATCATTGCAGATGAGGCACAATACATCAAAAATAATAACACACAAAATGCAAAAGCCATCAAAGAAATAAAAGCAGAAACAAGATATGCCTTAACCGGAACTCCAATTGAAAACTCATTATCTGAATTATGGTCTATTTTTGACTTTATTATGCCAGGTTATTTATTTGGATATCGTAAATTTAAAGAATTATATGAAATGCCAATCGTAAGAGACGAAGATAGAATGGCAATGAAAAAATTAAAAATGTTAATAGAGCCTTTCATTTTAAGAAGAATTAAAACAGAAGTATTAACCGAACTACCAGATAAAACAATCACCATCTTACATAATGAAATGGAAGAAGAACAACAAAGAATTTACTTATCATATTTACAACAAGCAAAACAAGAAGCGATGAGTGAAATAAATAGCAATGGATTTGAAAAAAGTCAAATTAAAATCTTAGCATTACTAATGCGATTAAGACAGATTTGTTGTCATCCAAGTTTATTTATAAACAACTATAATGGAGAAAGCAGTAAGCTAACACAATGCATAGAAGTTATCAAAGACGCAGTAGCATCAGGACATAAGATACTATTATTTTCAAGTTACACTGCAATGTTTCCTAGGATAGAAAAAGAACTTACAGCGCAGAATATTGCTTATTGCAAATTAACGGGACAAACGAAAGTAGGAGAAAGAATTAAACTCGTAGATGAATTTAACGAAAGCCCAGACTTAAAAGTATTTCTAATTTCCTTAAAAGCAGGAGGAACAGGGTTAAATCTAATAGGAGCCGATATGGTAATTCACTACGACCCATGGTGGAATTTATCCGCAGAAAATCAAGCGACCGATAGAACGTATCGTATTGGACAAAAGAAAAACGTACAAGTGTATAAATTAATTACCAAAAACTCAATTGAAGAACGAATTTATGAACTTCAAGAAAGAAAAGCAAAATTAATTGACAATATGCTATCCACCAATGAAACTTTCTTAAATAAACTATCCAAAGAAGAAATTATGGAACTATTTAAATAATAGAGAATAAAAAGAAACATCGCTTTTGACATACTAAGTCAAAAAATGATGTTCCTTTTTTGTAAAATAGAAAAATTAGACTATTTAAATGTTCTTATTTAAATGAAAATTCAATAACACGAAGCGGATAAGCGTGGTGCATATAACACTTACCAGGCATATCACTATTACTTGCAATAATAGAAAGGAACTCTGTAAAATAATCACAGTCTGAAAATGTTTCTAATTCGCCCAGATAAGAATTGTAACAGAAGAAGCGGATTTCACCATTGTAATCATGTTCAATTTTGATATAACGAGGAGCGTTTGCACAAATGACATCCCAAAAGCGAAATGCAATTTCTTTTGCTTCTTCTAACTCTTTTTTACAATCTGTAATTGTGCAATCTGAATGATTTGCACATTTCGTATGTTCTTCTAAAATATCACAAATCTTTTTTTCTACTGCCAATTTAATCCGTTCATCCATCCTCTTGTTCCTCCTCCTTGTTGATTGTTGTGTTTTCGTGAATTTTGGTTATTTTCATCCAATTGCCATCCTTTCTGAAAATTATCACATAGGAAAAAATAATTACTTTTGATGCATTATAGCATGGATGTTTTGAAAATGCAATAAAGAAAAATAGAAATCTTCTAAAAAGGATAGTGACAAAATACAAGGGAAATTATATAATAGAAAAAAACGAAAAAGAAGGAAAGAAGATGAAAGATTATATTACCATAATAGGAGGAGGTCTAGCTGGAACAGAGGCGGCCTACCAAATTGCAAAAGTAGGAATCAAAGTAAAATTATACGAAATGAAACCAACAAAGTTTTCAAAAGCACACAGTAGTACAAATTTAGCAGAAATTGTTTGTAGCAATTCATTCAAATCAAACCTACATACCAATGCGTGTGGTCTCCTAAAAGAAGAACTAAGAATGCTAGACAGTATGCTAATCAAAACAGCAGATAAGACCAGTGTACCAGCAGGACAAGCCTTGGCAGTCGATAGAGAAAAATTTTCACAAAAAATAACCAAACAACTAGAAGAAATGAAAGAGATTGAAATTATTAGAGAAGAAGTAACCAATCTTGAAGAAATGCTAAAAGAAGGAATTGTCATTGTTGCAACAGGGCCCCTTACTTCGGATTCATTAGCAGAGCAAATCAGAAAGATAACAGGAAAAGAAAGGCTAGCATTTTACGATGCAGCAGCACCCATCATAGAGAAGAATAGCATCAATTTTGACATTGCCTTCTATGGAAACCGTTATGACCAAGAAAGAGGAAAAGAAGAAGAACTAGAAGAGTGGAAAAAAAGAATCGAAGCCCAAGAAGCAAGTTATATCAATCTGCCAATGAACAAAGAAGAATATGAAACATTTTGCCAAGAATTAATCCAAGCAGAAGTAGTAGAACTGCACGAATTCGAAAAAAGAGAAATTTTTGAAGGCTGTATGCCAATTGAAGTAATGGCAAAAAGAGGGCTAGATACCTTACGTTTTGGGCCATTAAAGCCAGTAGGATTTACCGACTTAAGAACAGGAAGAAGACCATATGCAGTTGTTCAACTAAGACAAGACAATGAAGAAGGAACTCTATTTAACATGGTAGGTTTCCAAACAAATTTAAAATATGGAGAGCAAAAAAGAGTATTCTCTCTTATACCAGGGCTACAAAATGCAGAATTTATAAAATATGGAGTCATGCACCGAAACACCTTTATTAACTCACCAGACTTACTAGATCAAACCTACCAAATGAAAGAAATGCCAAACCTATACTTTGCTGGTCAAATAACAGGAGTAGAAGGCTATGTAGAATCTATCAGTTCAGGGATGGTAGCTGCTTTAAATGCAATTAGAAAGCTAAAACAAGAAGAAAAAATCATCTTTTCTAAAGAAACGATGATAGGAGCACTAGCAGACTATATAGCTTCCCCAAAGGAAAACTTTCAACCAATGAATGCCAACTTTGGAATTCTACCACAATTGCCAGAAAGAATAAAAGATAAAAAAGTAAAATACGGAAAGCTAGCAGACATAGCACTAGAAGCCATGTCAAGAGCCATCAAGAATTAATTACAAATGCTAGGACGGAGAAAAAATGAAATGTGAATAACGATAACAAAAAGTTTTTTTCACATTTTAGAAGTTTTTTGCTCCGTCCTTATCATTTCTAAATATTACAAAAACAAGTCAAAATGATTAAGTTTTTGTAACAAATTAATAAAATCTACATAATATGGTTGCAAATTATGTCATTTTATGGTAAAATAAAAAATAGGTATAAACGAATAGGAGGAAAAGATATGGAAGAAAGATTATCTCAAATTACAGAAGAAGAATTAAAACAAATGTCAATAGAAGAAATAGCAGATTTGAAAGTAGAAACAGAGAATATGTTACAAAGATTAAACAACATAATAGAGATGTGCGATGAAGCATTAAATTCATAAAAGGGGGAAAAGTAATGGATTTAGAAAAATTAAATAAGACTTATGAAAAGGCAAAGGCAAATTTAGAAAGTAAAAAGAAGGAAATTGAAAAGTTAGAGGAAGACTTAAAAAAGGAAGTAGAAAATATAGACATAGTAAAGGGAGCAAAAATTGTAGCACAAAGAAAGAATGATACAGATGCAATAAAAAGAGCAGATGAAGCAATAAAACTACATCAAGAAAATATTAAAAAAATAAAAGAACAAGCAGAAGAAGCAAAAGAAGAAATGCAAACATTTCAAGAGAAAGTTGACAAAGTAGTAGAAGAAATTAAAGAAAATCCTGAAATGAAAAAACATTTAGAACAAGTATTAGCAAAAAGATATAGTAGAGAAATAAAAAAAGTAGATAAAGAAATTGAAAACTTAACAAAGAAAAAAGAAGAGAATGCCAAGAAATTAGAAGAAGAAGACAAAAAAATGGAGAATGTTGACAAAGTACAAAAATTGGTAGACGAGCATCCAACTATGAAAAATCATATGCAAGGAATGCTTAATGCAAGTGCTTCTATGCAAAAATTAGATGCTGAATTAGCAACATTAGATATGGTAAAAGATAAAAAGAGAATCAACGAGATAAAAAAAGAGATGGCAAAGGAAAGTCAAAAACTAGAAACCAATAGAGATGCATTGCTAGCATATGCAACGAAAAATAAATTAGGAATTACAAAAGAAACATTAGAAAATATTGCAAATAATGCAGTAATTGATAAAAAGACAGATAAAGTTAATGTAAAAGCAAGTTTGAGCAATACCAAAAAAACAATACAAGCCAACAAAGATAAAATAGCAAAAGAAAATAAAAGTTATGATAAAAAAATAGCAGGATACAACAAACAAATTTCTCACAATGAAAAAGCAATTACAAAACTAGGTTATAGAGCACCTGAAAGAGGAAATAAAGAAGAAGCAGAAAGGGCAAGTTCAGCAAGTCAAAATACAGAAGGAGAAAGAGAACAAAATGAGTCAGAAGATAAACCAAAATGGTTCCAATTTGTAAAAAGATTTAAGCAATGGAGAGAAAATAAGAGAGTAGGAGCATTACCAGAAGCAGAACTAAAAGAGATAGAAGGAAAAGAAGAAAAAAGTGAATTTTCTGAAAGCTTAAAATATACAGTTGTACAAGATATTGCAAAAGAAATGCAAAAAGAAACTGTAAGAGAAGTAAAGAAAGAAGAAAAAGAACAAAAATCAGAAGAAACAGAAAGATAATTAAAAGTGCCCATATGCTTGGGCACTTTTAATATGGAGGATTTTTGGGACGTACGAGAAAATCTACAAAAGCTTGTAGATTTTCTCGTACGTCCCAAAAATCCCCGTCCCAAAAATCACACAAAAATCAATAAAATGATTGACATTTGACGTAAAAAATGATACAATTATAACCGCTAATGGTATTTGCCAAAATGTGGCATTTCCGTAGCGGTTTTATTTTGTGAGAAACAGGATAAAAACAAAAAATTCAAGGAGGTGAAATTTAAGTGCCAACCATTAATCAATTAGTAAGAAAAGGAAGACAAACTGCAGTTACAAAATCAACATCACCAGCTCTTCAACATGGATACAATTCTATGAAAAAGAAAGTAACTAATAAAAGAGCACCACAAAAAAGAGGTGTATGTACTGTAGTAAAAACAGTAACCCCTAAGAAACCAAACTCTGCTTTAAGAAAAGTTGCCAGAGTTAGACTTTCAAACGGGTATGAAGTAACATCTTATATTCCTGGAATTGGACACAATCTACAAGAACATAGTGTTGTTTTAATTAGAGGTGGAAGAGTAAAAGACTTACCAGGTGTTCGTTACCACATTATAAGAGGAACCTTAGATACAGCAGGTGTAAAAGATAGAATGCAAGCTAGATCTAAGTACGGAGCTAAGAGACCTAAAAAATAAAAACTAGGTCATAATTAGTGCATATAAGAAATTACTAATTTAGAGTAAAAGTTAAACAAATTTAGCTTAGGTACTTAAATTTAGAATAGATTATACGCACTATGCGGGAAAGAGACAAACTTTCCAGAGTAACTTTCGATATCTGAAGGATAGATATCAAATTCAAAAAAAGGAGTGAAGAATAGTGCCAAGAAGAGGATTTATTGCAAAAAGAGATGTAATAGCAGATCCAATGTACAATAGCAAACTTGTTACAAAATTAGTAAACAATGTTATGCTAGATGGTAAAAAAACAGTTGCTCAAAAAATCGTATATGATGCATTTGATATCATAAAAGAAAAAGAGCAAAAAGATCCGCTAGAAGTATTTGAAACAGCACTTAACAACGTTATGCCAGTACTTGAAGTAAAAGCAAGACGTGTTGGTGGTGCTACTTACCAAGTACCATTAGAAATTAGACCAGAAAGAAGACAAACATTAGGATTAAGATGGCTTGTAAGTTATGCTAGAAACAGACATGAAAAAACAATGGCTGAAAAACTAGCAGCTGAAATCTTAGATGCAATCGCTGGAAACGGTGGAGCATTCAAGAAGAAAGAAGACATGCATAGAATGGCAGAAGCTAACAAAGCTTTCGCACACTATAAATGGTAAAATTAAGATAGCTGTTCAAACGATAGTGAGGTACAGATATCTTATACAGCTCAGCAAAGTGAAGCTGTATACATTATAAAAATCAAGAGAATACTACAATGATTGAACTGTGGATTTATGAAGAGGAGAAAATACTCTTTTGACCATAGTGAGAGAATGGTAAGGTATCTCTCTTGACATTAGAATAAGGAGGAAAAAGCAAAAATGGCTGGAAGAGAGTTTCCTTTAGAGAGAACAAGAAATATAGGAATCATGGCCCACATTGATGCTGGTAAAACGACTACTACAGAGAGAATTCTATTCTATACAGGTAGAACTCACAAAATAGGAGAAGTTCACGAAGGTGCAGCAACAATGGACTGGATGGCTCAAGAACAAGAAAGAGGAATTACCATTACTTCCGCTGCAACAACCTGTAAATGGTTAGACAACAGAATCAATATCATTGATACTCCAGGTCACGTTGACTTCACTGTAGAAGTTGAAAGATCATTAAGAGTACTTGATGGTTCTGTATTAGTATTAGCAGCAAGAAGTGGTGTACAACCTCAATCTGAAACAGTTTGGAGACAAGCTGATAAATACAGAGTACCAAGAATGGCATATGTTAATAAAATGGACATGACAGGTGCAGATTTCTACGGATGCGTTGAGCAAATGAAAGAAAGATTAAATGCAAATGCGGTTCCAATTGAATTGCCAATCGGAGCAGAAGACAATTTCCAAGGAATTGTTGACTTAGTAACAATGAAAGCTTTTATTCATAAAGATGACTTAGGAAAAGACGTTGAAGAAACAGAAATTCCTGAAGATTTAAAAGAAAAAGCACAAGAATACAGAGCTAAAATGGTAGAATCTGTAGCAGAACAAGATGATGAATTAATGATGAAATACTTAGACGGAGAAGAATTAACAGTAGAAGAAATCAGAAAAGGTCTAAGAAAAGGAACTATTGATAACACAATCGTTCCAGTAACATGTGGTTCATCTTACAAAAACAAAGGTGTACAAGAATTATTAGACGCCATTGTTTATTACATGCCATCACCACTTGATATCCCAAATATCAAAGGTGTTGACGAAGATGGAAATGAAGTAGAAAGAGTAACATCTGATTCAGAACCATTCTCAGCATTAGCATTCAAAATAGCAACAGACCCATTTGTTGGAAAACTTTGTTTCTTTAGAGTATATTCTGGAACATTAGATGCCGGAACAACAATTTTAAATGCAAACAAAGACAAAAAAGATAGAATGGGAAGAATTCTATTAATGCATGCAAACCATAGAGAAGATATCGACAAAGTATATGCAGGAGATATCGCTGCAGCAGTTGGATTAAAAGAAGTATCAACTGGTGATACCCTTTGCGACCCAGCTCACCCAGTTATTCTAGAATCTATGGAATTCCCAGAGCCAGTTATCGACATCGCAATTGAGCCAAAAGATAAAGCCAATAGCGAAAAAATGGGAGTTGCCCTTGCAAAATTAGCAGAAGAAGATCCAACCTTCAAAACACATACAGACCATGAAACAGGTCAAACCATTATCGCTGGTATGGGTGAGCTTCACCTAGATATCATCGTAGACAGATTAAAAAGAGAATTTAAAGTAGAATGTACAGTAGGTAAACCACAAGTTTCTTACAAAGAAACCATTCGTAACAAAGTTAAAGTACAAGGTAAATTCGCTCGTCAATCTGGTGGTCGTGGACAATACGGAGATGTTTGGATCGAGCTAGAACCATTAGAGCCAGGAACAGGAGTTCAATTTGAAAGCCAAATCGTTGGTGGATCTGTTCCAAAAGAATACATCAAACCAACCGAAGAAGGTATTCGTGAAGCTGCTGAAAGTGGAATCTTAGCAGGATATCCTGTTATCGACTTTAAAGCAACTTTAGTAGATGGTTCATACCATGAAGTTGACTCTTCTGAAATGGCATTCAAAATTGCAGGTTCTATGGCATTCAAAGAAGGATGTCGTCAAGCAAAATCTGTATTATTAGAGCCAATCATGAGAGTAGAAGTAACCGTTCCAGAAGAATACATGGGAGACGTTATTGGAGACATTAACTCTCGTCGTGGAAGAATGGAAGGAATGGAAGCAAGAAGTGGTAGCCAAATCATTCGTGGATTTATTCCATTATCAGAAATGTTTGGATACGCAACAGACTTACGTTCTAGAACACAAGGTAGAGGAACCTATGCAATGGAACCATCTCACTATGAAGAAGTTCCAAAATCAGTACTTGATGCAATCGTTGCTTCAAGAACTAAGAAAGACTAAAGGAATATAAAATATGAAAAATGTATTTGAAAGGTTTAGAAATAAGTATAAAGTAAAAGATATTCCCGTTGCTAGTGAACCTAAAATTAGTAAAGAGGAAGAAGCAAAGAAACTAACAATGAAATTAAATATGTTATTTATAGCAATTCCATTACTAAAACCTTGTGAAAATGATGTAAATAGAGTTAATTTATTAGAAGAACATATTGACATTATTCAAGATGTTTTAAATTCAGATAATGAATTAATAAAAAATCATCAGCTTTATCATGAAGTGAAAAATATTTTAGAAGGAATGTTGGCAAGCAATGAAAATGGAATAGAAATCAATCATACTTTCTTATCAAAAGCAAGGAAAATACAAAATTTCTATTATTATTTTCAAGACCAAAAATATTGGGAAGAAAAACCATTTTAAATATTAAACTAAAAATAAAGAAAACACTTGCATTTTTCATAAAAATGTTATAAAATGCAAGTGCTTGAACTTAAGTTATTAATTTTAAAAAATAAAAAAATAAGATGTAGAAGTTAGAAGTTAGAATTAATTAAATTCTTTAAAGAAAATAATGAAAAATCTAATTTTTAACCTCTATAAAAGAAAAAAGGAGGAAAATTTCAAATGGCAAAGGAAAAATTTGAAAGAACGAAACCACACGTTAACATTGGTACAATCGGACATGTTGACCACGGTAAAACAACAACAACAGCAGCTATTACTAAATACTTAGGTATGTTAGGAAAAGCTAAATTTGAAGCTTATGATGCAATTGATAGTGCACCAGAAGAAAGAGAAAGAGGAATTACAATCAACACAGCTCACGTAGAGTATGAAACAGATAACAGACACTACGCTCACGTTGACTGCCCAGGTCACGCTGACTATGTTAAAAACATGATTACAGGTGCTGCACAAATGGACGGAGCAATCCTAGTAGTATCTGCAGCTGATGGACCAATGCCTCAAACAAGAGAGCACATCCTACTTGCAAGACAAGTTGGTGTTAAATATATCGTAGTATACCTAAACAAATGCGATATGGTTGACGATCCAGAATTATTAGAATTAGTTGAAATGGAAGTTAGAGACTTACTTTCAAGCTATGATTTCCCAGGAGATGATATTCCAGTAATTAAAGGTTCTTCACTACAAGTATTAGAAGCAACTTCAACAGATCCAAATGCACCAGAATATACATGCATGAAAGAATTAATGGAAGCTGTTGATAGCTATATCCCAACACCAGAAAGACCAGTTGACCAACCATTCTTAATGCCAGTAGAAGACGTATTCACAATTACAGGACGTGGAACAGTTGCTACAGGTAGAGTAGAAAGAGGAATCGTAAAAGTACAAGACGAAGTTGAAATCGTTGGTATTAAAGAAAGCGCTAAGAGCGTTGTAACAGGTGTTGAAATGTTCAGAAAATTATTAGACCAAGCTGAAGCTGGAGACAACATCGGTGTATTATTAAGAGGTATTGATAGAAAAGACATCGAAAGAGGTCAAGTACTAGCAAAACCAGGAACAATTCACCCACATACAAAATTCACATCTCAAGTATACGTTCTAACAAAAGAAGAAGGTGGACGTCATACACCATTCTTCGATGGATACAGACCACAATTCTATTTCAGAACAACTGACGTTACAGGTGTTATCAAATTACCTGCTGGAACAGAAATGGTTATGCCAGGTGATAACGTAGATATGGAAATTGAATTAATCACTCCAATCGCTATCGAAAAAGGACTAAGATTCGCTATCCGTGAAGGTGGTAGAACAGTTGGTTCAGGAGTTGTAGCTGATATTAAAGAATAATATAATACAACAAACTACAAAGAGGAATTCCAAAAGGAATTCCTCTTTGCTATAGCTTTTTTTGCGTATTCATAGAAACGAGATTGCAAAAATCTAGGATATCTTAGCAATAATATAACCAATGAAAGCACCAAGAATGCAACAAAGAATAAAATCCATATTTTGCCCTCCTATTAAGTGAAAGAACGATAAACTTCGTCCAATTAAAAAGTTGCTAAGTGTGTTTGTCTTAATGCTAGCTCAATCATCATCCTTATTATTATCATTGAAAAAGTGAAACATAAGACCAAGAATGACCAAGCAAGCAAAAAGTTCTACTACAAATCCCACTAACATTATAATGTCTACCTCCCATATTGTAAATAAGAACTATAAAGCTAGTCCAATAAAAAAAGTTTCTATCTATATTATAAAACAGTAAACATAAAAAGTCAAGTGAATGAAATGATAATAATAAATAAAGTTTTGAGACGTATCTAAAACTTTATTTATTGTATTGCATTGGAAAAAGACAAATGATATAATGAAATAAAAAGGAAAATGGAAGGTGTAAAACATGAATAAAAGATATATATTATATATAGTAATTGCAGTTGTTTGTATTGTTGCTATTTTTGCAGGGGTATATTATCAAGTATTTAATGATAAACCACAGAAAAATACCATACATCAAAATGAGATAGTAGAGGATCCAGAGCCAGATGATGCAACAGATCCAGAAGTATTAAAAGAAGAATTTAATGCCTTATTTGATAATTCTTTTAATAACCAAGGGTATGATACTACTTCAATCGAAAAACCAGAACAATATAAGGAACAAGATATCATTTATGCAGCTTATAAATTTCAAGCAGAAAAAGATGAGGTATATGATGTAGATATTAACATACCAGTGTTTAATGTAAACTCGCAAATAGCAGATGAGTTTAATCAGATAACACAATCTATTTTTGCAAATAAAGCAGATGAAGTATTGAAAAGCAAAGATAGATATACAATTTACAATGTAGAATATGTTGCATATTTAAATGAGAATGTATTATCATTAGTCATAAAATCAACACTAAAAGAAGGAAATAGTGCACAAAGGATTATTGTGCAAACCTATAACTATGATATAGAAACAAAACAAAAACTAACATTAAATGATGTATTAGAAGCAAAAGGAATTACAACCAAAGAAGTGAACAAAAAAATAGAAATACAAGTAAAAGAAGCAAACAAGCAAGCAGAAGCAATCGAAAATGCACTTGCGCAATCAGGACAAACCGTTTACAAAAGAGATATTAATAATGCAATGTATGTAACCGATAATGTAAATCACTTCTTTATTGGATTAGATGGACAAATTTATATTGTCTATCCATATGGTAATTCGAACTTTACATCAGAGATGGATGTTATTAAAATTTAATACGTTAGAAAGAAGATATTAACATGATAGATTTAGAAAAAGCAAAACAGACATTTAAAGAATATGTACAAAACTATAACTTAGACAATCCACATATTGCAGAAAAGGTTACTCATACTTATCGAACCGTTAATGTAGCAGAGACAATAGCAAAAGAGCTAAACTTAGAGGAAGAAGATAGAAAGCTTGCCTCCATTATTGCATTATTACATGATATTGGTCGATTTGAACAATTAACCAACTATCATACCTATTCTGACATCGAAAGTATTGACCATGGAGACTTAGGGGTAAAAATATTATTTGAAGATAAATTAATCGAAAAATTTATAGAAGACAGAAAATATGATAGAATTATTTATTTAGCAATAAAAAATCATAATAAATACAAAATACAAGAAGGTTTAGAAAAGCAAGAACAATTACATTGTAAAATCGTAAGAGATGCAGACAAAACAGATATATTTGAAGTACTTACACAAGACATGCAAAAAGGTAAAGGAATTTTATATGACTATACCAAAATAGGAAAACAGAAAATAAGCGAAGAAATATTAAATGCATATAGAGAAAATAAACAGGTAGAAAGCAAATATGTAAAAAACGAAATAGATGGATATATTAACATGATTTCATTTATTTACGACTACAATTTTTCTATTGGATTAGACATTGTAAAAAGAAACCAATATATTGATAATATGATTAGAGTAGTAAACATTCATAAAGAACAAAAAAAGCAATTTGATGAACTATTAGAAATAGCCAATACCTATATCGAAAAAAGAGTAAGTCTCAAACAAAAGGACACCATTATCTAGCAAAGGATGTTAAGAATGTCAAAACAAATATTAATTACCGAAAAGCCATCGGTAGCGATGGAATTTGCAAAAGCATTAAAAATAAATGCCACTAGAAGAGATGGTTATTTAGAATCAGAAGAGTGGATTATCACTTGGTGTGTTGGTCATTTAGTTACTATGTCATATCCAGAAAAATATGACGAAAAACTAAAACTATGGAGACTCGACACACTTCCTTTTATGCCAAAAGAATGGAAATATGAAATTATTCCAGCAGTAGAAAAACAATTTAATATTGTAAAAACATTATTGCAAAGAGAAGATATAACAGAAATCTATAATGCAGGAGACTCTGGGCGAGAAGGAGAATATATCCAAAGGCTCGTCCTTATGATGGCAAAACCAAATCCAAAGGCAAAAATAAAAAGAGTATGGATTGACTCTCAAACAGAAGAAGAAATTTTAAGAGGTATAAAAGAAGCCAAAGATGCCTCTTATTATGATAGTCTATCAGATTCCGCCTATTTAAGAGCAAAAGAAGATTATCTAATCGGAATCAATTTTTCAAGATTGCTTTCTATTATTTATGGAAGAAGAGTAGCCAAAGAAATTGCAGAAGAAAGAGCGTCTATCTCAGTAGGACGAGTAATGACCTGCGTACTTGGAATGGTAGTATCCAGAGAAAGAGAAATTAGAAACTTTGTAAAAACACCATTTTATAAAGTAGTAGGGGAATTTGGAGAAGAAAATACTTTTAAAGCAGAATGGAAAGTGTCAGAAAAATCGAGAATGTTTGAATCACCAAAGTTATACAATGAATCGGGATTTAAGAAAATTGAAGATGCAAAAGAATTTATCGTATCACTAAAAGACAAAAAGGCAATCATTACAGAAGTGAAAAAAAGCAAACAAAAAGAAAATCCACCACTATTATTTAATTTAGCAGAAATACAAAATGAATGTACCAAACGTTTTAAAATAAAGCCAGACGAGACATTGGAAATAATTCAAAACCTATATGAACAAAAATTAGTAACCTACCCAAGAACAGATGCAAGAGTGTTATCAACAGCAGTAGCAAAGGAAATCTCTAAAAACTTAAATGGACTAGCAAAAGGATTTAAAAATGAAGAAATACAAGGCTACTTAAAGAAAATGGCAGAAGAAAAATATTCAACCAATTTAGTCAAAACAAAATATGTCAATGATAGCAAAATAACAGACCACTATGCCATTATTCCAACAGGGCAAGGGTTTGAAAATTACGAAAAATTAAAAGACCGAAACAAAGAAGTATACCAATTAATCGTTAAACGATTTTTGAGTATTTTCTTTCCACCAGCAGAATATAGCAAAATTTCTGTGACCATTCAAATCGAAGAAGAGCAATTTAACACAAGTGGAAAAGTATGTACACAATTAGGCTATTTAGAAATTTTTAAACCAAAGAATAAAGAAGCAAAATCCACAAACAAAGAAGAAAATGTGGAAAACAAAGCAGAAGAACCAAAAGAAGAGGAAAATAATTTAGAAATTTTACATAATCTAAAAAAAGGACAAGAAATTGGGGTAAAAAACTTTGAGACAAAAGACTCAGAAACATCACCACCAAGTAGATACAACTCTGGTTCTATGATACTAGCCATGGAAAACGCAGGGAAACTAATCGAAGAAGAAGAACTAAGAGAGCAAATAAAAGGAGCAGGAATAGGGACCAGTGCAACAAGAGCAGAAATTATCAAAAAACTAGAAAAAATTTCCTATATAGCCATCAACACAAAAACACAAATCATAACACCAACTAAAAAAGGAGAAGCAATCTACGATGTAGTACAAAATTCAATGCCAGACATGCTAAACCCAAAATTAACCGCAAGTTGGGAAAAAGGATTGGATATGGTAGCAAAAAAAGAAATCAATTCTGAAGAATTCATGCAAAAACTAGAGTATTATATTACGAGTAAATTTGATAGACTAGTGATTAAATTTTAAGGAAATTTTAGGGATGGTTCTAAAAATTTCCAACCTGTGAATAGATTTTCCACTAACCAGAAATTTTAGAACTGTTCTTGAAAATTCTAGAAAGGATAAGATGAATGAAAGAAGTAAATAAGCTAACCGAAAAAGAGAAAGAAATATTAATAAAACAAATAGCACAAGATTTAAAAGAAACGTTATCTGAAAATCGATACTTGCATTGTATCTCTACTATGAAAACGGCGAGAAAGTTGGCTAATCAATATAAGCAAGAAGAACAAACAGTAATGCTAACAGCACTTGCTCATGATATAGCAAAAGAAATGACACAAGAAGAATTTGTAGCATATAGTAAAGAAAATGACGTGAAATTAGAAGAAATTGATTTGTATGCTCCAGCCATATTACATGCCAAAATAGGAGCAGATATCGTAAAGAAAAAATATGGTTTCACGAAAGAAATGCAAGAAGCAATCTACTATCATACAACAGGAAGAATAAATATGAGCATGTTAGATAAAATTGTTTTCTTGGCAGATAAATCAGAAGAAAGAAGAAAAGGGACAGATGCAGATAAATTAAGAGAATTAATCGAAAAAGAAGGATTAGAGAAGGCAATTTTATGGGACATAGATTATTATAGCATTCCAAGAACAATCCAAAAACAAAGAGTAATTCATCCTTATTCGATAGAAGCTAGAAATGATATTATTACCAAACTTTAAATTTTAGGGACGGGTCTAAAAATTTAAAAACAACGAAAAAGTTGAATTAAATTTTTAGACCCGTCCCTAAAATTTAAACTATGGTTCCGCCGTTGACGTGGAGAATTTGACCGGGTTACATAGCGAGATGTGTCACTGGCTAAGTATAGGTAGGCAGGGGCAACTTCAAATGGTTGACCTGCTCTTTTTAGTGGTACATCAGTCCCAAATACGGATACTTCTTCTGCTGAAAAGCTAGAAGGTATAAGTGGAGTCCAAATAGGACCAGGAGCTACTGCATTAACGCGTATTTTTTGGTCTGCTAAGGAGAGTGCAAGGGATTTGGTAAAAACCATAATAGCACCTTTGGTACTAGAATAATCAATTAATGTTTTATGTCCTTCAAAAGCAGTAACAGAGGTTGTGTTGATAATACTAGCATGAGGCTTTAAATGAGGAAGAACTGCTTTGGTAAGATAAAAGAACGAAAAAATATTGGTTTCAAATGTGTTTTTTAATTGTTCTGTTGTAATATCTAAAATACTATTTTGAGGAAATTGTATACCAGCATTATTGACTAGAATGTCAATTTTGCCAAAGTTTTTGATTGTGTTTTCTGCAATGAAAGAAGAAAATTCTTCTTTTTTTAAGTCTCCTTCCATTAAAATACAACGTTTGCCGATAGATTCAATCCACTGTTTGGTATATTCTGAATCTTTCTTTTCATTTAAGTACACTATGACAATATCGGCTCCTTCTTTTGCAAAAAGAATAGCAGTTGCTCTTCCAATACCACTATCTCCTCCTGTAATAATGGCTACTTTTCCTTCCAATTTTCCACTTGGAATATAAGAGGAATCTTCAAAGATAGGAAGAGGATTCATTTCATATTCCATGCCAGGTTGTACATTTTGATGTTGTTTTGGGAATGTAATGGGTGTTCTAAGATTTTGGTCTTGGTAACCAAGATATGGATATTCTGGATACATATCATTTCTCCTTTTTATAAGATTTATTATTAGTATATAAAAAAACTTTAAAAATATACTATTGCATTTTTGAGTTACATGATATAATAAAACAAAAAAAGAAGGTGTAAAAAAGATGAAACTAGGTCTAGCATTAGCAGGTGGAGGGGTAAAAGGAGCTGCCCACATAGGGGTGTTAAAAGCATTAGAAGAGAATGGAATTAAAATTGATGCAATAGCAGGAACCAGTATTGGAAGCATTGTGGCGAGTTTATATGCAATGGGATATTCAACAGAAAAGATGCTAGAAATTTTTAAATACTTTGCAAAAGAAATTATGAGAACCGATGCTAGACATTTTGCTGGTAACTTAAAAACAACCAAAAGAATATTGGGATATGGCTTTTTATCTGGTGAAAATACGGAAATTGCATTAAGAGAATGTGCCAGAGAAAAAGGAGTTCAAAAGATACAAGACATTAGTATGAAACTTTCTATTCCAACCGTAGATATTGTACAAAGTAAAAAATATGTATTTACGAATGGGGACTTGGAAGAAGATTGTTATATAAAAGATTGTTTCATTGAAAAAGCAGTTCGAGCTAGTAGTAGTTATCCACGGAGTATTTGCTCCTTGTGAATATCTAGGACATAAATTTGTAGATGGAGGGATTTTGGATAATGTGCCTGCAGGCGAAGTAAGAAAGTTAGGTGCAGATAAAGTGTTAACAGTTAAATTTTCAGCAGGATTAAATTATGAACCAAAAAACATTTATGAAGTTGCTTTTAAATCGATTGATATTCTCTTTGAACAAAGAGCGCAAGAAGCGATAGAGGAAAGTGATTTTGTAATGGACATAGATGTATCAGAAGCGAGTGTTTTTAATACCAAGAAAATTGATTATTGCTATCATGTTGGATATATTACAGCGATTACAAAAATGCAAGAAATAAAGCAAATGTTAAGAGAATAAAAAGCGAAGTAACCAAAGAAAAAGTTTATTTTGCAAACAAAACGTAAATAGTTATAAACTTGATAAAAGAAGAAGCAGTCCTGAAGTGGAATGGGCTTCTTTTTTTTGTAATATTCAAATCCATAATAGAAATTAAAAGGAAAAACAAGGATAGAAATTGTGTAAATGGTAGGGCATTTGCGAAATAAAAGATGATAAAATGAAATAAAATAGTAATGGAATATAGGAATAACACATAGAAGTATTACAAGGAAGTAAAGATAGTAAAATATAAGAGCATTTTATAGAAAAATGGTTGAAAAATAAGGCAAAATATGTTATCATTAACATAATGCAGAAAAGCTATGTAGTAACCGTTAGATTAATAATGCTTAAGGAGGCTAAATATGATAACGAAACGGTATACGTATGGAAAATTCATACGCAAGGAAGCTAGAATGGCAACCTATAAGAAAACACAGATAGTAAATATCGATCCTGTTATTAGAGTTTACAACAGGAAAGAACCAAATGTTTATTCACAGAATTATGCCAATCCTCCTATTCCAGAAGGATATAAGTATGTATGTGGGAAATGGGATAATGGCTTTGTGATTGAACGGTGGTCTGACGGAAGTCAGTTTGTGTGGGTTCCAGTTAGCATCTTAGATGCGAATGGTACTCTGGATGGAAAATTTTTTAACGAGAAGCTGGGGAGAAGAAATTACTGCAACAATGCATTTTCTAGAGCCGACTTTCATGAAATATTGACAGAAGATTTTGTTAGGCAACTGGAAAGTGTAAAAAAATATGGAGGGTTTTACATTTCTCGTTATTCGATTTCCAAGAATCAGCAAACTGGAGAACCACAGTCCAGAAAAGGGGAAGAGCCTTGGACAAACATTAAGTTTAAAGAGGCTAAAAGTGTTGCGAAAGGATTTGAAAAAAAGGATACTATAACAAGTCATTTGACTTTTGGTGCAGAATATGATTCTGTACTGGAGTGGTTTATCAAGTCCAAGAAAAAAACTTATAGGGAGATAGCAAAAAATTCTACCAATTGGGGAAACTATTGGAATAGTAAGAATTCCACAAAGTCCATTTGGAAAACAGGAA
The DNA here is from genome assembly GCA_949155365.1 of uncultured Clostridia bacterium. GTDB lineage: Bacteria > Bacillota > Clostridia > TANB77 > CAG-508 > UMGS1663. The sequence continues at coordinate 27,498 of CASCUT010000017.1, forward strand.
GTTGTGAAGAAGGATGTGTTAATAATATATATGACATGGCAGGAAATATAGAGGAATGGACACAGGAACGAAATGACAGTTCGTTTTGTGTTATCCGCGGAGGAAGCTACCGTAATAAAGGAAAACATTATCCTACTGCTAGTCGTGTGTTTGACTATCCTAACAATTCAAGCAGTACCATTGGCTTTCGAATTGTACTTTGCATTCAGTAGTAAAGAGACAAATGCAACAGGAATGTAACGTATTGTAAAAAGGAAAAAGAAGGAGAGAACTTTGAAATTTCAGAGTCTCTCTTTCTTTTTTCACCGATTTTTTACATGCAACATAATATATAGCAGAATATTCTATAAAACAAGAAAAGAGAAAGGAGAAAGTAAAATGCTTAGTTACATAATCGAAGGAGGAAAAAGATTAGAAGGAACGATTGCGATTTCTGGTTCAAAAAATGCCTCACTTCCTATTATAGCAGGAACAATATTAAGCGGAAAGACCAGTAAACTATATCATGTACCTAATATTCATGATACACAAATAACCCTAAAAATTTTAACACTTTTAGGTTGCAAAGTGAAGAAGTCTCATGATAAAATAGAAATTAACACAAAAGGTATGAATAAAACGGAGATTCCAGAAGATTTAATGAGGCAAATGCGTTCTACTGTTATTATGGCAGGTGCTATTATTGGAAGATTTAAAGAAGCAACCTTTTCTTATCCAGGAGGATGTGAAATTGGAGCAAGGCCAATCGATTTACATTTAAGTGCTTTTCGAAAATTAGGAATAAATATTGAAGAAAAGGGTGGATTTATTCATTGTAAGTGTGATAAAATAGTAGGAACAGAAATAGACTTGGATTTTCCAAGTGTAGGAGCAACAGAAAATATTATTTTAGCAACTGTTTTATCAGAGGGAACTACCACCATTACCAATGCAGCAATGGAACCAGAAATAGAAGACCTAGCAAAATTTTTAAACAAAATGGGGGCAAAAATTGAAGGCGCAGGAACCAACATTATTAAAATAAGAGGGGTCAAACAATTAAAAGAAGTAGGCTATAAAATTATGTCAGATCGAATTGAAACAGGAACTTATCTTTGTATGGTAGCTGCAACAGCAGGAAAAGTAAAACTTCTTGATACAGAACCAGAGCATATTACGCCAATTTTGCATAAATTGCAAGAATGTGGTTGTAACATACAAACAAAGGGAAAAACAATTGAATTAGAAGCACCAAAAAAATTAAAAGCAGTTGATATCAAAACAATGCCATATCCAGGTTTCCCAACAGATATGCAATCTGTTTTTGGAGCAATGCTAACAACAGCCAAAGGAACTTCAGTTGTGATTGAAAATATATTTGAAAATCGCTATAAATATACACAAGAGTTGAAGAAAATGGGTGCTAAAGTACAAATTGAAGGGAAAATGGCAGTCATAAAAGGAGTAAGAAGACTAAATGGTAGTAAAGTAGAAAGTCATGACTTACGTGGAGGAGCAGCATTAATATTAGCAGGATTAACTGCGAAAGGAACTACGTATGTTAGTAAAATAGAATATGTACAAAGAGGATATGAACATATCGAAGAGAAATTAGCACAATTAGGGGCCAATATAAAAGTGAAAAATCTCTAGAAAAAAAGCAAATTGTGTGAAGAGGAAAGGAGGATATGTTAGACAAAAATCTAACATAGAGAAAGAAAAGTGGCGAAAAAAACAAAAGGAGAAACAATGGATTCGTTCTATTATGAAGAAGAAAAGCAAAAAGCAAAAAAAAGAAAGAATCTAAAAAAGCAAAGAAGAAGAAAAGAAAACGAAGAAAATAATCGCTTTTCTTTTGATGAAGAAATTGTCATTGGCGTAACGAAAAAAGAAGAACCAAGCAAGAAACAAAATAATGTCAAGAAAAAAACAAGCCATAATAAACCAACAAATACGAAAAAGAAAATAGAAACCAAAAAAGAAAAACAGAAACCACAAAAACAAACGAAAAAGAAATCTATGCCAAGACCAGCAATTTCACCAGAAGAACGAGAAAAAAGAAATAGAAAAAGAAAAAGAGCACAATTTCTCATAAAATATGGAATGTTAAGCGTCTTATTTATAGCGGTTATTTTATGTGCCATGTATTCGCCACTTTTTGCTATTAAAACAATTGAAGTAGAAGGAAATGATTTCATTGGAAAAAGAGAAATTATCAGTTTATCACAAATTCAAATAGAAGAAAATACATTTGCATTAAATAAAAACAAAGTAAGAAAACAAATCAAAGAAAATGCCTATATAGAAGAAGTAAAAATGATAAGAAAATTGCCTTCTACTATTATCCTCCAAATACAAGAGAGAAAGCCAGCCTATTTATTAGAATATGCAGGAAGCTATGTATATGTGGACAAGCAAGGATACATGTTAGAAATCAATAGCGAAAAATTAGAACTTCCAATTTTACAAGGAGCAATTACAAAAACAGAAGATTTTGTAGCAGGAAATCGTTTGTGCAGAGAAGACTTAATCAAGTTATCTACGGTGTTAAAAATTATGGAATTAGCACAAACCAATGAAATGGAATCACTCATTACAAGAATTGACATAGAGAAAGAAGACGATTTTAAGATTGTCATGGAAACCAAAGAAAAAACAGCCTACTTAGGAAATAATTCAAATCTTAATACCAAAATGTTAACAGTGAAAGCCATTTTGGAAAAAACAGAAGGAAAAGCAGGAGATATCTTAGTCAATATCGATTTAAATAAAGAATATCCTGTGTTCCGAGAAAGAGTATAAAGGAAGGATAAATATGGATCGAAATAAAGTAGCGATTACGCTAGGAATTGTATGTGTTATTTTAACAATTGCAATTTGTGTACAAGTGAACACAATCAAAAGTGCCAATACTACCGTATCACAAACATTTGCAGAAGATAGCTTAAGAGATGAAGTATTAAAATGGAAGGAAAAATACGATGACATCACAGAAGAATTAAATAAAGCAGAGAAAAATTTGACCAAAATAAGAGAAGAGTCAACACAAAATGATACAACATCTTCCGAAAAAGAAGAACAAATTACTTTGAACAATAATTTATTAGGGATGACGAATTTGGTAGGAAAAGGAATTGAAATGACGTTAACAGATGATCCAAATGCAACAAGAGAAACGATTAGTAGTATAGATGATATCTCTCGTCATATTGTCCATGATGCCGATTTAAGAGCCATTGTCAATGAACTAAAAAATGCTGGAGCAGAAGCTATTTCTATTAACGGACAACGAATTGTAAATACAACAGCAATTACTTGTATACGGAAATGTAATTAAAGTAAATGATGAAAGAATTACCTCTCCATTTACGATAAAAGCCATTGGCTATCCAGAAAGTTTAATTGGCTTAGACCGTCCAGGAAGTTATATTGAAAAAGTAAGAGAAGGTGGCGTTGAAGTTAGCATAAAGAAACAAAACAAAGTAGAAATCCCTAAATATACAGGAGCAATTTCAGCCAAATATATGAGTATACTAAAATAATTGAGGTGAGAAAAAAAGTGAATCGAAATAAAATTGTGATATCAATTATCATAGCAGGTATTTGCATTATACTAGTAGCCATTATGTTTGCACAATTTAAAGTAGTTGAACAAACAGACATTACAGGAATTGAAAGGGCAAGAGAAACTGAATTACAAACCATGTTAGCTAGTTGGAAAACCAAATACGAAGAAGTAGCGGAAAAATTAACAGAAACACAAGAAAAAATAAGGGAATATCAAGAAAAAATGAATTCCAATGAACAGGCATCTGAACTATTAGACAAAGAATTAGAACAAACCAATTTACTAGTAGGAAGAACCGATGTAGTAGGACAAGGTATTATTGTTACTCTTCAAGATAATGAAGAAAAATCAATAGAAGCAAGTGATTTAAGATTTCTAATAAATGAATTAAAATTAGCAGGAGCAGAAGCGATTGCTATCAATGATAAAAGAATTGTCAATATGAGTGATATGGTAGATGTGAATGAGTATATCTTAATCAATGAAGACCGTGTCGTTTCTCCTTACGTAATAAAAGCAATTGGAAATCAAACGTATTTGTCTAGTGCATTAAGCCTAAAAACAAGTGGATTTATAGATAGCTATCGAAATTTAGGAAAAACAGTAGAAATGACACAAGAAAAAAATATTGTAATCAATGCGTATAATAGTAGAAAAAGTCAATTTCAATTTCGTTATGCAAAGGAGGTAGAAGAATGATTTTAATCGCCATTATCATTGGATGCTTAATAGGAGCATTAATTGGAATGAATATTCCAACAATTCCATATACCTATTCAGGATATTTAGCTATTGCCATCATTGCGGCACTAGACTCTGTATTTGGAGCCCTTACATCTAGCTTAAAAAAGAATTTTGATATGAAAATATTTCTTTCAGGTTTTTTTGTTAATGCTATTTTAGCAATGGCACTTACTTATTTAGGACAAAAGTTAAATGTTGATATTTATTTAGCGGCTGTTGTAGTATTTGTAGGAAGAATGTTTAACAATTTAGGAATGATACGTCGTTACTATGTAGAAAGGCTTGCTAGTAAAAAAATAGTAGCAAAAGCAGAGACAGTTATCAAACAAGCAAATGATACAAAAGAATAGGAAAAAGAAAAGAGAAAAAGAGAAAATCAATAGAAGAAGTTATATCAATTTACATAAGAAAACAAAATAAGACATTATTACAAATCTATTACGAAAATATTACAAAAATATAACAATTTCTATTGACTTTTTTTGTGAAATATAATATTCTAAGGAAGAATTAATTTGAAGTAAAAATGGAGGAGTTAACTTTGGCTATCGGAGATATTATTGTAGGAATTGACATCGGTACTTCTAAGGTAAGCCTAGTTGTAGGGGAAGTCAATAATTTTAATCAAATCGAAATTATCTGCAACACTAGCCACAAGTGTAACGGAATCAAAAAAACAAAAATCATAGACGAAGATGAAATTGCGTTAGCCATCAACAAAGTCATCACAGAAGCGGAAACAGAAACCGACCTTAACATCCATTCTGCCTATGTTACGATTCCAGGAAAGTATGTTACCATCGTACAAAATAGTGTTGTAAGAGACGCGAAAGATAAATATGCAGGAATATCCACAAAAGACGTATCCTCTGGCATTATGCAAGTAAAAGACGTAGAAATTCCAGAAGGAAAAACCATTATCGATATAGTGACAGATAAGTTCATCTTAGAAGATGGAAAAATAACCAATGACCCAGTAGGAAATTTAAGTGCAAACTTTACCCTAAACGCGCAAGTTATCTTAGCAGATAAAGAATACATTAGGCAAATCATGTCAATTTTCAGAAAAGCAGGAATTGAAGTAGATGGATTTGTACCAGTTAGTTTAGCAGAAAGAAATGTTATGTTAGATAGCAATGAAATGAATGACAATGTCATGCTATTAGATATCGGAGCAGGAAATACAGACATTGGTGTATTTGAAGGAAATGGATTTATCTATACCAACACTATCCCACTAGGAGGAGATAGCATTACTTCTGACATAGCACTTGTTTTAAATATAGAGGAAGAAGAAGCAGACAAGCTAAAAAAACAATATGGATTAGCCATGAAATCATATATTGATAACGATAACGAAATTATCTTAAATACCTATCGAGGAGATAGCAAAACAAAAGCAATTAAAAGTTCAGAACTAATCGAAATTATCGAAGCAAGAATTGAAGAAATCTTTTCTATTGTAAATAAAGACATTACAAGTCAAGGAATGAAACAAAGAATTAACAATGTAGTGTTAACCGGACAAGGAATTGCCAACATTAACAAAAGTGATGTTGCAGGAAAAGTCATTTTAAATATTCCAGTCAAAATATCAACAGGAAGACTAATCAGTACAGTAAGGCCAGAATATAGAACGGCATACTCTTTAGTAAGATACATTGCGGCAAGGCCATTTGCTAAAACGGTATCCAGTAGCATTGATGCAAACTCAAAAGAAAACATCATGCATACAATACTAGAAAGAATCAAAGAATTCTTCTATTCGTAAATAGAAGTTATAAAAAATTAAAGGAGGAAATATATCATGTACATGGATAATGTAGAAGAAAATACAATGCTAGATGGAACTGCTACCATAAAAGTAATTGGTGTTGGAGGAGCAGGAAACAATGCCGTAAATAGAATGGTAGACTCAGGCATTAAAGGAGTAGAATTTATTGCCGTTAATACAGATAGACAAGCATTATTATTATCAAAAGCTGCTACCAAAATTCAAATTGGAGAAAAAATTACAAGAGGACTAGGAGCAGGAGCAAACCCTGACATTGGAGCACAAGCCGCAGAAGAAAGCAAAACCGAAATTGCAGAAGCACTACGTGGAGCAGATATGGTATTTGTTACAAGCGGAATGGGTGGAGGAACCGGAACAGGTGCTGCACCAATCGTAGCAGCATGTGCAAAAGAAATGGGAATCTTAACAATTGGAGTAGTAACAAAACCATTTACATTTGAAGGTAAAAAACGTTTATCACAAGCTGACCGTGGAGTAGAAAGCTTAAAAGGAAAAGTAGATACCTTAGTTGTTATTCCAAACGATAAACTACTACAAATTATCGATCGTAAAACATCTATCGTAGAAGCATTCAAAATGGCAGACGATGTGTTAAGACAAGGTGTACAAGGTATTTCCGACTTAATTGCAATACCAGGACTTGTTAACCTAGATTTCGCAGACGTAAAAACCATCATGTTAAATACAGGAATGGCTCACATGGGAATCGGTAGAGCTTCTGGAGAAAACAGAGCAGAAGATGCAGCAAAACAAGCAGTACAAAGTCCATTACTAGAAACTTCTATCGAAGGAGCAAGAGGCGTTATTATCAATATTACAGGAGGACCAAACTTAGGATTACATGAAGTAAACACAGCAGCAGAATTAGTACAAAGAAGTGTAGATCCAGAAGCAAATATTATCTTTGGAGCAGTGATTGATGACAGTCTAGATGAAGACTTAGTAATTACCGTAATCGCAACAGGATTTGAAAAAGGACTAGAAAACAATACAATGAATAATGTAACTAGTATTGTAGACAAAGCATGGGGAGAAAAAATCAATTCTATCCCAGCACCAATCGACAATTCAAATTCCTCTAACGACTTAGACATTCCTTCCTTCCTAAGAAAGAATAAAGGAATCAAATAGAGTCAAAAAATAGAAGAAAAAAACAAAAAAAGAAAGATACAAAAAGAAATAATCTAAAAAAGTAGATTATTTCTTTTTTTCGTGCCTAAGAAATGACACAAAATGCAACGAAAAGGTTGTATGATAAAAACGCAATGTCTCTTTGGGGACGTTTCCAAAAGAGACTTGCGTTATCAATAGGATAACAGCAGGTGATAGATAGCAAAAGATAGTAAAACATCTATGAGGAAGGAAAAAGAAAAATGACAATATACCTAGATGTAGTATTAATAGAAAACTTATGTATGAATTACATCATTCTATTTGCAACAGGATATTTGTTAAAGAGAAAAATAAGACATATCAGACTTATCCTATCTTCTCTATTAGGAGGTATCTATTCTATATTAGCTTATATGGAAGTATTAGAAATTTATTCGAATACTATTGTAAAAGTCATCTTATCGATTATCATGGTATATCTAGCATATCAACCCAAAGATATAAAACAACTTGGCAAAGAACTATTATTTTTCTATTTAACTTCCTTTGTATTTGGAGGATGCGCATTTGCACTTCTATATGTTATAAAACCGCAAGAAATTTTAATGCGAAATGGGACTTATATTGGAACATACCCGCTAAAAGTAGCAGTTCTGGGAGGAATTGTAGGATTTACTATTACAGTAATCGCGTTCCGATTTGCAAAAGCTAGAATTAGTAAAAAAGATATTTATTGTAATATTACTATTTACTTTGGAAAAGAAAGTATAACAACTACCGCTTTATTAGACACTGGGAATATGTTAAAAGACCCCATTACACAAATGCCAGTCATCGTAGTAGAAAAAGACAAATTAAAAAGCATATTGCCAGAAATGATATTAAATCATCTAAACCATATCATAGGAGGTGATGTACCAAAACAAGTATATGAAGATGAAAATTTAGAATACATAACCAAATTTCGAGTTATCCCGTTTTCTTCCATAGGGAAAACAAATGGAATGTTACTTGGTTTTAAAGCAGATAAAATAATAGTAGAACAAGAAGAAAATCAAGTAATCAAAAATGTGATAGTAGGAATTTATGAAAATACCTTAAGTAAAAAAGGACAGTATTCAGCCTTAATTGGGTTAGAATTAATAGAAGGGAGTGAAAGAAATGAATTTACTACAAATGTTAGTAGGTAGTATTAATACCATTTATGCAAAAATTTTAAGAGAAGGGGAAGTAGAAAATTTACCCATTTATTATATAGGAGGAAGTATTAGCCTTCCACCACCTCTATCTCAGGAAGAAGAAGAACAACTATTAAAAGAATTAGAGCAGGGGAAATTAGAAACTAGGCAAACACTAGTAGAAAGAAATCTAAGACTAGTAGTATACATAGCAAAAAAATTTGAAAACACAGGAGTAGGATTAGAAGACTTAATATCCATTGGAACGATTGGTTTAATGAAAGGAGTCAATACCTTTAACACAGAAAAGAAAATTAAACTTGCTACCTATGCTTCTCGTTGCATTGAAAATGAAATCTTAATGTATTTAAGAAGAAGCAATCGTATTAAAGGTGAAATTTCTATTGATGAACCATTAAATCAAGATGGAGACGGAAATGAATTATTACTCTCTGATATATTAGGAACAGAACCAGATGTAACATCAAGAGCCATTGAAGATGAAGTCGATAAAACTTTATTAAAAGCATCCATTGAAAAATTAAATAGTAGAGAAAGAAATATTATGGAATTACGTTTTGGATTTATTAGCGGAGATGAAAAAACACAAAAAGAAGTAGCTGATATGCTCCGGAATATCACAAAGTTATATATCAAGATTAGAGAAAAAGATTATTTCTAAAATGAAAAAGGATATTATGAGCAAAACAGGATAAATAAGAAAATAGACAAAGATAGATAAATATGCTATAATAAAACTAGAAAAGGGTTTGAAAAAAGCAGGATGTTTTGCAATTGGAGGGCAAAAAATGGAGAAAAGAACTCGGACATTTAAACAGTTACAAAAGGAAAAAACATTGGAGGAGTTAAATCATTTCGCCAAAGAAGTAACGGAACTATATGCAAGAAGCGTGATAGAATATACGCAGTCAAAAGTAGCAAGAGATAACAAGCTAACCATAACAGGACTGCGTGATTTGATGGACTACGCAATTGTAACAGCAGTAGTTACAAGAGAAACGGCAAACTTGATTTTAGCAAAAGCAATGGAAAATCAAAGAAGAAAACGGCAAGATGCAGGAGCAAGTTCGCTAGAGCACTACCAGAAACTAATAAAAGAAAGGGAAGATTACTTAGCTCAATTTTTTTCCAGAGTAGAAGTAAAAAAGATTACAGAACACATTGCCAATGCACCTTCGATGTCCATTTCATACTTCACCAAAGCATACAAGATTGAATCCGATCGTCTTACGAAGCTTCTATTAAAAAGAGCCATCGTAGAGGGAATTGTATCCGACGAAGTTATGAAAGAAATTATTAGAAGGAGTCTGCGAAACAACAAAACAGAGGCAACCATTCAGTACTTCGAAAATCTCCGAAAAGCAAGAGAAGAGTACAAAACGCACCCATGTTAATACAGGGTGCGTTTTGTGTCATAGGAGAGAGATGTCGAAACAAGTCGTACGATAAATGAATAGAAAAATAATCCTTTGGAAATAATGAAAATAACATTATTACAAAGGAGTTTTTTTATGGGAAACAAAGTAGAAATATGTGGAGTGGATACCTCAAAAATACCAGTCCTTACCCCAAAAGAAAAAAACGAACTATTTATTAGAATAAAAAATGGAGATGAACAAGCAAGAGATACCTTTATTCATGGAAACTTAAGATTAGTATTAAGTGTCATAAAAAGATTCTATGGAAGAGGGGAAAATGTAGATGATTTATTTCAAGTAGGATGTATTCGGATTAATCAAAGCAATGGACAATTTTGATTTAAGCCAAAATGTACAATTTAGTACGTATGCTGTTCCAATGATAATACGGAGAAATAAGAAGATACTTAAGAGATAACAATCCGATTAGAGTAAGTCGTTCTGTTAGAGATTTAGCTTATAGGGCACTAAGTGTAAAAGAAAAAATGATAAAAGAAAAACAAAAAGAACCGACCATAGAAGAAATTGCAAAAGAATTAGGAGTAGAAGCGGAAGAAATTGTCTTTAGTTTAGATGCCATTCAAGAACCAGTATCTCTGCAAGAACCAGTCTATGGAGATGGAACAGAGAATATCTACATCATGGATCAAGTAAAAGATAACAAAAACACAGATGAGTATTGGGCAGAAAATTTAACCATATTAGAAGCAATGAAGAAATTAAACGAAAAAGAAAAAATGATTATCAATAAACGCTTCTTTGAAGGAAGAACACAAGTAGAAGTTGCCAGTGAAATAGGAATATCACAAGCACAAGTATCAAGATTAGAAAAAAGTGCGATAGAGCATATTAAGCGAATTTATAAATAGTTTGCAATTTTATGTAAAATATGTTATACTTATGTTATGAACATATATTTTGTGCGTGTTCCAAATAAAAATTTAGGAGGGTTTATCGTATGACAAAATCAACAGAGAAGAGCTTTTATTACAAAGCAAGACGGGACATCATCAGTACAATCCTTTGGGTGATTGTATTAGTAGTATTCTTTTTCATTTTTAAGGGCATGGGTAACTTCGCAATTCGGAAGGAGTTAGAAGCGGGGCATAGTGTTGAAGTAGACAGACAACTATTATCGGTTGTCTATAAAATGTATATAGGATTCATACTAGTTTGCATTCTGTCTTCCGCTATCACTATTTTTGTACGCACGCATAGTAAGTTAACAATCAACCAGAACGAAATAATTTACAGAACAGGTTGGCTTACAAAACGTACAACAATTATTCCGGCTAATAAGATTCGCACTTGCGCAAAAAGCTGTGGACTGTTGCAAATGATTTGTGAAACACAGACCGTTTCGATTACTACGGCCGGTGATCAAGCAGAAATTACCTTTGCAAACATAGAAAATGGGGAGGAAGCTTTCAATTTTATTTCTAAGTTAAGTAAAGCAAATCCGGTGAAAATGTAACACATGCACACAAAGGAGGGGTCCTGAAAATGGAATCCTCCTTATCTTTTTTTATTTTGAAAATAAGGAAAAATGGATAAAGAATGAAAGTTTTTTCTTCTATTATAATATAATAAAAGAAAAGGAGGAAAAGATGGGGCAAAAAGGATTAGATTTTAAACATAAGGAAGTAATCAATATAAAGGATGGAAGAAGACTTCGGATTTGTTCAAGATGTATGTGCCGATTTGGAGTCAGGCAATATTACCTCAATTATTGTGCCAGGGAGTAACAAATTACTTAGTATGTTTTCTAATACAAATGATATTGTAATACCATGGCAACAGATAAAGTGTATAGGAGACGATGTAATATTGGTTGAAATATAAAAACAAAGAATGAATAATTTAAGCACTACCTTAATAAGATAGATAGAGAATAAATACTATCTATTTTAGAATAGGAAAACAACAATCAAAACAAGGAAGAAATTACCAACAAAAAAACCTTGATTTTGATAAAAAATTATGATAAGATAATAAATGTAACAGCAAGAAAAAAGAAATTAAAAAAAATGACAAATTTTTTAAAAAATGTATTGACTTTAAGAAACACATATGTTATTATAATTTAAGTACTGAAACACTTAAGAAAAACATATATAAAATCAATATATTAAATTAGTAAGAAAGCCCATAAAAACTATATACAATTGATAAATTACTAGTTTATTATTTTGCACTTAAAACGTAAAATAAAAAAATAAAAAAAATTCAAAAAAAGTATTGACATATGTTTTAAAAAGTAGTACAATACAAAACGTTACACAACAAAATAACTTGTAACCAAAAAGTACATTGAAAAGTAAACAATAAACAAACCTTTGAAGAAACCAAGCGGT
>CASCUT010000018.1 GCA_949155365.1 uncultured Clostridia bacterium
GGTTCTGTACTACTAATTCTTCCTGTTGCTGTTACTGTTTGATGAAAATAGGAATGAATACGATGTGTTTTTTCATTGATATAAGGAAGCATTCCTTCTACATAGGTAGAATTTAGTTTCATTAATCCTCTATATTCTAATATTTTTTCTACAATAGGATGTTCCTTTTTTATTTTTTCTAAACTATCTACATCTGTAGAATATCCTTTTTTCGTTTTCTTTGAAGTGGTTAGGTTTAACTTTTCAAATAGAATTCCTCCCAATTGTTGCGTTGAATTGATGTTAAATTCTTCTCCTGCCATTTCATATATTTGTTTTGTTAATACATCAATTTGCTTTTTTAGCTCTTCTCCAAATTGAACCAACTCTTCTCTATCTACATACATTCCATTATATTGCATATCCGCTAGTACTTCTACTAATGGCATTTCTATGTTAAAAAATAATTCCTGTTGCTTTGCTTCTTCTATTTTTTGATATAATACATTTTTTAAATTTTCCATTTGATATACCAAAAAACTATTTTCTTCTTGTCTCTTTTTCTTTTCTGTTACTTCTATACTATCAAACAAATTTATTTGCTTATTTTGTGTATTCGTAATTCCTTTGCTTTCTAAATATTCGTCTACATCAATCGCTAAATATTGCATAAATAATTCTTTTAATTTGTATTGATTGGTGGTAGGATTTAATAAATAGGCAGAGATTTCCGTGTCAAAGAAAAGATTTTGCATTGTAATTCCTTGTTCTTTTAGCATGATATAGTCTTCACCTAGATGATACCCGATTTTTTGAATTTCTTTATCTTCTAAAATTTCTTTCCATACTAATAGCTGATTTTTATTTTCTATACTACTATCATATACTTCATCGTTTAGTCGTATACTAATGGATGTAATTTTCTTTTTTATTCTGCTACTTGTTTCTTTGTCTTCTTCTTTTCCTAAATAATAAATACATTGTTTTTGTTTTTTTATTTGTTCAAAAATTGGCTTTATTTCTTCTTGCTTAGATACCACTTCTTTTAATGTAAATGTTGCTTCTGTTTTTTCTTTTTCTTGTATACTCTCTGCTTGTTCTGTTAAATGAAAACGTTCAATGTAGCGTTGAAATCTTAATTTCTTAAAAATTTCATATACTTCTTTTTTGTTCCATTCTTTTACTTCTAATTCTTGCATGGTTTCTGCAATTGGTACTTCTAAGTTGATCGTCCCTAACGTTTTGGAAAGAAATGCTAATTCTTTATTTTCTAACATTTTTTCTCTCGTCTTTCCTTTGATGGTTTCTGCCTTTCCCTCTTCTAATTCTTCATAAATCTTTTCTATCGTGCCATAGGTTTGCACCATTGCTAAGGCTGTTTTTTCTCCTACTCCTGGTACCCCTGGTATATTATCTGAACTATCCCCTTGAAGTCCTTTTACTTCAATTAGTTGAATCGGTTCTAATCCATATACTTCTTTTATTTTATCTCGATCAAAATCTTCAACTTCTGTTTTTCCAGCTTTCGTTCTTGGAATGCGGACAGTAATATGGTCTGAAGTAAGTTGGAATGTATCCCTATCTCCTGATAAGATAGTAACTTCCATTCCTTCTTTTTCTCCTCTCTTTGCTAATGTTCCTAACACATCATCTGCTTCATATCCTTCTTTTTCAATAATAGAAATATTCATATTATGCAATACTTCCTTTATCATTGGCATTTGCATTGCCAATTCTTCTGGCATTTTATGACGTGTTGCTTTATATCCTTCATACATTTTGTGTCGTGCAGTTGGTGCCTTTAAGTCAAAGGCTACTGCCATATACTCTGGTTTTAAGTCTTCTTGTATTTTAAAGAGAATGGCTAAAAAGCCATATACCGCATTGGTATAGGTTCCATCTTCTGTCATTAACATTTTCGACCCCATAATCCCATAAAAAGCTCGATTCATAATACTATTTCCATCTACTACTAATAATCTACTCAAAACTTTATTTTCTCCTTCCAATTTTTATTCTTCCTATTATCATCCTATCTCTTCTTGCTATCCTCATATATGGAATAAAACAATTTCTAGAATAACCAAAACTTGCATGGTTACTTCTATTATAGCAATGTTTCTTGTAGTCTTGCTATCCTCTTTAAATTTTCTTCCCAATAACAAAAAGACTAATGGCATGATTGGAATAAAATATCTTCCTTGTATACCTTGAATTGTCGTTTCATAAAGTGGTGACCAAGCCACATACATGCCAGTGCATATTAACAATATGCTAGTTAATATCACTCCACCTATTAGTAATACTTCCCACTTTTTCCAAATGATTTCCTTTTCGCCTTTTATCGAAATAATTATACTATATAATAAGAATATGGTTGGAAAAAGAGGAATGGTAATTTCTTCATTCCATTCTAGTTTTCCTCCAAACATTTCATCCAATAATCGTGGTAAATTTTCAATTATTGTATAGGCACACTTTTGCATATAAGTCACTGGATGGGAAATCATAATGCTTACTGGATTGTGTTCTTCTACTATTTCTTCTACTTGCATTTCTTTTTGAATTCCTATCATTTGCCATCCAAAATCTAAGATAGTACAAATAATACAAATGGTTATTATAAATCCTATTTTTGCTTTTTGGCTATTAAATTTTTCTTTTGGTATCATAAATAACAATGGTAATAACACTATATAAAGTGTTTTACTCAGCGCTATTATAATTGCCAAAATGCTTAAGTATACGATTTGTTTTTTCTCTATTTTTTTCTCTTTTTCCTCTCTTAATTTTAGAATGTAAGCAATCCATAAAAAAGACGCAGATACCAACATTCCGTCCGCTGAAAGAGTGGAAAAACCTTCTATTGTAATTGGAATAATCGCAAGCAAAAACAGCATATTTTTACCAAATGGAATCGTTTTTATCGCTAAATACAATAATGCCATACAAGAAATAAGATTCGCTAATCTTGCTATATAAAAATGAATTAGACTATTATCTGTCAATACTCTAGCCATTGCTACCGATATCCATTGTGGAAGATAGTTCACAGGAGAATAGGAGGCAATTCGATATCCCCATTCTATTTCTTCCGTGTTAGTACTATATGTTTTTTCATTTTCTAGTATTTCTTTATAAGACATCTTATTATCTAATGCATTAATTACCCCTTCTTCTAAATATGCTTTTTCTCCATTACTTATCCATTTTCCTTCTGCATATTCACCAATACGAAGTCCATGAATCGTTTCATCATGCCCTTTTGACATTGGTATTGCTAAGGCTACTAATATACAAAAGAATGGAACGGTTAATAAAAATACCGTTTCTACTTTTATTTTTCCTCTGTCGTATTGGTCTTGTAAAAACACCAGGATAACAAAGGCATAAACACATAAACAAGTTACAATAATATAGCAAATATTTTTTGCTCCAATATCTTGTAAATACTGTCCTGTTATCTCATCTTGGTACAAAAAAGACTTACTTGTTTCTATTCGATAACTACAATATAGGAAAACAGCAAAAATAATTATTACAAAAAGTACTAATATTGCAATTTGTTTTCTATTTTTTCTAATTTGTTCTTTCATTTTTTACTCCACCTTTATTCTTACTCACTTCCATGATTAAATTTTTATTTTTAATTCTCACTATCTTTTTTAAGTCTTCTACTTTTTTCTCTTGCCTCACTATATCATACTTACCTATTTTTTTCTACTATTATGGGCAATAATTAAAAAAACATTTCAAAGTCTTGTTATGGTCATACTTTTCTATAATAAAAAATCAAAAGCTGAGCTTTACTAAAGCTCAGCTTTTGATTTTTCTTATTGTATCATCTGTTTATTTCGGCTGTGTGGTTTTGAAATCTACCCAATCCGGAACTTCTCCTGCTTTATACTTTTGGCAGGTGCCATCTCTTAAATCGATGGTAATGATTCCGTAATCATCTTTTCCGTTTGAGGTATAAAACTTTTCACGGTATTCATAGATTTCATACGGGTTCCAATCATCATCAATATCAAATTTGTGGCTTCTGATAATGAGAGTAGGATATTCTTTTCTTATCCTCCTTAATGCATCTCTTCCATGGGCATAAGAGGTGTCAAAGTAAATCCTTTTGCTTACAAATTCGGGGAGTTTGTCTGCTTCTTTTATCGCATATCCTGGAATATATTCTGTAGTATTTTCTCCACCCTTATTCCGAATTGGATAAACGGCTACATCCTTTCCAGCAATTCTTCGCATTTCAGGAGTATCGATTTCATATTTATCCCTAAAATAAATACTATTGTCTACTTTCAGTTCCATCCTTGCCAAAATTTCATCAGAGCTTATGGTGTAGGCAATATCCACATTCTCCATATCATGGATATAAACCAAATTTTGCTGTGGTGCAAAGAAACCGGATACCCAAAACAGAAGCGATATGACTCCTAATCCCAATACACTAATTATATACTCTATTTCTAACTCTGAAACTAGAATAATCATAAAGGGAATAATTAATGCTAGCCACAGCCACCGCATAATTCCAAGTGGAGTCTGCTCTAAGCAAGAAACGTACCATACTCCTACAATACTGATGAACTGTACTATCAGGATAGCAATGATATGCGATATTTGTATATCATCATAATACTTACCTGCTGTTCTATTTATTTGACTTACTATTCTTCCTCCTCCCGCAATAATTGCTGTCGACAATACTGCCACGATGATTGCATAAAAAAACACATTTAACATTTCTCTACCATCCTTTCCTGAAAAAAATTATTTTTACCAGTTGCCCTTGTCATAAACCTAAAAAACAGGATTATAAAGGTTGTCAGCTACTATTATATCACGATTTTATGTTAATTGCAACATGACTTTGTTAACTTTTTACAAACATGTCAGAAAAAAACAAAGGATGTTAACATTTATGCAAATGCTATTAACATTCTTTGTTCTTCCTTGCCTTTTTCTAAAACTTCATTTCATTAAATTTGTCATATAATTGTGTTAAATACTCACATATTTCTTGTTGTCTTGTTATTACTTCACTTGCTATTTTTTTACAATAATTACAATTTAGACAATTTCCTTTGCAATGTCCTTCTTTGAAGAATTTAATAAATCCCTCTAATTTCTTGTTATCGATATAAATATGTCTTGGATATTTTCTTTCACAACCTAGTCCTCTTATCTTGCAAATTTCTTCTATTATTTCCTGTTTTGATAATGTTTCTAAGTTCTTTTTTTCCAATTTTTGCTTTTCTTGCTTATTCCAGCCATGTCCTTGAATTAAGTCTAGTAAATTTCCTTCATAGTTTCCTTCGCTATACGCTTTTACCCTTTTTAGCAATTCTGAAGTTGGAAAATCTCGTTCTGTAATTTTAAAATGTTCAATTCCTATTTCTTCATATTCCTTTACATCTTCTGGTCTTATCCATGGTGATTTGATATATTCTTCTAAATGTTTTAATTCATATTCTTGGCATCGGTATAAACACCAGTCCGCATATGCTTGTTTTTCTTGATTGTTTATGTTTGAGGCATGGGATAAGCCTGCTGTATGGGTATGAATGTAAGGACAATTTTTTAAACAACTATTGGTCATTAATAACTCTATTTTTGCTGTTTTTAAATGGTCTACCATATATTTTAATTCTTTAAAATCTCGATTGATTTTTACAAAATCGACACACAAATAATCGGCTCCCATTTCTTCCCAAAATTTTGCTTTTTCATAACTATCAATGCAAGCAAAAGTAGAAATACGAACAGTAAAACATGTATAATATTTTTTAATTATTTGTAATAAAAATGGATTGGTTACAGTTAATGCATTTACTCCAATATCTCTTAAGTAATCTAAAAATTCTCTTACCTTTTTTTGCCACTCTTCGTCTTGTTCTTTGTTGGCTAAGCAAGCTCCGTTTAATAAGTAATTAAATTTAATATTACATTCTCTTACCTTTTTTACATGTTCTTCTAATCTAGCTTTATCTACTTGTTTTAATGTATTGGAAGGTCTGCCTCCTCCAATACCATCTTCTTTAAGCTTTCCATATACTTCATATATCGGATATTTTTTTAATTCCTCTATTAGGTTATCATCAAAATTGGTAGCAACGGATAATTTCATTTTTTACTCCTTCTATTTTACGATTTCTTTCCATTTTTCTAAAAACTTCTGATTTGTTTTCTTGTCTTGAACTGCAATTCTTAAGTGAAGTTTTTCTCTTTGGTCTCTTACTGGCATAACCGAAATACCGCTTCTTACTATTTTTTCTAACAATTCTTCTGTTATTTCTTTCGTAAATAATAAATTAGACTTACTTTCAAAAAATTCCATTCCCGATTTTCTTAGGTTTTTTTCTATTTTTTCACGTTCTTTTATAATCAGTTCTACATTTTTTTGGTAGTGTTTGCTTAACAGTAGTCTTCTAGCATATTCACAAGAAATTCCAGAAACTTCATTGATGGTTATATTTTGCTCATACTTTTTCTTTAGTTCTTTTGAACAAATCATATAACCCACTCTTAAGTTCGCAATTCCATAGGCTTTCGAAAAAGAGCGAATTATTATCATATTATCTGGTATTTCACAAAATGCTAGTGTATCCTTGCTAAAAAATTCAATCCCAGATTCATCTACTACCACATAGGCTGTTACATTTCTTGCAATTTCTATTAACTCTTCTGGTTTCATTATCATTCCTGTAGGATTATTGGGATTGCATAGGTAGATCATCTTTGTTTCGTTATCTACACTATCGATTATTTTTTGTGGATTGATTTGCATATCCTCTTGCATATAGACTCTTTTAGTATAACCTCCCATTGCAGTAACTGCATATTCTGGTTGGTTAAATGTTAAATAGGGGGTTACCAAATTTCCACCTTCTTGGAATATTATTTTCACTAAATTTTGAATAATACCATTTGCTCCTGTTCCTATTACAACTTCTCTTTCTTTTCTAGTCTGCCTCTCTTTTATCGTTTCTTCCAATTGTTTGGTTATATGATGCGCAGGATAATTAGAAAGTTTCTGGTAATCGATTCTAAATTTTGGATATCGGTATAAATACTTTCCAGATAATGTCATATCAATTTCTTGTGCCTGATATTTTGCATAATCATCTAAAAAATTTCGTTTTGATATTTGATATTCTTTATTTTCTAAGTCGGATTGTGTATACATTTCTTTTTCCTATTCCCACATCAGTGATGTGTTCTTCTACTATTTTTTCAATATAAAATCCATTTTCTTCTATTGTTTTTTGTATTTCTTGTTTGCTTAGTAATACCATAGGGGGTCTACCTACTATGTGATAGATACCATTTCCTTTGTCTTCTAACTCTTCTGTTATCACATCATTGGTAAAAACTGATAAAATGACATATCCTTCTTGTTTCAAAATTCTATAAAATTCTTTTATGGTATCTTTCCATTCTTGCTTTGTCGTAGCATTATGAATGACTCCAATCGATAATATCATATCAAACTCATTTGCTTTTGCAGGAATTGCATCCATATTACTTTGCGCAAAAGGAATGTTTTCTTCTTTTAAGGAAACCGCCATTTCTTTATACTTATCTACTGCTAGTACTTCAAAACCCTGCTGTTTTAAGTATCTTGCATATCTTCCTCCACCACATCCTATATCAATTACTTTTTGAATGTCATGATGATTTGCAATCTCTTCTATTTCATTTACAATGTATGAAGACACTGGTCTTTCTGCAAATTCTTTTGCGGTTTCTTCTTGTTGCCAGAAGCTTTTGGTTTCTTGTTTTTCTATCACCTCATAGGTATGGTTGCAAATACTTGTTTCTTCTACTCTCATTCCGATTTCTTCCATTTTTGCTTTGCATATTTCTTTTTGCTTTGTATCTTTTACAAGAGCAACAAATGCTGGACCAACAGAAGATAAAGTTAATAGTTCGCATTGACCTTCTTCATACAAGCTTCTTAACTGCTTTGCTTGCTCATTCATCTTTTCATATACAAAAGAACAGTTATCAATACTTCCCATGTTAAATCGGTAGTCAAACACAACATCTGCTAATTCTTTTATGCTTTTATTCACAAGCCCTGGTAGTGCTTTATGTAATAACTCATAGGCTATTTTCTCTGCATATTGTTCTCCTGTTCTTTTAAATTTCCATAAGTTATCTTCTTCTAGTTTCATTAATACATCTGCACTTTTGGTTTGGAAATCTCTTGGAATCGCAATTAACACCTCTGATTCGTATTCCAGTTTAGCAATGGCAGTTGCTTTTCCTGCAATGATAATAATTCCTTCTTTGGTTAATCCATTGGTTGCTCCACCTCCAATGCATTGTACCATTTTTAATTCTTCTTCATTCTCATCTTCTATTTCTTCTCCATGGTTACTTGCTAAAAACTTAATTAATTCTGGATTAGGAATGGGACAACCATATAATTCATTAATTCCTGTTGATACTGCTGATATTGTAGAACTACTAGAACCAAAGCCACAATGTTTGATAATATCGGAAGCATCCACATCAATTTTCAAAGAAGGCATCACGCCTAATGTTTTTGTCATAATTTGGTAAGCATGTTTTGTTAAGACCTTTCTTTGCGTTCTTTCCGAAATTTCAAGTACGCCACCTGTTTCTGAAATCACTTCTATGGTTACTTTAATTTTTTTATTGACAGAAATAACTACTTCTCCTGGGGTGAATATAAAATCATCATTATAGCAAACTGCCGAAGGATTAATTGCCATTGCATCCATTCTACAAGGATATTCTAATCTTATCTTATGATACTTTAATACTATTTCTTTTTCTAGAGTATGAGGATATTGGTTTAAGATATCACCTGCTTTAAAAGTAGGAAATCGTTCTATCATTTTCTTGTCTCCTTTTCTTTATTTTTCTAAGATATTTTCTTGGTACCATCTGGCAAATTGGTCTTTTGCATCTCCCCAGAAGCTTGCTTCATATTCATAATTTTCTTCTCTTAATTCACTTAATGTTTTGGTTTCTCCATCTGGTATATAAAATTTATCATGCCATCTTCCTCGTGTTCCTTTTGCTTTGTAGGAAATGGTTCCCGTGCCTCCTCCAGAAAAGACAATTGGTTCTTTTCCTGGCTCACAATAAGCAAAGCAATGTTCTATTCTTGCTTTTCGATTTTTTTCATTTTTAAATAGTTCTAAGAATTTGTCAATTCCAATTTGCTTATCAAAATAACTATTATAGGGTCCTGGCAAACCTCCTAATGCCTCTAAATATAACCCACTATCTGATTTTAGTACTGCTCGTCCTAGTTTTTCGGATGCATATTTTACACTAAATGCTACTACTTCTGAGCAAGTTTTCGCTTGTGTTTCCAAAATTTCAAAATCAGGATTTACAATTTCTAATTCAAATCCATATTTTTTGGAAAAAAATTCATTGGCTTCTTCCACTTTATGTGGGTTTGTGGTTAAATACACTAATTTGTTTTTCATCCTTTTGTTTTTTCCTCCTTTTCTTTCTTTTTTATCATAATATTTCGAATGGTCTGAATAAAACCATCCGTATTATCATTTCGTAAATATACGCAGTGCTCTCTTGCATATTGTTCTAATTGTTCTAATCCCATTTGTTTTTCTGCTTGTAAAATCGAAAGAAATTCTTCTTCTGTTAAACTTATCCCTTCTCTTCCTTCATAATTTCTTTTTAATTGTAGAAAAGGTGCTGTTATATAAATAATTTGCGGATATCGAATTCCAAATCGATTCGCAATGTACTGAATTCCTGGTAAAGACCTACTTCCTGTTATTATCGTTATTTCACTATCTTGCCTCTTTGTTAGACGTTCTATTTGTTTGCATAGTATGATATCGGTAAAATTCTTCCCATATTTTGCTTCTCCTTCTTCAATCCATTCTCCTAATGAAGTATTGGGAGAAAATACTTGATGGGCTTGTCTAATTAATGGACCTAAATCAATATGCTCAACATCTTCTACTTCTTTTATTTTTGTAACGGTATATGTTTTTCCGAACACCATGGGGACCTACTAAAAAAAACACACTTTTCATGTCCTTACTCCTTTTTCTTTTTTATTTGGACCATCCGATGTGTTTCTTCTTTTTATTTCTTATGTTTTATGTATTTTAGTATATTCTCTTTTCTCTATTTTGTCAATGCTTTTGTGTCGATATCCACTGCTTGTACTAATTTATACGCTCCTATTTTTCTCTTTTACCTCTTTGTCTTTTTTTATCTGCTTAGCATATCTTTCTTCCTCTGAAAAAACACAGCCACAGTATTTTTGCATGTATAAGCCTAATTCTCTTGCTTTTGCTTGTCCTTCGCGAAAGCCAATTCGGAAGTCTCGATATAAGAAAGTTAGTCCGTATTTTTTTGCTATTTCTTCTCCCATTTGTTTTAATACTTCATGGTTTTGATAAGGACTTACTAATAAGGTGGTACTGATTGCGTCATATCCATTTTCTTTAGCATATTTGGCTGTTTGCTCTAAACGCACTTTATAGCAATACTGACTGCATCGATTATTTAAATCGTTTATTACTTGTCTACAAAATTCATCTAGACCATAGTCTTCTTCCAAAATTACATTTGCTCCTATTTGTTCGCAATACTCTTTTAAGCAATCTCTTCTTGCTTTATATTCCATGTAAGGATGAATATTAGGATTATACCAATAAATCGTTGGTTCTATTTTTTCTTCTCTTAAGGAATCAATACAATACACACTACATGGTGCACAACAAGTATGTAATAATAATTTCATTTTATCCTCTCTTTTCTTTTTTTATTTTCTGATATATTTGTCTTCCTATTTCTAATATTGCAATGGTTAATAGCATTACTATAAGATACGGAATTCCTACTGTTTCATCATCTACCTTTGTTGCATAGGTAATAGCATACGAATTTATTACACCCAAGGATACATACATTGTATTTCTTATTGTTTTTGCCTTTTGCCACCATATGGTTGGGAATAACCATATCACATACCATGGATTAAAGTTCGTAATTAATCCAAAGGTAAAAATCAATAAAAATACTTGATAAGTCTTCATTAGCTTTGTCCAACTTATCTTGCTAGCTTCTTTGCTAAAAAATAATTTTATTAAAATAGAAATATAAGAAACAGCAAAAACAAGTAGTGCCATCGTTTTTGTAAAATTTAGTACTTTTTCATCTCCATTTAAGCAGTAATAGATAGCTAAAAATAAAGACCTTCCATATTTATTTTGTTGCACTAAGATACCGGATAATACTCCGAAAATCCCTAATATAAAATAGATAGCACGCAACTAATATAGCAATAAATTCCATTCCATAGAAAATTGCTTTTTTTATTTTTCCTTTTATGTTTTCCTCTTTTAGCATATACACCAATACAAATGGTAGTAGTAAAATACTTAAATATTTTATCCCTGTCGCAATAGCAATGCACGCTACTGCCATTGCTGTATTCTTCTTTTCTTTCATAAAGTAGAACGCTACTAATATAAAAAATACCAAAAAGATATCATTATGTACATTACACAAAAACTCAAATAAAATGAATGGATTTAAAGCAAATAGTAAACAAAAAAACTTTTTATTTGTGATTTTGTAAATGAGATAACTGCAAGCCAAAAAGATAAACAAAGAAGCGATTTTAAAAGTATAAAGTACAATATCAATATTTCCTCTCGAAATGCTAGTAAGTCCTTTGCAAATAAGACTCCATACAGGCCCATAAATGACTGGTTCATCTCTCCAGCATCTTGCCACTTTTCCTAGCATTGGGTCTATTCCATTTTGATTTGTTACTTCTTGTACCGAAGTATAATAGGGATTTTCATGATAATGGGAATCTACCCAACCATTTCCAATGTAAGAATACACATCTAAGCTAGTAGTAGGAATCATAATACTAAATAAAATTCCCACAATTATGATAAAACCAAACAATCTCTTTTTGGTTTGAAATACATATTTACTATTTTTTAAGAGATAAAAATAACAAGCAAATAATAACCAAAATAAGCATAGATAAAGAATGGCATTTTGATATTGTTCATTCATGCTTTGTGCTTTTGTAAATGTATAAGTAAACACATGAATAAAATAATATACCGTTTTGTTTTGTATCAAATATGCCATGGATGGTATTGCCAATGCTAAACTAAGTAATACATAAATCATGCTTACCATTTTAGTCGATACCCTTTTAAATCCCCTTTTTGTTTCCAACATTTTTACCTCATTTCATTTGATATAAATTCTACTCCCATATGTTGATAAGCTGGCATAAGAGCCACTCGTCCTCTTGGCGTTCTTGTAATAAAGCCAATTTGCATCAAATATGGCTCATACACATCTTCTATTGTTTCTATTTCTTCTCCTATTGTGGTAGCTAATGTCTCAATTCCTACCGCTTTTCCTCTATATGTTAAAATTAACGTTTCTAATATTTTTCGGTCAATTTCATCCAAACCCAATTCATCAATTTCCAAATTATTTAATGCTACTTTTGTAATTGCTAAATCAATATTCCCATTTCCGAAGTACTACTGCATAGTCTCTTACTCTTTTCAATAAACGATTGGCAATTCTTGGCGTTCCACGAGAACGTCTTGCAATTTCATAGCTAGAAGCATCATCCATTTCAATCTCTAAAATTTGGCTAGATCTTTTTACAATCCTTGCTAATTCTTCTATTTTATACAATTCTAAACGATGTACAATACCAAAACGGTCTCTTAATGGGGTGGTTAATGCCCCTGCCTTAGTCGTTGCTCCAATTAATGTAAATCTTGGTAAATCAATTCTTATTGACTTTGCACTTGGCCCTTTTCCTATCATAATATCTAAAGTAAAATCCTCCAATGCAGGGTATAAAATTTCTTCTACTACTTTACTTAATCGATGAATTTCATCAATAAATAGAACATCAAATTCCGATAAATTCGTAAGAATCGCTGCTAAATCCCCTGGTTTCTCTATCGCTGGTCCAGACGTAATTTTAATGTTCGATTTCATTTCATTTGCAATAATGCTTGATAACGTCGTCTTTCCTAAACCTGGTGGTCCATATAATAAAACATGGTCAAGAGGCTCCCTTCTTTTTTTGGCAGCCTCAATGTATATTTTCATATTTTCTTTTACTTTTTCTTGTCCAATATATTCTTTTAAGCTTTGTGGTCTTAAGTTATTTTCTATTCTCTCTTCATTTCCATCTACTAATTCTGGACGAATTAAGTTTTGATTTTCTTCCATTGTTTATTTTCCTTCTTTTGGTTTTCGATTTCTTTCTTGGAACAATTGGGGACAGTCCCTTTTTGTCCCTGTCCCTGTCCCGATTACTCATTCATCTCTTTTTCTCCGTTATATTCATTCACAAAATAAAGTGGTCTATTTTTGGTTTCGTTAAAGATTCTTCCTAGGTACTCTCCAATAATACCAAATAATAAGATTTGAATACCAGAGAAAAATAAGATTAACAAGATGATTGCTTGATATGCTTGAATTGGCATATTTACTACAAAACTTTTAATTACTACATAAACAAAATAAACAAATAGCACCAAAAATGTTGGTATGCTTAAATAAGTAGAAATTCTAAGTGGTGATGTGGTAAAAGAGGTAATTCCATCAATTGCCAAATCAATTAATCTACGGTAATTCCATTTTGTACTTCCTGCAATACGTGGGTCTCTATCATATAATACTTCTTTTTTATTGTAACCAATCCAACTAAACATACTTTTAGAGCATCTTTGTGATTCTCTTAATTTCTTAAGTGCATTTACACAACGTTTATCTAATAAACGAAAGTCTCCTGTATCTTTTTGAATTGGAATCCTTGTTAAACTTTGTAATACACGATAATACATCGTAGAAGTAAATTTCTTAAGCCATGTTTCTCCTTTTCTACTACTTCTTCTTGCATATACATCGTCATAGCCTTCTTCCCAATATTTAACTAATTCTGGAATTAATTCTGGTGGATCTTGTAAATCGGCATCCATAAAAATAACACAATCGCCTTTGGTATAATCAAGCCCTGCAATCATTGCTACTTCTTTTCCAAAATTTCGTGAAAAGTCAACATAGCAAATACGTTCATCTTTCTTTCTTAGTTCTTTTATAATTTGAATGGTATTATCTTTACTTCCATCATTTACAAACAATACTTCAAATTCATAATTTTTTATTTCATTCATTAATTTATTTAATCTTTCGTACAACATTGGTAACGATTCTTCTTCGTTATATGCTGGAATAATAATACTAATTTTCTTCATCTTTTTCTCCTTTTCTTTTTCGCTTGCTACTTGGTATTACACCTGTTGACATCATTATACCTATTTCTTATACTTTATGCAAGCATTATTTGTATTTTATCCTTGTTTATGTTATAATACTATTAGATACTGAAAATTTGATTTCGCTTTTCATGAGGAGGTTTCTTATGATGAATGTTACTTTGTTTGGTTGCGCTGGCACCTATTTATACCATACTCCTACAGAAAAAAAAGTAGAGCCGAAGAAAACAGAGAGAAAGGTAGAGGCTGTTTCCCCTCCTTCCTCCGGCAAACGATTTGATTCGTATATGCCCAAAAACCATAGCCAGTCGCAGTCCTAATTAGACGCGAAATACCCTTAGAGCTAAAATTAGTCTAAGGGTATTTCGTTTAATTGGATTTGATTTTCTTCTATTGTTATGTGATATAATGTCTCTTTTTTCAATTCTATTTCATTGTTAAATTCTTTCTTTATCCATTGATTTAATGTTTCATTGGTACTCCATATATATAAATACTCTACTTTTTGATTTACTATATTGTCTTTGATTCGATGAATTACTTTTTCATTTACCTTTTCATAAGGATATACTTTATGATCTGGATATAAATAATATCTTAGCATTAAACTATATAAGTTCGTTTTTTCCTCTTGAGAAATACTAATTACTTCTGCTTTTTCTGGTATTTTCTCATTGATTTGGATTGCTGGCATTCTACCATTATTACAATATTCAATCGATTGTATATTATAAATTCCAGATAAAATACTACTTGTAGCAATCGATTGTACTGGAGTAAAAATAAGAATGATAACCATTAGTAAAACATAATTTAGTTTTCTATCTCCTTTTTCTTCCATCTGTTTTAACACCATGGCTACAATAAAATAAATCATTCCCAACAAGAAGGTTGGTAAATAACGATCGATTCCATTGTGTCCTAACATTTCTTCAGTTGAAAATTTTAACAGATAAGATACTTGTAAGAATAAGATATACACCACTAATCCTACATTTAATGCTATTATTTGATATTTATATTCTTGCTTATCTTCTTGCTTTATCACATATCGGTAACTAAAAATTCCTAGTAATAAAATAATAAGAATACTTCCATATAGTGATATTTTGGTTGGCGATGCTATTGCATAAGTAGTATACAATTTAGGAAGTAAGCTTTCATTGGAATCTGCCGAGTCATGGTTTTCTTCATAATATCCTAATACGGTAGTTAATATGTTTTTGGTCATATATTGCACTGTGTTTCCTACCCTTGCTTGTTCTGCTCTTGTTACCCCAGTATTATATTGGTTATTTATCTTAGTAAAAATTTTCCATGTGGTAAAAATTAGACCAATTGTTAGGACCATCATAACAATTGTTTTCCATTCTTGACTTTTCCAAAATATTTTTCTTTGTTCTTTCTTTTTCAATCCCTTACTCTGCAATTGTATGAATCCATAAATTCCAATTACAATAAGAGCAATATAAAATCCAGAAGGTTTCAATATTGTTGTAATACTTAATGCTAGTGGTACTACTAAATTTCTAAATTTACTTTCTTTCTCAACACATAATACATATAAACTATATCCGATTATTATTCCTAATAAGGCATCTGGATAGGCAGATTCATAGAATATCAAATTATGAAATATCGCTGGAATACATAGAATGATAATGGTAATAATGGCATTCATAAATTTGGTATTTTTCCTTCTATCCCATAATGGTAAAAATAGCGAAAAGCCAAATAATTGTACAGCAAAAGCTTCAAATCCTTGTACATATGCTCCCATTACTTTCATAAAGAAATATTCTAGTAGATTGATGGCTGGTGGATATAAGGATGGGAAGCCTTTATTGATGCAATCTGTATAATACATAATTTTCGTATCGAAACTTCGATATAAATAATGGTCATAATCTACTAAATTTCTCTGATGCGTGGTAATTAGTAAGACAAAGAATAAAAGAGTGAAAAAGGTGAAACCTGGCGTCATCACCTTTTCTTTTAAGTTTTTTCCATTTTTAATCAGCGTATAGCCACCTAAGAGAAGATTTATAATAGAAATAAACCATACTCCATAAATCAAAAAATCACATATTCCAAATATATATAAAACAAGAATAATCATTCCTATATTAGGGGCAATACAATGTTCTATTTTTTTGTTTGTTTTCTCTGCTAGAAAAATACTGCCTCCTAATAAGATTCCATATAACAATATAGTTCTCATTACAATGTTTAAGAATTCCATTGTTTTCTCCTTATTCTAACCATTCTGGATGGTTTACATACCAATCAATCGTTTTTATAATCCCATCTTCAAATTTTGTTTTTGGAAGCCATCCTAATTCTGTACTTATTTTAGTAGGGTCAATTGCATAACGATAATCATGCCCTTTTCTATCTTCTACATAAGTAATTAGACTTTCTGGTTTGTTTAGTTGTTTTAAAATTAATTTTACAATTTCAATATTTCTTTTTTCATTGTGTCCACCTACATTATAACGTTCTCCATCTTTTCCTTTATGGAATACCACATCGATTGCTTCACAATGGTCTTCTACATATAGCCAGTCACGAATATTTTTGCCTGTTCCATAAACAGGAAGTGGCTCATCATGTAAAGCAAGTTTTATCATATGTGGAATTAGTTTTTCATGATGTTGATATGGTCCATAGTTGTTCGAACAGTTGGTAATATTAACATTCATTTTGAAAGTTTCATGATATGCTTTTACTAATAAATCAGAACTTGCTTTTGAGGCAGAATAAGGACTACTTGGTTTAATTGGAGATGTTTCTGTAAAATATCCTTCTTCTCCTAATGCTCCATACACTTCATCTGTTGAAATATGCATAAACTTGTTTGGACTTCCTTCTCCCCATTTTCTTTTTGCTACTTCTAATAAAGTGTGCGTTCCTAATACATTGGTTTGGGTAAAGATAAATGGAGTTTTGATACTATTGTCTACATGAGATTCTGCTGCAAAATGAATAACTCCATCAATATCATATTGCTCAAATATTTCTGTCATTTTATCAAAATCGCAAATATCTGCTTGTACAAATTCAATTTTGTCTTTTACCTTTTCTAAGTTTGCTAAATTTCCTGCATAAGTAAGTTTGTCTACTACTACTACTCGATATTCTGGATATTTGTTTGCAAAGTATTCTGCAAAATTTGCTCCTATAAAACCTGCAGCTCCTGTTACTAAAATATGTTTCATTTTTCATTCCTCCTAATTTTTTATATTCTATTTTTGCCTAGTGTATCGTTTCTTTGACTAATCTCCTAATCTATTTTCTGCTAACTCCTTTAAATATACCCCATATTCTGTCTTCATGAATGGCTGTGCAAGTGTTAATAATTGTTCTTTATTAATCCATTTGTTTTGATATGCAATTTCTTCTGGACAACATACCTGCATTCCTTGTCTTTTTTCTATGGTTTGTACGAAACTGGCTGTTTCTAATAAAGCATCATGGGTTCCTGTGTCAAACCAAGTCATTCCTCTTCCTAATTTTTCTACTTTTAATTTTCCTTGTTTCATATATTCTTCATTTACCGATGTAATTTCTAATTCTCCTCTTGCGGATGGTTTTATTGTTTTAGCAATTTGAATAACATCATTGGTATAGAAGTACAAACCTGGTACTGCATAATTGGATTTTGGCACTTCTGGTTTTTCTTCAATACTAATCGCTCTTCCTTCTTCATCGATTTCTACTACGCCATAAGCTGTTGGATCTTTTACTAAGTATCCAAAAATGGTTGCCTCGTCCTCTCTACTATTGGCTCTTTTTAATACTTTAGCAAAGTGTTCTCCATAAAACATATTATCTCCTAATATCATAGCGACATTGTCTTCACCAATGAACTCTTCTCCAATTAAAAATGCTTCTGCTAGTCCGTTTGGTTTTTCTTGTATTTTATATTCAAAATGCATTCCCCATTTTGTTCCATCTCCTAATAATTGTTCAAACATAACAATATCTCTTGGTGTTGAAATAATTAATACTTCACGAATTCCCGCTTCCATTAAAACCGATAATGGATAATATATCATTGGTTTATCATATACTGGCATAATTTGTTTTGAAATAGCAAGTGTTAGCGGATATAACCTAGTCGCACTTCCTCCTGCTAAAATAATTCCCTTTCGATTCTTCATTTTTTCCTCATTCCTTTACTTGTTTTGCCTACATCATATCATTGGTTTTCCTTTTTGGCAAGTAATCCACACAAATTTAGACAAAAGCTTGCCAATTAGCAATCTTTTGTCTAAATCTATCTCTAAAATCATATAAAAAGTAACCGTCCTTTTCTCTTTTTTGATTTTTACCATTTAGGTTTTCTATTCCATCGTGAATTCATTAGAACATAGCTCAATATAGCCTTTACACTGTACTAGTTTTACAATTCTATAGGTGCCTTTTTCTAATGTTCCATACTCTTTTCCATAATCAATTTTAATTTTTGATTGTTTACCTTTCATTTGATAAGCAATCATAGGAATGCTTATCGCATCGTTTATCGGTTCTAAGTCTTCCCATTTATTATTTATTTTTCTTTGTACTTTATACTCAACACCCCAACCACACTTTTCTTCACTATGATTGGTAATTAAAACCATCACCGATTCTTTTGTAATGGTATCTTCCAAAATTTCCATCGTTACTTTTTTACTAATATCATCGGTATTAGATTTTAAATTTTCTTTTTGGTCTATATTATTCTTTTCAATCTTCAAACTAACATTTATTCCTAATATCATTGCTATTATCATTATTAGTATTACTGTTATTATGATTCCTAACATTTTTTTATTCATAAGAAATCCTTCCTAACCAAAGTAATTATTAAACAATTACTTCAGTTTAGTATTTTCTACAAATACTTGATTTATTAAAAATTCTCTAACATTATATTAATAATATTCTGAGTTAACCTTGTTTTAAAGCTATTGATTCTCTCACAGCCTCCATATCAACTTCTTTTGTTATTCCCGTTGTTACATCATATTCCATAATTTTTTCGTCTTCTAAATTTTTTGTTTCAATATTATCAAATAACATATCTATTGTTACTTTTCGCTCCTCATTTGATTCACTACTTGTTGCATTATAAAACAAACGATGAAATCATGATAATAGTAAGTAATAATATAATTGCTAATTTTTTGAAAATTTTTTTGTCCATAAAAATTCTCTCCTTTCATTTTATTTATATATTTATAGTATCATATATCTTTTTCATAAAACAATAGAATTGTTAAAAAACTGTAAATTTTTTCCAACTTTTTTTCGACAAAATTCGTTCCTAATTTTATATAGAAAATAAAATACTTCTACATGCTTTATAGGCATTTTAAAAGACTTGCCCTTTGGCAAGCCTTTATTTTCTTGAAATGCTATTTTAGCCTTCTATTTCCAGATATCTCCTTAAGCCATCTTTCCATTCTGGAATGATAACTCCTGCATTTAAAATCTTATCTTTTGACATCATCGAATTTTTAGGCCTTTTGGCTGGTCTTATAAATTCTTCTGAGGTAACAGGTACTACTTCACAATTCTCGTCTGAAATTCCAGCTTGTCTAAAGATTTCTTTGGTAAATTCATACCAAGTGGTAAATCCTAAGTTCGTGGTATGATAAATTCCATAAGGAATTTTCTTTTCTAACGCTTGTGCAATGATGTCTGCTAAGTCTACGCTATAAGTTGGGCTTCCATGTTGGTCAGCAACAACGGTTAATCTATCTTTTTCACGTCCTAATTTTAACATGGTTCTTACAAAGTTATTGCCGTCTCCATATAGCCAAGCGGTTCGAAAAATATAGTATTGTTCTGCGTTTTCCTTAATGGCTTCTTCCCCTTCTAACTTCGTAATACCATACACAGTTACAGGTGCCTTTGCATCCTCTTCTTGATAAATCTCTTCTAAGGATAAATCTCCTCCAAACACATAGTCTGTACTAACATGTACTAAAATACTATGGTGTTTTTTGGCTACGATCGCCAAGTTTTTAGGACCATCACGATTAATTTTTCTTGCTAACGCAAGGTCTTCTTCTGCCTTGTCCACTGCAGTATAGGCAGCACAGTTGATAATCACATCAGGAGAACAATTTTCTACAAATTCTTCTACTTTTTCCAAATTGGTAATATCCAATTCTTCTACATCTGTTACTATCAATTCTTCCTGTGCAAACCTTTCAATTACTGCTTTTGCCAACATTCCTTTGCCACCTGTTATTAAGATTTTCATCGCATTTCCTCTCTTTCTTTTCTACTTTGTTACTAGTTAACATAGCTATTATAGCTCAAAAGCTTATTTTTGTCAAAACCTATCACCTTATTTCTATTTGACTCACTTTTTTCTATCGTTCATTTCTTGCTTACTTTCGACAATCCCATTTGCATTATGGTTTTGGTAATGCGAAAAGTATCTACTAGATAAGGATGTTTGATATGGTTTTCTACTAATACTTGATGAGATTCTTTTAAATTTTTCAAGTAACCTTTTAATCCATTTGTACTAGTTCCACCGGTTCGCATATAGACTAAATATTCATTAATATATGCTAATTGGATTTCTTTGTCTTTTAATAAACGTAGCATAAAGTCATAGTCTGCACAAATTCTAAATTGCGTATGAAAATTTCCTATTTTATCGTATACTTCTCTTTTCAAATATAACGTTGGGTGAGCTGGATGCCATCCTCTTTCTATTTTTCCTTTTGGTGATTTCCAAATTCTTTTCGGCTTTGACATCGTTTCTTCATCCATAAAAATCAAATCGGCATATGTACCATCGCATCCTGTTTCTTCCAATGTTTTTGCAATCGTTTCTAGTGCTTGGTTACTCGCTAACATGTCATCCGAGTTAAGCAAACCTATTACATCACCTGTTGCCATTTTAATTCCTTTGTTCATCGCATCGTATAGTCCTGTATCTTTTTCTGAAATATAACGTAATTTCCCTTGATATTTTGCTTCATACTCTTTTACAATTTGCATGGTATTATCGTTTGATAATCCATCTACAATGATATGTTCATAATCGGTATAGGTTTGTTTTAATATTGATTCCAAGGTATCTTTTAGTGTTTTTTCTGAATTATAGGTTACTGTTACAATTGATATTTTCATTCTTTTTCTCCTTATTCCACAATCTCTTATATTGTTTCATTTTTCCCATGGTTAACCCCAGGAAAATAGTAGTTACCATTATCATACTAACGGTATAAGTAATACTGGCTCCTAGTATTTGCTTTTGTTGTACTATCTGATAAGCTAACATTGTTGCAAAAACAGATACCACTCCATAAGTAACTGCTTGTAAAAAAGTTACTCTCATTGCAATTAGTATCATCGATAACACCATAGAACTTGCATAAAAGAAAGAACCAAAAATAATAAGCATCATACTTACAAAATAAGGTGTCAAATCAATTCCATATACCAATCCCAGTACAGGAGTTTCTAAAAAGTAAGCAATCACTAATACCAAAATTCCAATTCCTAGTAACACAGCTAGCAATTTTAAAATAATCTGTTTTAATGGTCTATATTGCTCTTCTTTAATATACGTTGACAATTTCGTCAATGCTGGTTGAATAATATATTGGCCCATCAAACCCATAAACGTAGCTGGCATGATAATAATTCCAAAAATTGTTTGTAAATCGTTGGTAGACAAATCATCAATCGCATAACGTGAAGCATTTACTAGATATACACTTAAAAAGGTAAGAATAAAGGTGAAAAATCCTGCTTTAAAAATCAAATTATTCGCTTTCCATTCAAACTTCGATTTTGTCATTTTTACTTGTTTGATATTCTTTCTATCATACAAGAGAATTCCTAACATATTAACTAAAATTACACTACTAATCGCAAAAATCAAATTCTTAGTTAGCCAGTCTAAAATAACAAAGCAAATAATTCCTATAACCGCCTTAACAAAAAGTGAAATTCCTACTTGATATAGCCTTCCATTCTTTTGCAACACCCCATAAAGCACCTCTGCAAACGCTTCTATTAAGCGGAATACACAAAGCAATAAGAAAATTGTTATCTTGTATAAATCATAGCCTTTCACCAAAACAAAAATGATAGAAACCAATAGCATTATTATACAAGTTATGATACGGTGATAGAGATAATCCGTATCCGTATTCTTTCCTATTATATCCGTTACTTGAAATGCTCTACCTTCATATATTCCAATATTATATAAAACACAAGCTGTTGCAAATGCATAAGTAAATATTCCTGCATCATTTAATCCATTTATTCTTGTTACAATAATTGTAAAAAAAAGAGAATTAAAAGAATTAAAAGTTGCACCCAGCATGTTCCATATTACATTTTTTCTTTCTTTATTTTTTTCCATTTCTATCACTTTCTTCATTTACTTGATAAAATAAATCTAAATATTGTCTGGCTATTTTCGTATTTTCATATTCATCAAAACTTATTTTCTCTGGTTTTTCATATTGTGCTTTTTGTATTTCATCAATCCAATCATGCTTTTCTAGTGCATTTACTACATAGTTACACTTCCCTTTTGTCACCTCTGGTAAAGAAGTACATCTTGTCGTAATTACTCTTGCACCCAATTGCATTGCTTCAATCGGTGGCATTCCAAATCCTTCAAATATACTAGGAAACAAAAAGACATTACAATTTTGTATCAGTGCATTTCTTTCTCCATCAGAAACAAAATTTGTTATTATAACATTCTCCTCTAAGTTCTTCTCTTTTATAATTTCCATTAATTTTTCTTTATTAGGACCACCCACTCCTGAAAT
The DNA here is from genome assembly GCA_949155365.1 of uncultured Clostridia bacterium. Classification (GTDB taxonomy): domain Bacteria; phylum Bacillota; class Clostridia; order TANB77; family CAG-508; genus UMGS1663. Next base: position 23,090 of record CASCUT010000018.1, read on the forward strand.
CACTAACTTTTGTGGTATAAAATAATTCTTTCTCTTTATTTCCTCTAGTGCTTCTATTATAGTAATTAAATTTTTATGTTTATACATCGATGAAACCGTATAATAGTACTCATTCTCCTTAATAGGATACTTTTCCTTTAGCTTATCAAAATCCTCTATATCCATCGTGTCTAAGGTAACTGGATTATGAATTGCCACAACATTATTATGATGGTCAAAATGATCCATTATATCTTGTTTTGTGTAATTCGTAATTGCAACAATTCTATTAGAACACTTCACCGCTCTTTTCCAAGCAAAATAAAACCATATATTTTCCAACTTCGAAAAATACTTTGGAAAATGGTATGCCTGAATATCATGAATTGTCGTTACATTCTTAATCCCTCTACAGGAATAAATCGGCATTTCATAAACTGGAAAAAAGCAAAACTTGATATGATTTCTTTTCAACACACTATATTCAAATAAATTCTGCCATATCAAATGACGTTTTACATTGAAAGCCTTCGTACGACAAATAATCTTTGTAAACTTCTCATCTTGAAAATACTCGGATAAATACTCACTATTATCTTTGGCTAACAACAATACGTATTCATTTTCATCCTCTAACTTAGCAAATCCATCTAATAAATTCTTAGCATATGCTTCTACCCCACCTGACTTTTGTGGTTTCAGCCATGTCAAATCAATTCCTATCTTCATCTAATCTCTCCTTATACCAATGTCTCTTTTGGGACGTTTCCTAAAGAGACATTATAATTTTACTTCCTTTATTTTTGTTTCTTTTCATATTCACTTAATGCGATATAATGGTTTAATTCTTTTATTTTTTCATTTAATGTGGAGATTCTTATATTATCTACAAATACTTGTATCAATAGGAATCCTATTAATATAAAAAATACAAAATTTACTGGTGCTACAAATCCCATTTTTTCTGAAACCCACTCTACTGCACCAGAAAATATGCTCATTAGGATTAAAATAAAGCTTCCTATCATCCACATGACAGAGTTGGTTACTTTTAATTTTGCTTGTTTAATTCTTTTTACACTTAGGACAAAAGAAAACACAGAACATAGGACTAAGATTATTCTTAATGTAATTGACATTTTATTTTCCTCCTTTTTTGTTCTTTTTGGTCATAGAGCGAATGAATAGAATGGAGAATACTACATTTAGCATATACTCTGCCGATTTGAATAAGGTTAGATAACTTTCTCCAAATTCCCTTTCACTCATTTCTACTTGTACTTCTTTTACTTTCATTCCTTTTTTTATCATATAGACTAATGTATCTGGCTCTGGTGTTAAACTAGGATTTTTCGCTAGTTCTTCAATTGCTTTCTTATTGTAAGCTCTCATTCCCGAAGATACATCTTTTATCTTCTGTCCTGTTGTTAATTTTATACACTTCTCGATAATCATACTTCCAAACATTCTTAAAGAAACTGGTTTCTTTTGTATTACAAATCTTGACCCAATTGCAATGTCACAGTTTCCTTCTTCAATTTGCGTTATTAAATCTTTTAAGTATTTGGCTTGGTGCTGACCATCTCCATCAAATTGAATTGCTATATCATAATTATTTTGATAAGCATATTTCATTCCCACTTGAATTCCAGAAGTTAACCCATAATTAATTGGTAAAGATATGACATTAAAGTTATTGTCTTCACATATTTGTTTTGTATTGTCTTTCGAACAATCATTTATTATGATATAGTCATAATTGGTATTGGTTGTTACATCTTTTATGGTTTTTTCTATATTTAGTGCTTCATTATAAGCTGGTATAATTATTAATGGCTTCATTTTTTTCTCCTATCCTTTTTGTTACACAATATGGATTAAAAGCATTACATTAACCATAATGATTAATCCTGTTACTATACTTATGTTAGTATCGATTCTTTTCTCTTCTTCCTCTGTTGTTTTACCAATATATCTTTTATGATTGATTAGCATTAATACTAATGGTACTAATGGAATAATATATCTTGGTTGGTATCCTGTAATATTAATTTGTCCTATTGGTGTAAAGGTTAAATATAACATTAGACTGGTAGTAGCAAACACAAGCAAAGCGGTTATGCTTGATACCATAATGGTCCTCTTCTTTATTTTTTTACTGTTATCTGTGATAGCTATATAAATAATAAATATCATCTCTATGAAAAACATTTGGCTTGCATATTTTCCAAAGAAGTCTGGGTGATTTAAATACGTATACCAATTATAATTTAGGATAGAATTACATACATGAGAAATACCTACTTCTATTATATTTTTTGGTGACTGCATTAAAAAGTTCAATTGTCCTGTAACGCCAGTATCTCCTCCTCTAATGTCTCCTCCAATTTGTGTTACCTTATTTAATTTGTTCATTGCTAAGAAGAAAACAATGCTAACCGAAATTAGGATTAAAAGAATTAAAATTGGTATTTTTTTCTTATTATTTTTTAATATCTTTATGATTGGTAATACTAGTACTAAAAATATCATTGCAAAATAAGCAAAATCTTTAACTAGTAAACAGCCAATAAATAATATCATGAGTGTTACAATTTGTTTAATTCCTATTTCTTTGTCTTCTTTCTCCGATAATTTTAAGCAATAGGCTATAAATAATCCTAATAATCCAAATGCAATTCCATCTGTTGAAAATGACCCTGCTAGCAGTAATACCAATGGTAACATATAAACTGCAAAAAATATTTTTTTCTTATATGGCAATATTTTTAGCATAATAACTACCATAAATGAATATACTATTAAATTGAATAATCTTCCTATTATGTAAGCATCTGCTATGCTTCCACCCAACAACTTGGTATATAAAATTCCTATGGAAGATGGAAGATATAAAATGAAATTATATTCTGCTGGAATCGAACAAATATAATAAATTTCTGTTTCTTCTGTTCGATTCCATTCTTGCGTTAGATTTTGTTCATATTTTTGCCCATACATTTTCGCAAAAGAATCCATATCACAATTAAATATAATATCATTAAACAAGGGATTATTTAATGGTTTATTTGCATAATCTAAGTTTCCAGATGCTATATTTATCGATGTCATAATGTGTTTTTTTTCATCTAATGTATGATGAAAATCCGTTGAAAAAGTAAAAACAATTCCTAAAGTAAATGTAATTACAATGACATTTTTGATATAGTCGGAAGATACATAAATTAAAAAAATTGTTCCCATCAACATCGCAATAAATAAGGATAAGATTTGATACATCGATGTCCATCTTATTGCTACATATATCATAAGCATACTTGCCACAATACAGTAAGCTAGAATTACCACTCTTTTGGTTTTTCCCTGAAATGTATCTATCGCATTATCTACAAATTTATGAATATTGATTATTAATCCAATCATAAAAATAATGTATAAGATAATTCTACACAAAGAGAAATGGTATGGAATGTCTTGTCCTTTCAACATTTTTTCTCCATTGCATATTCCTATCTCGTATATTAAAATTGCTATGATATATAACACAATTGTCATATATGTTACTATTTTCTTTTTCTTGTTATTTACCACTTTTATTTATCTCCTATTTTATACTTCTCAATTACTTTTCTTGTTGCATCAATATAAGCATATCCATCATTTCTATCTGGTTCTAAACAAGCACCTTCGGCCCATTCATTCCAAGCATTTACGAATATCATCTTTTCTTCTAATTCGTCATTCTCAAGTGTTTCTTTTACTAAATCTTCTAACCAAGTTTGATATAATTTAGGTGTTGAACCCCAAAAAATATCGGGTGTAAATTGTCTTCTGGCTGTATTATCCCAAGCTGGGAAAATGCCTCGATATAATTTATAGTCAAATGGTCTTAAATACGTTTTTTCCTCTACCATTCTTTTATAGTCATACACAACGCCTTTAAAATTCTTATTGAAAAATTTCAATTGATCATTCATTACTTGAATTTCCATACCAAATGGTGGAAACTCTACAAATCCGTCAAATATTGCTTTATATTCCTCTGTAATATCAAATGTTTTTACTGCCATAATATAAAGTTCTCCAATACCAACTTCTCTTGCATATTTTCTCCAGTTTTCAATCATAACGTTAATATTAGGAATTAAGGTTGGCTTATAAACAATTACTAATGGTTTTCCATCTACTTTAATGTATCTTTCGTCTCTTATATATTTTTCCATATCTTTTATGCATTGGGTTAGTTTGTCTTCTTTATAAGTTTGCGCCATTAGTATCTCTTTATCTCCTCCATCCCATCTTTTGGACCAATTTTCATTTGCCCAGTTAATACAGAATGGAATATCTAAATCTTTGTTTTCCAATATAATATCTAATGGTTTTTCCATTAGTCGATGGCCATCAAACCAATAGTAATAAATTGACCAACCATAAATTCCATATTGCTTTGCAAGTTCTATCTGTCTTCTTATTTGTTCTTTTTGACTCAAATCATAAAAACCAGTATCATGTGGTAATTTTGGTTGCATTTGACCTACAAAATGTGGTGTTGTTTTTGTTACGTTTGTCCACTCTGTAAAGCCTTTTCCCCACCATTCCTCATTTTCTTTAAAGGTATGATATTGTGGTAAATAGTGAGTAATTATTTTAATATCTTTTTCTGTTTTTTGATATGGTTTTTCTTGATATGGTACAAAAGTTGGTTTTTTTTCTGGTTTTTCGAAGTTTTGATACATTTGCTCCATCAATTGTTTATAATCTTCCAGAGTAACATCATAGTTATACTGTAAACCTCCACTTTTTTTCATTCTTTTTCTATCTCGATATTGATGAATCGGATTATAAATGAATGGAAAGTATTTTCCAAGTATTCTCCTAATTAGTTCTTTCATCCCAATTTTCTCCTTACATAATTTCACATGAAGCACATAAAAAATCCTGTATATTTTAGCAAATAATGGATAATTGTACATTAAATTAATTTGCTTGATATAGTTATCGTCTTCATATCGGTATAACTCTTTAAAAGCTTTCTTATCTTTTAATACCATTACTTTATGGTTCATAATAGAATTTAAATAAGCAATTCCTTCTTCTATTCTTACTTTCAATTCTGGATTTAATACCTCTTGTCTTTGTTGCAATGTTTGTAAAATTTCAATATGATTCGTAATCAAATGCTTTCTTAATGCATTTGAGAATTTGTAAATGGTTTTTGTTGTTACATAACCAATTTGGTTATGTCCATGTTGTCGATATTTAATTAATGGTTTTTCAATATAGCCAATTGGTCCATTTGCTCCTGCTACTAGCCCAATCCACCAATCATGAACAATAGGATAACCTGGTAGAGGTAATAATTTTTCAATTAGTTTACTATCTACTATTGTGGTACAACCTGTGATACAGTTTGTCATTAAACAACTTCTATAGTCTCTACTCTTTTTTATCTTTTCTTTTATATTATAATCCGGCCAAAATTCCCACATTGAGGGATGAATGGTATTCAAATTTTTATCTACGACTTCTAAGTCAGAACAAACTAATGACAATTGCTCAGAAGTTATTTTTTGATAGGACTCTTCTACTTTATTTGGTAGCCATACATCATCTTGATCTGATAGCATAAAATATTCTGCTGTTACTTGACCTAGTAGTTTTTCAAAATTTTTGTTATACCCTAAGTTCTTTTCATTTTTCATAATTTTTACTCGACTATCTTTTTTCGCATATTCTTCTAATATATTCCAAGTTCCATCTTTTGAGCAATCATCACATATAATTAAACAAAAGTCCTTAAATGTTTGATGTAAGATACTATCAATCTGCTCTCTTACATACTTTTCTCCATTATACGTTGCCATTAATATGTCTATTTTCATTCCTCTAACCTTCCTTTTATCCATTCATTCTAAATATCTTATTTTCTTCCATTTTTAAATTTACATTATAATTGGGGTCTGGCTTTTGTAAGCTCTCTTCCCATTTGGTGTAAAATTTATGGCTTTCCTTTTCTTTTGTCATTTCTAATACTTCTAATTCAATATGTGGATTTATTACATTCCACTTTTTGCATTTTTCAAATTGTTCAAAAGAGAAATCTGCCAATGCTTCCATATAGTTCATGCTTTCTTCTAATAAGCCTCTTGCTATTAAATCTTGTCTATTTACCATCACACATTCTGATTTGACAATCGAATAGTTTTGAACCACTGCCCCTCTTGTAACATAGCCAAAACTTCCTGCTACATCAATATAATCCAAATACCCTATTTTGTTTTTATCAACTCCATAAATTGTTCCATTATATTGTAGTCCCGTCAATTGATATAGGATTCTAGGTGAGATAACTCCCACATCACCTCTTTGTATAAATCCTAATAATTGCTCTATTAAATCTTTTGTTTTGATTCCTTGAATATCTTTCATAAACAAAATTTGCTGTGCATCGTTTTCTCTTTCTACTACTTTGTTTAATTCAGAAACAATGTTATCTTTTTCTATGATTCTGGTTTCTTTTATTTGAATCATATCTTCGAAATCTAAAAATTCTTCCTTTTGCTTTATTTCTTCTGTTGTCATTAACACAATTTCAAAGTTTTTATACGTAATTTCTTGAATGTCTCTTTTCAAATTTTCCAAATTTATTCTTGCATCTTGTAAATACAGCAATACGATAACTTTTGTATTTTCTTTCACTTCATAGATTGCTCTATTTCGAACAATGGCTACCCCATACTCCATTTTTCCTTGCGTTAATCCTTTTCGTTTTAAATGTTCTTGTACTGCCTTTTTTCCTGCTTCAAAACAATAGGGTTTTGCTTCTGCATTTCCTGCAGTAGAACTTGGATGTACTCTCCAATGATATAATATTTTAGGAATATGAACCACTTGCTTTGCCTCTTCTACTGCTCGCAAAATCAAATCATAATCTTGGCTTCCATCAAATTCCTCTCGGAATCCCTTTAACTTGTCCATTAATTCTTTTTTAAAAACACTAAAATGACAAATGTAGTTATAACTGGTAAATGTATCAAAAGCGTAATCTGGCTTAAAATTTGGTTCGTATCTTGTCTGCTTTTTTATGTCTATAAATTTATCTTCATCGGTAAATAAAAATTCTACTTCTGGATTTTCATTAATTGCTTTTACAATTTCATATAATGAATGAACTGGAATTAAATCATCATGGTCTAATAAAGCAATATAATCCCCTGTCGCCATTTTTAATGCCTCATTTGTATTACCTGAAATCCCCTTATTTTCTGCTAATATTTTGTATTTAATTCGATGGTCCTTTTGTACTTTTTCTTGCAAATATTCTAATGGTTTGGTACTTCCATCTGCCAAACATAGTTCCCAGTTCGTATACGTTTGTTTTTGCACATATTCAATTAACTCTAAGAGATATTTCTTTGGTGTATTATATAAGGGAACAATAATACTAATTTTCGGTTCTTGTGCAAATTTGGTATTTCGTTGTTTTTTTAATTCCTTTTGGGAAGGTGTGTTTTTTCTAATCCAAGACGCATATTCTTGTTTTTCATTTTCAAAGAAATACTTCTTCGCTTTTGTTATTGTTCCTGATACTCCTTCATTTTTTAATGTTTTTATTACTTTCTTTGCAATTTCCATATTCTTATCCTTTAAACTTATTTTTTATTCTTTCTATTTTCTGTGCTGTTTGCCAACTCTTTGATTGATAGATATCATTTAACTTTGCAGTTAGCTGTTCTACTTCTTGCTTTAATTCTGCTTTCTCTTCTTGTAATTTTTCGTTTTCTTGTTTCAAGTTGTAATTATCATAAATTGGATTTTTGTGTTTCTTTTGATAGAAACCATAAATTTCTTTATCCATGATTTCTTCTGCTAATGCTCGGTCTAATTGTTCAAAAACAGAAATGTAGTCCTTTATTCCCATTTTTTCAAATAAACCATACTCTTCTATTTTACTTCTTATCTTTTCTATATTAACAATACTTCTATAAATTAAGAATTCTACTGGGACATTTTCTTCCTTCCATTCTTGGTCAAAGAACACACACTTATTGTCTAATATAAAACAATTCTTTAGAATCATATCCCAATACCCATGTTTTAAATAATGAAATTGTTCTATTATTGCCTTATCTACTTGTGGAACATAGGTTTCAAAAACCGTCTTCATTCCTTCTGTATAAGGTATTGCATTCTTCTCTATTGTTTCTTTATACCAATTTAATATCTTTAAAATTTCTTCTGGATTTTCACGGTTGTCCGATATCATTTGTGATGCTAACTTTGTATTAATAAACTTACTTACGGTTTTTCCCTCTTGTACTTCATCTAAAATTTCTATATTTTCACTTTTTAAATCTTCTATGTTTTTTACCATATTGTCAAAATGTTCTTTGGCCTGTTTCCCTATTGCTGTTTTTTCTACCACATCTTTTCTTATTTTAGTCATAAGTTGATATTTTGGTTTTCTATAGTTATTAAATGAAATATATTGGGTATCATTTTCCACTTTTTGCATCCCTGCTTCAATAAAAAACGAATTCGCAAAAAAAGGAAACATTTCTTTATTTTCTTTTATAATAGCATCATAAGCGTCTACTTCACTATAGAAAATAGAGCTTTCATCTTGGTAATAAGGAAAATAGCCATTTATCTTCGAACTGCTTGGTAAATATTCGTCTGAAAACACAAGACTTACTAATTTATAATCTGGTAATGGATATAAAAATTTATAATTGTTAAATCCCGCTTCTTGTAATATTTTTTCTAATTCTTTTTTCCCTAATTTATAAGTTTTCTTACTACTTTTATAACCCGTTATAGAATCAAAGGTAATCGAAGTGCATTCATCCGTGTCTCCAATATATGATTTCATAGCAAATTTATTATCTGTTGCAATTAATAGTCTTCCCTCTTCTTTTAATGTCTTTTTTACCTCTTCTATTAAGTCTAATACTGGTGTTTTACTATCATATAATTTTTGGGCATATTCTACTATTCCGTTTAAAACAATATAATCAAATTTTTCTTTCCATTCAATTTCCGTTAACTTTCCTATGATAATTTCTAAATTTGGTTTGTCAAAGTGTCTTTTGGCTATTACTTCTCCACTTTTTTTGTTAAATTCGACGGAAACTACTCTCGAACTTTTTTCACATAATGCCCCTGTAATCTCTCCAAAGTGAGCTCCCACCTCTAAGATAGTACAATCTGGTTTAAAATCATATGCATATACGATATTTTTTCTAATATCAGAAAGTGTGGTTAGTACTTCTTCCGAGTTATCTTCTTTTATAATATGGGAATAATTTTCTCCTTCATTTTGGCTAATGTATTCTATTATTTTATCTTCATTTTTTATCTGTTTATAAAAAATATCTTTTTTATAAAATTCGAGATTTAGCTTCATATTTCCCCCTATTTTACTTGTTTGTTTATTTCGATATCGGTATCTAAACTTAATACTCCAACATGTTCTTTCGACGATATTACTTCCACTAATAATGCATCATACTTTCTACTTAGCACTTCTAATTCTCCTGTTGGTTTAAAATGTGTACAACTAAATGAAATAGTATATTTATTTGGCGCTACTTGCAATCTTGTTTTAAAAGATACTTCTACTACCTCACCTTTATGAAATTTCCCTGTTGCTATTTTTTCAATTAGCGTATTGGTTCCACACACTTCCAAACCATTAAAATCTTTTAACGTCATGGTAAATATTGGTTCATTAATATCTTCTTTAAATTCTATTTTTGATTTCAAAATGACTTCTTTTTGGTTATCAATTGATTGTAAGAAATTACCCTTTTCATCAAAAATTCCATAATCGATTACTTCTGCTTGTCCATTTCCATATTCTATTATGTGATCATTTTGTACAAAATGTGATTTCCAATTGTTCGTTTGTGTCATCTTTTTAAAATCCTGTTCATTTTGATTGGTGCTTTCTTCTTTTTCTTTATTTGAATTGTCTAAGCCAACTATAATTTTTTTGTATTTTTCTACCCCTTCTTTTACAGCACCATCAAAAATTTTCTTTCCTGAATTGATAATAATCGTTCTTGTACAATTTTTTAGTACATCGGTAATACTATGTGTTACAAATAGTATGGTTTTTCCTTTTTTCTTAAACTGTTCAAATTTCTTAAAGCATTTTAACTGAAATGCCATATCACCAACAGATAACACCTCATCTACAATTAAAATATCAGGATCCACATTAATGGCACAAGAAAAAGCTAAACGTGCAAACATTCCTGAAGAATAGGTTTTCACTGGTTGATATAAATGGTCTCCAATATCTGCAAAGTCAATTATTTCTTGTTTTCTTTCTTCTATTTGCTCTTTGCTAAGTCCCATTACTTGTCCATGTTGATAAATATTTTCTATTCCTGTAAGTTCCATATTAAAAGCTGTTCCAAGTTCTAGCAACGAACTGATTTTTCCATTTGTGATTACTTCTCCTCCTGTTGGTGCTACAACTCCAGTTACAATTTTCAACAAAGTGGATTTTCCAGCACCATTTTTTCCAAGTATTCCTAGTATTTCTCCTTTTTTTACTTCTAGTTCAATTTCATCTAATGCTCTAAATATTTCATGTCTATTCATACTAGGGAATACTGCCTCTAGTAATCGATCTCTTTTATTGGGATACATTTTATACTCTTTCGTAAGTTTTTTTATTTCAATTACGTTTTCCTCTTTGCTTTCCAAAAAAATCATCCTTTCTATTTTAGTTGTATCGTAATATCTCCATCTTTTTCAATTAGGTGTTCCTTCACTTCTAATTCTTCCATCCATCCTCTTGTTTCAAATGTTTTCCAAGTTCCTGTATTTTCTCCGGTCCCATTATCATTATTCCAAAGATAGTCTGGTGTTGGCCACAAACATGTGGTAGGTCTTATCTGTTCATATAATTCCTTTGTTGCTCCTGCTTGTCCATGATGGGAAACTTGAACGATATCACTTTTCAACTTTTCTCGTTGTGTCATTAGCAACTTTTCACTCGATTTTTCTCCAGTATCTCCTAAGATTAATAAACTGGTTTCTCCTAATTGAAACTTTACTACCATGCTTTGCTCATTTCCTGCGTTTTCTGTTATCTCTGGATTTTTTACTCCTAACACTTCTACTTTTATGCCATCGATTTTTATTTTTTCATTCAACTTTACTTGTTTCACTTTTTCTTTTAGTTCTTCCCTTTCTAATAACTCAATAAATTGATTAGAAAATTCTGCTCTTTCTGGTTCATAGGTTTGATACCACTGTTTTTCATTTAATGAAACATAAATATGATTTATCTCTATCTCTGTGTTTGCTACTATTTGAGTAAATGCCCCTACATGGTCATCATGCACATGTGTTAAAAACCAACCATCTACTTTTCCGCCTAATTCCATGATGTTTCTTTCCAGATTTTGTGCATCTTCTGTTGTTCCTCCATCAATCACGATAACCTTATCGTTCTCTGTTTTTATTATATATCCCATCATTTGCCTATGAATATTATTTTTTAATTGTGTTAATTCTATTGCATGCTTCGTTAGTCCATCTCCTTTTAGGAGCCAACCAGTTAGTAGAATAAGACATACTATAATACCACAAATGACACTTTTCTTTAAAACACCTTTTTTATTTTCCACTGCTATCTCAACCTCTACTTTTGCACTTTCCTATTTTTTTCCTTGCCTAAAACTTTTTTTCTTATAGGATAGGAATATATTCTTGTATAGGGCTATTTAAATTGCCCACATGGCAAAGCCACTTTTCTTGCTACCTGTTATAATACATCTGCAAAGTCTTTTTTTCTATTTTTGAATACATGATTTCCCCAACAATATAAGAAAATGGTAATCGCCCAAAAAACAATGGTATATAATCCATGGTTCGCTGTAATAATATCTCCTCCCATTATGGTTTCTCTTGTGGCAGTAACCAAATAAGCAAATGGCATACATTTTATAATGCTTGCGATTGTTGGATGATTGGCTAGTTGGCTTATTCCCCAAATAACAGGTGTTGCCCAAAGAAATACTTGCATTATAATTCCTAATAAATTCGAAAAATCTGGTACTAATGTTGTTACTGCTGAAGTAAATCTGGTTAATGCAATAATAAAGGCATACGCTGCTATTATGACATAGATAAATTCAAAAATATTTACAAAGTGTCCCCATATTGCACATACTACAATAGCAATCACAAATAGAAACAAGGATACAATACTATTTCCAACTATGGATATCATAGGAATTACATCAATTGGGAATACTACTTTTTTAACCAAATAAGAATATGCTCTTATGGCTCCACTTGCTCCCATTATGTTATCATTTAAACACATCCACATTGCCATTCCTGGTAAAAACCAAACTACATAAGGCTCTCCATGTTCTCCTGTACTTTTAAAAATAAATTGAAATACAATTACATACATCATCATAAATACAAATGGTTGTAAAAAGCCCCACATACTTCCTAAGCTTGTACTTGCAAATCTATTTTTAAAATCACTTTTTCCTAGTTTTAATACTAATTTTCTATTTTTCCATAATGTTTTAAAAAATTCCATTTAACTTTCTCCTAGTCTTTCCTTTTCTTTTTTATATTCTATTTATCCTTTAATAATTCTTTTCCATTTTTGATATAATCCCATCCTGAAAAAATGGTGGTAATTACACATAATACCATCATAATGGTAGTAATTGCATTTATCAGCATAGGAAAACCAGATAGCTCTCCTCTTACGATTGTTCCAAATGCATAATTATCGATAAATGCTACTATAATTGCTATCATTTGAGTCACAGTCTTTAATTTTCCCCATATACTAGCAGCAATTACTTTTCCACCATTTTCTACTGCAATCAAACGATAACCAGAAACAATGAACTCACGAAATACAATAATGGTTGGAATCCATGATGGAAGTCTTCCCATTTCTACTAAAATAATCATTGCTGTTATGACTAACACTTTATCTGCTATTGGGTCTAAAAACTTTCCAAATGTAGTAATTTGGTTTCTAGAACGTGCTACATATCCATCTAATTTATCTGTAATGGAAGCTATGATAAATATTACATTTAATAGCCACGCTACTGTTGGAATTCCAAGGAATTCTCCTGGCCACTCCAAAAATGTAACGACAATCATAATAGGCACTAATATGATACGAAATATAGTTAATTTATTTGCTAAATTCATTTTTCTTTCCTCCTCGCCTTTTTTTACGTGTTTATTATATAATTATCTCCTAAAAAAAGCAAGTGAATTATTATATTTCACTCGCTTTCTTGTTTGTATTAAAGAAAAATAAAAAACTCTGTGTCAATTTATGAAAATTTAGTTCCGCAAACCATTTTTTACTAACCCTAAAATGCACTCACTAAAAACCTATAAATAAAATCTTTATTCCCATGTCTTCTTTTATCCCTTCAAAGCCTATAGACAAAATCTCCGTCCCCGTGTCTTCCGTCCCTATATCTCTTTTATCTGCTTTTTTGGACGATTTCTACAATATCGGCTATATATTCTCCGATTACAGGAATATTTAGTGTGACAAGTTTTTGTAGTAGTATTACTAATATTGCGGTTATGATTGTTACTCCGATTCCAATTCCAATTCCTCTTGCTATTCCTGAAATTAAATTGGTCCATAATAATTTCTTTCGGTTTCCTACTAATTGTGCTATTTCTATTAAATTACTTTCTAATAAGTTTTTATTCAAATCCTCTATTTGTTTTAATAATAAATCTTCTTTTTTTCCCTTTTTAAACACTTCTTTCTTTTTCACCTCCAGAAAATCTCACAAGAAAAAAAGCACCTCTTTTTTATTAGCGTGCTTTTTTTTCCTTATTTTATACGTTTTTATTGAATTTCATTCGCTGTTATTACATTGTTTGTTGTTATTTTTTTATTTTCTTCGTTTATCTCATTTTTTAGTTTGTTTTCTTCTTCTACTAATGTTTCTAGTTTGCGAATTAATTCTTGTAGTTTTTTTACATCTTTTCCCATCATTTCCCAGTCGTTACTAGTATTGGAATTGGTCAAATTGTTATTGGCTTTAATAATGGTATTCACTAAGTCCTCCATTGTATCTGTGTTTTCTATTTCGATATTTACTGCATACTGAGAAATTAAATTATTTAATGCTTGTTTTAAATTGTCCCCAATGGCTACTTTGGTTCCAGAAGCAACTACTACTTTTTTGAGTGTTGGAAGAGCATCTTCTTCATTGATATATTGTGTATAAATCAATTCGACATATAACAAATTATGGTCTAATGGAATAATTTCCATATTTTTTGTTACTTTTGTTCCATTTACATTTAAACTATCTATTTCTTTTTTTATTGTTTCATCTTGCTCCATTTGTGTGTCTAATTGCATTGGTCCTAGCACATTGCTATCTGCTCGATATTTATAGATTGTTAATTTGGCATTAGCACTATTATCATAAGTTCCTACTAAATAAGAAATTAAATTTTGTCTTCCCTCTGGTGTATAAGGTAGTACTAATCCTAGTTGTGCTTTTTGACTATCTACTGTTTTTACCATCGTATAATATGGTGTAATATCGGTTCCTGTTTTTGTCATTACTTTACTTGCATTATAGGTTGCAATTTCCCAAATGTCATCATTGCGATATAGTACTTCTGGTCTAATATTATGATATCTTGCAATAATTTCTGCTTGAATGTTGTATAAATATTCTGGATATACAAAATGTTCACTAATATCCGCTGGTATGTTTTCTTCTAAATCGACAAATAAGTCTGGATAAATATTACGATATGCCATCGCAATTGGATCTGTTCTATCGGTAATGTAAAAAGAAATTGTTCCATCATAGCTATCAATCAATACTTTTACCGAATTTCGAATATAGTTTAATTCTATTTTACTAGTTGAATTTTCTCGAATTGTCGTTTTTTGCGAATATGGATATGCATTTGAAATTGTATAGGCATCTAATACCCATACCATTTTTCCTTCTTCTGTTACTACCATATATGGATTTTCATCATACATTAAATATGGCATAACGGTTTGTGCTCTTTTCATAATATTACGATTGGTTAATATTTTGCTTTCTTTATTTACATTGGAGGAAAATGCAAGCTTTAAATCTCCTTCTTTGATAGAAAGAATCATACGGTCAATAAAATTTAAATTTAATCCTGCTTTTCCTTCATAGGTATTTTCCGCATTTTCTGCAACACTTGAATCTAAAATAGGATAATCAAATTCTGCTTTATTCTTGCTGCCTGTTACTGCTGTATCATTTGTTTGCATTCCAAAATAAATTCTTGGTTGTGTCATTGTTACTACGTTTTCTTCTTTTGTAAATCCTTTTTGTAAATGTTGCAATGTTCCATTTTCTTTTGTTGTCGTTGCAGACGTCATAATGACACCATAACCGTGTGTGTATTCATATGTTTTGTTATTATAAGTTCCATTACTACTTACGATTTCTCTTGGTGATACATACACAATTTGTTCTTTTCCATTTATATTATATTTTCCAATTTGTGTGTTACGGTAAGAATAATATCCTTTTGCTGTTTGTGTGCTTTTTAAATCTTTTAATACTACTTCTTTATTCGCAATGGTAATATTATTTAACACGTTTTCATATTGACTTATTTCTTGTGAGGTAATCGTTTTCATATCGCCATCTAAATTAATTTCTTCTGTGTGAATTCCATATGCATTTTTCGTATATTCAATATTGGCTTCAATATAGCTTTTTTCTTTGTCTAATTCATTGGTTGATACAAATACTGTTTGGAATATTGTCATAACCAAAAACATTCCTACCAAATAAATTGGTACAGTTCCCATATAGAAAATCAGTTTTTTCGTTTTTCCTTCTTTAAATGCTTTGCTTGCTAAATAAACGGATACGATAATAACCACGGATAACATACGATATCCCCATAATTTAATGGTAACGTCAGTAAAGCCTGCTCCATATAGTGAATATGTGGTTTCTTGTGCTTGTAAAGTAAGAAATTTTTCAGTCCCAATATTTTGTGTCCTAATAAATACAATTCCAGCAAATAGGATAGCAATTAGGATAATGGAAGAAGTAATTTGTTTAATCAATTTACTATTTTTTAATGTTTTTCTATCTACCCCATCAAAAAACATATTAAATGTTGTAATATAATACACTACTTTATAAATTAGCAATGCGATCATCGCAATCATAAAATACCATAATACTAATTCTATGAATGGTTTTTGGAATACAAAGTAACCAATGTCTAAACCAAAAATAGGGTCTTGTACACCAAATTGTGCATGGTGAAAACATAACATTGCCTTCTCTAACAATGTGCTAGATGTAATACTACTAATCAAAACTGCATTAATAAATGCAATTGATTTATTTAATAGTTTTGGCATTTGTTTCTTTTCTTGGTCAAAAAACTCTTTTAATCCTTTTTTTATTTTTGTATTTGTATTTTTGTATTTTTGTATTTTATATTTTTTGTAGAGTCTTGGAATTTTGTGTTAAAATGCAGATGG
>CASCUT010000019.1 GCA_949155365.1 uncultured Clostridia bacterium
TTCCTCTGGTTCCATATTTTTGATCCCCATAAATGCTATGACCTGCATGTGAGAATTGCACACGTATTTGGTGATGCCTTCCTGTATGTAGATTCACTTTTACAAGAGATAAATTAATATCGTCTTGGTATTTTAATACTTCGTAATCTAAAAGAGCAAGTTTACTATTTTTCGTTCCCTCTTCTACCACCTTACTCGTATTTAATCTTTCATTCTTCCATAAATAATCTTGCAAACTTCCTTTCTTCTTTTCCAATTTTCCATCTACAATTACTAAATATTTCTTCTTAAATTGTTTTGTTCTTACTTGTTCACTAAGTCTTCCTGCTGACTTTGAAGTTTTGGCAAATACCATTACGCCACCAACTGGTCTATCTAACCTATGAATTAAGCCTAAATATACCTCTCCAGGTTTATGATACTTCTCCTTTATATATTGTTTTACCAAAGTTAGAATATCAATATCTCCTGTTTTATCCCCTTGTGATGGAATATTAACCGGCTTTTCTACTACAATAATATGATTGTCCTCATATATTACATTTAATTCGCTCATACCTTCTTCTCCAATTTCTTACCCCTATTCCAAAACTCTTCTTTTCTCAATTGTAAACCATACCTAATAGTACCATCTTCCAAAAATTCCACATGGCAATATCAGTTTAGAATTTGTCATAGGAAGTCCTATTTCTCCGCTTTCGACATGTCCTTTATATTTTTTTGCCATATTCAATTGCAACATGTTTTCTAATACCGTACTCGATATTCCTGTAGTGTACGAATTTATTAGGAAAAATAGAGGTTTATCTGATAATACATTTAAACATAGTTCTACTAAATCTCCTATATTATCTTCAAATTTCCATACTTCCCCATTAGTTCCTCTTCCATAAGATGGTGGATCCATGATAATAGCATCATATTTATTCCCTCTTCTAATTTCTCGATTTACAAACTTGACCACATCATCAATAATATATCTCACTTTTCGGTCTTGTAAACCAGAGGCTATTACATTTTCCTTCGCCCATGCTACCATTCCCTTAGAACTATCCACATGACAAACAGACGCTCCTGCTGATAAACAGGCAACCGTTGCTCCTCCTGTATAAGCAAATAAATTCAATACCTTTATCTCTCTTTTCTCTTTTTTAATTTTCTCTATCATCCAGTCCCAATTTACTGCTTGTTCTGGGAACAAACCAGTGTGCTTAAACCCCATTGGTTTAATATTAAAAGTAAGATTTTTATAGTTAACTTGCCAACAAGAAGGTAACTTTGCCTTATACTCCCAAGCACCCCCTCCACTACTACTTCTTTTATATACTGCATTGATTTGTTTCCACTTATTAGGAAACGATTTATTCTTCCATATAATCTGTGGGTCTGGACGTACCAATATAATATCCTTCCATCTTTCTAGCTTTTCTCCATTTGCCATATCCAATATTTCATAATCTTTCCAATTATTCGCAACTATCATTTCACTCCAACTTTCTTTCTCTTTTTTACTCTTTCTATTTTACCGCATTTATGTTTGTTTTTCAATACCACTCCGAGATTTCTCATAGTAATTTCATAAAGCAAAAATAGAAAGAGACATTGGGACGGAGATTTTGTCTATAGGGTTTGAACGTTTCATAGGACGAATTCCGGATAATGAAACGTTTCTATTCAAGAAATGTTTTACTTTGATTGTAAAAAATGTTGCATATAAAAAATATATTTATAAAAACAAAAAAAATAAAGGTAAAATAGTCTCCTATTCAACGATGAAAAACAGAATGCAATTATTTACGTATTTCAATTTAGAACTTACTTTAATAATGTGCAAAACCTATAGACAAAATCTCCGTCCCTCTGTCTCCTCTGTCTCCTCTGTCTCTAAATTTCTGTCTCTTTGACTATCTTATGCATAAAATAGGATAAGTCAGCATATATATATAATAGAAATAAAAGGAGGATTTTTTATGGAATACACAAAAGATATTGTATTAGATGTAAAGTACAAAAGTGAAATGGGAGTATCAAAATTAAAGACATGGACAAGTAATGTGTTGAAATATGGAAAAGAAAACCAGATCATATTTCATATCATTTCTATACTTATTTTATTAATAAGTATAGACCTTATCTTAGTAAATTCTTTTTTACAGCTATTGAGTGAAGTTTATTAAAAACAAAAAATAAATCCTTTTGCAAAAAAGGATTTTATCATGTCGAAAAAAAAACTTAAAAGGATAATAGAAGGGTAGAGTAATTTTTAAAATATTACAACTCTGTTATATTTCATGAAATTAGCCTGGTATTTTGGGTATAAGCATTGACATTTAGGCATATACTGTGTATAATGTAAAATAATTAAGAATAAATTGCGATGAAAATGAAAGTTTATTAGTAAAGACTAAACAGAGAGAAAAGGTGAATGCGCTGAGAACCTTTTTTAGAAAAAGCTATCAAATGAAACACATTGGAGCAATCGTTAAAAAAGTGGAAAACTAAATTTAACCTTAGTTTTCAAAGTTGGGGTGGCACCGCGGAATTTATTTCGTCCCTGCGTTTTACGCAGATGGACGATTTTTTGTTTTTATAGCAAAAAATCGGTCTTTTCATGCGTTAAAGAAAGGAGTGTTTTTTTATGAGTATTTATCGAACTCACACATGTAACGAAATTAGCTTAGAGGATGTTGGAAAAAAAGTTAAAATAGCTGGTTTTGTACAAACAATTCGAGATTTTGGAGGTCTTGTTTTTTTAGATATTCGAGATATGTATGGTGTTACTCAAGTAGTCACCTCTGCAAAAGAGGCTGACGTTGACTTCGCTTCTCATATTCCAATTGAGTCTTCTGTATCGGTAGAAGGAATTGTACGTAAGAGAGACCCTGAAACAATCAATGAAAAAATTAAAACTGGTTTGGTGGAAATTGCCATTGAACAAATTGAAATTTTAGGAAAACGTACTAAAAATCTTCCTTTTGAGATTAACTCAAATTCTGCTGTACGTGAAGATTTAAGACTACAATATCGTTTCTTAGATTTAAGAAATACAAAATTGAAAGATAATTTAGTATTACGAGCTAATGTAATTCAATTTTTACGCTCTCAAATGGTCAAGCAAGGATTTCTAGAAGTACAAACTCCTATTTTAACAAGTTCTTCTCCAGAAGGTGCAAGAGATTATTTAGTGCCAAGTAGAATTCATCCTGGCAAATTTTATGCTTTGCCACAGGCGCCACAACAATTTAAACAATTGCTTATGGTATCTGGTATTGACAGGTATTTCCAAATTGCCCCATGCTTTCGTGATGAGGATGCAAGAGCAGACCGTGCACCTGGTGAGTTTTACCAATTAGATATGGAAATGAGTTATGCTACCCAAGAAGATGTTTTCTCTAGTATTGAACCAGTTATCTATAACACCTTTACAAATTTTTCAAACAAAAAAGTGGCCACTTACCCATTTCCAAGAATTCCCTATAAAGAGGCTATGCTAAAATATGGTTCTGATAAACCAGATTTAAGAAATCCTCTTATCATTATTGATGTAACGGAATTCTTTCAAAGATGTACTTTTAAACCATTTCATGGTCAAACTGTACGCGCTATTAAAGTATGTGGTCATATGTCAAAAGGTTTCCATGAAAAACTATTAGAATTTGCAAAATCCATTGGAATGATGGGACTTGGTTACTTAGAAATATTAGAAGATTTCAGCTATAAAGGACCAATTGATAAATTTATTCCAGACGAAATGAAAAAAGAATTGCTAAATATTGCTGACTTAAAAGCAAATGATACAATTTTCTTTATTGCAGATAAAGAAGCTCGTGCAAATGATTTGGCTGGTCAAATTAGAACCGAATTAGGAAAACGTTTAGACTTAATTGATGAGAGCATGTATCAATTCTGCTGGATTGTTGATTTTCCAATGTATGAATTAGATGATAATGGTGCTATTTCCTTTAACCATAACCCATTTTCTATGCCACAAGGTGGTATGGAAGCATTAACAACTATGAATCCACTTGATATTGTTGCTTATCAATATGATATTGTATGTAATGGGATTGAACTTTCTTCTGGTGCAGTAAGAAACCATGACCCAAAAATTATGATAAAAGCATTTGAACTTGCAGGTTACAGTACAGCACACATTGAAGAAAAATTCCCAGCATTATTTAATGCCTTTCAGTTTGGTGCTCCACCTCATGCTGGTATTGCACCAGGAGTCGATCGAATGCTTATGTTATTAACCCAAAGTGATACCATTCGTGATGTTATTGCTTTTCCAATGAATAGTAAAGCACAAGACTTAATGATGGGAGCTCCTGGAAATGTAACCAAAGAACAACTAAGAGATGTGCATATTAAATTAGATATCAAATAGAGAATTGAAACTCTCTTGAGTGATTATAAATTATTCTTACACTAAAAATTATTTTTTCTTATTTTATAAAAAGAGTTTTTTGGATGTAACCAAAAATCTCTTTTTCTTTTTATCCTCAATTAATAAAATTATGTAAAATACTTGACTTATTCAATCCTCTATACTATAATTATGAAAACTTTATTAAATTTTTATTAGTTCCTATATTCACTAAATTGTGAAGGAATTCCTTTTACTTTTTAGTTTTATTCATAAAAATAAGAGACAACAAAAAAAGATGAAATGGAGGATTTCGTATGCTAATTGCAAAAATCATTATCGGTACATTATCGTTTATAACGCTTTTTATCGCACTATCGGTATTATATGACAAAGAAGAACGCTTCTATTCTATTTTATATACAGTAGTATTATGTAGTTCCATCCTACTCGCCATTACTTTTTGTGTATTATTGGCACTTCCCCATTTTCCTGTATTTGCCATTTTTAAGATAGTATTATTTGTTTCTGTTTATTTTTACTTCCTATTCTCTTCTTCTCCTTATAGTAGTCACAATTCTAAGGAAATAGGGTTTTGGGTATCTTTCATTATAGTAGTATTTGCTTTTATTCTTTCTTCGGTCCTATACTATAAAAATATAAGAGAATCAGAAGAGCCTGAAGTATCTGTTATTACCTATCCTTTAATCTCTGCTCGAGATGTTATTACTGTTAGTGAAAAAAAGTATGGTTCTTTTTTGATTCAGCAAGATTATATCTCTGAAAAACTTGTGTATGTGTATTACTATCGGTTAGAAAATGGTGGTTTTAAATCTGATACCATACCTGCCGATTCCACAACTATTTACTATTTAGAATCTTGTACTCAACCCTATTTAGAAGAGATTACTATAACATCTTATTGGGTTAATCATAATAAGATACCAGAAAGGCGTATTGTAAAATCTTCTGTAGTAACCTATCGTTTATGTGTACCAGAAGATGCAATTATTAATGAATTTGAATTTGATTCAGAATAATTAAACTACATAAAAACCATGCAAGATAACTTGTCATGGTTTTTTATGTGGTTATTTTTAAATTTTTTATTTATTTCCATAGTAACTATCTAATAAAATTTGTTTTAATTCTGTTACTAATGGTAATCTTGGATTTGCGGTTGTACATTGGTCCTCAAATGCTCTATCTGCTAACATATCTACTTTTGCCAAGAATTCTTCTTCATCTACTCCTTGCTCTTTGAAAGATGCTGGAATTCCTAAATCGGCATTTAATTTTCTGATTTCTTCAATTAAAGAGTTTACGCCTTCTTCATTTGTATAAGCAGGGAATCCCATTTTTCTTGAAATATCTGCATATTTCTGGTCTGCAATAAAGTACTCATATTTAGGGAATGACACAAATTTGGTAGGTCTTTGTGCATTATATTTGATAACATATGGAAGTAAAATAGCATTAATTCTTCCATGTGGTAAGTGGAATTCTCCTCCTAGTTTATGTGCTAAAGAATGGTTAATTCCTAAGAATGCATTAGTAAATGCCATACCTGCTATGGTACTTGCATTGTGCATTTTTTCTCTTGCGTGTTTATCATTTCCATTGTTATATGCTGTTCTTAAGTTTCTAAATACTAATTCAATTGCTTTTTCTGCTAATCCATCGGTATAGTCAGATGCCATATTGGAAACATAAGCTTCGATTGCATGAGTTAATACATCCATACCAGTATCTGCCGTAATTTTTTGTGGTAAACTCATTACTAAATCTGGATCGATAATGGCTACATCTGGTGTTAATTCATAATCAGCAAGTGGGTATTTTTTATTAATTGTCTTGTCTGTGATAACAGCAAATGAAGTTACTTCTGAACCAGTTCCTGAAGTTGTTGGAATGGCTACCATTTTTGATTTTTCTCCTAATTTAGGGAATTTGTAAGTACGTTTTCGAATGTCCATGAATTTTAATTTTAGACCTTCTACATCAGCATCTGGATGTTCGTAGAATAACCACATTCCTTTTGCTGCATCAATAGGGCTACCTCCACCAAGAGCAATAATTACATCTGGTTTAAATTCATTCATTAAGGCTACCCCTCTTTTAATGGTATCAAAAGAAGGATCTGGCTCTACATCTGAAAAAATTTCAGAGTGAACATATTCATTTCTTTTTCTTAAGTGATATAAAATTTTATCAACATAGCCAAAATCTACCATTGACTTATCTGTTACAATAAATGCTCTTGTAATATCTGGCATTTTTTCTAAATAAGCAATTGAACCTGCTTCAAAATAGATTTTATCTGGAACTTTAAACCATTGCATATTAACTCTCCTTTTCGCTACTTTTTTAATATTAATTAAGTTGGCACTTGATACATTGGAAGTTGTTGAGTTTCCTCCAAAGCTACCACAACCTAATGTTAAAGATGGTAAATTGGTATTATAAATATCACCAATTGCACCATGTGTAGAAGGAGAATTTACAATAATTCTACCTACTTTTACGGTTTCAGAGAATTTTAAAATGGTTTCTTCGTCTTCAGAATGAATAACAGCAGAATGTCCAAGTCCTCCAAATTCAATTAACTTTTCTGCTAGTTCAATTCCCTCATCTGCATTTTCTACTATGTAGTAAGCAAGAACAGGGCTTAATTTTTCTTTCGAAAATGGGAATTCAATTCCTACTCCATTTTCGTGTAATACTAATACTTTTGTATCTTCTGGTATTTCAATTCCCGCTCTTTTTGCAATATTGTATGGGCTTTGTCCTACAATATCCGCATTTAAAGCACATCCTTTTTCTTCAATAAACATGCTATTTCTTAATTGATTTGATTGGTCATCACTTAAGAAGTAACATCCCGCTTCTTTCATCAATTGTTCAAACTCTTCATGAATTTCTCTATCTACAATAACCGATTGTTCCGAAGCACAAATCATTCCATTATCAAATGATTTTGAAAGAACCAAATCGTTTACTGATGTTTTTAATTTTGCTGTTTTATCAATATAGCAAGGAACATTTCCTGGTCCAACCCCTAACGCTGGTTTTCCACATGAATAAGCAGCTCTTACCATTCCTGTACCACCAGTTGCTAAAATCAAATCAACCCCTGGATGGTTCATTAGCATATTCGTTGCTAAAATAGAAGGTTCTTCAATCCATAAAATACAATTTTCTGGTGCCCCTGCCTTAACCGCTGCCTCTCTTACAATTTCAGCAGCTCTTGTACTACATTTTTGAGCAGATGGGTGAAATCCAAAAATAATAACATTTCTTGTCTTTGCTGCAATCATAGATTTAAACATGGTAGTAGAAGTTGGATTTGTTACTGGTGTAACACCTGCAATAACACCAATTGGCTCTGCAATTTCTACATACCCTTCCTCTTCATTTTCTGAAATAACACCTACTGTTTTATCATATTTAATACTATGATAAATGTATTCTGTTGCAAACATATTCTTCGTGATTTTATCTTCATAAATACCACGACCTGTTTCTTCTACTGCTAATTTAGCAAGTTCCATATGATGCTCTAGCCCTGCCATAGACATTGCTCTTATAATATTATTTACTTGCTCTTGATTTAGCTTCATATATTCTTTTGAAGCTACTTTTGCCTTCTCTACTAAATCATCAATCATAGCCTTTACTTTGGCTTGTTCTTCCTCTGTATATTCCGCCATCTTCTTCATCCTTTCTTTAAATTTTAGGGACGGGTCTAAAAATTTAAAAACGATTCCAAGCGTTGAATTAAATTTTTAGACCCGTCCCTAAAATTCCAAATCGTTTTCTTTAATATTATATATTAACATGAAAAAAAGTCAACTATTTTTCGTCGACCTTTTTCTCTTATTTTTTTTATTTTTCTTTTCTAAATTGCTCGCCTTTTCTCCTGTATATAAAACTCCTATTTCTAAAATTTGATAGATATTTTTTCAACTAGATTTTTTCCTTTGAAGTGCTTACATAAATCTCCCACTTTTAATTCTTCCATTTTTTTATCTCTATTTTATAGTTGTGCTTTTAGACTTTCTAATGCTTTTTTTCTACTACTAATTTGATTTTTTTCTTCACTATCTAATTCTGCTAATGTTTTTCCATTTTCTAATAGAAAGATTTCATCAAATCCAAATCCGTTTTCTCCTCTTTTTTCTTTTGCGATATAGCCTTGAGTTTCTCCTCTTGCCACTATTTTTTTACCTTTTTCTTCATCTACATAAGTCATAACGGTAACTGCTGTTGCTTTTCTATTTTCTTTTCCTTCTAGTCGTTTCATTAAATCCTGATTTCTTTCTTCTTGGCTTGCATTTTCTCCTAAAAATCTCGCTGTTAATACTCCCGGGAAACCATTTAATTCTTCAATACATAATCCACTGTCATCTGCAATACATGGCATTTTTAATAATGTTGAAATTTCCCTTGCCTTTTTTAAGCTATTTCCTTCAAATGTATCTTGGTCTTCTTCTACTTCTACTTCACAGTTTAAATCTTTTAAAGATACAACTTCATAATCCTTTAAAATTTCTCTAATTTCTTTTAACTTTCCTTGGTTATTTGTTGCCGCTACTATCGTTTTTTTCATTTTTATTGTTTCCTCCTTCATTTTTATTACACTTAGATTTGATTTGTGTCAATTCCTATTTTTCTAAAGTTCTCATTTATTTTATCCATATTTCGATACATTCCATTTTGTAATTCATATCGATAATTTTCTGCCTCTATATTGATTTTCTCTTCTTCTAATTCTTTTTCGATTTCGTATGGTACACGAACAAATTCAAATGAAATTTCTCCTTGTGTCTTGCTTTCTTCTTCTCCTTTTATAATAACATAATTCGCACAAGTTGTTTCTAACACATTTCCATCTTTTTTTGGATTACGTATGGCGTCAAATGAGTTTCCTACACTTCCTACATTAATTAATGTTTTGTTATAAATTTTATCCATATATTGGTGATGAATATGTCCATAAATTACAACATCTGCTACTTGATTAGAAATGGTATTTTCAGTTGGTTCAAACATTTCATATTTTATATAAGGCATATCTTGATTGATAATTGCCTTATTATTTACTTTTGGTGTTGCATGGAATAGTCTTACTAGTCTACCACTTAAATAGAATTCATGACAAAATGGCAAGTTTAATAAATAGGCTCTATCTTCTTTTGAAATTAAACTTTGATTCCATTGAATCCTTTTTGCTTCTATTTCTGCTTTTTCTTCTAAAAAATGTTCTTTGGAAAAATATTCATCTGTATTACCTTGTATTACTACTCCACAATGCTCTCTTATTAATTGGATACATTCTTTTGGGTGAATTCCTTTTGCGATGATATCTCCTAAACAGTAAATCTTATCTACCTTTTTTCTTTTGATATCTTCTAAAGTGGCTTTCAGTGCTTCTAAATTACCATGAATATCTGAAATAATTGCAATTTTCATCTCTGTTCTCCCTTTTTCTTTTCTCATCTTTTTCATTATAGCATACTTTTCTTCTTTGTCTAGTGCCTCATTTTGATGTCTGTAAAAGATGGTCTTAAGTAAAAGAACACGGATATGCCATTCTAGCAACACCGTGTTCTTTCTTGTATAATTAAATGAAACATTTACCTCTATTTCTTCAACTTTGCTTCAAAACATTCTGCTATCTTCCATGGAAATGCTATCATCAAAATAAAGCATATCATATTAATAATTGTTAATGGTAATAGTAATGTAACTGCCCATATGAAAGCAAGGATATCTATTACTATCTTCTGATTACTTAGGAAAACATAAATCAGCTTATTTTGATTGAAAACTGGCTTTCCATACTGTTTCATTACTACAATTAATATGTCTTTAAAAAGTATTAACAATACCAATGGGATGAATACTAATGTTACAATTGGCTTCCATACAATTCCAGGAATCAACTGTATTCCAAAAATACTTAAAATGTATAACCCTAGCAGTGCTAATGCTACAACTGCCAATCCTTTTGTAACTTTTTCTAATGTTCCTACCTTCCGGCTCCATTTCATCATTTTCTCTTTCCATCTTGTTCCCATTTTTTCTCTCCTTTACGAAAACATCTTGCTGATAAATTCTTTTTCACTCTTTGTTTCTTCCTTACTGTAACTCACATCAAAAGTAGAAAGATTGGTATTATTCCACCTGTATTTTGTCATTAAGAAACCAGCCGTGTACCTTCGCTCCACCTTCTGTTCTTACGGTAACCATAGCACTCATTGTTTCTGCAAACCGACGAAGAGCATTGAGATTAGAAGTATCTTCTGGAAACAAAAGCACAACCTCCTCTACTTCATCTCCATTTTCTTCTACCCGCTTCAAAAATAGATTAGAAATTGAAATGAGTTCTTCTTTTTCTCTTTCTGCTAAAAATTTACTGTTTTTCCAATACTCTTGGTATCTTGCAAATTCTCTCTTGTTTAGTTTCATTTTGTTCCTCCTTACTATAAATAAATTATTATTGATAGTTTCCATAAAATTTGTACGTATTTTATCATATTTTTTTAATAATTACAAGTATTTTTAGTTTTTCTCTTTCTTTTCTTACCTTTTTGTAGTATAATTGCTACATTATTAATGTCTCTTTTGGAAACGTCCCTAAAGAGACAAATGAGACATAAATAAAGAAAGGATGATTATTTAAATGGCTTATAATTTTTTAGAGATTGAGAAAAAATGGCAAAATTATTGGGATAAGAATAAGTCTTTTAAGGCTGTTACTGGTGATAAAAAAGACCCTTATTATATTTTAGTTGAGTTTCCTTACCCTTCTGGTGCAGGTCTTCATGTCGGACATGTTCGTAGTTATACTGCTCAAGATGCTCTTGCTAGAATGAAGAGGATGCAAGGTTATAATGTGTTATATCCTATGGGTTGGGATGCTTTTGGTGCTCCTGCCGAACAATATGCCATTAAAAATCATATTCACCCAAAAGAGGCTGTAAAAGAAAATATTGCCACTTTTAAGGGGCAAATGAAGGATTTAGGCTTTTCTTTCGATTGGTCTAGAGAATTTTCTACTACTGACCCTGATTATTATAAATGGACGCAATGGCAATTTTTACAATTTTATAAACATGGTATGGCTTATAAAGATACCATTCCTGTTAACTGGTGTCCTACTTGTAAATCTGTTTTATCGAATGAAGATTCTGCTGGTGGAGTTTGCGAGAGATGTGGCTCTCAAGTAGAACAACGTGAAAAGTCCCAATGGATGCTTCGCATGAGTGATTATTCCGAAGATTTGTTAAAAGGATTGGATGATACGAACTTTGCTGATCGTGTTAAACTTGGCCAAATTAACTGGATTGGTAAATCGACTGGTGTTGAACTTGATGTTCCAATTGCACAAGGTGGAAGTTTTTCTGTTTTTACTACTTGTATTGAAACGGTTTATGGTATTACTTTCTTTGTCATTGCACCAGATGGTAAATTAATTAAAGAATTGCTACCAAAGGTAACTAATCTAGAAGAGGTTAACGAATATATCAAAGAGACTGCGAAAAAGTCTAGTATGGAAAGAACTGAACTTAATAAAGGAAAAACTGGATGTAGGTTAGAAGGTGTTACTGCCATTCATCCTATTACAGGAAAAGAAGTTCCTATTTTCTTAGGTGACTTTGTTCTTGGTGATTATGGTACAGGCGCTGTTATGGCTGTTCCTTCTCATGATCAAAGAGATTTTGAATATGCAAAAGAACATGGCTTAGAAATGATACAAGTTATTGATGGTAGAGACACCACTGAGCAAGCTTTTGAAAAGCAAGATTATTTAGGAAAAGGTTGTAAATTAATTCATTCGGAAGAATTTACTGGATTAACAGTAGAAGAAGCTAAAACTGCCATTACCGATAAATTAGTGGAAAAAGGAATTGCTCGAAGAGTAAATAATTATAAAATGAGAGATTGGATTTTTTCTCGTCAACGTTTTTGGGGAGAACCAATTCCTATGATTTATTGTGAAAAGTGTGGATGGAAGCCAATGAAAGAAGAAGATTTACCATTAGTGCTACCAGATGTTGCAGAATATGAACCTACTGAAAATGGAGAAAGTCCACTTGCTAACATCACAGATTGGGTTAATACTACTTGTCCTTGTTGTGGTGGTCCTGCCAAAAGAGAAACCGATACAATGCCTAACTGGGCAGGTTCTAGCTGGTACTTCTTACGTTTTATGGACGCTCATAATGAATCTGAATTTGCTTCTATGGACGCTATGAAATATTGGAAAAGAGTAGACTGGTATAATGGTGGTATGGAACATACTGCAAGACATTTATTATATGCTAGATTTTGGGTACAATTCTTATATAACATTGGTTTGGTCCCAAATAAAGAAATGATTTGGACCCGTGTTAGCCATGGTATGGTGCTTG
This sequence comes from uncultured Clostridia bacterium, assembly GCA_949155365.1. GTDB lineage: Bacteria > Bacillota > Clostridia > TANB77 > CAG-508 > UMGS1663. The sequence continues at coordinate 12,784 of CASCUT010000019.1, forward strand.
GTTCTAACAATGAAAAAATGAGTAAATCAAAGGGAAATGTTATCAATCCTGATGATATTATCAAAGAATTTGGTGCTGATACCTTAAGAGTTTATGAAATGTTTATGGGTGATTACACGCAAGATGCTCCTTGGAGTACTGATTCTTTAAGAGGATGTAAACGTTTTATTGACAAAGTAATTCGTTTAAAAGATAAAATAGCAGACGGAGAAGGTTATTCTTCAAACTTAGAATCTATCATTCATAAAACGATTAAAAAAGTGCAAGCCGATTTAACTACGATGTCTTATAATACTGCTGTATCAAGCTTAATGATTTTAGCTAACAGTATGGATGATGAAAAATCAATTACCAAAGTAGATTATCGTCTTCTATTAACATTATTAAATCCAATTGCACCACATATTACGGAAGAATTAAATGAACAACTAGGATTTAAGCCATTATGCGAATCTGCATGGCCTATCTATGATGAGACCAAAACCATTGATAGTGAAATTGAAATTCCCGTTCAATTCAACGGAAAACTAAAAGCTACTGTCATGGTTCCTCTAAATACAGAAGAAGCAATGGTGAAAGAAATTGTCCACAATAATGAAACAGTTTGTGGATTATTAGAAGGAAAAACGATTGTGAAAGAAATCTATGTAAAAAATAAAATTTACAATATTGTTGTACGCTAATTAAAAAAGTACCTCCTGTGGTAATTATTTACCTTCATGGGGTACTTTTTATCTTTTTTCCAATTAATCCATTATTTTACAATTTCATATTCCCCTATATCGGGTTCTTTCATATCTTCTTCTGTCACATTTCCAAATTCATATTCATAATCTAGTATTTCTTCTTTTTCTCCATGATTTATTCTAATATCCCTATTGTCTATACTTCTAACAGGTAAACCTGTCTCTCTTTCTAAATAATATATCTGTCTATAATGCTCTTGTTGCCATAGTATTGGAGTTGCTGGACAACCTGTAAAAACAGTATAAGAAATCCTATAGCATTCTTTTCCATTACAACTTTCACTTGATATATTAGAAGTAATTGCCATTATAAATAACTCCCAAAAATTATTTGTTTCAAAGTTATGCATTCCTAGTATGCCTTTCATTGTTTTCTTTGACCCCTTTTGATTTAACATTGCTGTTTTTCGAGATTTATCTTTATTATTATAATTGTCTATGATATACCAATTTTCATTTTTATCATTTCCATATACTTCTCTTACATCTAATCTAGTATTCTCATCACAAAACCATAAATCACTTAGTCTTGACTTAAATTTATCTTCTTTTTTATAAATTTCAGTAGTCCCCATAATATCGCCTTGATAATAATTGCATTTTCTATAGAAATTATCAATTTCATCATATTGTGCAATCTTGTTTTGCATACATTGTATTATTAACATCTTTCTTCCTACAGTAACAATAAATACAGCAATAGCAATTAATATGATAGCCTCAAATATTCTTAATTTTTTATTATATTTTTTCAAATAATTTGATTCCTTTTTTAAATCCACTCTCTTATCAACTTCTATTTCTTTTTGTATTATTTTTAACTTTTCTGAACAATCTTTACATTCTGCCATATGATTTTCTATATATTGGTTTGTTTCTTCGCTTGTTAATTTTTCAGCATAGTTTGGCAATAAATCTTCTATTACTTTACAATTTTTCACTTTCTTGTCCCTCCTTTAATTTTTCTTTTCCTCTATAAAAAGTAACTCTTGCCCAATTTTCTGTTTTATTTAGAATAATTCCTATTTCCTTAAAACTCAACTCCCCCGTAATTCTTAAATACATAACATTTCTGGTCTTCTCATCTAATCTTTGTATTTTTTTATATATTTCAAGTTTGCTTTCTTTTGATATAATTCTATTTTCTAGCTCATTTTCTATCAGTTCAGAAGTATTATATTCTTTCATTCTACTTTCAATTCGTTTTTTTCTTTAATTCGTTATACCAAATATTTTTCGCAATTTGACATAGCCATACTGATATTTTACACTCTCCTTTAAATGTATTTATTTTTTTCACTGCTCTATAAAATGTTTCCTGTGTAAGTTCTTCTGCAATGTCATTATTATGGGTTAGGCAAAATAAATATCTTTTTATCATTTCAAAATATTCTTTATATATTTCTTCCATATTTTGCACCCTTTTTACCTCCTTTTATTAAATATGACAACTAAAAACTAATTTCGTTACAAAAAATATCTTTTTTGTAAATTATTCTTTCTTTTTATTAAAAAGCTTTCTCTATTAAAAAAAGATGGAGATGTTTCTTTTCCTTTACATCTCCATCCTGTTTTTTATTCTTTACTTTTTATTACTTTCAAACGTTACCTTTCCTAATATCATTCCTACCATATGTACAATTTTGGTTGCATTACGTTGTGCAATTCCTTTTCCAATCGCTTTTCCGCCAACGGTTAAAGATGCTACTATTGCACTAATAATAAATTGCAAATCAAATGCTAATCCAAATCTTTCTGTTACTTTTATAGTAATTAAAGCAGCAATAGATCCACTTAATACTCCGGCAAATATCACCAATTACGTCAGCACAAATGTTAGCTACTTTTGCTGAATTTCGAATTAACTTAATAGATGTTTTTGCCCCTTGTATTTTTTTACTTGCTTTTGCATGTAATTCTTCTTCCTTTGCAACAGTTACGGCAACTCCTACAATATCAAACAAAATACCTACAAAAATAGTAAGTAATAAAATTAACATTGCAGGAAATAGTTCTAAAGATGAAATTGCATTGGTTGAAATATAGGAAAATACAATGGATAACATAAATGTCGTAATAAATATGGTAATAAACCACTTCAGGTCAGAATTTTCTTTTTTGGTTTTTTCCTTTTTTGCCATTTTTTCATTTACTCCTTATATTCTATAACATAAATAAAATTTTATCATAAAAAAAATTAGATGGTAAAAGTTTAAGTAAATTTTACGGTTTAGGTCTAGAAGAATTTCTCTATTTCCTACTAACCATTACTGTTTAGCTGTTTCCATTTAAAGGAAATATCTTCTACTACTATGTATTAAAAAGTAATAGACAGAAACCAGATCGCCACTTAAAATCCGTACCTTAATCCTTAAACTTCCTTGCTTTTTCAAAAAAGCAAACATCCTAGAAGTTTTCCTTGAACATACATAAATGCTATTGTTAGTCTCTTTTGCAAAAATAGTTTCATGATACATTGCTATATCAATCCCCAGTATTTTCACTCAAGACAGGCTACGCTATGCGTTTTGTGTCTTGGCACTCAGCATAGGTTATACTCTAGAAATTCTCCTAAACGATTCATTAGATTTCCTTTCTAAAGCCTCCACGAAAATAGGGAGTCCCATATATGCCATTATATAGTACCCTAAATTCTTTACTCCCTACCCTCACGCAAAACTGGCATTTCGCGCAAAAATAAGAAACTTCAACGATGTGCCCTTTAGTGGATTTTTAGCCCCACCCTCACAATAGTTGTATGCACTAGAATAATGCACCATCGATTAGTATTATAACATATTTTGGAAGTTTTGCAAAGTCAATATTCACTCATTTTAGGTTATTTTAACTTCTCTTTTTTAGAAATTTTCCAAATTTTCCATTTTTCTAACTTTTTAACAAAAAATGACCATCTCTCACCCAATTTAAACACTCCTCACGCAGATTAAATCCCCACTCCTCCCTCCACTTCCCACTCCCACCAACACCCAAACTCAATTTTTTTTACCAAAACTATTGAATTTCTACGAATTCTATGTTATCATTATGAATAGTCAATTTTACTAAAACTTAATAGGAGGTGCTAAATATGGCAAAATGTGAAATTTGCGAAAAGACACTATCTCATGGAAATAAAATTAGTATTGCACGTTCACACGTTAGTAGAAGAGCTACAAGAACCTTTAAACCAAACATTAGAAGCGTAAAAGCTATCGTTGATGGACAAGTAAAAAGAATGTCTGTATGTTCAAAATGCTTACGTTCTGGAAAAGTAAAAAGAGCATAACTTAGAATAAATAGAAGTAGGATGCATACTACTTTTGGAATACTAACATTTCTTAAGAAATAGTAAAATAAAATAGGTCAAATCAGAAGAATATCTTATCCTTTTGATTTGACCTATTTTATTATTTTACCTAACTTACATTATGTATTTAGCTTTCCTTAATACCAAATATCAATTTTACAAATCCCCTTAAAAATTTAGGAACTTTTTTTACCACGATTGTCATCTTTTCCACACTCCTTTATTTCTTTCTAACAAAACAGCCACATTGCTCCTATTATCAATACAGCTATCCCAATTAAAAATAACCAACCTGTTATAGGAAGCAATAATACTAATAATATTCCCAGACCAATTCCAACTAAGCACACCCCTATCGTCTTTTTTAATAGCCCAAACATAATATATTACCTCCTTTTATTATATTATATTTTGTCTTTCCTATTTTGTTACCAATTCTTGAAAAAGAGAGCGATTTATGTTTTAATAAAAGTAAGCTATGTATTTTATAACATACCTTATTTAAGAGATTATTGAACTATTGATTAAAGGAGATTTTTATGAATCAAAAAGATACTATAAAACTAATTGAAATATTAAAGCAAACTCACTCTGACGCCAAATGTAGTTTAGATTTCAATACTCCATTTGAATTACTAATTGCTGTTATTCTATCTGCTCAATGTACCGATGAAAGAGTGAATAAAGTAACTCCTGCTATTTTTGCACACTACCACACCCCCGAAGATTTTGCCAATATGGATCTTGCCTTATTAGAAAACCTAATCCATTCCTGTGGTTTTTATAAAAATAAAGCCAAAAATATCAAAGCTACTGCACAAATCTTAGTAAATCAGTATCATAGTGAAGTACCACATACCATGGAAGAACTAATGAGTCTTCCTGGAGTTGGTAGAAAAACGGCGAATGTCGTTATGTTAGAAGCATTTAACGAGCCACAAGGAGTTGCTGTCGATACCCATTGCAGACGAATTTCAAATCGTATTGGTCTGTCCGATAAAAAAGAACCAGAAAAAATTGAACAAGATTTATTAAAACTATTTCCGAAACAATATTATTATGATTTAAATCATATTCTAATTTGGCATGGCAGAAAAATCTGTACCGCACGAAATCCTAATTGTGAAAATTGCCCTATTTCTACCTATTGTAAAGCATTTCAATCCGCCAAATAAAATATTTTTCGTATTCGTATAATTTTTACAATCGAAAACATACTATATCTTAGAGGTGATAAGTGTGACTACCATTAACTGTTCTTCTAGTTGTGTTTATCAGCTAGATGGCAAATGCTGTTTGGAAAATATTTCGACACAAACAGTTACTCCAAATAGCAATTGCGCTTATTATTTATCTATAATCCCAAAAGAAGCAACTCCCAAAAAGAGCTAGTTGCTTCTTTTTTGGATTGTCTTAAAGTTATTGACAAATATCCTAAAAAGCGGTATATTTAATGCATAAATTAAGAAAGGAGAAAGATGAAAATGTCAAAGACAAAATCAAAAATTTTATGTGTCTTATTACTTGTTTTTGTTCTTGTTTCTTCTTACTGCTATGCTACTGTAGAGCCAAGAACATCAGAACCAGAAACTACCTCTGAAGAAAAGACAACTGCAATTTCAGAAGGAGAACAAACACCTACTACCCCTGACCAATCCAATTGGACAAATGGTGACTTATTTCTATGTCAAGATAAAGTAACTGTTTCAAATGTAGTAGACGGAAATGCATTTGTAATAGGAAAAGAAGTAACCATTACTGGTGAAATCGGAGGAGACCTTTTTGTTATTGCAGACAAATTAAACCTTGAAGGAGGATACGTATATAGTAGTATTTTTGCATGTGCAAATGAAATCGTAATAAACGGTGTCGTTTATGATATATACGCTGTTTGTAATAATTTCACTTTAGAAAATAATGGTTTCGTATATCGTAATATGAATGTAACTGCTTCTAGCATTAACTTACTTGGAAAAGTTAGAAGAGATGCTTTCGTTTCTACTCCATCTATTCAATTTGCCGAAAATACAGATACCGTAATCTATGGAAACCTTCATTATTCTAATTCATCTGAAATTTCTATTCCAGAAGGTTCTGTTGGTGGAGAAGTGAACTTTACAAAAACAGATATGAAATCCGTTAAAACTGTAGGTGCTACAATCGCATCTCGCTTATTTGATTTAGTAAAAACTTTACTATTAACTTTTGTTGCTACTTTAGTTCTACTATGGTTAACACCTAAATTTATAGAAAGAGTAGGAAATTCAGGTGTTGCAAAATCCTTTATCTCTTTGGGTATTGGTATTGCTACTCCATTCGCATTTGTGATTGCAAGTGTACTACTAATTCTTAGCACTGTTGGTATTTCCGTATTCGTATGTGGACTATTTGCTTTTATTGCATTAGCTTTTATCGGAACAACCATGGCAAGTATCTTCTTTGGTAAATTATTTACGAAACTACTTAAAATGGAAGGAAACGTAAAATTTATCCTATTTACTTTACTTTCTACATTCGTTATTTGGGCAATTAGCTTAATTCCTGTTATCGGTGGATTTGTTGGATTAATGATTTCTCTATTCGGTATTGGAATTACCCTTGTTAATATGGTATGGAAAAAAGAAAAAGTAGAAGAAGTAAAAACAGATGTAACAGAATAGAAAAACAAAAAAATAAAAGTAGATTTTCTACTTTTATTTTTTTGCTTTATTTTATGGTGTACTACTTAATTGGTATTTACTCATCCAATATCCTTTTAGCTGTATTTCGCCATTGTCGCCCCAACTAAAGGCACTTGGTACTTGATATCCTGGTGTGCATTTTCCATTGTCATTCGTAACATCTGTTGTAACAAAATTCACATCGGTTCTTTGTTTATCTGATACTGTTCTATATTCATATCTTGGAATCCATACAAAATAGGTTTCTGTTTCATTTGCTGTTGTTACAATATTAGCCCATCTCTTATCACTATAGCTATACCATTCTTTTGGTGGATTTGGGTCTGTTAATGGTTTTCTTACTTCTTCTCCATTACTATCCCAATATACATAGAAAGTAGTTTCTTTGTCAAACCCAGTTGTATCTGGTGCATATGGTGTTTTTGTTTTTAGTTTCTTGGTTATTGCTCCTATATACTTATTACTTACTTTTTCCCTTACAATAATATTAATCGTATAGGTAGTATCTTCTTTTAGCCCTCTAAACACATAATGTTCATTGGCACTAGTTCCTGTATGTTTTTGTACTCCATTAATATAATATTGATATGTATATTGTACTCCCTCATTTTCAATAAGAGAACCTACTATATCTTGTACATGTAATGCATTACTTCCCGCTGTTATTTCTGTTGTTAGTTTCGTTGGATCTTCACTAGATAATTGATACTTACTCATCCAGTATCCTGTTAATTGTTCTCCATCATCTTGCACTCCATTGTCATTTTTGTCCCACCAAAATGCTTCTGGTATTTGGTATCCACTGTCGGTCTGTCTTCCTGTTCCTTTAATAAATTTAACATAGGATCTTTCACTTACTCCATCTAATGCATATTGATATCTTGGTATCCATACAAAATAGCTTTCTAGCCCATTATTTCTTGATACGATATTAGCCCATCTTTGAACTCCATAATCATACCATTGCTCTGGTGCTTTTTCCCTAATTGGTATTTCATTGTGTTCGTTTCCTTTTTCATCCCAATATACATAGAAAGTAGTATCTGGGTCAAATCCTTTTAATTCTGGCTCATTGATATCGGCTGCTTCATATAGTTTGGTCATACTTCCTAATACTTTTCCTTCTGCATCTACGATAGTAACATTAACCGCTCTATCTCCTTTAGAAGATACTTCAATTCTATGGTCTTCTGGTGTGCTACTTCGATATACAATCTCGCCGTTAATGGCATATTGATATTCTGCGATTTCTTTTCCTTCTGCTTCTAATTTTTCACTATTTACGGTGATATTAATAATCGTAATACTACTTGGTGTTGCTACTGTACCATAATCTACTGTGTACTTATCTCCTTTTGCTAAATCGGATAATTGATATTTTGACATCCAATAGCCTGGTATTGGTTTATTTTTTAGATAATCCTCATTATCTCCAAAATAGAATGCTTCTGGTATTTGGTATCCTTGGCTTTGTAACTCTTTCCATGAAGTTTCTTCATCGGTTACAGGGTCTTTGTAATTGTTGTTAATATCAACAAATTTTACATCCATTCTTCCATTCTCTGTTGTTGAATTGATTTCATCTTTTTTATACACATATCTTGGAATCCATACATAGTAACTTTCTATTCCATTGCTTTCCACATATAAATTCGCCCATTTTTGGTTTTTGTAATCATACCAATCTGCTTCTGGTTTTTGGATAATCCAAGTACCTGGTACTAAGTTTTTACTAGCATCTTCTTTCATATATCTAGTTTTCTCTTTTACAAACCCTCTTATTAAAGTTGGTGTACATAGCCATAAATCATTTACTTTTTCATAACTTCCATTCGTTGAATCCATTCCAGTTGGTGGTGTATAGTTCCATATTTTAATATTAATATCTTGGCACCACTTTACTTGGATATCATTGTTTGGAATTTTGGGTTGTGATACATAATATAATTCACCTTCATGGATAATAAGATAGGTTTCTTCTTCTTCTCCTACTTTTGTAATTAGTTTTTTGATATCTTGTACTTGTTTTTCTTTAATTGGTAAGTTTTCTTCATAGATAATATCCATTAATACATCTCCAGCGTAAATGTTTTTAATATCATATTCTCCTAAACTTCCCATTTGTAACTCTGCAATATGTAAATCCCATTCTTCTTTTATTTGTGATAATCTTGTTTTAAAAGATGCTTCTTTTGCTCTTCCTATAATTCCATTATCCCCTAGTAATAAACTAACTGTTATAGAAGCCAGTATGAGTAAGATAATAATCATTACAATTAGAGCAATTAACGTGATTCCATTTGCATTGCTATATTTCTGTATCTGTTTCCTTTTCTTCTCTTGATTTGTTATTTTCATCTATTGTATGTTTCCTTTCCTAAAAAGGTTATTTATTTTAAATTCCACTTCCTACGACAACTACCGCACGGGTTGGATAAGCTTTAGTATAATATGACAAATCTTCTCCCCATGAAGGATATGAACCTCTAGATGATCCTTTTCCATAATATGCAAAAATTGTTCCTGGTTTATTCGAAAGAGTACATGATCTAATTAATCCACTAGAAGCATTTGCTCTGCCGACATCATGAGTATTATTTCCTCCATTATAAGAGTCAATCCACTGTTCTGAACCTCCTCCATGCCATCCTCCTGTTTCTGCTATAGCATCTCCAATCTTTGCTGCATAATAATAGTTATAATTATCTTTATAACGGCTAACTGCAGACGCATAGTTATTAGCATTTGTTATTTGCCCTGCTGCTACCCACTCACTATTAAAATTAATTTTAATTCCTGTTTCATTCCCTGTCGTTGTTCCTCCATTTTGGATAATTTCTGGATTTCCATATGAAGATGCTGATAAAATTGCCATTGCTCCATATTCTGTATTTTTTTGCATGTGAATGTCTAAGTTTTTGTTATCGCTTGTTAAATATTTTCCTCCATTTGCGTCCCAGTCTATGGTATTCGTTAGCCCTAAGGTTCCACCTGCCGTTTGCATACACCTTACTTCCCATATCCATCGATTGATTTCATATGGTTTTGGTGTATCACCGTTTGCTTGTAATGCTGCATGCGATAGTGTTGGCATTGCTAATAGAATTCCACCTGCCACTATTAGGCTTACTAAAATTTCTTTTGTTTTTCTCATTTTTTTTCTTCCTTTCCTACTTTATAACTGCATTATATATCAATGTTGTTCACTTAGCAACATAATTGAAGAAAATTTTTCCTATTTTTGGAATTTTTTTTTACTTTTTTCTTCTATTCCTTAATTTATCTTATTTTCTTTTTATCCTCTTAGATTCTTAATCGCTTCTTTATAATTTTCTGAAGTAACAATATAGCTTCCTGCAACTAAGATATTCGCTCCTGCTTCGATTACTTCTAAGGCTGTTTGTGCATTGATTCCACCATCTACTTCGATATCAATCTCAAATCCATTCTCATAAATAGCCTTGTTTAATGTTTGAATTCTTTCTCTTGCTTCTGGCAAGAATTTCTGCCCTCCTGCTCCGGGTTCTACACTCATTACTAGCACTTTATGAATGTATGGTAAATAAGGATAAATTTGTTCTATCTTTGTTTTTGGATTAATGCTAAGACCTACTTGTGTATCATGCTTTTTTATATAGGAAATCATTTTTAATATTTCCATTTCATTTTTTAAACTTTCTATATGGAACGTGATACTATTTACTCCTATATCAAGATAAGATTTCACATAGCTTTCTACCTCTTCTACCATAAGATGAACTTCTATCTTGGTATTTGCAATTTGTTTCATATATTCCGTATATTCCCTCATTCTGTCTACAGTATTATTTTTTACAAATTTCCCATCCATTACATCGATATGAAAATAGTCAATTCCTGATGCTTCTAAGTTATATATTGTTTGTATACTATTTTCCTTTTCTACATTTAAAAATGAAGCACTAACTTCTACCATTTGTGTTCCTCCTTATCTTTTAATTCTTGTTTCATTCTTTGATATCGCTCATATCGTTGTTTGCTTATTTTGTTTTCCTCTACTGCTTTTTTGATGCCACAAATTTCTTCTTTTTCATGCTCACAGTCTGTATATTCACAATCTGGCAAGTAATTTCTAAATTCGATAAAATAGGATGCTAAGTCTTTTGATTCTATTTCTTCAATCGAAAAAGTAGAAAAACCAGGGGTATCTGCTATATATCCCTCATTGATTGGATACAAAGTAACACTTGTCGTTGTATTTTTTCCTCTTTGTATTTTATGACTAATGTTTCCTTCTTCGGTCTTATTTTCTCCAAACAAAGCATTAATTAAAGTGGATTTTCCGTACTCCTGAATTTCCTGAAAAAGCAGTTATTTCTCCTTGTAATACCTTTTTTAGAGACTCTATTCCTATCTTTTCTTTCGCCATTGTTTCAATTACTTTATAACCAATTGTTTCATAGATTTCATGAATTTCTTGTATTTGCTTTTGATTTCCTAAATCTGTTTTATTGATACAAATAATCGGTTTTATCTGTAAATATTCGGCATAGGCTAGTTGTTTATCTAATAATAGAAAATCTGGTTTTGGTGATTTTAAGGAGAGTACTAATACCATTTGTGTTAAATTCGCAAGTTTTGGTCTTTTGCTATACATACTTCTTGGCAGAATATTAATGATGGTTCCTTTTCCTTCTTCTTTTTCCAATTCTTCTATTTCGACATAGTCCCCTACCACTGGCAGAATATCTCCCTGTTTCATTTTTCCTCTTGGTTTACACTCTATTTTTTTATTTTCTAATTGTACTTGATACAAATTTGATATATTACTAATAATTTGTCCTTTTTGCATGATTCCTCTTTTCTTTCTTTTATTCTAGAAATAAGTTTTAAATATTGGCTAGCTACTAGTTCCTTTATTCGATTTACTTATTTATTTAAAAAAGGGTTGCATCAATGCAACCCTTTCTTGTCTTTTTATTACATAACTTGTAATCTTCTTAGTATTTTGTTTATTCAAAAGTTACTACTGGATTTGAACTATTTAAATCTAATGTTTTGGTTCCTTTTAACACATCATCTACATATACCCTAACCGTTACTGTTCCTTTTCCTTGTACTGTCTCTGTTATTTTGGTAGTATCCTTGCTATGTGTCTCATTATGAATTCTATCTTCACCTACTTTTATTTCTAATTTTACTTTTGGCACTTGAATTTCTTCGTTGGTTGTATTTGGTTTTGAATAGTTTAGTAAAGATTTTAAATTCACATTTACTGTTCCTGTTTTTAGTGCTTCTATTTTATTTACCGTAAGAATAATGGTAGTTCCTTCTTCTACTACTTCTCCTACATTCTTGCTTTGTCTTAGTACAATACCATCACTTTTACTAGTATCTTCTTCATACACTACTTCTACTTTTAATTTCGCATCTTCTAATTCTTTTCTAGCAGTTGCTTCTGTTTTACCAGTTACTGCTGTTACTGCTACTTGCTCTTTTCCTGTTCCTATACTAACATATACTTTGATTGTCTCTCCCGCTTCTATGTCTGTATTTTCCACTGGTTCTTGTTTGATAACATAGCCTTCTTGTACTTTTTCACTTGTTTCTTCTATTTTTTCTATTTTTAGTTTTGCATTTTCAATTTCTTTTACTGCTGTTTCATATTCCATTCCCACTACTTTTGGAACGGTTGTCATCTCTGTACCTTTGCTTATCGTTAATACTATTTTGGTATTTTCTTTTATGGTAAAATTCTTGCGATAAGCTGGATCTTGATTTGTTACTTTTCCTACTTCATATTCTTTGTTATATTCTTCTGCTATTATTTCATAGGTAAACTTAGTTCCTTTTAGTGCCTCTTGTACTTCTTGTTCGGTCAATCCTACTAATTCTGGAACTGCTACATTTTTTACCGTTCCTATATCCATAGCAAATTTTGTAATAAAGATAGTAGTAATAAAGATAAGCGCAAAACTTGCAATTAAGGCAACTATTTTCATTCTAGGATGCTTCTTAAAATATTGTTTTAGTTTTCCTTCTTTTTTCTTTTCTACTTTCTTTTTATTTTCTTCTAACATTTCATCTGTAATGGTTCCAATTCTTTGTGTATAATTATTCTCTACATTTTTTTCTTCTACAAACCCACCTTCTGGATTTTTTAATGCCATTCCTAAATCTTTTAACATTTCACTTGCAGATTGGTAACGTAGAGATGGTTCTTTTTGCATTGCTTTTACAATAATTTGGTTAATTGCAAATGGGATAGCTGGGTTTAGTTTCATTGGTTCAATTGCTTTTTCTTGCATATGTTTCAAGGCAATGGATACTGGTGTATCTGCATCAAATGGAACTCTTGCTGTTAACATTTCATACATTACTACCCCTAATGAATATAGGTCTGATTTTGCATCTGTATAGCCTCCTCTTGCATGTTCTGGTGAAAAGTAGTGGACAGAACCTATGGTTGTTCCAAAAGCAGTAATAGTAGAATTGGATACTGCTTTTGCAATTCCAAAATCGGTTACTTTAGCTACGCCATCTTCTGTAATAATAATATTGTGTGGCTTGATATCACGATGTACAATGTTGTTTTTATGTGCAGATTCTAATGCGGATGCAATTTGAATAGCAATATTAACTGACCATTTCCAAGGAAGTGCGCCATCTTCATTGATAATTTGTTTTAGTGTTTTTCCTTGAATTAATTCCATTACAATATAATGAATTCCATTTTCTTGACCTACATCATAAACGGATACAATATTAGGGTGAGTTAATCCTGCTGCCGATTGTGCTTCTGCTTTAAAACGACGAATAAATTCTTCGTCTGTTGTAAATTCTTCTTTTAATACTTTTACTGCTACATAACGATTTAAGACATGGCATTTTGCTTTATATACAGTCGCCATTCCACCGGTTTCCTATTTTTTCTAAAATTTCATATCGACTTCCGATATATGTTCCTGTTAAATCCATTTCTATTCTCTCCCTTGTTTTATCTGATTACAATCGCTGTAATATTGTCATAGCCTCCATTTTCATTTGCTTTTTGTACTAATTTTTCTGCGGCTAATGTTCCTTCTTTTTTTATAATTTCATAGATTTCTTGTTCTTCTACCATATTGGTTAATCCATCGCTACACATTAGCAGAATGTCCTCTTTTACAAATCCTTTTACGGTTACATCTGGTTCTACAAATGGGGTACATCCGAAGTGCTTTCATTAGCATGTTCTTTTTTGGATGGTGATCTGCTTCTTCTTGTGTAATGGTTCCATCTTTTACTAGTTTTTGTACATAACTATGGTCATGTGTTAGTTTTCGAATAAATTCTTTTCGGATTCGGTAGACTCTACTATCTCCTACATGTCCAATGTATGCCTTATTATTATATATTAAACATACTTCTAAAGTAGTACCCATTCCTTCTAATTCTTTCTCTTGATTTGCTTTTTCATATACTACCATGTTGGCATATTCCATGGCACTTTTTACTAAGTTTAGGATTTCTTCTTTTTCTTTTACTAAACTTTCGAAGTTGCTTTGAATATAGCTTAATGCAGTAGTTGTTGCTAATTTGCTTGCAATCTCTCCTCCATTATAGCCACCCATGCCATCTGCTAGTATATATACTTTTATGGGGTTTTCGTCTTGGGATATGTAGTAGTAGTCTTCATTTATTTCTCTTGCTTTTCCTACATCTGTTTTTGCAAAAGCTTTCATTCTTTTTTTCTCCTTGTACTCTATCTTGTTTTAGATACTGACGGCGACACATCTTTTCCTTTCGTCCATCTTATGGGATTGGATATGTCCCTCACTCGGTTCCTTGCATTCTTCTGGATGGTAACATGCTTTTTCTTTTGTGCATGCCTTCTGTTACTGTGGTAGTCTCATTATTTCTTTAGGCTTTTTCTTCTTAGTTGGCCACAAGCAGCGTCGATATCGGAGCCTAGTTCACGTCTTATCGTTGCGACAATACCATGGTCGTTTAGGTAGTCACGGAATTTCATAATATTTTCATTGGTACTTTTGGTGAATTTTCCATCTTCTATTTTGTTGATGGGAATTAGGTTTACATGACATAGCATTCCTTTTAATAGTTTAACAAGTTCTTTTGCATCTTCTAAGTTGTCATTATTATCTTTTGCTAATGCATATTCAAAAGAGATTCTTCGGTTGGTGGATGCAATATAGTCTTTGCATGCTTTGATTAGTTCTTCAATTGGATATACATTATTTACTGGCATCATGTTGCTTCTTTTTTCATTGCTTGTAGCATGTAGCGAAATAGAAAGCGTGCAAGGAATTTTTTCTTTGGCTAAGTCATAAATTTTTGGTACTAGTCCACTGGTGGATATGCTAATATGTCTTGCCCCTATATTTAATCCTTTTGGATGATTTAAAATATGGATTGCTTTTATGACATTATCGTAGTTGTCTAACGGCTCTCCAATTCCCATAAATACGATATTAGAAATTCTAGAACCTGTATCTTGTTCTACTGCTAGGATTTGTTCTACAATTTCTCCTGCACTTAAGCTACGCACAAAAGCAATTCCCGTAGATGCACAGAATTTGCACCCCATTTTACATCCAATTTGGGAAGATACACAAATAGTTTTTCCATGATGATATTCCATTAATACTGTTTCAATCGCATTTCCATCTAATACATCAAATAAATATTTTTTCGTACCATCTGCCGATTCTTGTTTTTGAATAATATTAAAATTGCTCATGGTATATTCTTGTTTTAATTTTTCTCTTAGGGAAAGTGATAAATTCGTCATTTCATCGAAACTTTTTACTTTTTCTTCATACAGCCAACGATAAATTTGTTCTGCCCTAAATGGCTTTTCCCCTAAGCTTTTTAACTCTTCTTTTAATTCTTCTAATGGATAGTCTTTTATCTTTTTCATAAATTCTCTTCTTTTCCTTATTTCCGTATATTTAACTTATATCATAAACTCATTTTTTTTTCAATAGAAAACGCTGAAATTCATATTGACTTTTTGCACTTATTTATCGTATAATTAAAGTATAATCGGTAACATTAACTTGCTTATATTAGTATATAGGAGGTTTACTATGAGGAAGGATATATCATACATTACATCTACTTCTGGCAAAACAGACTTTTTCATTTCCATCTCAGAAGATATTGGTTGGATCGAACCTGTTTTCCTTCTCATCTCACCACATTTAGCAGAATTATTGCGGATAGATCAGGAACCCTCTCCTTTTATTAGGCTTAGCCACTTCGAAGTTGTCTCTCTTGCTGATAATTGTTACGCATTGCATTTTTTTGACTCCGATACGGTGATTCGTGGAGATTCAAAAGAATTGAAAATTGTAAAATTACAGCATACTTCTAGAGAGCAGATGCTTGGTAAAACTTACAGTTTCTTTTGTACTTCTTACCAGCTCCCTGAAACTTCGGATTACGAGGAATATGGTTTTTTCTACACCGCTAACAACATTTCATATTTAACGTCTTTCTCTGCTTTTGCCGTGGAAAATTATCGATAAAGTAGAAGAACGAAAAGATGTCAGTTTTATGGGCATCTTTTCTTCTATTTTGTATTACTATATAATATTAAATATTAAAAAGGAGCCTTTTTATGAATCGCTATGAAGTAACCAAAAAAGTTGGTTTATTTGGTATTTTAGGAAATTTATTTTTACTTATCATAAAAGGAAGCATTGGCTTTCTTTCTCATTCACAAGCTATGATTGCCGATAGTGCTAATAGTGCAGGTGATATTTTTGCATCCTTAATGACATGGATTGGAAATAAGATTGCAAGTGAACCACAAGACGAATCACATAACTTTGGACACGGAAAAGCCGAATATATCTTTTCTCTATTTATTAGCATTTCAATGATTGTAGTTGCCTTTAAGCTATTATACGATTCCGCTTTTTCCCTAATCCATGGTAGTACCATGCAATTCTCTTGGTTTTTAGTTATTGTTTGTTTGATTACTATTTTGGTAAAATCCTGTTTATTCATTTATACCAATCGTCTATGTAAAAAATACGATAACATTTTACTAGAAGCAAGTCGAAATGACCATCGAAACGACTGTATTGTAACCACCTTTACACTATGTTCCATCTTGAGCACTTTAATTGGTATAACTTGGTTAGATGGTGTCGTTGGAATTGGAATTTCCATTTGGATTATGATAACAGGAATTAAAATTTTTATTGAAAGCTATAATATTTTAATGGATGAATCCATTGATGAAGACACCAAAGATTTAATCTTACGTTATGTCAAAAATTATAAAGAAATTCAAAAAATAGATCACTTTTCTTCCTCTCCTGTTGGCTATCAATATGTCATCGTACTTACTATCTATGTCGATGGAAACATGACCACTTTCCAAAGCCATGAACTAGCCGATAGATTAGAAAAAGATATTACCTCTTTAGATAAAGTCTATAACACCATTATTCACGTCAACCCAATTTAAATTTTAGGGACGGGTCTAAAAATTTAAAAACGATTCCAAGCGTTAAATTAAATTTTTAGACCCGTCCCTAAAATTTAAATTGCTTTTTTATGTTACCTGTGATATAATCTATATCATTATTGTAACTAGTCAATTAAAGTAATTACTTTATTATGGAGGGACATACTATGACATCAAGAAAATTTGGCGACCTTAAACTTTCTCTTATTGGCATTGGGATTACCATTATCCTTATTTTTATTGTTGTTGCTCTTACACATCTTCATCGTGGAACTGTCACATCACCTAATACTGGAGAGAAATTTACTACTTCACCCTCTTCTGATTCAGAAGAGACTGGTAAAACCTATTTTACTTATCATGCTAATTCCAAAAGAAAATACGTTAACTTTCTTAATACCTTAGATAAAGAAAAATATGAAATATTTGCTGTCTCACATTCCAGATATACCTTTTTTGTTACTTACCGGCTAAAAAATCACTCTTCATTGGAAAAGGTTACAGGAAGTGTGAATTCACCAAATGATTTTATCCTTTACTACACTGGCTCTAAAGATGACTATCTTAATTTTCTTGAAACTTTAGATGCAGAAAAATATGCCATATTTGATGTTTGTCAGGGTGACATTTGCTTTTATGTCACCTATTTTGAAAAGAATTAATAAATTTTAGGGATGGGCTTAAAAATTTAATTCAACTTTTTCGTTGTTTTTAAATTTTTAGACCCGTCCCTAAAATTTAATTTATTATAATTTTTTCTTCTTCATCTAGTGTTATTTTCACTTTTTTATTCGGCTTTATGGTTCCTTCTAAAATCGCTTCTGCTATTTTGTCTTCTATTCTGTTTTGTATGGTTCTTTTTAGTGGACGTGCTCCATAACTGCTATCTACTCCTTCTTTTAGAATTAATTCTTTTACTTTGTCGTCTATTTCTATTTTCATATTTTGTGCTTCCATACGTTTTTGTAATTGTTTTAATAGGATATCGACTATTTGCCTCATTTCGTCGTTGGCTAGTTTATGAAATACAATGATTTCATCGATACGATTGATGAATTCTGGTCTAAACTCTCTTTTTAATTCTTGCATGACATCTTTTTTGATGGCTTCATATTCTTTTTTGTCCTCTGCTTGTTCTTCTACTTTTGATGTAAATCCTAGTGTTTTTTTATCGGTAATTCTTCTTGCTCCTACATTAGAAGTCATGATAATGATGGTATTTTTGAAATTTACCATTCTTCCATTACTATCGGTTAAACGTCCATCATCTAGTATTTGAAGTAGCATGTTCATGACATCTGGATGTGCTTTTTCGATTTCGTCAAATAGAATTACTGAATATGGATTTCTACGTATTTTTTCTGTTAGTTGTCCTCCTTCTTCAAATCCTACATAACCTGGTGGAGAACCAATTAACTTAGATACAGAATGTCCTTCCATATATTCTGACATATCAATTCTTATCATGGCATCTTCTTTGCCAAACAAGTTCTCTGCTAATGCTTTCGAAAGTTCTGTTTTTCCAACACCTGTTGGTCCTAAGAATAAGAATGAACCAATCGGACGATTCGGGTCTTTTAGCCCTACTCTGCCACGTCTAATTGCTTTGGCAACTGCTTCTACTGCTTCGTTTTGTCCAATTACTCTTTCATGCAATGTCGCTTCCAAATTTTTAAGTTTTTCATTTTCGTCTTGTGTTAGTTTTTTTACTGGAATTCTAGTCCAACTGCTAATTACTTCTGCGATGTCTTCTTTTCCTAATTGCATTACTTCTTTCCTATTTTTGTGCTCCCATTTTTGTTTTTCTTTTTCTAACTTTTCTTGTTTTTCTTGCTGAGTATCACGAAGTGATGCTGCCTTTTCGAAGTCTTGCGCAAAAATTGCTTCTTCTTTTTCTTTTTGTATGGTTTGTAATTCTTCTTCTAGTTTCTTTAAATTGTCTGGTTGTGTATAGGTTCTCATTCTTACTTTCGAAGCAGCTTCATCGATTAAATCGATTGCCTTATCTGGCAAGAAACGATCGTTGATATATCTTACCGATAATTCTACTGCTGATTTCATCGCTTCTTCTGTTATTTTCACATTATGATGTGCTTCATATTTATCACAAATTCCCTCTAAAATTTTAATGGTATCCTCTATGGTAGGTTCTGTTACGGTAACAGGACTAAATCTTCTTTCTAATGCACTATCTTTTTCAATATATTTTCGATATTCGTTTAGCGTTGTTGCCCCAATTAGCTGAATTTCTCCTCTTGCTAATAATGGTTTTAAGATATTAGCTGCATCTACTGCTCCTTCTGCCGAACCTGCTCCTACAATGGTATGAATCTCATCGATAAATAGAATGACATCTCCTACTTTTTTCACTTCATTTAAACATTTTTTAATTCGATCCTCAAAATCACCACGATATTTTGCTCCTGCTACCATACTAGAAATATCTAAGTTCACAACTCTTTTCTCTTTCAATTGTTCTGGTACATCTTCCATAATAATTTTTTGTGCTAATCCTTCTACTACTGCTGTTTTACCAACTCCAGGCTCTCCTATTAAACACGGATTATTTTTCATTCTTCTGGATAAAATTTGAATTACTCTTTCAATTTCTTCTTTTCTTCCAATAATTGGATCTAGTTTTCCCTCAATGGCTTGTTTCGTTAAATCTGTTCCAAATTGATTTAACGTTTGTGTTTGATGATAACTTCCTAAAGTTTTAGCAGATTTTGCTCTTTTCTCTCCCTCCTCTTGTCCTATGGTTTCATCATTTAAAACTTTCACTACCTCATTATATAGTTTTTGTGGATTTACATTTAAATCTACCATAATACGAACCGCTACACTGTCACCCTCACGCATAATTCCTATTAAAAGATGCTCTGTTCCAATAAAATCAGAACCTAACTTTCTGGACTCACGAAAGGCATTTTCAATTACTCTTTTGGTTCTTGGTGTAAATCCAATCACACTTTCTTTTTCAATTGGTTCATTTCTTCCTACTAGTACATCCATTTGATCTTCTATTTGTTTTGGTGTTAATCCTTGCATTTCTAAGACTTTACTTGCTACGCCAGAACCTTCCTTTTGTAAACCATATAGCAAATGCTCTGTTCCAATATAATTGTGTCCAAACTGAATCGCTATCTCATTTGCAATTCTTATTGCTTTCTCTGCACGTTTTGTAAATTTATATGTCATTTTTATCCCTCTCTTTCTCTTAGAACATTTTTGAACTGTTCCTAATTATCCCTTTTTTCTCAATTAGGGACTGTCCCCATTTGTCCCAGGGACTGTCCCCATTTGGAAATATTCACTCGTTTTTCTCTTTTATGATTTGTTTTATTACCTCTGCTCGCTTTTTATCTCTTTGGTTTGCATCTAAAAGTGTTCCTACTCTTTTTTGCAAACTTGCTGGTTTGGTATATAACATTAATTTTTTTACTGTATTATCATCTAACTCTTGGATGACACCCAAATCTGTTCCTAATTTTATATCAGATAATAAATTTTCACTTTCTTCTGAACTTAACTTTCTTGCATTTGTTAAAATTCCATAAGAACGATATACTCTATCCTCTAATTCATCGCTGTTTTTAGTTAAATATTTTCTCGCCAATCTCTCTTGTTCCATTACTTTTTTCGTAATATTTTCTAGATTCGCAACAATTTCACTTTCTGTCATTCCTAGTGTTTGATTGTTTGAAATTTGGTAAATATCTGCTTTACTTTTACTTTCTTCTCCATATACTCCACGAATCGTCATTCCAAAGCTATTTACAATATGTAACACTTTGCTTAAATTGCCAGTCATTTTTAATGCTGGTAAATGAACCATAATTGAAGCTCTTAGTCCTGTACCTACATTGGTTGGACATGCTGTTAAATATCCATATTCTTTTGTACAACTAAACCCTAATTGCTCATCTAATTTCTGTTCTATCTCTATGGCTAATTGTAATGTGTTTTGTAGGTCTCTTCCACTAGAAAATACTTGCAGACGCAAATGGTCCTCTTCGTTTATCATAATACAAATATTTTCTTCTTCATTTATGACAATTGCTACTTCTTCCTCTTTTGTTAAAGCCATTTCTGGGCTAATCATATGTTTCTCTACCAAAGTCATTTTGGATAAATCATCTATATCTTTTAAATAGAAAAAGGTTAGACCATATCCAATACTTGGCGTAATAAATTTTACTTTTTCTAATAATTGTTTTTTATCTTCTTTTGTCATTTTCAATTTAAAAGGAAGATTTTTGATGTTTCTAGCAAGTCGTATGCGAGAACTAATTATTACATCAGAATCTTTTCCACTTTCCAAATACCAATTCATTTCTTTTCCTCCTTATCCTTCAACCTTCTATTTTATTTTTTTAATTTCATCCCTTGTCTTTGCTGCATCTTCATATCGTTCCTCTTTTATTTCTTGCTTTAGCCTCTCCTGCAGACGTTCTAATATTTGTTCTTTCTCTTGTTCTTTTTTATTCTCTTCTATTTTGTGTTTTACTATTTTTTCCTCATTCAGTTTATCTTCGACATTTCCGATTAACTTTCCATTTCTTCCAACATGACGATTTGCTCCATGAATATTTTTTAATAACCCATCTAATCTTAATTTGAATGCATGATAACATTCATCACAACCAAATTTTCCTGTTTCTACAAAATTATCGTATGTCATTCCACATTTATTACAAGATAAAGCACTTGGAGTTGTAAAATTTGGAAGTAAGGTTTCACCATCTTCCCACATATCTTCTAAAAAATTAGAAAAATGAATTGGCATGTTAAATGAGATTGAATCAATTCCTAATTCTTTCGCACAAAAGTCGCATAATCTCATTTCTTTTTTTACTCCATTAATAATTTGCGTATATTTTACATTTGCCTCTCTCTCATTACAATTTTGACACAACATAAAAATCAACTCCTTTACTTGTTTCAGACAAAGAATATCTCTCCTTGTCTCATTATTTTACCTTTCCTTTGTGAGAAGAAAGATTCTTCTTTTGTCACAAATTAAACTAAATTTATTAACATATTTTTAAATATTGTTGCTCTTATTTCATCTCTTGTTGGCTGTGGTAATCTTAATACATTATCACTTGTTGCTACTTTTAATAGTTTTGCTTCAATTTCTGTTAACATTTGGTAGGATAGAAAATTACTAATAAAAATGTCTACCTCTTGTGCTGTTATATTATTTTCCATACTATTAATGATATGCATAAAATAATTACTTTTTGTAAGATTTACTTTTGTTATTTTAATATGTCCTCCACCACCTCGTTTACTTTCTACGTAATATCCTTGCGATGGTTTAAAACGAGTCGCTATCACATAATTAATTTGCGATGGCACACAATTAAATTGTTCTGCTAGGTCGTTTCTTTGTATTTCTATATAATTTTCTTCCTCTGTAAATAATTCTTTTATAAACTCTTCTATCATATCTGACATTCGCATACTATCACCTCTTTTGTTTCTTCTGTTTTCTTAATTGACTTTGACTTTCTTTGACCTTTAATTCTATTATACTCTTTTTTTATTTAATGTCAATAGTTTTTTACTTATCTTTTTTCTTTAAGACAAAATCTCCGTCCCCGTGTCTTTTTTTTATTCCAAAGAATGATGTGGTTTTTTCTACATCATTCTTTCTCTACTTATGTTTTTCCGCTAGACAAAATCTCCGTCCCCATGTCTCTTTTCTCTATTTAATAATAAAACTAAATGTTGCTAGTCTAGACCATCCTGAATAGTCATACTCAGAAATTGTTATGACATCCCCCTTATTTACAGGGAAGCTTCCTGATGTAATATTATAATTATTATTTTTAACTACTTTATTTTGCCCATTTACCTGTATTAATAGTCCTGCTCTTGTTGATGAACCATCATATTCTAATATCCCATCTTTTTTTACAGTATATGAGGTGTTGTGCCTTATATATATTTCACTCCCATTTGCTCCACATACCATTAAGCCATGTTCTACCTCTGTTTCTACTTTCTTATTTCCAGTAACTTTTTCTCCATTTATCCATGCGGTTTTTCCTTCTACGATATCCTGCTGGGTTGCTGTTGCATCTTTTGTTACTTCTTTTACTATTCCTAATATACTCTCTCCAAATGTTTCTATATTTGCTGTATATTCTGGTTTTATTCCCCCTGCTTCTTCTATATAATCTGCTATTTTCTTTTTAAAGTCTTCCCATTTTGCTATTATATTGTAGATTGTTTCTCCTTCTGTTATTTCTTCTTCTTTTATAGAAGTATATAATTCATTTAACTTTGTTTGCTCTTCTATTTGTGCTAATTCTATATTCTCTTTTGCTTTTTTCGCTATTGTTATAATTCCTTCTTCTCCTAATGTTATATTGATACTTACTCCTGCCAAAATAATTAATATAATAATTGTTACTACTAATGTTACAATTGTAATTCCTTTGCTATCTGTCATTTTTTTCTTTTGTCTCCTATCTTTTTTTGTTTTATTATATCTTTCGCCGATTTTCTTATCAATAAGATAAAAAGATTTTATTAGTAACTGTTATACATAATTTCTTTTTCATTATTTTCGTTGCTACAAAGATTACTATCGTTTTTCTCTATCCCATTTTTACTTATCTTTTTTGTTAAGACAAATTTTCCATTCTCATGTTTGTTTCTTGTCAAAATCTCCGTCCTCATGTCTACCGTCCTCATGTCTATCATGTCTATTTTTACTTATCCTTTTTGTTAAGACAAAATTTCCGTTCTCATATTTGTTTTTTGTCAAAATCTCCGTCCCCATGTCTGTTTTTTGTCATTTGTTCCATTTGTTTTGCATTTTGCTTTTGTCTATCTAGGGTTAACCATGCAAAATAGGAGGAAATAAATTCTCCATATTTTGTGGTATCTTCTCCTAGATCTTCTCTATTTTGATTTCTTTTTTCTTTTTCATTATTACTCATAAAAAAACACTCCCTATCTTTTTTTCTAGTTTGTGTTTTTTCTTTCTTTTTTATTCTTTTAATATATAAGTTTCGATTGCTTCTGCTACACCATCATTATCGTTATTTTTTACGATGACATCTGCCATTTCTTGAATGTAGGGTGCTGCATTTTGCATCATAATACCAAGTCCTGCTTTTTTTACCATTTCGGCATCGTTGATGTTGTCTCCTATTGTCATTACTTCTTCTGGTTTGATGTTTTGTTTTTGTATTAAGTTTTCGATTGCTTGCCATTTGTCTACTTTTGTATTGGTTATTTCTGTGTAATAGTATTCCATAAAAACATTATTGGTTCCATCTTTTATGATTTTTCTCGACATATGTGCTACGTCTAATACATCTACATTTTTTATGGTACGTAATTTTCGAATAATACTTCCAAAAACTACTTTGTCATTGTCACATATGGTAATTTTTAAATAATCTTCTTCTTTTCTATTTTGGATATATTCTGGTATGTTTTGCATAATACTTATATGTGTCTTTCTGTTTTCTGGTTTGCTTGCGTTTTCTTGATGATAAAATAAAATATTATAGTTCAGATTTTTTGTTAAAATAGTGTCTTTTGTGTAAACATTATAAAAAATACTATTTTCTTCACATATTTTGATAATCTGCAATACTTTTGCTTTTTCTAAAAAACGGTTGTATAGAATTTCTTCCTTTGGTATATCATACGTAATAGCACCATTTCCACAAATGATATAATGGTCACATCCTATTTCATTTGCTAAATTTTTGACAGACATAATGGGTCTTCCAGAAGCAAGTACTACTTCAGTTCCTTTTTTTATTGCTTTTTGAATTGCTTGTTTATTTTTTTCAGATACTTCTCCATACGAATTTAATAAAGTTCCATCTAAATCAATGGCAACAAGTCGATACATAATTTTCTCTCCTTTTCTTCTTTAGTATTGTATCATTCCTTTTGTTTTTATACAAGGTTTCTTTTTATAAAAACGAAAAAGCTCCACTTTTATGTGGAAGCCTTCTCTTTCTTAATCTTCTTGATTTCTTTCTTTACCTGTCCTCGTTCTGCTCTCTTCAGTAAAGACAAATCAATTTCTAACCGATGTTTCTTGGTCGAAGAATATGCTCTTCCCCGATTTTTTCGAACAAGTACAATGATTTCATTGACTTGTTGCTGTGTTAAATCTTTCGTGCTTATTTTTAGCATTCTGAAAGTCCTTTCTACAACCTAATTTTATGTTACTCTTTTTTATTATATCATATATAGCCTAAAAAGTCCACCAAATCGGCAAAACTTTGTAATTAGCTTGTTTTAAGTTTTTTACTGGTTTCTTGTAAGGAAATATATGTGCTTTAAGTTGTATGAAATTCCTTGAAATTTTATCGGTTA